>PLRJ01000162.1 GCA_003163855.1 Bryobacterales bacterium | reverse complement strand
ACAAAATGTGTAAGCTCTGTTTCTGGCGAGAAGGCGGGAAAGGACAGACACATGGGAATCGATTTGAACCTGGTCGATCAATTACTGGCCGAGCACGGCAAGCGGCCGGAAGACATAGCGGGTGAGAACGGCTGGCTGAAGCAGCTCACCAAAGCGATTTTGCAGCGGTCGCTGGAAGGCGAACTGACCGATCATCTGGGGTATAAGAAGCACGATCCGGCTGGTTATAAGAGCGGGAACTCGCGCAACGGGAAGACAAAGAAGACGCTGAAAGGCGATTTCGGCGAGATGGAGTTGGAGACGCCGCGCGACCGGAACGCGACTTTTGAGCCGCTGATTGTGGCGAAGAATCAGACGCGCTGGACCGGCTTCGACGACAAGATTTTGTCGATGTATGCGCGCGGTATGTCGACGCGCGACATTGAAGCGCACCTGAAAGAGATCTACGGAGTAGAGGTGAGTCCGGGACTGATTTCCAACGTCACCGAGGAGGTGCAGGACGAGGTGCGCGCCTGGCAGAACCGGCCGCTGGAAGAGATTTACCCGATTTTGTACATGGATGCGTTGTACGTCAAGATGCGGCACAACGGGCACGTGGAGAACCGCGCGGTGCATGTGGCCATTGGCATCAACATGGAAGGCGTGAAGGAAGTGTTGGGGCTGTGGACAACAGAGAACGAGGGCGCCAAGTTCTGGCTCCAAGTCATGACAGAGTTGAAAAACCGCGGCGTCAAAGATGTGTTCATCGCCTGTGTTGACGGGCTCAAGGGCTTTCCGGAGGCGATTGAGGCTGTGTTCCCGAAAGCACTGGTGCAGTTGTGCATCGTGCATATCGTGCGGCACTGTTTGAACTTCGTTTCCTGGAAGCAACGTCGGCAAGTAGCGGCGGCGCTGCGTCCCATTTACACGGCGCCGACGCGCGAGGCAGCGGAGTTGGAGCTTGAAAAGTTTGCGGCCCAGTGGGATAAGAGCCATCCCACCATTGCCCAGGTTTGGCATCGAAACTGGGAGCGCGTCACGCCGTTCTTTGCGTTTCCCGATGAGATCCGCAAGATCATTTATACGACCAACGCGGTGGAGTCACTGAACATGAGCCTGCGCAAAATCATCAAGACACGCGGCTCGTTTCCCAACGAAGAGGCGGCTCTTAAACTGCTGTATCTGGCGCTGCGCAATCATTCGAAAAGATGGAGCACGGTGCAGAGCTGGCGCGAAGCCCTCAATCGTTTTCAAATTCTCTGGCCGGAGCGCATGCCGGCGCTGGAAAGGAGATAAGGAGGCTGCGCCGTCGTTGAAATGGGGCTCGGCCCCAAACCCCGGGATTTATCGCTTGCGGCCGATCCCGGATTTTCAAGCTCATCCAGAACGGGCGGAACACCGCCCGTCTCCGGTCTCGGCCCTGAACGGTGCTCGGGTTGCGTCCCCGCATGGCCCTATCCTCCGTCAGGCACCGAGTAATCTATCACAATTTCATAAATAAGCTACTTGCCAAAAGAAGCTTACACATTTTTGTTGACACTACCCTGTTGTTGAGCCACGGAATCTCCTCCACGCTCAGTAGAGGAACTTCCGTCTTAGTTGTCCAGCGCCGCCGCTCTCCGAAAGATGAAGCTTTTTTTACAAATTCATTCCGACATGTGAATAATTTTTCCGACGAGGCTCATTTTTCAATTCACCTTTTCTCGGAATCCTCTATTCACATCCCCGGAATCTTTATTCGCATTTTGTCGGAATCCTTCATCCACATGCCCCGGAATCCGCATTCTTAATGCTTTCTTGACTCAGGTTACATCAAGGCGAAACGTTCGAGAATTTCTAGAGTTCTTGTTGACCCTGATGGTTTGCCAGCGAAACCACACGGTTTCAAACGCCCGAACAAAGGCAAACGAGTATTCTCGTCATGGCCTCATCTTCTCCACGTGTCTACGGATTACCTTCAATTCCGCGAGAAGGTGTTCTAACTGTCTCGCGATATAGGTAACTGAACCAAAATTGATATGCCTAAAACTATGCCAAACCCCTTGCCAAGCTGCATTACTAGGCAAAGCTCTCTGAGTACCAAAACTTGCCATCTTGCGTAAACAAACTGAGTCTGCCTAAGATTGTTAGTGCTCGGCTGGCAATTTACGTTCCGCGCGGTGGCTGCCTACACTGGAGGATTTATGAACAAAACTATCTTCTCTGTCATCTTTATGACCCTTGTTGGCACAAGCGTCCAGGCGGCATCCGTCACCATTGCCACAAGCGTCATTTGCAATACAAACCTCGGATCTGTCACCGGCTCGTCGTCTTGCACTCAGGCTGGTACTTTGGATACGGTAACGGCTAGCGCGTCGGATTCTTACACTATTTCGGGCAATACCGTAACGTTTAATAGTTCAGTGGAAGCAAGTGTCTCCGCAAACCCAGCCGGTCCATCAAGCGACACGGCTTCTGCTTCAACTTTCTTGAGTTTGTATTTTGTTACCAGCGGTCCCATACGTAGCGGCATCGTGTACGTTCCCGCTTTCGATGCAAGCGGCGTTGGGGAGACTGGGGTGACTAGCACTGCCAGTTTCATTTTATCCGACACTCTGGGGGGCATGTGCGGAACCAAACTCGGGTGCGTTTTCCCGCCCGTTTATGAGCCGTATCAAGTGACGCTCGGGACTACGTTAGAGCTCACAGAGATGTCCTCTACTTACGCTGGGGCATTCAATGAAGGCGAGATGGGCTCTCTTGGCGCCTTAGACTTCGGAGGTACGTTAGAATTCTTCGAAGCAGATGGCGTTACGCCGGTTGATGTCTCGGCCGCTACTCCTGAGCCAACAACATTGGGGCTCCTGCTGTTAGTCGTCGCACTGAGCGCGGGCGGCGTTCGACTATGCCCAAAACTATGCCCACCCCTTGCTACTCTGCGTTACCACCCAAAGCTATCGAAGCCGAACAAAAACGTCGTAAACTGCTCACTGCTAACAAGTTATAGCCAAAGTTAGCAACTCTGCATAATCCTTCGTAAGTTGTTGATGCTTAATGCTTTCCTGACTTCGAATCATTAGGTCGGGAGTTCGAGCCTCTCCGGGCGCACCATAACTCGCCATTATTTTGTTTTGACTGGCGAGTATGCCCAAAACTATGCCCACCCTCAACCTCCGGTTTCGAGTTTCGCGCGATCCCATCAGACGGCTTCCGAATCGATTCGTTCAGGCGAACGTACCTCATAGTGATCTCTAATGACTGATGACCGGTGAAACCTCTCACACAACGCTTTGCCACGGCACTCTGCTACCCTGATTGTCCCTGTTGTTCATTTTTCGAAGGTCGTGATTGGAGAATTATCATGCGCGGTAATAAGCTCTGGGGTCGCACGGCTTTGGCGCTCCTAATTTCGATCCTTCCCGAGGTTGCATATTCACAGGACTTGGTGCTCCCCGAAGGAATACCGGTTCGTCTGAGAATTATGCATACCCTGTCTTCGGCAACTGCCCAAGAGGGGAATAAGATCGACTTTCACACAAATGACGATGTCTCAGTCGGTGGGACGCACCGGATCGGTCAAAGAATGCTACCTTGGCGCCGAATTATAGTCGAGATGACGACTTGTTTGGATATTGTTCTTTTCCAACGCAGCGTCGTCAATGATATGCCCATCAGCATCCCGATGAGCAAGAGGGTTGTTGAACACATACGCGTACAGATTGAGGCTCTGCGGGTTCTCAAGCTTCGCATAGGGGATCGGTTGCGGCTTTGTCGACCAATCGGGCGACGTAAACCTCCCCAGCGCCGATCCGTAATACCTGGCTCCGAAGTAGTCGAGTCCTGATTCTGCATCCCGTTCCTTGCCGGTAAACTGCTGCGAGCTTGTTGAGTTTGCGACAGTAACACCCAAATGCAATGCAGTGAACGAACTCGCAGACGCATCGTAGCCAAAGATAAACATGGAACGAGACATGCGACCTGTCGCAAGCATAGATTGGCACCGCTGTTGGCAGTTTAGCGTTCATCGTAGCACTAGGAATTTATTCATTTTGGTGACCTGACTGAAACACTGAAAACTCCATCGTCAACCAGAAACATAACTGTTGGCAACTGGTTTCTGCTAACTAACGGTCAAAGTGTCCCCGAACTCGCAGACAGCAGAATTAGCAACAAATTTCACGAGGTGGAGTCTCTAGATGAGCAAACCCAATCGGGTGTTCACGGCATAGCTAGCTGCCTGCCTAGCCGCAGCCTGATCAGCTGTGATTGGCAGGTGAAGGCCGTGTGGCGCAACTTCAAGTCTGCGAGTTTCCTGGGAAGAACTGGGAGTTGCGGTTCCTGTGCGGCGTAAATCTTTTATCTGACAGGCACCTTTGCCGACACCGCGTGCTCGACCGCATCCACTTGCGCGTACGGCACGCGTATCTGGACGATACGGCGAAAAAACAATGGCTTTACGAGTTCCACCTTCATAATGGCTGGTCCAGGTTCAACCTTGCCTGACCATTGAACCTGCTTGCCGCCGCCGGCATGCTCCCAGCGCCAGTCCTTAACCCGGTTCCAGGAAATGATCAGCGCGTCGGAAAAGATGCCGCCTTCGCGGATCTCGAGAGCGTCGCCGATGAGAAGAGGCGTACCTAGTGAAATCAAGATAACGGTGCTGAACGAAAACGGGAAATGTGCCGGTTCCGAAAAGGCGGCCGCTGCCCACAGCAGCGCATAGAAAATCCAGCTGTAAACCCGGAATTTGGAGGGTGGTTTGCCGGCATTGACGATCAGGCGGCCCATCCACCGTTCCCGCGCCAACCAAGCGCCGATCGCTGCCAGGCAGTAAAGAGACGTTGCGCCGCCAAGCACCATCAAGACAACGTAAGACCAACGGTGAAAGGAGCCGGCGTCTGCCACATCTTTGTGGTGATGATTTCTGCCTGATCGTTACAGTAATCCGTAATTACTTGCCCGCATACTGGCTGTGCATGTAGGGCGGACGGTGGGTCCAGTGCGGACGGTCCGGTGCTTGCGCCACCAGGTAGCCCACTTCGAGCAGTACCTGGAGATCTTCCACCGATCCACTCAGGTCCCAATCGGGCTTAATCTGGTCGGTCGGCTTGTGATAGTTGGCGTGGATGTACTCCTGACGCTTTTGATCGCCCCAGCCTGCGGGTTTGCCGACGAAGTCAATGCCCGGACTCATGGCGAGAAAGGGCACGCCGCCCATGCCGAACTCCACGTGGTCGGAACGCCAGAAGAAACCCTCCACTGGATCGGTGTCGCTGGTCATTACTCTGCCCTGGCGCTCGACGGCTTGCTTTGTCACATCGTCGAGAGTGCTCATCCCCATGCCGAGAATGCTGAAGTCCCTGGTCCGTCCCCAGCCCCAGTCGCTGAAGTAATCGAGGTTGATATTGGCCACTGTCTGGGCCAGCGGGTAGAGCGGATGCTGCACATAGTACTTCGCACCCAGCAGGCCGCGCTCCTCGGCGGTGGGCCACAGGAACAGCACCGTGCGTTTTGCAGGCTTCGGCAGTTCCGTGAATGCGTGGGCCAATTCCAGAACGCTGGCGGCTCCGGAAGCGTTGTCGCTGGCACCGTGGAAGATGTTGTCGCCCTGCCGACCCATGTGGTCCCAATGTCCGGAATAAATAACGTACTGGTTGCGCAGCGCGGGATCGCTGCCTTCAATCTTCGCGATTACATTATTGGTGTCGATCTCGCGCACCTGGTTGTGGACGGTTCCCGACAGGCTGGCTTTGAGAGTCACTGGTTTGAAATCGCGCGAGACGGCGGCTTCGCGCAGGGCGTTTAGATCGAGTCCAGAAGCGGCAAATAAGGCCACCGCCTTGTCGTTCGTCATGGAAACGGCGGCGTCGATCCGATCTGTGGACGAAGCGTCCCGCACGATCATCGTTTCGCGGGTGATGTAGCGGTTTGGGCCTGCGCCGGCGCCGGGAGGACGAGTGGGGAAGCGGCTTGCCGGACCTCCGGTGATGGTGATGACCGCGGTTGCGCCGAGGCGATGCGCCTGATCGGCTTTCGATCCTGGTCTGCCGTAAAAGGAAAGCTCCGGCCCGAGAAACATCTTGTCATCGAGCTTTGAAGGATCGTGCGGATCGGCCACTGGCGGATCGCCACCCAGAATAACGACAGCCTTGCCCTTGACGTCGAGGCCTTTGTAATCGTTCCAGCCATACTCCGGCGCCACTACTCCATAACCGGCAAATACGATGGCTGATTCGGGAATGGTGATGGCGGGCTTTGGCTGCTGGGAGGAGATCCTGGCGTCTTCCGGAGCCAACGGAAAGTCGGAGCCGGCTGCTTTAATGGTGAGTTTGCTGTCGACAGGGGTGATGCCCCAAAGCGCTACTTTTTGCAGATAGGTGCCATCCGGGTTGCCGGGAGCCAGTTTCATGGCGCGGCAAGCGTTGACCAGGTATTCGACGGTCTTCTGCTCGCCTGCGGTTGCCGGGGCGCGTCCTTCGAACTCGTCGGAGGAGAGGATGCGGATGTGCTTCAGCAGGGCGCCGGTGGTGATGGCGTTCCAAGCGCGAGAGGGCACGAGTTCCTGGTTCGCTAGGAGAAGCAGGTTACCGGCAGCAAGAATTGTTAGGGCAAAGCGACGAAACATCAGACTATGGTGCCACGACGCTTGCGGCGGTGGCTGGATTGAACTCCGTTAGTTGCCTGGACTACCGGGGGCGACGCCGGCGCAGATCCCAAAGTCCGCGCGCCGAGAGGATGAAGGTGAAGCCCCCCAGCCCGCCGAGAGCCCAGAGAGTCCAGACGAAGAAAAAACCGCCTTGGGATTTGGCGATCTCGGCGTAATGAGCCCCCCTCATGTGCAGGACGGGCATGGCCGCCGCTAACAATCCGATGAGCAGCATGATGATGAGTCCCGATCGCCGTTCGGCGAGCACGAGTGTGCCGTAGAGGAAGACCGCGAGGACGAGCAGCGCGGTGTTTGAGCTCTCGGCTTTCGAGATCCCACGAACGATGTCGTCTGTAATGTGAAGCGTCAGCAAGAGGAGCGAGAGCAGAGACGCGACAGTCAGCATGGTGGTGTGTTTCATTCGGAAAGTGTCCCTTAGTGGATTTTTTGCCTTTGCTTACGCTGTTGGGAACTCATAAAGTTTGTCAGGCTCTGCAGAGTTCCTCAGCCATTGAGTCGCGGTGGTTCAGGATCAGGCTCTCCACTGCGCTCAGCAGCAGGAAATAGGCGGCGATGGAAGCGAGGGCGAGGGGTCCAAAGATGATTGCGCCTAACCAGGGTTGGCTGAGGCTGCGGCTTAAGAGAATAACGGGAATCTGCAGCAACATACTGCCGAAAAAGAGCGCCAGTACGAGCAGGCCGCTGGTGCGGCCGGTTGGCGTTCGCGCCTGACGCGCCTGGCCCGGGACGAACTTACGCGGCGCCTGAATGGAACGCAGAGTGCCTACGGTCAGGTTGATGGCGATGACGAAGATCGTCCAAAGGGCGGCGGAGAGCTGGGTTTCGGGCGATATCGGGTTCTTGCTGAACGATAGGGCCAGGATCCAGGCGAGCGAGGCCTGCACGGTGATGAGCGCCAGGCTTGCCATATTCTTGGCGATAACGATGTCGCGGAGGCGGACGGGCGCGAGCAGGTAAATCTGCACGCCGGTTCCATCTGCTCCGAATATGTTGTAGAGCCCTGGCAAAAGACCGATGAGGGCGTAGGCGATGGCGGCCGGCAGGAAGTAGTGAGGGTGATTGCCGAAGATTCCGCGGCTGAAGACGAAGATGAAAAGCAGCGGTGTCAGGAGGCCGATGAGTTGATTGGCGCCGCTGAAAAGATAAAACCATTCTTTGCGGAGGCACGCAGCAATGACAGGAGAAACGAAAGGCGGCCATGTCGAAGTCATGGCCGGTAGACGGGGTGAAGGCGAAACGGGGGCCTTACTGCGTGCCGGGCCGTCGCTGAGATATTCGCCCAGGAATTGCTTGTGAAGACGGAGGGCGAAGATGCTGAAGAACAACGCGGTGCAGGCTAATAGCGCCGTGTATTGGGCAAGCGGATTGTGGCGGCTGAGGATGGCGTTGGTTGCAAAGCCGGGCGGAAGCCATTGCAGAACATGGGCAGATCCACTGACAAAATCGAAAAATCTGCTTCTGCCTTGCGCCGACAAGTAGGTGGCGCGTGTGTTGAGGAACTGAACCCCTACAAAGACGAGCACCATGATGGCGGCGAACGCCTCACGGGCGCGGCGATGGGCGAGCCAGCGCTCGAGCCAGGCGGCCATCATGCGGGTAAAGAATACATTCATGGACGCGTAGAGCATGAGAACGAGCAAAGCGGGGAACGCCAGCAAATGGTTGGCAATGCCGATGCCCAGGGCGGCAGACAAAAGGGCGAGGGTGCCAACGATGGTCATTGGAGTCATGAGGCCGAGTAGCGTTCGGAGCAAAAGATAACGGCCAAAGCGCAGCGGGAAGCGCAGAAGGGTGGCTGGGTCGAAGGCCGGCAGGTTGGCGGATATGCTGATGCCGTTCAAACTTAGAAACTGCCAAAGGAGAAAGACGCCGGCAAGGAGACCCACCAGGTTCTGGGATTGGTGACGGGCGACAAGGGTCCACGCCAACACGCCACAACTGAGAGCCGGCACCACTACCAAGAGGGCGACAAACGGCCAGGTAATAAGGCGGATGAGGATGGCGAAGATGATTCGGCCTGCGCGCCCTTGTCCACTTTGTTTACGGCGAAAGCCATTGGCAAAGAGCCGCCAGCGCAGCCAGGCGACGGCGAGAAGCTGCGTAGAAGCGGGAATGGCCGCTTGACTGCCACGCTCTACAGCCATGAAAGCTCCTGTTCGGGAGGACCGGCGGCGAGATTGCCGGCTCGATCTGTGCCTACGATCTCGAGAAAGATCTGCTCAAGGGACAAGTGCTGGCCGGCGCGCAGTTCTTCCAAGGAGCCTTGGGCGACGAGCTGACCGCGATGGATGATGCCGATGTGGGTGCAGAGGCGCTCCACTATTTCGAGGACATGCGAGGTGAGGAAGATGGTTGCGCCGTGCGAGATCATGCGCTGCAGCATCGTTTTCAGCGTGCCGGCGGCGACGGCATCGACTCCTTCAAAAGGCTCGTCGAGGAAAAGGACTTTGGGCGCGTGAATAACAGCTGCGGCGAGAGCGAGTTTCTTCTGCATGCCGTGGGAGAAGTCGGTGACGAGCTTTTTGTGCTCGCTGGCGAGGTTCATGAACTCGAGCAATTCTTCGGTGCGCTGGAGGGTGGTGGCCCGGTCGAGACCGTACATGGCGCCGACGAAGCGGAGATATTCATTGGCGGTAAGACGCCCGAAAAGGGCCATGCCTTCGGGCACGACACCGATCTGGTGCTTGAGTTCGGCGGACTTATCTTTGAGATCTTCGCCAAGAATGCGAATGCTGCCGGAGGTTGGGGCGAGCAGGCCGGTGAGCATTTTGATCATGGTGGATTTGCCCGCGCCATTTGGCCCAAGAAAACCGAAGAACTGACCGGAGGCGACCGAAAGATTTACCTCCCGGACGGCGGTAAGTTCGCCAAAACGGCGTGTGAGCGAGGTTGTTTCGATTGCGGGTGTCATCCTCCCTGATTGTTGCAATTGGCAGGCCACTTACACTGGTGACTGCATGGCGGAAAACCCGGTTGTGATTGTGGGCGCAGGATTGGCCGGTTTGACTTGTGCGGTAAGGTTGCAGGAGCGCGGCGTGCCGTGCGTGGTGCTGGAGAAGAGCGATTGCGTGGGCGGGCGCGTGCGGACGCATGTAGTGGACGGATACCGCATGGACCGGGGCTTTCAGGTGCTGTTGACGGCGTATCCGAGGACGCAGGAAACCATCGATTACGGCGCGCTTGCCTTGAAGGCTTTTCATTCCGGCGCGCAGGTGCGAATGAACGGGAAGTTTTATACGCTGGGCGATCCGTTGCGGCATCCGAGCGATGCCATGGCGACGTTGCTTGCGCCCGTAGGGTCGTTGAGTGACAAGACGCGCATGTTGCATTTGCGCGACAAAGTTACCGACGTGAGCGTTTCCAGCCTGCTGGACCGGCCGGAGGTGACCACCGATCAGCGGCTGCGTGAGTTTGGGTTTTCCGAGAAGATGGTGCGACAGTTTTTCAAGCCTTTTCTGGGCGGCATTTTTTTGGAGCCGAACCTGGTTACGAGCAGCCGCAAATTTGAATTTGTTTTTCGCATGTTTTCGCTGGGTGAAGCGGCGCTGCCGGCGTTGGGGATACAGGCCATTCCGCAGCAGTTGCTGAACCGGTTGAGACCCGACGTTGTGCGGACGGCGACTGCGGTTCGCGAGATTAACGACGACTGTGTTTTGTTGGAAAATGGCGGGCGGGTGGATTATTCGGCAGTGGTGATTGCAACGGCTCCACTGGAAGCAGCGCGGTTGCGCGGACGGAGCGAGGGCTTCAGAAACGCCAGTGTTACGTGCCTTTACTATGCTGCCGACCGGTCGCCGGTGAAGGGGCCGTGGCTGGTTTTGAATGGAGAGGGCAGCGGGCCGATTAATAATTTGTGCGTGCCGAGCGAGTTGCATGCAAACTATGCTCCGGCTGGAAAGTCACTGGTGTCAGTAACGGTGCTGGGAGTAAGTGAGGATGAAGCTCGACTGGAAGCGGAGGTTCGGAAGCAGCTTTCGGAGTGGTATGGGGAGGAAGTTAGTAAGTGGCGGCATCTGCGAACTTATGCCATTCCGGAGGCGCTGATACTGCAGGAGCCTCCGGCGCTGGAAACAGTCAAGAAGCCGGTGCAACTGTCGGAACGCTTGTTTCTGTGTGGCGATTATTTGTCGATTACGTCGATTGAGGGAGCGATTTCGTCCGGGTTGCGAGCGGCGGACGCGGTTATCGCTGCGCGGACTTAGTAGCTCTGAAGGAACGCTACTACGCTGGGTTCCTGTTCGGCCTTTTGGGCTATGCAATCGTCGATGGATTCGAGGACGTTAGACAAGGTTCGTTTGGCGCCGGTGATTTTGTCCACGCGTGGTTCAAAGAAGCTGCTCAATTTTTCTTTCGAGCTGGCGTCGCAGTAACTGGCTCCGACATAGGGTAGATAGGCTCCCGCATCGAAGCCGCCGCCGGTGGGACGTTTCTCCATGATCTCGTCGAAGTGGGCTTTCATGAAGCCAAAGGCCATATTCCTGGTTGACGGAAACGACTGTCCGGCGAATAACAAGTACACGCCTTCGATGAAGGGGACCTCGCCGCTCAGCACGCCTTCGTAACCCGCGGTAATGGCGGCGGGCTCGCGAAAACTGGACATCGCATTGATGATTCGGCCGCGCTCCTGACGGTCTTTGGTCGCCTTCAAGCTAGCCAGGAAGCGGTCGAACAGGGCTTTATCGCCATAGAAAGCGGCGGTGCTGAGTACGGAGCTGGCTAAGTTCGGGTTGACTGAGGTGTGATCATTCAGCCATTTGTTCGCGAGTTCTGTTCCTTGCGCGGCCAGTTCTTTGTCGCCGCCGTACGTGGCCATCAGGCGCAGCAAGGGCGGACGCAGAAGACGAATGTCATCAGATTCATTGGGTTTCGGAGTCCAGCCGATTTCTCTTGCGCGCGCTT
The DNA here is from genome assembly GCA_003163855.1 of Bryobacterales bacterium. GTDB lineage: Bacteria > Acidobacteriota > Terriglobia > Bryobacterales > Bryobacteraceae > Bog-105. Next base: position 109,009 of record PLRJ01000162.1, on the reverse strand, counting down.
CAAAGTTTTTCAGCAAGAAGCGCCGGTAGTTAGGCATCAGAGTTTCCGGCACCTCGTGCTGCACCGGTTGCAAGGCAAGACCCAGCGCGCTTTGAACGACTTGGCGCTCGGGGTCGCCGGCGAAAGTTTGCACGAGTTTCAAGGCGTCTCCAGCGGGAAGTTTGCCCGCGCTTGAGAGGGACTCAGCATTGCCCATGAAGTCCACGCGTTCCGCCGCACTCAGGCGTTTATCGACGTCGCCCTCAGTGAGTGCGCTTAGTAACCCGCCTTTGTAATCGACGCGATAGTAGCCAAGGGCGCGGTTGTTCGCCTCTACCCAGGTTGGACAGCTGGCGGCCTTAAGTGCCCAATCCTGCTTGGGTTGCGTCATCACTTCGCACGCAGTCTCACTGGTGCTCCCGTTGCCGTAGCGGACGCAGATGGGAATTTGCCAAAGTTGGTCGGGCGCTTTGGTGCCAAGCGGAACAAAACGCTGCTGTTCGAGATGAAGCGATGGTTGAGATTGCTTACAATCGAGGGCGACTGAAACTAGCGGCACGCCGGGCTGATTCAGGAAAGTTGAAAACATAGCCGTGACGTTCTTCTTACTCGAAGTGCTGATGGCATCGAGAAATTCCGGCGCATCGGCATTGCGAAATGCATATTGCTTCAGGTAACTCTGCACGCCTTTGCGGAAGTCTTCCTGGCCGACGTAATTCTCGAACATGGAAATGACGGCCGCGCCTTTTTGATAGGTGATGCCGTCGAAAGCGTTGCTGATGTCGTCTTTGGTCTTAATCTCCTGGCGGATCTTGCGGGCCGATGCCAGGCTGTCCTGGCTCTCCGCGCCGAGTTTTGCACCCACATCGTTTACAACGGTGTTCCATTCGGGCTTCCACTCGCGCAGGAGTTTCTGTTCCATCCAAGTGGCAAACGCTTCATTCAGCCAGATGTCGTTCCACCAGGCAGTTGTGACTAAATCACCGAACCATTGGTGGGCAAGTTCATGCGCGGCTACCGAAGCGTATTCGCGCTGTCGACTTATGGTGTCGATGGATGGTTTGGCAAGGATGATGGTCTGGCCATAGGTGACCATGCCAGCGTTTTCCATGGCGCCGAATCCGAAGGTTACGGGAATGGCGACTTGGTCCGATTTGTCGTAGGGGAAAGGAATGCCGAAGTACTCTTCTTCGCGGGTGATGATGGTGGCGGTTACCTCGGCGGCGTACTTAGCTTCGTCAGCGTGTCCCTTTGGAGTAACTATGCGAACGGGAATATGATTTCTGCCGGCCGTTCCGGCGTCGACAAAGTCAAAGGGACCCACGGCGAAAGCGACCAGGTAACTGGGCAGCGGCTTTGTCTGTTTGAAGTAGTAAGTTGTCTGTTCGCCCTGCTTTTCCTGCTTCATGACGGATGTATTGCTGATGACGTTGTCCGAGGAAGGGACCGTTAGAGTCAACTGCCACGGGACTTTGAAGGATGGCTCGTCGAAACAGGGGAAAGCGGCGCGCGCGTCGGTGGATTCGAATTGAGTGTAAATGTATTTGTTGCCGTTATCCACCATGGCGAAGACGCCGGAACTGTCCTTTTGGCGGACGCTGCCGGTATAGCTGATGTCTATTTCGCCGGCGCCGGCGGGTATGGGCGTGGTGAAATCGAGGCCGACAAAGTCGTCGCCTCCGGGCCGCGGTTTAGCGGGATAGCTTTTGCCGCCGGCTTTCAAAACGGCTTCCGAGATATTGATTTTGGTGGCGTTCAGCCAAACGATCTGGGCGGGTTCTTTAACGTCTACCTTGATTTCAATCTTTCCGCTGAACGTTTCTTTTGCGGGATCGAGATTCAACGCCGCTTTGTAACTTACAGGAGCGATAGTGTCGGGCAGACGTAACGCGGGCGGCTTCTGATACGCATAGACGGTGAAGCAGAAAGCACTTACTAATGTCGCTTTAAAGAACTTATTCATTGTGATAACTTCAACCATTCCGCCGCGCGAGCTGTGAGGCTGGCGGCATCGCATTTTTCGGGCAAGAGGGCGGATATAACCGCAATAGAATCTGCTTTGGCTTCCAGGACCTGTGGGGCATTGGCCAAGGTGATGCCACCGATGGCACATAAGGGTTTATTGGTGAGGGCTCGCATGGCTTTGAGGCCATCGACGCCCACGACAGGATCGGGCTTCTCTTTTGAGGAGGTAGCAAAGATGGGTCCGAGCGAAAGATAATCGGCAGGCGCATCGCTGGCGTGGCGCAGTTGCAGCGCATTGTGAGTGGAAAACCCTAGAACTGCGTTCGGTACAACCATTCGAGCTGCCACGGGCGGAAGATCATCCTGTCCAATATGTAATCCGGCATTCAGAAGCTGTGCATAGTCTGCACGGTCGTTTACGACGAACAGCGCGCCTGCCTGCCGGCAAAGCTCTGCAATGTTACTTGCCTCATCATAGTGGAATTGGTGCCAGCCGTTCTTATTCCGGTACTGTAGAATGCGCGCACCGGCCCGCAACAGGCATTCAGCCGCTAGTAGGACGCCACATTCGCGGCTTCTGAGCACGGCTGTATCGAGAATGGGATAGAAGCGCGGCAGTTCGAATGACTTGGCCATTACTGCTTAAGGTTGCGGTCGAAGAACTCAGCGGCGCGGGCGAATGCATCGCGATAGCTTTCGTCGCGCACGTAAGCGTGGTTCTCCTCAGGATAGAAAGCTTCCTCAAAGCTTTTGCCTTCATGAATCAGCTTTTCGGAAAGCTGTGCGGCTTCCTGAAAAAGCACGTTGGTATCGGCAATGCCGTGAAGGATGAGGAGATGGTTTTGCAGTTGATTGGAAAAGGTGATGGGTGAGCTGCGGCGGAACGCCTCGGGATTCTCATACGGTGCGGTCAGGCGCTCGTCGGTGTAGACGGCGTTGTAATTGGCCCAATCGTAAACGCCCGAAAACGCCGCGCCCGCTTTGAAGGTTTCGGGAGCTTTGAACATGGCGGCAGCGGTCATAAAACCGCCGTAACTCCAGCCCCAGATTCCTATGCGGGCCATGTCGATGTTCTTCAAGCCGCGCAGATATTCGACTCCGCCCAAAACATCTTCGAGGTCGGGACCGCTCATTTTGAGATAGACTCCGGTGCGCCAATCGCGGCCGTAGTCGGTGCTGCCGCGGTAATCCATTTCGAGCACGACATAGCCTTTACTTACTAAGTAGTTGTTGAAGGCAAAGCGCTGTTCCTGGTAGCTGCCCCATTGCTTCAAGACGCTGGTGGCGTAACCGGAGCCGTGGATGTAGACGATGGCGGGCCGCTTGGCCTGGTTTGGATCGTTAGGCTTATAGCCGAGCGGCAGTAATAAGCGGGCCGCGACTTGTTTGTGATCTTTTAGGGATGGATAAGTGAAGTAAGTTGTCGCGGCCCAGGGAAGCTGGTAGAACTCGGGCAGCGGCGACTTAGTAACACGCTCGCCGTTGACATACAGATCGAAGGGCTCTTTCGGATCGGCTTCCAGCAGCGCCTGCTGGGTGCCGTCTTCCGACATCCAACCGATATTCATGCCTTCGCGGGTGCTGAGGCGGTCGGGATCGGAAGAGCCGTCGGCTTTGACCTTATAATACTGACGTTCCGCCGTGCTTTGTTGCGTCGAAGAATAGTAAATATAGTCGCCGATCCACTGCGGATTGTGGGAAAAGGGATCGTTGTGGATATCCCATAAACCCTTGGTAATCTGCTTCCTGTTGGCGCCATCCGCATCCACTACATAAAGCTGCTGGTAGCCGGTCTGATCGCTAACGAACCAGATGTGCTTCGACTGAGGATCCCAGCCGGCGTCGGAGGTTTCGACCCAGCGGTCGTCGGTCTGGTGGAACACGGAATTTGATTTTAGAGTATCGGCGCTGGCGATGCGGATGTCTTGGCTTTTGAAGTCGGCGCTTTGGGTAGTGACGAGCAAGAATTTCGAATCGGGAGACCATTGCACGGCACGGCTGGCGTTTCCTTTGCCGAAGTCTAACTCACGCGCGGGAGCGTCGCCGCTGCTTTCGACTACGTACCAGTGCCAGCCGCCGGTGGAGTCACCAGCGACGGAGCGCGGGAAAGGCGAGGCGGTTACGAACTGGCCGGAGTAGATAGGTAGCGGCATGGTGCGGCCGGGCGTTGGTTGAATGGAATAGGCGAGATATCTGCCGTTCGGGGACCAGCGATAACTGGTAAGGGATGCCGGTGGTTTGATGTCGGTGCGCTGGTCGAGCAAGCCGCCGTTCAGACTCATGACATATAACTGACCGGCTTGGGTGAAGGCGATTTTAGTGGCGTCGGGCGAAAATTGCGGGTTTACTTCAGCGGCCTTGGTCTTGGTAAGCCGCTGGGGCGCGCCGCCTGACGTGCTGACGATAAACAGATCGCCTCGATAGGAAAAGACGGCCTTTGAGCCATCGTGAGAGAGGTCAAAAGAGGCGAGTCCGGGCGGAGGGGGAAGATAGTCTTTGCGATGGATATCGTGTTCGGCTTCGGTGTCGTTGATGGGATCTTTCAGGCCTTGGAGATCGGTCAGCCGGAGCAGTTTCTTGCCCTCGGCGTTGTAGACGTAGAGATCTTTGAACGACTCGCCGTGCGCGTTCCAGAGGAAGCCCAGCAGGTGGGAATCCTTGGCCCAGGCGATTTGCGACGGCCAGGTGCCCCACAGGAAGGGGCGGGCAAAAAGGCGATCCAAGGAGAGTTGCTGCGCGGGCAGGACAGTCGTGGCTAGAAGGACGATTGAGAGTAAGGTTCCGGTTCTAATAAGCATTTGTTAGCGGGGGAGTGGCACCTGCTGAGTAATCTGAATGCCAAAACCTTCCAGGCCAACTACTTTTCGCGGGTGGTTGGTCAGGAGTTTGATGGTGGTCAAACCAAGATCGGAAAGAATCTGCGCACCCAATCCGGTTTCATGCTGGAGAGGCTGATGGCGGGTTTGGCCATGGACGAGGATGTGGTGACTGCCATCGCGCCAAGCGGTCTGCAAACCAGGGCCGGTCTGGTGCAGATAGAGCAAGACACCGGCGCCAGCGCGCACGATAGCTTCCAAGGCCGCTGGAATAATGCGGTGGCACTCGCAATCGAGCGAATCGAAAACGTCGCCGTAGACGCAGTGGGAATGAACGCGCACCAGAACGTCGGATTTGCCTTCGACGTCGCCATAGACCAGCGCGAGATGAGCTTCGTCGTTGACGCGGCTGACAAAACGAACAGCGCGGAACTCCCCCTGGGGGGTGCGCATGACGCCGCTGGCTTCGCGCTGGACAACGCGTTCGGTCTGCATGCGGTAGCGAATAAGTTCGGCGACGGAAATCATTTTCAAGCCGTAGCGCTGGCAGAATTCGATCAGTTGCGGAACGCGGGCCATGGTTCCGTCTTCGTTCATAATTTCGCAGATAACGCCGCCGGGGGAAAAGTTGGCCAATTTAGCCAGATCGACGGCGGCTTCCGTTTGCCCGCAGCGCACCAAAACGCCGCCGGGGCGGGCACGCAGCGGAAAGACGTGGCCGGGGCGTGCCAGATCGTGCGGCTTGGAGGCTGGATCCATGGCTACGCGAATGGTGTGGGCGCGGTCGTAAGCGGAGATGCCGGTGGAAACGCCTTCGGACGCATCGATGGCTTCGCAGAAGGCGGTACCGAAGCGGGCTGTGTTGACCGGCGACATGGGCTGGAGTTCAAGACGATCGCAGGTGGCGGCATCAACCGCCAGACAGATAAGGCCGCGGCCATGAGTAGCCATGAAGTTGATGGCCTCGGGCGTGACTTTATCGGCCGCGAGCGTGAGATCGCCTTCGTTTTCGCGATCCTCATCGTCCACTACAACAAGAATTTTCCCCTGCCGAAATTCCTCGATGGCTTCGGGCACGGAAGCAAAGGGCAAAGCGCTAGACTCCGACAGTAAGACCAGCTTTCAACTGCCAGGGCTTGGCAGGCTTGATGGCTTCGTTGACAGCGTTGATGTTTTTCAGACCTTCGTCCTGCAGCCAATCTTCCAGGGCTTTACCACCGTGTTTGCCATAGACCGGGATGCCTTCCTTCCAGGTAGCGCGTCCACACAACACGCCTGAATAGGCAGTTCCGGCTTCGGCGGCCATGTTTAACGATTCCACGAACTCGGCGTTGCCGACACCGGCGCTGAGATAGATGAAGGGTTTGGTGGCTTCGTCGGCCGCTTTGCGATAAAGATCGAGCGCTTCCTTGCGGGTGTAGGCGGCGACGCCTTTGTACACGCTGCTGCCTTCGACGAACGGAGCGTTGACCGGCACTTCCACCTTCAGCATGTCCACTTTATATTGGGGCTTGCTGAACTCCTTCATGGCACCGATGACGATGCCGGGCTTTTTCCTGGCGTATTCCAAGCCTTTTTCATCGCCGCCTTTATGGTCGTAGCCGACAAATTCGAGGAAGAAAGGAATATCGTAGGTCTCGCACTCAGCGCCAATGCGTTCAATGAAGGCGTGCTTGATGTCGTTAACGTCGGCGTCATCAAAGGGAGTGTAGTAAATGAGGATCTTGACGGCATCGGCACCGTCGTCCTTAATGCGCTTGACAGATAAGTGGGGCAGTAAGTCGGGCAGACGACCCGGCTTGGTGTTGTCATAGCCGCTTTCTTCGTAAGCAAGCAAGAGACCCGCATTTTTCGCGCGCGCTTTGGCGGCGGGGAGACCGAACTCGGGATCGAGCAAGATGGCGCTGGCGTGGGGCGTCAGGACCTTGGAGACACAGATCTTGAACTCTTCCATCATCTCGTTCGTTACTTGTTCCTGAGGAACACCTTTGGCGGCTGCGATGGACTTGCGCAGACTGCCGCGTTGATCCATCGCGGCGGCGGCGATGACACCTTTGTCGTTGGACAAGGCGTTCATATGCTTGATTTTGCCTTCAGAAAGCTGCATGTTTTTGACTCCTCAATATTTTTAAGAAACGCGCAAGACGGGCGCGGCGTCAGCCGATCCGCCGAAAGAGCTAGCGAGTTCCTTTCCCACTGGCGGAGCGCATCCGCGCCCTTTGCGCTTGAGAAACCTCAGTATATCGAAGCGGAGGGTTGCTTCAGTGTTTGCACCCTGCGCCAGTAAGTGCGTGCCCTAGTTACATCTTTGAGTATCTGCTCTTTCAATTCCTGAGGGGACGAGAACTGTTTTTCGGGGCGGAGGTAATGGTTGAAATCCACCCGTATTCTTTGCGGGGTTTCTCCGGTCAAGGAACCGAGCAGAAAGGTTTCGATGGTTACTTCGCCGCCACCGAAGGTAGGACGAACGCCCGCGTTGGTGATGGAGGGCCAGGAACGGCGGTTATCAAGATCGAAAGTTCTGGTTACATAGACGCCGCGCAGTTGAAGCTGTCCTTCGTGGGGCCGCAGGTTGAGAGTGGGAACGGTTTGTTTGGAGCCGATTCCCTGCCCTGAGACAACCGTGCCTTCGACTGAGAAACAGCGGCCGAGCAAGTGGCCGGCCAGCAGCAGGCGGTGTTCAGAAAGAGCCAGCCTGACGGCGGAACTGGAGACGATTTTGCCGCGAAAGGTGAGGCGGTTCAGGAAGGTGGTGGCGAAGTTATGTTTTTGGCCTAATGCGGCGAGCACTTCGGTTGTGCCCGCTTTTTTATGGCCGAAGCGGAAATTGTCGCCGACAAATATGCCTTTAGTTTCGAGCGAGGAATGAATAGCCGTAATGAACTCTTCAGGAGTGAGAAGCGCCAAGGCTTCGGTAAAAGGGAGCACCAAAACCTTTTGAGCACCGAAGGCCCGCAGGCGTGCGATGCGCTGTTCCAGCGTGCAGAGCATAGGCGGAACACGCGAGGGCGCGACTAAGACGGTGGGATGGGGATGAAAAGTGAGAACGCCGGTTTGAAGATTGTTGGCCAGCGCGAAAGCGCGGGTGGTGCGGAGCAGCGCCTGGTGCCCGATGTGAACTCCGTCGAAGTTGCCGATGGCGAGCGAACAGGGGCCGAAGCGTCCGCGCGCTTCATCGAGGGAACGGAAAACTAACTGGGTCATGCCACGGCCGCCCTGACGCCGATGGGGATTTCCAAACCGTCGTAGGCAACGTGGACAGCGGGCGGCATGCGCGCCTCGAGGGTGGAATGCATGAGATCGTGCGATACGTGGGTGAAGAAGGCGCGCCTGGGCTTAAGCTTCTCAACCGTTAATAAGGATTGTTCGACAGTGGAATGCGTGGGATGAGGATTGTGGCGCAGCGCATCCAGAAAGAGCACGTCGAGATCGTGAAGGCGGTCGAGGCTTTCGGGCGGAATCTCGCTGTGGTCGGTGAGATAAGCGCAGTCGCCGAAGCGAAAACCGTGCGTGATGGTGCTGCCGTGCGAAAGGCGGATGGGCGTGATGGAAACGCCGGCCGCGCAGAAAGGATCGGTATTAAAGATGTGGGGAGAAAGGCGCGGGCGGCTGGATTCGGTGGGTGCTTCCTGAAACACGTAAGCGAAGGTCTTTTCAATGGCGCCGAGGGTTTCGGCGGACGCGTAAATAGGAATATTTTGGCGCTGCATGAAGTTGAAGGGCCTTACGTCGTCCAATCCCAGGATGTGGTCTGCATGCGCGTGGGTATAGAGGATGGCATCCAGACGTTCGATGCCGAAGCGGAGCGCCTGATAACGGAAATCGGGTCCGCTATCGATCAAAATTCGTTTGTCGTCGAGCTTTAAGAGAACAGAAGGCCGAAGGCGGCGGTCGCGCGGATCGTCCGAATGGCAGACCTTACATTTGCAGCCCACCATGGGCACGCCGACGCTGGTGCCGGATCCGAGGACAAGAATGGAGGCGTGCCCGAACTGGTCGAGCATGCTATTCGCTTCTGGAACCTTTTCCTCCGTCTGAGGTGATGATGAGCGGCTGATCGTCTGCTTTGTCGACTGCGGGTTTTTGCTTGGATTTCTTCAGATCTTCGGAAACCTGTACGAAACGGAAGCGGACCTCGGTGAGGCCGTTTTCGAGCAGGCGCTGCTCCTCAATGGATAGATTGCCGCGCGTTTTTTCATGCAGGACGGAAAGCAGATCGATGGAGTGGCGCGCCAATTTTAAATTGGGTTCTTCCTTTTCTTCTTGTGCGCCCATGGAGAAAAGACCCAGCTGCATTTGAGTTTGCATCAGGATTGACTCCACTAGAAAGGAAAAGGAGGGCGGGGGCAGGGGGAATTCGGAATCGTGTTCGTTCTGTTCAGGCATACCAACAACTTTATTTTACTTGGATGTTTTAAGAAACACGCGCAAGACGAACGCGGTATGAAGCGCCCCGCCGAAAGAGCTGGCGAGTTCCTTTTGTGCGGGCACAGTTTGGGTTGGACTGCTAGGCTGATGACTGTTGAATTTAGCCGTTGAAGAACTTCATGTTTGAAGAACTGCCCGACCCCCTCAATCAGCTTATTGCTCCAGGCGGAAGCGGTGTTTAGCTCCTTCGATATGCAGCGTTGGCACGCCTCCCGCGGAGGCCTCCTACAACCGACATCTCAGCCATGTTCTGCGGCAGATTACCGCGGGCAAAGCGGCAACACCTTGCGCGATTGATAGCGCCCAGGGATGCCATGGCCCTCAGCCGACCCGAACCGGCAACGGCCCGTTTAGGCACTCTGCCTGAGCGCAGCTACCGGTGCAGCGTGAACCCCAGGCTTAACCATTTTGGCGGCCGCGAGCGATGACAAACCAATAATCAATCCGGATACCAGGCCAGCGATGATGCCAACGAATAAAGTCATCAAGCGCGGCGACGCACCTAGCGGACCTGACTGCATCATCTGTACTTCTTGCATGTGCCTGACGGCATATTGGGCAAACAGCACAATGTGGCAGGTAGTTATCCAGAAGCTGTTTGCCAGCCCGAGGCACAAGCCGTGCAGAAAACGCCGGGCAACGGTCTGCTTAGCAATGCACCAAGCGCAGATCAAGAAAATAGCAAGCCAGCAGAACGGCTCGATATTGGAGGGGATGAAAAAGACCGTGCCCAAACCCATGACAAGGCCGAAGAGGGAGAGTTGGAATAGCAGTTTCCAGTTCATGCCCCATACTGTATCGCTAACTAGCACCCTTCCGCTTGACGTCAATGCTGCGCCGTTTGATCTTCTGGTTCAGAGTTGATAGAGGAATGCGTAACAATTCTACTGCTTCCGTCTGGCTGTAGTTGACCCGTTCCAACGCTTCAATAATCTTGCGGCGCTCAAAATCGGCGACCCCTTCAAAGAGCGACGCATCGGGCGCCAGCATGCCGCTGCTGTCGCGCGAAATGCGCATGCCGCTCGCCTGTTGCAAATTGTCGGGCAGAACGTGCGCCGGCACGGTGGACGTGGTGGTCAAAACAACGACCGTCAGCAGACGCCCACCAGCCGAAATGCCATAGACCAGAAACCGCTCCTCGCCCTTTACTGGTTCGTCCGGGACTCAACGTGAGCAAGTTAGAACAATCCCTCCACTTCCTGCGGAGTCACACCGTGACGGGGATGTGTCCTAGGTTTCCTTATCCCAATCGAACCCGTGGACACGTAACTATATACAGTGTGCGGACGGCGCGGTTCTCTAAGAAATGTATGAATTCACTAAAAACGCAGCAACAATGCTCTTAGTACTCTTGGTTTTTATCGCGCGCTCGCGTACGCTTCAGGGGATGGCAATTGTAAGGCAAATCATCCGGGTCTCAGGCACATTTTTTTTACTGTCGATATCTGGGTTGATGGCAAACCCTTTAACGGAATTAACAGTTTCGCAATCCTATTACGCGCCCGGCAGTTCAACGCCGGCGGTAACGAGCTTATCTTTTCCCTATTCCAATGCAGCGCAATTTCAGACCACCTGGAATCCTAGTGGCAGCCTTGTCGGCGCTTCCGTTAAGGGCTATTCGGGTGTGGTGAACGTGAGCTTCAGCTCTTGCACGGGAGCGCCCTTGCAAGTTGGAACATTTTCAGGAGCGGCCTTGGTTTGCGGCCCGGGAACCGGTACGATCGGCATGGGGTTTGCGCCTATTGACGTATACGACCTTTATGGAGAAATGAACAACAGTGTGGCTACAGGAAGCGTGACTATTAGCCAGGTTTCATTTGACTCGTCGGGAAACCTCATAAGCTTCGCGGCTTCCTACATCATTGACAGTCTAACCTCCAACCCCGCCTATCCTGGTTACGCGACTTACACCGGCCAACTTTATATAAATGCCGATCCCGCAGCCTCTTCAGTCCCGGAGCCAGCATCGACGGGCCTCGCGGCCTCGGCTCTCTTGGTGGTTGGAATGCTCGTCGGCACTTTGAGAAAACTTTTTTAAAGACTGATCAGCTCTAAGCGCTCCGTCCGGAAGCCGGCAGAAAGGCTCAACGTTTCAAGGGATCAAAAAGACCGGGAGGCGCACTGAGAGTCTCAGCTTCCAGTTCATGCCCACACTTTGTTGCTAACTAGCGCCCTTGCGCTTGACGTCAATGCTGAGCCGTTTGATCTTCTGGTTCAGAGTTGATAGAGGAATGCGTAACAATTCGGCCGCTTCCGTCTGGCTGTAGTTGACCCGTTCCAGTGCCTCAATAATCTTGCGGCGCTCAAAATCGGCGACCACTTCAAAGAGCGACGCATCGGGCGCCAGCATGCCGCTGCTGTCGCGCGAAATGCGCATGCCGCTCGCCTGTTGCAAATTGTCAGGCAGAACGTGCGCCGGCACAGTGGACGTGGTGGTCAAAACAACCGCGCGCTCGACTACGTTTTCCAATTCGCGCACGTTGCCGGGCCAGGTGTGCTCCATCAGAATCTGCATGGCTTCCGGCTCAAAGCTGAGCACGGACTTTCCATCGCTGTTGAGAAACTTTTCGTTCTCCTGGCAATAGCGGGTGAAGAAAAAATCCACCAGCAGCGGTATGTCGTCTTTGCGATCGCGCAGTGGCGGCAAGTTTAGGTTGATGACATTCAGACGGTAATAAAGGTCCTCGCGGAACTTGCCGTCCTCGACCAGTTTCTTGAGGTCGGCGTTGGTGGCGGCAATGATGCGAACATCCACCCGCATGCTTTCGTTGGCGCCGAGCGGCATAAATTCGCGGTCCTGCAGCACGCGCAGCAGCTTCACCTGAATTTCGGGTCCCACCGTGCCGATCTCATCGAAAAAAATGCTGCCGCGATTGGCGGTTTCAAAGAAGCCTTTGCGATTGGCGATGGCGCCGGTGAATGAGCCTTTGACGTGGCCGAACAGAATAGATTCCAGCAGTTCGGACGGCAGCGAGCCGCTATTTACCGGGACAAACATCTGGTCAGCGCGCGCCGAATGGGCGTGGATGGCCTTGGCGATCAATTCTTTGCCGGTGCCGGTTTCGCCGGTAATTAAGATGGTGGCGCGGCTGGGCGCAACCTGGGCCACTTGATCGAGCAGACGCAACATGCGCTCGCTTTTGCCGACAATATTGGGGAACGCATAGCGCTGTTTCAGAGCGCGCTTGAGGTGAGTATTCTCGCGCTCCAGGCGACCTTTTAAGATCATGCGATCGATTTCGATCAGCAGTTTCTCGTTGTCCCAGGGCTTGGCGAAGTAATCGTTGGCGCCGGATTTCAAGGCGCGCACTGCCACCTCTTCCGAGCCGTAAGCGGTCAGCATGAAGATGGGGGTCTCCTGGTCGCGCTGGCGTATCTCGGCCAAGACCTCCATGCCCGACTTGTCGGGCATCATCAGATCGAGCAGAATGAGGTCATGCAGTCCAGATTCGAACTTCTGCAGGCCGGAGGTTGCGTTCTCGGCCAGGTCAACGTTGTAGTTCTCGGTCGTCAGCAGCAGTTCCAGGCTTTCGCGGATATCCACTTCATCGTCGATGACGAGGATGCGGCGCTTGTCGGGGGAACTTATGCGATCGGCGGGAAGAGCTTGGTTTGGGAAGGCCACGGTTGTGGTTGTATCAGACATTTAATTTAAGCACGAAGGTTTATTGACCGTGCGGGGTCTAGGCATGCAGGGCGCGGCGCAGAGTGCCAGGTGCGAAAGCGTGCACGGCGATGGCGGGAAAGTCGAGCCGGAAACAGGTGCCCTTGCCCAGCGTGCTTTCCACTTCAATGACGCCTTTGTGCTCCTCCACAATGCCGTAGGTGATGGACAGGCCCAGGCCGGTGCCCTTTTTGGCGCCCTTGGTGGTGAAGAACGGGTCGTAGATGCGGCTGAGATTTTCCGGCGCAATTCCCTGCCCTGAATCGGTAACTTCTATATGCACCAGGCCGTTGCCTGACCAACTGCGCACGTTGAGCGTGCCGCCTGAGGTCATGGCATCGCGCGCATTCAGGAACAGATTCAGAAACACTTGCTGCAGTTTGCTGGCATTGCCGCGGATGGTGGGCAACTGCTCTTCGAGATCGAGTTCGCTTACCACGCCCGCCTTCTCAAACTGATGTTCGACCAGGGAGGCGGTCTCGCGAATGACCCGGTTCAGGTCTGTCTCAAGAAATTCGGTAGGCGAAGTGCGCGAGAAGTTCAGCAGTGAGTTAACGATTTCGCTGGCCCGGAAGGTCTGTTTGGCGATCTTGTCGAGGAGTTTGGCTTTCTGCTCGTCACCGGAGACCTGTTTTGCCAGCATCTGGGCGTAGGTGGAAATAACCGCCAGCGGCGTGTTCACTTCATGCGCTACACCGGCGGCCAGCAGTCCAATGGAACTCAGCTTGTCGGCTTGCACCAGACGCCGCTCGAGTTCTTCACGGTCGGTGACGTCGTCGAAGATAATCAGGCGGCCGATCTGCTTCAATTCCTTGGAAATAAGCGGCGCGATGGCAAGGTTGACAATAAACTCGCGGGGGGCCGGCGGAGGGGTGACTACCTCCAGTCCACGCACCGCCCGAGAAGGTTCACCGTTCACGGCGTGGTCACGGGCGCGCATGACCATGCGGTAGACGTTATGAACGCCATCGTCGGCGCTGACTTCGGCGAATTTCTGGCACAAGTCTTCAGGAAAAAGATCGCAGAGCCGCTGTCCAACGGCCTGCTCGCGTGTGATACCGGTCAGTTTTTCAATCTGCGAATTCCAGCTCTCTACCCGATCATCGAGGCCGGCTGCCAGAATTCCGACGTTGATGGATTCAACAATGTTCTCGCTGAACTCCTTTAAGCGTTCGTACTCGTCGGCTTTGCGCTGTAGTGAAGTGTAAAGGCGTGAATTTTCGATGGCGATGGCGACGTAATTGGACAGCGTCAGCAGCAGTTCAATGTCGTCGCTGGATAGAAAATCGCCTTCCGTGGTGCGGCTGACGCCGAAGTAGGCCATCACGCGGCCGCGTGAACGGCAGGCGACGTAATAGGTAAAGTCGAGGTCGGAAAGCGTCTCGCGTACGGTAAGGGGGTAACTCTCGGTGACGATGTCGCGCAGAAACTTCGGACGCTCGAAGAAGAGATAGGGCTTGTCGTTCGGCGCGGCTTCTAAGAACGATAAATCGGGGCGCGAGGAAACCACTTTAGGCGCGCGGGTAGAACGCTGGGTCATCGAGTGGACGTGAAAGTGGCCAGTCGCTTCTTCGCGCAGGAAAAAGCCAATCTGTTGAATGGATAAGGTGCGCAACAGGCGATCGGACACCTTTGCGAGCATGGCGTTCTGATCGGTCTCGGAACTGAGTTCGCGCGCAAACTCTACGAGGGTCAGACGGGCGTCGTAGCGGTCGCGATAGAAGACCCAGCGGTCTAGCTGCTCCTGGATCCAGCGCCGTATTGGCTGAAAAACAAATGTTGCAAAGGAGATAAAAAGGACGAAAGCGGGCGGCGTGATGGTGCTGGTATTAAAGATGAGGAAAATCAGCAGATAGAAGGTGCCGATAACCGCCAGCGTTGCCAGCGTATAAACATAGCCCTGCTGGAAGATAATATCGACGTCCATCAGGCGATAGCGCGTGATGGCATAAGCCCAGGTAAGCGGGATGAGCGCCGTCGTCAGCACTGTCAGGTTCATCAGGTGATTGGGCACTGCTCCCAGTACGTAGGGAACGGCGTAGAAGACAGTGAACGGCAGCAGACCTAAAACGGCTCCGTTGCGCAGATATTTCAACTGACGCCGAACCACGGGGTCTTCCGCTTTACGTAGATCCAGCGTTAGTACGGCTGCTCCGATGAAGAACAAGAGCACTTCAAATGCAAGCGTCACACGGTCGAGCAGCCAGCGAACTTCCAAAAGTGGGGTAGAAAGCTGGAAAATGCCTTCAGCCGAAACGGCGGCCAGCAGAACCAGCAAGGTGGAAGGCAGATAAAGTAGCAGCCAGGCGCCGCGCCGCTCGAGAAAACGCGGCCGCGTGTGGAAGGTGAGGCAGAAGTGCAGGAAGATGGCCGGCGCCATAAGGCCGCCGATAAAGTTGCCCCAGTACATGACTTCATCGAACGTATTCAGCTTGCCCGAGTAGTGGAAGCAACTGGCAATGAAGAAGGTGAGGCACAGCAGGAAAAAGTGACGGCTCTTGGCTGCGCTGGTCCGGCGGTAATAGACGAAAAGGCCGATGACCAGGTAGAAGAAGCCGACGCCAAACTGGTAGTAAACGGCGGAATCGCGCGGCGCGGCGCGCAGGAAAATATCGCTTTTGGAGAATTCAATGCCATTCCGGCGCAGCGTGTACTTCACCCTATCGGGCGGCGTGTAGGGCCACAGCGCCTGGGGTACGTCGATGGCGTGAAGAATGGGGAAGTTCTGGATCTTCAACAACTGGTCGCCGAGGTGGATGCCAGCCTTTTCACCGGGGCCGCCTGCGGAAACATAACCGGCCGTAACTGCCGTTGAATCTTTCCCGGTGCCGGCTTTATCTATCCAAGTGACGCCGTCGTCGTTAAGAGGGTAGGAACGCAGGTGCTGGAAGCTTAAGACCGCGCTGATGATGGCCGCAACGGTCAGCAGCAACAGCAAAGTACCAGCGAATTGATTCCGAGTCTCGCTCACTACACACCTAAGAATATTTGCATCGATACTTACTTAGCGACACTCCGAGCTTGCGGAGTTATCGTACTCAGTTGCTAAAGCACCCAGTTGCTAAGCACCATAGCACGTCAACAACCATTTTGACCACTCGCCGTAAGATGTTGGTATGTGGTTAAGAATCAATATTCTTCGCCCAATTAGCCTAAGCATAATCTTCTATATTGGAGGAGATATACAGATTCCAATATTGGTGCAGCTTGAAACCTAGTCCCGCTTTCGCACGTCACGGCGTTGACGTGCTTCGAAAAGAAACCTAGACTTAAGGTATAACCTTAAGAAGTTGGTAAAGGTGGTCTCTCTCCCATGAAGTTCTTCCCCGCTCGGCAGTCCCTGGTGACAGTAGGCGTGTGCGTTACAGCCGCAGCAGCATTATTCGGCCTCAATCCGGCGCAGCAGACGGCGACTCCGCCTCCTGCTGCCGCGTCGCAAAGTTCCACGTCGTCCAGTTCCAGCACTACTACGGAAACCGTTTCCAAACCGCTTACTAAGAAGCAAATTGCCAAGAAGCAGAAGGAGCTTGAAAAGGAACTCGCCGGACCTTGGAAGAAGTGGATGAATGAGGATGTCCTCTACATCATTACGGATGAGGAAAAGCAAGCCTTCAAGCGCCTGAAGACGGATGAAGAACGGCAATCGTTTGTGGAGTCGTTCTGGCAACGGCGCGACCCCACCCCGGACACCGAAGAGAACGAGTATAAAGAGGAACACTACCGCCGTATCGCCTACGCGAATGACCATTACGCCTCGGGTATTCCAGGCTGGAAGACCGATCGCGGCATGATCTATATCAAATATGGCCCGGCTGACGAAATCGATTCGCACCCCTCCGGCGGCAGCTATGAGCGGCCTATTGAAGAAGGCGGCGGCGAAACTTCGACGTTCCCGTTTGAAGACTGGCGCTATCGCTATATCGAAGGCGTGGGTACTAACGTGATGATCGAATTCGTGGACACGACAATGTCCGGCGAGTATCACATCAGCTTGGATCCGGAAGAAAAAGACGCCCTGTTGTACGTTCCCGGCGCCGGCCTGACCTTATCGGAACAGATGGGTATGTCCGATAAAACGCAGCGCTTCAACCGTACGGACGGCACCCACCTTGGCACCGGCACCACGCCTCTGCCGGAAAGCATGAACGAGTTCACGCGTATTGAAAACTACGCCAACCTGATGAAGGCGCCGGTTATCAAGTTCAAGGATTTGGATGCGGTGGTTAGTTCGAACATCAAGTACAACACCCTGCCAATGGCGGTGCGGGCCGATTTCATCCGCGTTACCGATTCCACCGTTTATGCCAACATCATGGTGCAGTTTAAGAACAGCGATTTGAACTACGCCACCAAAGATAAAATCGCCAAGGCTACCATCAATATCTACGGCCGCATTACCACTCTGACGCGGAAGTCGGTTAACTGGTTTGAAGATACCGTCAGCTCCGAAATGCCGGCAGAAATGCTTCAGCAGGCCATGAACGGATCGCAGATCTACTCCAAGCGCGTCCCCCTGGCGCCCGGCACCTACCGCCTGAATATCGTTGCTAAAGATACCGTCGGCAACACCATGAACACCTATGAACTGGCGCTTAACGTTCCTCACTATGAAGAGGATCAACTGGCTTCGAGCAGCGTGATCCTGGCCGACCAGTTAGAACGGGTGCCCACCAACAGCATTGGCACCGGCCAGTTCGTTATTCGCAGTTCCAAGGTTCGCCCGCGCATCGCCAATGTCTTTAAGCAGGACGAGACCATGGGCATCTACACCGAGTTCTACAACCTGGGCATGGACGAAAAGACCAAGAAGCCCGAAGGCAAGATCGAATATGAGGTGATAGATTCCGATAACAAGGTTGTTATGAGCCAGACTGAGGACGTTTCGGGCATTCAGAACGCGTCGCCATTCCTGGTTACGGTAGAGAAGAAGGTTTCCCTGAAGAGCCTGCCGCCGGGCCGCTATACCCTTAAACTAAAGATGGATGACAAACTGAAAAACCAGAGCGTTACCCCTTCGGCTCAATTTACGGTAACATCGTAGACGGTATGCGGCTACCTCCGTGCCGCAGATGTGATAGGTGACTTTGCACTCGTATTTAGCAGGCAAAAAGTTCGCTAAAGCGGTCGTCCTGGCGTCTTTCCTGGCCTTATCAGGCCAGTCGAAGGCGGCGGATTGGTCGCTCCCTGTCACAGGCAACTTGCTGGGGACGGTAGTGGATGCGGCCGGTAACCCGCAAATGGGTTCCCGCGTGGAGCTCCTAAACAAGTACGACCGGTTGATTTCGCGGACCCTGTCTACCACCGGCGGCCGCTTTGCTTTTGCCGGACTGGCTTCCGACGTCTATGCCATACGGGTCTCGCTGAATGGGTTCCTGCCTGCTTTCAAGGACAAAATCTTCGTGCGCGCCGGCGCTAACAGCATGCTGCAGATTCACATGTCCACGCTGTTCAGCAATATTCAGTTGAATTCCACCGTGCCTACTGGCGGCATGAGCAGCGACTGGAAATGGGTACTGCGCTCCTCACCCGCAACCCGGCCCATTACGCGCTTTTTGCCTGACGATTCTTCGGTAGCCGCTAATGCGCCGCCGCAGGTGTTTTCCGGTACGCACATGATGCTGGGCGTGTCTGGCAGCGGCAGCGGCATTATCGATTCGGAATCGGCCGTGAGCGATTTGGGCACACGCTTCGCCCTATCTACCAACGTCTATGGCAAGAATCAGATTCAGTTAGCCGGCAGCTTCGGCCAGAGCATGGATGTGAGCGGAACGGCCTTCGGGCTGTGTGCCATCTACAGCCGTAATGATGGATTTGGCTTTGCCACCGCGCCCGAAATCACCTTGACGATGTCTCAAATAGGTCTGCTGGGTGGCCAAGGCGGACAAATGGGGACCATGGCGGGAACCATGCGGACCATGTCGTTGAGCATGTACGAAACGGCCGACCCTTTAGATAATGTGCACCTGGAATACGGCATGACCGGCGAATCGGTTGATTACCTTCAGCACACTTCGCGCGTGAGTCCGTTTGCCCGGGTCAGTGTCAACATCGGCGCCCTGGGAACGGTGGTTTCGTCGTTCAGCGACGGCGGACGTCCGGACGAGTTGACCGCTCATCAGACTTCCAGTGAACTGTCGGTGCCGAATCCGCCGGCGGACGATCTTTCTACGGCAGTGAACGCCATGGCTCGCGTCGCGCAGATTTCCACGCGCAATGGGCGTTTGGAATTGCAGCGGACCGAGAGTTTTGAAATGGGTTGGAACAAAACCCGCGGTTCACGTACTTATGCGGTGAGCGCTTTTTCCGAAATCGTTTCCAACGGGCGCTTGAATGTGGCTGGTGACTTGTCATCGCTGCCCGCAGGCGACGTGCTTTCCGACGGCATTTCGCAGACATCTACCTTCAACATCGGCAACTACCACCGCAACGGCTATATGGCAAGTGCATCCCAGCGACTGACCGACTGGATGGATCTCGATGTTGGTTACGGCCGCATGGGTGGCTTCACCACGCGCCAAGGAACGCTGGAAAATCCTGCCATGGCTTCCAGTTTCCTGCGCAGCGAAAACCATAACCTGGCTACGGTGGGTTTGAACACGCGTATCGCTCGAACCGGTACCCGTTTAGGGGCTGAATATGGTTGGACCGATCGCGGCGCTTCCCTTCCGCAGCATGTTTTTACCACGCAATCGACGTACGCTGCGCCTGGGCTTAATATCTATTTCAAGCAGCCGCTGCCCAGCATGTTTGGCCTGCCGGGACACTTGGAACTAACGGGCGATCTGAGGAACTTGCTTTCAGAGGGCTATTTGCCGCTGCTGAACAGCGATGGGCGAAAGATGCTGATTGTGCAGGCGCCGAAAGCCATTCGCGGCGGTGTCAGCTTTACGTTTTAGCAGGGCAGCTAAGCCATTCGCCGATCCAGTTCATTCCAAATCGCGCTAACAGGGTAGGTCACGCCATTTGGTAGTCGCAGCATTTCAATGGCGACAAGCCGGTCCGCCATCCAAATTTCGGCGGTTCGCTTCTGCGGATCGAATACATAGATCTGACCGATGCCGCATTTTTCATAGTTGCGGCATTTCTCGTTCACTTCGCTGGGCTTATCTGTAGGCGATAACACTTCTGCGACGATTTCGATAGGCTTCGTTGGATAAGGCTGCTCTCTGAACGAAGCGGCAGCTACATCGGGCTTTGGATGCCAGTCCGGAAGAATACGAAGTTCCAGTTCGATTGCACTGTAGTAGCCTAATTGCTTCAGAAGGCCAAGCAACAAAGCCTGTAGCTCTGAGTGTAACCATGTTGGCATTGCTTTAGGGACGGCCTTTCCGAACCAATATTCGTAGCGAGGACCATCCGTTCGTGAATGTTCAAAAGCATGGAATTCTTCGAGCGTTAAGTGCTCTTGAGTTACAGCGCTCATTTCCCAAATTATACCTGCCTACGGCGCTCTTGCTGTTCACGTTTTTTGGCGCTCCGCTACAAGCCGGAACGAATCTGGACGATCTTCTCCAGCGCGTAGAGTCGAGGTATTCGGCAATCAGCGACTATGTGATTAGCGCAAGCGCAACAGCAATCGGCGGACCTACCAGCATTGCCCCCACCAACGGTCCAGCCGAATTTCCCGTGGCGGACCGCATCCTGCTGGCGCGTTTTGGAGAGGCCTTCCACTATCAAATACTTTCCCCTGGCCAAAGTCGACCGTTCGTTTGGATTACGAACGGCCAGACCACCTGGCAATATCGCCCTTCTGTAAATGAGTACACCGAAACGCCGTCCGCGCCGTGGCCGGAGCACCCAGGTCCGGGCCGCGACCTGCCGTCACTCGAATGGCGCTATTTTGCACGGTTCCGCGAAATAAAAGAACTGGCGTCCAAAGCTAAGCTACTTAAAGAAAACGAGCGGCGTGACGCGGTTTGCGGGGCACCCACGATTCAGGTCGAACTCCAGAGCGGCAGCGGTATTCCGGCGCTGGTCATGTTTCCAATTGGACCGTCACAACATCCTGGGTTTACCAGCAAACCTCGGCTCCGATCGACCCGAGGCTGTTCGTCTTCACGCCACCTAAACGGTCGAAGCGGGTAGCAGCCTTTCAGTGAAGAGCCGCCCTATACCCCAAACAGCAATGCGGCTGAACTCACGAAGGCGGTATTAACCGCCGGTGTACACTCGCACGGCATCCACCTGGAGATAGCTGCCACCGGTCATGACAACTTTTAATACATGCGAGCCATTCGACAATCCATGCGCGGAGTAAAGCAACTGCTGCGGGTTATAGCTGGTCGCATACGCGGTTGTACTGCCGATCTTAGTTCCATCAATATAGATGTCTTCCGTGCCGTACTGCGGTCCGGTAGGGGCGATGTAGTCGATCGCAGAGCCTGTGAACGCGTACTGGAACGAATCGCCCTGGGTGGTGGTGTAATGCAGGTCGTCGTCGAAGTCACCGGCGCCTCGTCCGCTCGAGACACCCCATGTGGAGGGGTAGGTAAAGCTCGAAGATGAGTCGTTCACCAGCGCAGGCTGTACATAGAGTGCGTCGAGTTGCATCCAGGTTCCGCCGGTTTTCACGACCTGGAGAGTGTGGGAACCGGGCTCCAGACCCACGAAGGAGAACAGGGTCTGCTGGGGCACATAGCTCTGTGAAGTGTAGGCACTCACCGATTTCACGAAGTTACCATCCAGGTACACGTTCGCCGACCCGTAGGCACTTGACTCAGACGTAATGTAGGTGATGCCGACGCCGTTGAAGGTGAACGAGAAGGAATCTCCATTGTTGGTCGTGTAATGGACGTCGTTGTCATAGTCCCCGGCGCCGCGATTCGACGAGTAGCCCCAGGAGCTTCCCTGGTAGAGGATGCTGCTGTTGGTGTCGTTGTAGAGCGCCGGTTGGTAGTGAGTATTCGTCAATTGGATGACGGTGTCGAGGCTGCTCCAGCTATCGGCGCTGCTGAGCGTCAGCGTCACGCCGCTGGCGGTCTGGCTGATGGCGACGGGGTCGCCGTTGGAGAGCAGTGCGCCAGCCGAAAAGGTCACCTGATCCGCCGGTGGCGGCAGCTTCAGGGATTTGCCGGAAGGCGGCGTCAAGACATGGATGTAGGTCTTCGAGTTGTCGCCGGAGGTGAGTGCCACGATGCCGTTCGGCAGAGTCGGCAGTGAGGTGTTGAACGCAACCGGGTAGGCCGTGCTCGGCGTCGTTCCCGCAAGCGAAGGTCCGGCATTCACCACTTCCGTGCCGAAGGCAGCCATGGTCGTCTTCACGCCGGTCTCCCACAGCGGACTTGTTGTGCCGACATATGGAGAGACGGCAAGCGACACGCCACCGCCCCGCGTGTTGGAGGCGGCCTGTAAGACGGTGTATTGAAGAAACTGTGCGGCAGTGCCGCTCATCAGGCTAGCCTGGCTCGCGGTCGTGCAAGCCCACCAGCATGAAGTGCTCGCCTGGACGGTGGTGAGATTCGCGGTTGTTTGCCAATTAGTGATCGCCGCCGGCCGTTGATAATACTCGCGCGCGCCGTAATCGGTAGCCGAGTATTGCGGCGACGGAGTGTTAAAACCCGGACCGATGTTGCCTATCAGGATTCGATTGGCATTCCCTGCCTTCATGCTTGTGTAGAGTTCCGCCTTGTTGACACGCAGTTGAAAATCCGCCGAGTAGGCTTCGTCCAGCCAGTAGCCCGCCACTGAAGTACCGTAGCGATTGCCGACTTCCTGAATGAGAGCATTGACATATTTATTCCAGGTCGCATAACTATTTGTGGGATCGTTCCAACCGGTCGCTGCCTGGTCGGTCGAGTCCATGTCCTGACCGTCGGACGCGTGAATATAGAGCATCAGTTTGATGTTGTAAGGCGCTAGCGCCGTTATTAGGTCGGCGATCACATCACGTGTCGAAGAATTCGTTCCAGGACGCCACTGGGTGGTAACGGCGCTCGGATACAGTGGGTACATTCCCTTGTGCCAAACGGTGAAGACGACATACTGTGCGCCAAAGCTTGCGACGTCTGCCGCATATTGGGTCGCGTTGAAGCCGTTAGCGGTGGCGTTCAGCGAGTATGTTTTTCCAGCCGAATCCGTGCTGAGCCCGGGCGTGTAGGTGGTGAAGATGCCCACCTTGGCCGTCGTGTACCAGCTGGCTTGGGCGTAGGGCAGTGTGGTGAAGGCGTAGCAGGCCTTGGCCACGTTGGGATAGGGATCGCCGAACACGGTGTCCGAGCAACTGATGGAGCCGGTGACACCGCTGCTGACAGCGTAGTAGCTGCCCGCGCCGAAGTACACGTCCGCGGTGACGCCTGCCGGAAGCGTACAGGTGCCGTTTTCTGCCGCGCACTCCTGCATACCGGAAGGTAGCGGTACGCCGGTCTGGGCGACCGCCGGCAGGCTCGTGCAGAAGAGGTTGACCGACAAGACTACCGGGAACAAAATCAGGAACTTTGAATGGCCTGGAGAGATGCCACGATTCATCGACGCATTCATGATGATTTATTGTGGGCATGCTTGGACGCCTGGCGAAATGGCGTAAGGAGTACTGACCGTTCTAATCGTTTTGACAAAACACGCGCGACGATCAAGACCCGACCCAGTCGTTGAAAAGCTGGTCCAGTTCCTGCCAGATACGTTCGACAGACAGGTCAACCGCTGACGATGCGGCGGCCATTTCAGGTTGAAGACGCTGTTTGGGCGTGCGCGGTCTCGCGATGAAGCTTGTAGCGTTCCAGCGCGTCGTCGGCGGCGAGCTTGGCCGCACGGATCTGTTGCTTTGCCGCTTTCGCCTGCTCGGGATCCAGCCCGTCGGAACCTTTAAGGACCAGGTCCCAGTGCGCATCTGCCGTCTTCTCCAGCAGCAACTCTAACTCAGCGCAGGTAGCGCAACCTCGCATTAAGATCTCCTCAATTTAGCCACCATCGCGTCTTCGCGTATTATGGCATTTTTCGGTCAGCGTCTGTGAGGAGCCGGCATTCGACAAATAAAAGAGAGGAAAAGGTTTCGCCGGGGAGGCGAATGGATGTACAATTCAGCTAACTAAATTGCGACGAGCGCGCGCCTGCGCCTACCAAGGGAGATTTATGCCGATCAGGATGACAGCAAAACACACCAACATTCTCAAGACGTTTCTTAACGGTTCCATGCGCCTTGCAGAATTTGCCATTACTAACGAGTGCATTGCCAAATGCACGTTCTGCGACATCTGGAAGCAGCGGCCCAGGCAGTATGTGGATAGAGAGAAGGGGTTGCAGGCCATCGATAAACTCGCCGACTTCGGCGTTGCCCATATCACTCTTACAGGCGGCGAACCGCTGCTTCATCCGAACATTATCGATTTTGCGAAGAAATGCAATTCCCGCAACATTCATACCGCGGTTCTTGATGCCGCGCCTTCGCTCATTACCGAACCCATTCTGGACGGCCTGGACGAAGCGAAGACGGACATGCTCTCCATATCGTTCGATTCGGACGATCCTAAAGTCTGCGAGGCATCCAGAAGGATTCCGGATATCTTGAACGGCATCGAAGACGCCGTGAAGCGGATCAAGCGCACGAAAATCAAATCCATGGCTTCCATCTTGATCTGGAACGACAACCACGACCGGATGGAAAAAGTCTTCATGAAGGCAATTGACATGGGCTTCGATCACATCTCCGTCAACTACCCGACTTTCTCGAAATCGGTCTTGTATCCTCTCGGCGGAGAAGGCATCAGCCTGAATAAACCCGGGGTCATCAAGGCGCTTCAAAGCGTCATTGAGATCAAGAAGATGAAGAAGTATCCAATCGTCAACTCGATAGCGTCGATGGAAAATATCATCCAGTACCTCACCGATCCGGCAACGGTGCGCTATGAGTGTCTGGGTGGAAATCGCGTCATGTTTGTCGACTGGTTCTTAGATGTAAGACCGTGTATGCAATTGCCGCAGGTGCTGGGCAACATCCTGACGATGACAAAAGACGATTTCGCCACGGAGCCGTGTAACAGGTGCAACATGAGCTGGTACCGCGATTTCAGCACATTTTTCCATGGCGTGAAATCGTTCCCAGTGTACCTGGAATCGGCAACTTCGTCGCGAAGCTTGTATTAACGGGAATCCTGAAGACGAGCGCCGCACGGTCCATTGCTGCGGCGCAAGGCATGGTTATGGATGTTAGGAGGCCGGGGCGACGCTTAATGTACCGGAACGTCGCCCTTCGCCTTCACTCGTTTCACCATCCACACCATCGGCACACATAGAAAACACGCCATGGCCATAAACCGGAAATCGTCAACATACGAATAGACCTCCGACTGCTGCTGCACCTGCCGGCCTATTCTCGCTATCGCCTGCGAGTGCGCCGTGACATGATTGCTGAAACCTTCGAAGAAATGCGTCAAAGTGTTTACATGCTGCTGCCACTCCCGGCCGGAAGCCGGCAGGTTCTTCACGATTTCATTCTGATGAAACTGCTCGCGCCTTGCCAGCAGCGTTTCCACGATCGAGATGCCGACGCTGCCCCCTATGTTCCTCATCAGGTTGTAAAGACCGCTGCCATTTCCGACCTGTTCCGGCTTCAGGCCACCGAGCGAAGTCACTGAAAGCGGAACGAACACAAGTCCGAGCGAGAATCCGCTAATGACAACCGGGAGAAGCAGCGACCAAGGTGACATCTGCAGGGTCAGATTGCCCCACGCGAGACTGCAAATGCCAAAAATGCCAAAGCCCAGCGACACCAGAATGCGCGAGTCCATGCGTGCCACCAGCAGCCCGACTATCGGCATGGCGAGGATGGATCCTAAACCACGCGGCGAGACCACCAATCCCGCTGTCCACGCCGAGTAATCCATCATCGACTGGTAGTAAAGGGGCAGCAGCGTCACCGCCGAATACACTGCCGCACCGAACATGAAAATCAGTATGCAGCCCATCGCAAAGTTGCGATTCATAAAGATTCTAAGGTCTACCAGCGTCTTTTCCCGCGTGAGTTGCGAGTAGATAAAGCCACCTAGTGTCAGCACCATGAGGATGAACGCATAGCGTACCCAGGTGGCGCCAAACCAGTCGTCCTGTTGGCCGCGATCCAGTATGATCTGCATGCAGCCCAAGCCAACCGCCAGCAGCCCGAAGCCAATGGAATCGAGCTTTCCTGGTTTCGCATTCTTGATGTAGGGCGGATCTTGAATAAACCGCATGATCAAAAAAATGGCGATGACACCGATAGGAATGTTGATATAGAACGCCCAGCGCCACGAATAGTTATCGGTGAGCCAACCGCCTAATGTTGGCCCCAGGACCGGCGCCACCACCACGCCGAGGCCGAAGAGACCCATCGCCATGCCACGTTTTTCAGGCGGGAAACTTTCCGTTAGAATGGCTTGCGAGATAGGCTGCAAGGCGCCTCCGCCCGCCCCTTGTATAAGGCGCGCAATCAGGATGACAACCAGACTGCTGGCCGCGCCGCAAAAGAACGATGCGATGGTGAAGATGACAATGGACGTAATTAGAAAGCGCTTGCGTCCAAAGCGCAAGCCAAACCATGCGCTGGCCGGCAACACTACCGCGTTCGACAGCAGATAGAACGTCAGAACATAGGTGGCTTCATCATTAGAGGCCGACAAACTGCCCGCGATGTAAGGCACGCATACCGAGGCGATGGAAGTATCAATGACCTCCATAAACGCTGGTAGAATTACGGCTAATGCAACAATCCAGGGGTTTACTCCCGGCTTTAGATTCTGTTGAGACGTATCTTGTTCGGGCATGCGACGGTGGAGTGACTAAGTAACCAGAGACTTTGTTTCAGCATGTATCTGCAAAGCGGTGAAGACGCGCGACTCGGCGGAATACTGCTTCGATGCTGCGGTTAGTGGTTAGGGTGCTGGCTTTTCAGGACAGAGCCTGGTCGGCCTGGCGACGCCCACCCGGCTCATCAGCCAACCGCCAGGTCTTGCTGAAATCCCGATTTCAGTCTACCTGTCAAGGAATGTGCGCCTAACGGTTACCGGCGCAGGCATCCACCCGACGTCATCCGTAAGGAAGGCCACCCTGCTCCAGTTGTGAGTACGCCGCTGTGATTATTGGTCAGAGCTGTCTGTAGCGGCGCCATGGAGCCGAAGCGGGAGTAAGCGGCTTGAACCCAGGCACAACATACTTACTTCCAAGCGCAATCAACCGGCACTCATGGCGTCACCGGTATTTGGTCACTTACAGCTTCACCACAGTCACGACGCGGATCGCAGCCGCCCCCAGCGTCTCGGGTATGATCGTAGTATGACCACCTCTAAGATCGCGATCAGTCTGCCCAAGGATCAGATCGCGCGGGTTCATCGGGAAGTTCGTGCGGGGCGAGCTGGCTCGGTCTCAGGTTACATCGCCAAGGTCTTGGCGGAGCAGGAGAAACGCGAGTCTCTGCAGGAAGTGCTACGAGACCTGATCGAGCAACACGGCAAGCCCGCTGCTAAGGACATCAAATGGGCAGAACGCGCACTCCAACAGCGGCGGGAATAGTACTGGATACCGGCGCGTTGATCGCCTTAGAGCGCGGTGATAAGCGCATGATCGCCTTGCTGCAACGGGCGTTAGCCCAAGGCCGGGATTTCCGTGTGCCCGCCGGCGTCGTCGGGCAAGCCTGGCGCAACGGTCGGCTGCAGGTTACCTTAGGGCGGTTCTTGCGGAGCGAGGAAGTGGAGATTGTTCCTCTTGACGAGCAACTTGCGCGAGCCTGTGGAGAACTCTGCGGCGCCGCCAGCGTTCCGGATGTTATTGACGCCTCAGTCGTGATCCTCGCCAGGGTGCGGCAAGACCTCATCGTTACCAGCGATCCCGGGGATCTACGGCGTCTGGATCCGGCAGCTCAGATCATTGCTCTGTAAAGCTATGTAAGATCTCTTAGCCGGGCTGGGTGACTTCACCGCCAAGACAACGACTAGGGCCTTAGTATCGCCAGGAAAAACTACTGCAAAGAACAGGAAGTTGACAGCTCTCTCGTTAGCCTATATGCTGTTTTCTCAGCATCTGCTGTTTTTTGAGCACGTTGCTCTTAGAACCATTGTGTTGTTCGGAGAACTTACTTGATTACGAGACGATCAGTTGTAGGGCTGCCGCCCGCTCTTTCAATCGCCCAAGCCTTTCTAGATCTCAAGAAGGAGACCGTCCAAGCGACTGGTTTTCCTTATATTGCCTACTCAATTTCCGATCGGTTCGGACGAAGGATAAGATTCTTCGTAACTCAAGAGGAAGACAATGCCTCCAAACTGCCCCTCATTGTTTCAATTCTTGGTTCAGGAGCGGATTCAAACTTCCTGAAGCGCGGAGATCGTCTGCTGGACGGACATAGAGTCTTGCGGGAGGTTTTTAAGGGAAGAGCTCGCATCGCGATTGTAGAGAAGCCTGGCCTCCAGTTGGGAGAACACCCGGAGCACATGGGCACATCTGAAGGACCAAACGAGGAATTTCGACGCGAATACACACTGGAACGATGGTCGGAGGCTATATCTGCCGCCATGCGGGCAGCGGCGACGCTGCCTTATATCGATTCGTCCCGCACATTAGTGGTTGGACACTCGGAGGGCGGATTGGTCGCCTGCACCGTGGCCGCCATGAATCCATTCGTGACGCACGTGGCCTCTCTTGCCGGGGGCGGTCCGACACGACTGTTCTCGCTTATTGAATTCTGTAGGGCCGGCATCTTATACAAGGACGTGTCTGACGACCCAAAGGATCGTGTTAAGAAGCTGGTCGATGACTGGCAACAAGTTCTCCGCGATCCTGAAAGCTCATCGAAGCTCTTTCTAGGGCATTCGCACCGGGCTTGGACAAGTTTTGCACGATCCTCGTGCGTATCCGCCTTAAACCTTACGAAAGCCCGCGTATACATTTGGCAGGGAACGGAAGACAAAAGTGTGGCGCCTGCGGCGACGGACGTTCTCTATGCCGAACTCCTTGCTCGCGGACGAGACTGTACGCTTGATTGGGTCGTCGGTGCAGACCACGGATTTAAGATCGCGGCCGAACCCGCGCGCGACGTGCAACGCGAAGTTTTTGAGCGAATAAGACTCTGGTTTACAGGTTCGAGTTAGAGCTGGCTAGAAAGCCACTCCGCAGCCTGACAGGCCGCCCTACCAGGAGGAATACGCACTCGAGGCTTGCTAAAAGCTACTTCTTAGGTTTGGCTTTGCCGGCCTTTGGAGCGGGCAAATGTTGAGCGGCCGAGCGGCGAGTTTTCGGATGTTCGGCTTGCCATTCGTCCAACTGTTTCTTCCGTTTGGCACGGAACTTTTTCTCGCCGGTCGTTTCTTTTGATTCAGCCTTGGGACGGCAGCTTCCCTGCTCGTGTTTCTTCTTGCCTTTGACAGGTTCGTAGCCTGGCCAGCATCGGTCTTCCGCCATGTGACTCGCCTCTGGATGTGAGACAGAGCGCCGCCGAAGTTATTTCGTCGCTATTAGCGTGCCCAGACTCATTGTCACTAGTTGTCGGACTTGCCCCAGACCGGGCTTGCAAGTTCGATGCGCCAGACAGGTCCACCGTCGTAGAGGGGAGCCTCCATTTTGAGGAAGCCCGGTGCTTTTCCCGGGATAATCCAGACCCGGAAGTCGGGCGGTTGTTTTCCGACCAGCGGCGCTATCACTCCGACCACGCCACCTAAATCAATCTTGATGTCGTAGCAAATGGCTTCTCGCGCTACACCTGCTATGGAAAAGGAGCCGCCGGCGGCGGGTGTGATGACGAGCTTCACGAGTCTTGGTTTGGGAGTCGCTATGAGCATGGATACGGTGGTTTTCGGGGTGGAGTGATCGAGGTCGAGCAACAGCGTGGTGATGATTCCATTTGCCAAGTCGTTGGGAAGCTTCAGGTGATCGGAAATGGTCTTTTCTTTGTTGCCCTCTCCGAGTTCTTTCACCGTGGTGCGGCCCGTAGCGGTGTTGAACGACAGGTCAATCGCGTGTTTGAAAGCGGGTCCTTTCTGCACCAGCCGGTAAGAAAGGATCTGGAAGGTGCGGTGCTGAGAATAGACGGCTGTTTCATCGTGCAGCGAACCGTCTTTAAAGTGAAAAATGAGTTCAGAAGTGACGTTGTTGCCGTTGTTGTATTGCAGCAGGTCACCTGTGGCAAGAACGTGATGATTGAGATCGCTGAGTGTCAGGAAGCCATGCACAAGGCCTTGAGCATGGCGGACCGGCACCGGGTCAGCGGCTGCAGTCCGCAGAACAATCGCCAAGCCCAAAAAAACGAGAGGCCTCATGATTCAAGTTGTACGCGAATCAAGGCGCTTACCAGGCGAGCGAAAGCCGTCGGTCCGGCGACGAGGCTGGCAAGTTCGCGGGTATCGGCAGGCAGGCCGAATTTCCTGGCGCTGGAGAGGACTCTTGCGTCGGCAAAGGGATAGTTCTCCGGCCAGGCGACTTGAGCTTCGCGAAGAAAGATGCTGGCCCCCAGGTCTCCGATTCCCTTGCATTGCTTCAGCAGATTACGCTCAGCGAGCGGATCCTTTTTGGCTTCTTTGCGAAGATTGCGGAGGTCGCCGTGGTAGCGGTCCACCAGAAGCTGAGACGTATCGCCGAGCATGGTTGAAGTTCGCTCGTCGAAGCGCGCATAACCAGCTTCATCCAGGACTTTCACGCGCTGTTCCCACTTGCTTTTCAGAAGCTTCTGCGGGGTTGTCCAGCCATGCTTTATGAAGGAGCGGGCCGATTCCAGCGCAGCCGTGTGACTGATGCGGGCGCTGAACAGGAGCGACGCAACCAGGAGACAGAAAAGCGAATCAGGTTGGTTCGATTTGAGACTTAGACCGAGATCTTCCGAGAAGGTCCTGCCATGGTCTTTGAGCAGCGTTTTGACCTTATTCTTTAGCGACGGGCTATTCATTTCCGCTTGCCGGCGCGTTTAGCGTGTTTTGAAAGTGCCGACCTGGAAGCGGAAGAATGTGGCTCACGTTTCAGGGCGCTGAGCGTGGCTTGGGAGCGCTTGCGGGAAGGCTTAGTCTTGGTCCCGCTGTGCGCTTTATCCAAATCTTTTTTGGCGCGCTTCCGTGTCGCCTCGGACGTGGATCCGTTTTTCGGAGGAGGAAGATTAACCCCAGCCCGGCGCGCTTTGGAAAGGCCGATAGCGATAGCCTGTTCCGGAGAACGGGCACCGTGCTTTCCTTCGCGAATGTGGTCCATTTCCTCGCGCACAAACTCGCCCGCCTGGGTGGACGCAGATTTTCCTTCTGCCTTGTCTTTCCTGGCTCGCTGTAAGGTTTCTTTGTCCGGCATTTGAGCCTCTCTGCTAAGTAGAGAGAGCAGCCGAACTTTGTGTTTCGAGAGGATCTCAATTGGGAGCTGAAGCCGGCAACAGCGCAATTCGAGTGCCGCAATTCCCGTGTACCAGGCAGGTGCCAATCGCCTGTGTAGCAAACCACTTGTGCGTGTCGAGATTATAGTGGACGGAACCATCGCCGCCACCCAAGACGCCGCCGCTGAAGATGGTGCTGCTTACCTGCGAAACATCAATGACCGATAGATCGGTGGGATCATTTGCCGCCATGTTCGAAAATACGGACTGCATCTCACTGAGCGCTGTTGCTCCGTAGGCTGTAGAAAGCGGTTTCACGAACTGAATCGGATAGTGACTGCCGATGGCCGCAAAAAAGCCACTCACCAGGTTGTTGTAGTTCGTGGGCGCATCCGTAATGGAGACGGTGTTTGCATTGCCCGCCTCAGCCTCCCACTGGTTCCATTGCAAACCCATAAGGCGCGGCGTTTTACCGTTGGCCAAAATCTTCTGCAGCGCGCGGTAGACAATCTGCCGGGCAAATGGCGCCAGCGCGTAAGATGGCTCCTGCGACGCTGTTAACAGCGGCTGCCATAAATTGACTCCGTGCACCGTCCATGCCACATTCGCAGTCGTCGTGTCGGCTGAATCTATACCTTGGCTGGGCCAGGCAATATGCACAATATACAGATCGGGAAGGTTCCAGCCGGCATTGATCAAGCCCTGCCACTGGTACGCCGCAAAATTAGCCGCATTCCCACCCGGACCGCCGTCGTTATTGAAGCCGAGATTCATATCGGCTCCACTGGGCGTCAGCGCGAAGTTAGTCCATTGCACCGACGTAATGGAGGAAATTGTGCCCATGAAGGGCGCGGTTCCGTTGTTGTTCCCGGCCAGGAAATTCCACCCGCCATTCTGTACTCCCCAAACGTTTGGAGATGACTGTGAAATAAAACGCGCGGGCAACACGTTATAGCCGGTCGAGTTGCTTTGCCCCATGAACAGCAGCACCGCCACTTCGTTGCCTGCGAAATCGGCCGGCAGGAACTGCGACGGAGTCGACGACGACGCCAGCTTTTCGCCAACCCCGCCATATGCGATTTTGAACCAGGTTGCTGAATTGGTGTAGTCGGGCAGTTCCCATACATTCCCGCTTGTATCGGTGCCCCACACTTGGCCATCGGCCAAACAAATATTTTGCAACTGTGCGCCGGTCCGTAGCCAGGTCAGGCCATGATAAGGCGCCGGATTGGCTACAGCGGCCGGAACCGACCAGTTGCTGCAATATACGCCCTGGTCGCTGTTCACTTGGCACACCATGCCACGCCCATCCACCGCGACCTGCTGAACGCCTGATGCTACGAGGGTAGAAGTGCTGGCCAGATGCGTGTAGTCGGTAACTCTAACCAGGTTGCTGTTGGTATCCACCGCCCACAATTGCGTGCCCGCCGAGACTGCAATCTGCTTCAGGTTGGTAGCACCTGTATCGAACCATGTAAGCGCTCCCTGTGACGGGTTTGGCGAACTGCTGCACAGCACGTGTTGATTGCTGCTGATCTGGCACACAAGATTGTGTCCGGCAGAAATCTGACTGACGCCCGAAGCCACCGACGTCCAAGTCGTTCCCGTCTTGAAATCGGGCAGGTACCAGAGGGCGCCGCTACTGTCCAGTCCCCAAACCTGGTTGTCGCTCACCGCGATGGAAGCAAGGCTCTTGTTCAGGTTCACCCAGACCAGATCGTGATAGCCATTGGCATCGGCCGCGGCTGGTGTCTGGTCGGTGCAATAACTGGCGCCGCCGCTTTGTGCCTGGCAAATGGTCGAATAGGCGGAAGCCTGCGCAACACTTCCCGTCACACTGAAGCTCTGCGAAACCGGCGCGGCGGCTGGATAGGTGGCGTTGCCGCTCTGTGATGCAGTAATGGTGCATGTTCCCGCTGCGACGAAGTTCGCCGCGTCGCCTGAGACGGTGCATACGGCAGGCGTCGAAGATGCGAAGCTTACCGGCAGGCCTGACGTGGCGGTTGCTGCCAACGCGATGGGAGTGCCTACCGTTTGCGCCGCGATGGAACCGAATGTGATGCTTTGCGCCGTCAACGGAACAATGAGGCTAAGAGTTCCTATTGTGGTACTCCCGGCGGTAATGGGAAGCGCGTAGGCAGTTGCGCTTCTCTGCACGGACGCAGTGACATAGATAACCAGCAAGGCGCTGTTGCTGGTGACGTTCAAGAACTCAAATCCGATTGTGCCGCTGGTACCGCCCAAGTTGTACTGGCAGCCCGATACGTTGACGCAAGCGGTACCACCCAAGCCTAGATTCGGAGCGCTGCTGGCGCCCGTTATAGCGATAGACGATACTCCGCCCGCTCCAGGTGACAATGTAGCCGCTTGAGCCGTTGCCGATATGGTGGACGCCTTTACCTCAGGCGCGCACAAACAACAAGCAAATAAGGTCGAGCGCCAAACACGTTTGGCTAATTGGCTAAAAATCATAAGAGGGGGTTTCTGCTCGAGACTAACAATGACCCTGAAGGCGGGTCAATTGCGCCTAGTTTGACCGTAATGGTTTGGCGACAGTACCAGCTCAGGTCGGTTAGTCCGTGTCGTAAATGCCTAGGATGTAGGCCCACACAAACATGTAGACGGTTGCCCATAGGAGGGTTTGCCACTGCCTTCCCGCAGCAAGGCGGGGTGTGTTTCCCGGCTTGCTCGTTCCCGGAGATGGAAACCAGAAGTTGAATTGCAGGCGTCTGCCTGCTAACAAGAATGGAAAAGCCACAAGAAAAGCCATGACCGGGAGCAAGCGCCAAATAGGTGCATGCCGAGTGAATGCGCGATAGATGGCCGATATCGCATAGGCGCAAGTGGCAGGCAGAAGAAATCGTTTCCAGGATATGTCAAAGCCCTGCTCCGAAACCGTGCGATTGAGAAAGCGCTGGGCGACGACTCCACCCCAGATGCAAATGGCTGAAATGAACAGCAACTCCGCTCTCTCAAGCGGCGGCCCGTCGTCGCCAGCAGGGCGCTTGTTGAAGTCGGGATTGGCGAAGATAAACAGGCAAAAGGCAAGCGCGGCCAGTGCGCACAGCAAGTGGTGCACAAGCATGACGCTGCGCGGGTAACGTATGTTGGTGACAGCTTCGGGCACTTGCAGCAGGCCGCGCCTGCGATCGAGCCGCTGCAGATCCCAGTGACGGAAGTCGATCCACTCGCGCTTCCAAAGCCATTCGAATTGGTTAGGAAGACCGATGCGTGAGCCGACGATGGTTAGGACATTTGTATTCAATTGCGGTGTTTGTTGGCTGAGCCATGGCGTCTGGGTGCGCGAGGTGAGCAGCAGGATGGTGGTGTCCTGCGGCGAGGCGTTTAGCGTCTCGGATGCGCCAAGGCTGCGGAGTAACTGGCGCAGCCGCCCGGCGGCAGGGCCATCGACCGCATGGTGCAGCAACGCGTAGCGGGTGATTTGGCGGAGAGGCGAGGGACGATCGGGACCGGCGGCAACCAGCAAGCGCCGACGGCGGTACCAGCCCCATGCTTTTCCGGTGGGCGTCCAGCGCAGCAAGTCTTCTGGTTGAACCAGCAAAATGGAACCGACGCCGATAAGAGTGAGGGCGGAGGACAACTCCATCGGCAAGGGATTGGTGGTGACGGCGGTTTGCCAGACAGCGGGGAGATTTGCCGGACCGGCGATCCAGTAGCGGAGCAGCGGGTAGATGCTCCAAATGGCGGGAAAAGCGAAGCAGGCCATCAGGTGAGTCATGCCCATGCGGCGGCGCAGGAAAGACAGGCAGAGAAACCAGAGGAAGCCGGCCGCAAAGAACGGCAGCATTATCCAGAGGAAGATGTCGTTGCCGGTGGCGTGGCCCTGGTGGCCGGTGCTCCAGTCGGCGAGGGCGAAGTAGCTGAGCAGCGGCACCAGCAGGGTGAGCGTGATGATTAAAATCCAGGGCGGGAAGGTCAGGAATGTGCTTGCCGGGCGGTCCGGCGTTTGGCCGGCGAGGAGTTGAATGAGAGCGTGCAATCCAGTGTCGAAGCGGGCGCGGAAATCGA
The DNA here is from genome assembly GCA_003163855.1 of Bryobacterales bacterium. Lineage (GTDB taxonomy): Bacteria > Acidobacteriota > Terriglobia > Bryobacterales > Bryobacteraceae > Bog-105. Next base: position 73,884 of record PLRJ01000162.1, on the reverse strand, counting down.
CCCGTTGATAGCCGGTCAGTTCGGGCGGGAGGACGGTTTTGCGAAACAGAACGACAATGATGCGGCGGCCGGTCTTGATGGCGCGCTCCCACTCCATGCGGACCGCGGGACGCTTCACGCTGTCGGGCGAAGCGACGAGCAGAACACAGGATGCGGTGTCGAGAGCGGCCTCGAGCTGCTGCTGCCAGTCGATGCCGGGCGCCAGGTCTTTGGCGTCGAGAAAGACCGGAACGCGATAGCGTTGCAAATGGAAAGCTAGCGACTCAGCAAAATAGTAATCCTTGCGGGCGTAGCTGATGAAGACCACGCAGAAGATAATATCGCCTGTGAACAGTTGGATCGACTACATTAACTGGAGGAGTGCGCCATCGACCAAACACTTGAGCAGCCGATTGAATCGCAGAAGCGGGATGCAGGTTTTTTCGGGCATCCGGTTGGATTACGCACGCTGTTCCTAACGGAGTTATGGGAGCGATTCAGCTATTACGGCATGCGCGCGCTGCTGATTTTGTTTATGACCGCGCCGGTTGCGCGCAAGGGGCTGGGCTTTGCAACGCCTGAAGCCGGTGCGATTTATGGGCTGTACACGGGCATGGTTTATCTGCTGGCCCTGCCAGGCGGATGGATTGCGGACAAGATTCTAGGGGCGCGCCGAGCTGTGCTGGCGGGTGGCATCATCATCGCGCTGGGACATTTCAGCATGGCGTTTCCCAGCGTTGTCACTTTTTTTCTGGGGTTGGCGCTGATAGTTACCGGAACGGGACTGCTAAAGCCGAACGTAAGCACCATGGTGGGGCAGCTTTACCGGAAGCATGATGCGCGACGGGATGCGGGCTTTTCCATCTTCTACATCGGAATCAACCTGGGTGCCTTTACTGCGCCGCTTGTTTGCAGTTATGTGGGGGAGAACATCAACTGGCATTATGGATTCGGGCTGGCCGGCATAGGCATGACCATCGGCGTGGTGCAATACGCGCTGTCCGGACGCACGTTGGGCACGGCAGGCGCGGCGCCGGTGGTGAAAGCGCCGGAACGGTTACGATTCCGGCTGGGCGTGACCGCTTTCCTGCTGGTGATGGGCATTGGCGGCAAGCTGGCGTACGACGGGACGCTGTCGATTCAATCGCTGTCATCGGGTTTTGGCGTGATGCTGACCACCATTGTGGTGGTTCTTTTTGCGGGTATGTTGACGTTCGGAAAGTGGAGCAAAGAGGAGCGCGGCCGGTTGATAGCGATCTTTGTGCTGTTTGCGGCGGCGGCGTTGTTCTGGTCGATTTATGAAGAAGCGGGCTCGACGTTGAATCTGTTTGCCGAGCGCAGGACGAACCGCCTGGTGTTTGGGATGTCGCAGCCGTTTCCGGCCGGTTGGTTCCAATCGCTGCCGGCGTTGTTTGTCATCGCGATCGCGCCTATTTTTGCGTGGCTGTGGGTGAAGCTGGGAGAACGAAACCCTTCGAGCACGATGAAGTTTGCTATTGGCTTGCTGTTTGCGGGGCTCAGTTTTATTATTTTGGTGCCGATTGCGGCAAAGTCGGGCGTGAGTCCGATATGGCTGACGATGACGTATCTGCTGCAGACGATTGGCGAGCTGTGTTTGAGTCCGGTAGGATTGAGCGCGATGACGAAGCTAGCTCCGCAGCGGATTGCGGGGCTGATTATGGGGGTGTTTTTCCTGGCGATTTCGGTGGGGGATTACATCAGCGGGCGTTTGGCCTCGGTGTTTGAGACGATGCCGTTGCCGAAGCTGTTTGGGAGCGTTGGTATAGCGGCGGTTGTTCTTGCCGTGGTTCTGGCGGTTTGTAATGGGCCGATGAAACGACTGACCGGGGATGCAGAGTGACGGTTTGCGCTTGGCAGCGGGTGAGGCAAAGGCTCACTGGTTCGGCGGCCCTCGGCTTTTGATTCCTGCCACTAGGTAGCGCGGTAATCATCGTGAGTCGTGGCTGGCTCGGTGCCGGTTGAATGAGCCAGCGCCTCAATCGCCTGCCTCCCGAGTCGCAAATTCAGCCACTCGCGGAGAACCTCTGCGCCCATGCTCTCGTAGAAATCGAGCGACGGCTGGTTCCAATCCAAACACTCCCACTGAAAACGCGTGCAATTACGCTCGATAGCGAGCTGCGCCAAGTGCTGCAGCAGCGCCTTGCCGATTCCCAGCTTGCGAAAGGCCGGCCGCACGAAGAGATCCTCCAGGTACAAGGCCGGGCGGCCTTCCCAGGTGGAATATTGAAAGAAATAGAGAGCGAACGCGGCGATGTCCCCGTGCCACTCGGCCATCACGCACTGGAAATACGGCTCAGGCCCAAAGCCGTCTCGCAACAGATCTTCTTCGGTTGCGACGGCTGCCTCGGGTTGTTTTTCGTATTCTGCCAGCTCGAAAATCAACTTCCTGATCTGAGGCACATCGGCGCGCGTGGCAGGACGGATGTAGAGCATCACGCGATCAATTTTTCAACTACGTTGCCGGCTACATCGGTCAGGCGGAAATCGCGTCCCTGGAAACGATAGGTGAGCTTCGTGTGATCCATACCCATCTGGTGCAGGATGGTGGCGTGGAGATCGTGCACGTCCACCGGATCTTCGGCAATGTTGTAGCCAAGCTCGTCCGTCTTGCCAAAGGTGATGCCGGGTTTGAAGCCGCCGCCGGCAATCCACATGCTGAAGGCGCGCGGGTGATGGTCGCGGCCCAGGAATTTCGAATTGTTGCGGGCTTCGTTCATCGGCGTTCGGCCGAATTCCCCGCCCCAAACGACGATGGTGGAATCGAGGAGACCGCGCTGCTTCAAATCGGTCAATAAAGCGGCTGCAGCCTGGTCGGTCTCCTGGCAAAGATCGGGCAGCCGATTGACGATGTCGTCATGGCTCGACGTGCCGTGGTTATCCCAGCCGCGATGGTAAAGCTGGACAAAGCGGACGCCGCGTTCCACCAGCCGGCGCGCCAGCAGACAATTGTTGGCGAACGATTTCCTGCCGGGCTGGGTGCCGTAGAGTTCATGAACGGAGGCCGGTTCTCTGCTGATGTCCACCAAGTCGGGTACGCTCGATTGCATGCGATAGGCCATCTCATAAGAAGCGATGCGGGTGCGAATTTCGGCGTCGCCGTTTTCGGCCAGATGCATGTCGTTCAGGTCTTTCAACAGATCGAGCGAAGCACGGCGCGCGTTGTCGGAAACGCCCTCGGGATTGTTCAGGAACAGGACCGGTTCGCCCTGCGAACGAAACTCAACACCTTGATACAGAGTGGGCAGGAAGCCGCTGCCCCAGCAGGCTTTGCCGCCATCCGGCTGGTTCTCACCGGAGATAAGGACGACGAAGCCGGGCAGATCTTTGCACTCGCTGCCCAGGCCGTAGGTCATCCACGAACCCATGCTGGGACGGCCAATGATCTGGAAGCCGGTGTTCATGAAGATCTGGGCGGGCGCATGATTGAACTGGGTGGTGTGCATCGATCGAACGATGGCGATGTCGCCCGAGACCTTTGCCAAGTGAGGAAGGAGTTCGGAAATCTCGGCACCGGAGTCGCCATGCCGCGTGAATTCATATGGTGAACCCAGCAGGCGCGGCTTGCCCTTGATAAAGGCGAAGCGCTCGCCTTTGGTCAGTTCATCGGGAACGTTCTGGCCATCGTATTTCTGGAGCAGCGGTTTAGGATCGAGCAGGTCCACCTGTGATGGAGCGCCGGCCATGAACAGGTAGATAATGCTCCTGGCCTTGGCTGGGAACATGGGCGCTTTTGCGGTGCCGGCAGCGTCAGTGGCAAGCAGTTGGTTATCCAGCAGCCCAGCCAATGCAGCCGTGCCAATACCGAAGCCCGCTTGTTTGAAGAAGTGGCGGCGGGTGCGTTCCAGAAGGCGGTCGGGCATGTTGCATTACTCCTTAGTGATGGTTTCGTCCATGCTTAAAAGAACGTTGGCAACCATGGTAAGCGCGGATAGTTCAGGCGGATCCTGCTTGTTTGGCTGCTGCTTGTAAGCGGCGAGTTGTTGTGTGTAGAAGGCCGACACCTTCTGCAACTCAGCTGCGGTTGGGAGGCGAGAAACAGTGAGGCGATAGCCGTAGGCAATGCGCGCGTTCAGCGAACTGCCGCCTTCGCGCGACATGCGCAGCGCCAAGGCCTGCGCTGCGTTGAAAAAGAACGGATCGTTCAAGCTGGTGAGCGCCTGGAGCGGCGTGTTGGTTCGGACGCGCCGAACTGTGCAGAACTCGCGGCTGGGCGCATCGTAGGTTACCAGGCTTGGATAAGGCGCGCTGCGGCGAATGAAGGTGTAAAGCGCGCGACGGTGCTGGTCTTCGCCCTTGCTCTGGACCCACTTGTCGGAGCTGTATGGAATGTTCCACACTCCTTCCGGCTGGTAAGGAAACACACCCGGGCCGTACATCTTGCCGCTCAACAGGCCGCTTATAGAAAGCGCCAGATCGTGCACCGTTTCGGCCTCAACGCGGAAGCGCGGACCGCGCGCATAAAGCTTGTTGTAGGGATCGCGCTCGAGCAAGGAAGGACTGACGCGCGAATCCTGCCGGTAGGTGGCCGATGTCACCATCAGCCGCTGGATCTTCTTCATGTCCCAGCCATCGTGCATGAATTCGGTGGCCAGCCAATCGAGCAGTTCGGGATGCGACGGCGGGTCACCTTGCGTGCCGAAGTCTTCGCTGGTTTCGACAATGCCGTGGCCGAAGATTGTTTCCCAGAAATGGTTCACTGCTACACGAGCCGTAAGTGGATTGTCATCGCTAACCAGCCACTGCGCCAGACCCAGCCGATTGGGCATGGCATCTTTCGGTAGCGTGCCGAGCGCCGACGGAACATCGGCATACACCAGTTCGCCTGGACTAGTGAAGGTGCCGCGTTCGCGAATATAGGCGGCCGGGCGCAAGAAGGTCGGTTTCTCGGCCATCACCATAGCGGTGGCGATGCCGAGTTTCTGCAGGTCTTGCTGCAAGCTAGCGATCTGTTGACGAGCGGGGTCGAGCGAAGGAGCAACTTGCCGATAGTCTGCGCTCAGCTTTGCCGCTTGCTCGGTGCTGCGTTTTTCGTTACTCAGCGTGAGCAAAGGGCGATCGCGCGCCGGAAGCTGGACGATGAACTTAGGATCGGCGGAAGTGGTCGCGCTTAGACGAAAGCATCCGATGTTGCGCGACGAGCGGCGCATCAAATGCTTCATGGTGATAGTTAAGGGACCAACCGGCAGCGCTTCGCTGGAAATGAACACAGCCTGCCTGCGCAAGCCGGCAGCATCGGGGCGGGCTTCAATGGCCCAGCCTGATAAGCCGGTGCCCTTCTTCACCACGCCGCCAATGCCGTAGCCATCCTGGGATTCATCGGCTTCCGCTGCCTTCCAGGCGACAAGATGATGGTCGGCGCCGGTGCGCACTTCGAAGTCGCTCAGGAAGAAGTTGCCTTCGGGGTCGCGGCCCGGACCGTTGTGCGGGAGGCTGGTGTCAGGCAATACTTCAAGGCGAATGGCGGTAACGCCCGCCAGTTCGTTGGTCGCCTCAAGCGTGTAAGTATCAGCCTGCGGATTGGAGCCTGACGCCAGAATGGAACCGCCGGCCTGCTGCGTAAGCGTAGCGCCGCCTTCCGACTTTGCGCTTGTGACCTTAAGCAGGTGCCATTGCGATTCCGCCGCTTTCATCTGCGCTTCCCACGTCTGCTGCGCTGTATTCAACCCGGCGGTTTGGGTGTGTAAGACATCTTCCAACTTGCCGATGCCGGCTTTAATCTCGGCACTCCGCTTCGCCTGGTCAGGCGTCGGCAGTTCCATTTCGGGCTCATCCATCCAGCGGTCGCCCACGCCGACTCCTTTGTGCTCGAGATTGTTGAAAAAAGCGAGAAAGCGATAGTAATCCTTCTGCAGGAAAGGATCGAACTTGTGGTTATGACATTGCGCGCAGCCCAGCGTGGAGCCGAGAAAAACAGAAGCGGTGGTGTTTACCCGATCGACCAGGCTGTACCAGTAATACTCGTTGATATCGATGCCGCCTTCCTGGTTTAGCATCGAGTTGCGGTTAAAGCCGGTGGCAATCAATTGGTCTTTGGTTGGATTCGGCAGCATGTCGCCGGCAATTTGCTGAATGGTGAAATCGCGGAAGGACATGCCGGAGTTCAGAGCGCGAATCACCCAGTCGCGATACTCCCAGGCTGTGCGAATACGGTCTTTTTCATAGCCGTTACTATCGGCATAGCGCGCCAGGTCAAGCCACGGGCGCGCCCAACGCTCACCGTAGTGGGGAGAAGCAAGCAAGTGGTCCACGACCTTCTCATACGCGTCGGGAGCCGTATCTGCCAAGTAATCGTCGAGCTCCTTGATAGATGGCGGCAGGCCGGTAAGGTCGAGATACACGCGCCGTAAGAGAGCGGTCTTCGATGCCTGGGGCGAAGGCTTCAAACCCTCGGATTCGAGCTTGGCGAGGACAAAGTTATCAATTGGATTTTTGATCCACGCAGCGTCGCGTACCGTTGGAAGGGGCGGCTGAACCGGTTTTACGTAAGCCCAATGCTTTGGAGTTTTAGCCAAAGCCAGCGGCGTGGTTGAATCAGGTCCGGGAGCGCCAGCGTTGATCCACTTCTGAATGACAGCCACTTCACTTGAGGACAACGCCGGGCCGCCATAAGGCATCATCGGGCGTTCCTGCGCCAGTAAACGACGCAGCAAGCGGCTGTCCTGGCTTTTGCCTGGAACAATGACCTTGCCCGAATCGCTGCCTTTCAGGATGGCGGCCAAGGAATCTAGCCGGAGTCCGTTTTGCTGCACATCGGGACCATGGCAGGAATAGCAGCGGGTGGCGAGAATGGGTCGCACTTGCGAGGCGTAGACAGAAGATTCGGGCGCGCTGGAAGCGGCGACCGGGGCGACCGACAGAGGCGAAGCTTTTATGGCACTGAAGTCCGCAGTATCGATCCAAGTTCGGATTAACGCCACCTGCGGGCTGGAAAGCGGCGCGGCACCCATGGGCATGCGCGCCATGTCGTTAAAGCCCAGCAGGCGCTTAATCAGCAGACTATCGGGGCTGTGTCCCGGCACAATGGCCGGGCCTGAAGCGCCGCCGCGCAGTATATCCGCTTCGCTGGCAAGGCTTAATTTGCCCATCACCACGTTACCCACGTGGCACTGGGCACACGACTGTTGAAGGATGGGCGCAATATCGCGCTTGAAATCCGGAGTTGCCGGCAGGACGGGAATAGCACAAGCGAGGACGATCAACGTCGCGCGCAACATGCTTAATACTTTATAAGAAGGCAGCTGAAACTAAATAGCGTCGATCCACTCACGGTCGATTTCTACGGCAATGGAGCGCTGGAGCATACCAACCGACACCACCATACGGAATTCGTTCTTCTTCTTCATGAGTATGCCTTCCACGCCTTCCAAAGCGCCACGCTTCACGCGCACACGCTGACCTTCGCGTAGAAAAGGACACGGTTCGGTGGCCAGACCGGAGCGCAGAACAGTACGCACCGCCTCTATTTCGGTCTCTTGGATGGGAGCGGGGTCGTTGCCGAATCCGACCACCGCAACTACGCCCGGTGTTGTCAGAATAGGCAACCGCGCTTTGTGATCGAAGCGGCAAAAGACGTAGCCGGGGAAAAGCGGGCGCTCGCTCTCGACAATACGGTCGGTCCAACGGCGCTTCGTTTTGTAGGTTGGAAGGTAGTGTTCGTACCCTTTGCCGGACAGTACATTAGCGGCCATCCGTTCATGATTGGAGCGGGTGCGAATTCCGTACCAAGGGAAGGTAGCGTCCTGATCTGGAATCAGGCTTTGTCCATGTATTGGCAGTACAGAGACAGTTGTGGCTAACACCATTTGCAAACTAGACATCAATCCTCCGAGAAAAGACGAGTTAGTTAAAGGACAGGCCGTTTTGACTTGGTACGCCTATTTATTTGGATCGGCTTCGGCTGGCATGCTCGAAGGGAATCGCTACAGGCGAACTAACCTATCAGCGTCATCTAATGTAGTACCACGTTTTACAGATATAAATCTAGATCTTCGAGGGAGGGTATGAGCCTGCTGAGTACCACAACCACAAAACTATCTATCCCAAACTAAGAATGTAGGAATAGTGACTAACGTGGCACGTTTATTTCCAGAAAGCGAAAAAACGTGCCTTTTTATTTGGCTTGGGAAGTGCGTAAATTGCCTCACCCCAAAGCACGGCCTGGGGATTATGGTTGAATAACGCGTCTGCACGCTCGGAGCCCCAGCGATCGGAAACCAATTTAAAAGCGGGGGCTAAATTAGGCGGCCGATTGACACAATCGTGCGCATCGCTGGCTACAAAGTGCACTAAATCCGAATCAAACAGGGACTCGGCGAAGCGCAACGCTGTTTGTCCGAAGTGCCCTAACAGCGACTGCCCCGTTACCTGCATGAGACAACCATCCTTCACCCAAAGCTCTACTTCCTTCAAATTTCCCTGAACGGAACGATTCCGCTCAGGATGAGTAATGATGGGAATTATGCGCGTTTCCAGCAGTCTATTTAACACATTACGCATGGCTGAAATGGATGTCAGATCGGGCAATTCCACCATTAAATAAGCGCGGCCATTTACTGTATATTTAGCCGGATTCGCAAGAGCATCCTGCAAATTATCTACATTGAGGTGAAAATCGCAACCTTTGTGAATCTTGATCAGCCCCTTGGTTCTGTCAGACAGTTCGTTTACCAGATTCGAAACGACGGCGGGGTCGAAACTAAATTCGAGGTTGGCGTGAGGTGTGGCAACGATATCGGTAGTACCAGACGATGCCGCCAGCTGCAACATCTCAAGACTTTCATCCATAGTCTTCGAGCCATCGTCGAGACCAGGAAGAATATGACTATGTATATCGACCATTAAGCATGAACGCGTGAAACTTCATTATAATGTGTCAGCCTTACTTATGCTTCAGGCGCTTAGAAACCGCAAAGAATGGAAGTTTTTCGGAACTCTGCCTAAGGCTGACCCCGGCCTGGCGGCGTCCTGGTGGGCGACTGTCCTGCTACGCGGAACTTTGCCCGCAATTTTCGGCATCGCCATGGGAGTTCTGGTCGGCACAGTACAGCGCGGACAGCCTTTGGCCAGCGCACTGGCATTTGCCGGGGGTGTTTTCGTCCTGCTGCAACTGTTAAATCCAATAAGTCAAGCCGTCAGTGCGAATCTTGGAGACCGGGCGGCCGCCTGGCTTTACGATCGGCTGACGGAAGCGTGTGTGCGTCCGCCGGGCATGGGTCACTTGGAGAATCCCGCCTTAACCAGCGACCTGACGGTGGCACGCGATTTCGACCTTGGAATGACTGGCCCGCCATTGTCTATCTCGATGGATTTCATTGCCAACGGCTTGGTTGAGATGATCGGCGGCGTCGCGTCGGCCTTGATTCTTGCCTACTACGCCTGGTGGGCTCCGCTTGTTCTGGCCGGGGCCTGGCTGGCAACGCACTGGCTGCTGCGCGAAAGCGGCGTTTGGCGCGACCGCAATACCGAAGAAGTGCGCAGCGCGCAACGCGACGCCGAATATGCCTATCGGCTTGCAGTTGACCCACCTGCAAGTAAGGAGTTGCGGCTGTTCGGGCTGGATAGCTGGACTATCCAACGATTCAAAGCAAGACGAACTCGATTGCACGAACTGCAGTATGCGGCTACGCGCTTACGAGAGCGCCCCGTTATCTGGAGCATGCTGCTGGTGGTATCGGCAAACATGGTTGTATTCCTGATGCTTGCCGCGGCCGCCAGCAGTGGCCGCATCAGCCTGGGCGAAGCCGTTGTCTATGTGCAAAGCGCGATAGGCGTATCTATGATTGCCTTCGGCGGATTCAGCTGGGCGCTAGATGGAGCGGCCGCTCCGGTTGCGGCGGTGCTGCGATTAGAACCGGCCATGCAGCCCGCAGGCGCGCTTACTTCCGGCAACCGCTCTGCCGATGCGAGACCTCAACGCGAGATCCGATTGCGCGATGTCAGCTTCGCTTATCAGGACGGCGCTCCGGTAGTCAAAGACTTTAACCTGACGATTCCTGCCGGCTCGTCGCTGGCCATTGTAGGACAGAATGGCGCCGGTAAAACGACGCTGGCGAAGTTGCTGTGCCGTTTGTATGATCCTCAGTCAGGCACGATTGAAGTGGACGGCATCGATATTCTTACCTTCGATCTGGCTTCCTGGCGAGCGCGCATCACGGCTGTGTTCCAGGATTTTATTCGCCTAGAACTGCCGCTGCGCGACAATGTGGCTCCGAATGGCGCTCCCGACCACGTCATACATAGCGCGCTTGTTTCGGCGGGAGCGGAAAATCTGGCAGCACTCGACACAGTTCTCGCTCGCGGCTACGATGACGGGACAGACCTGTCGGGCGGTCAATGGCAACGCATCGCGCTGGCGCGATCGCTGGCCGCGGTAACCTTGGGCGCTGGCATAGTGCTGCTGGACGAGCCCACGGCGCAGTTGGACGTTCGAGGCGAAGCAGAGATTTTTGAACGCCTATTAGCCGCTACCAGGCATTGCACTACCATACTGATTTCGCATCGGTTCTCCACGGTTCGGCAGGCCGATCGCATTTGCGTGCTGGAGCAAGGGCATGTTGTCGAACTTGGCACACACGATGAATTAATGGCACTTGGCGGACGTTACCGGACCATGTTCGATTTGCAGGCGCAGCGCTTTAGCGTTCAGGGTGATGAGGAGGGCGCAACGTATGACGTCCTCGCCTAAACCGATTTCCGCCATCGAGCCCTTGCCCCCGGCTTTGTCTTCCATGTGGCGGTTATGCAAGCTGGGCTATCGCGATCAACCGGGCCTGATGGTTGCTTCCTTTCTGGTTTCGCAACTAGCCGCGTTGCCGGACGCTCTGCTCGCATTGTGGCTGATGCTGCTGGGCAGAGGCGTAATGCAACATAGGCCGGAGTTGGTACAGTGGGCGGCGGCCGGGCTGGCGCTATCTACGGCGGGAACATGGTTTCTGCGCACAGTGAGCACGCGAATCCAGCGCCGCTTTCGCGACAAGGTGACTATTGCGCTGGAGTCGCACGTGGCGCAGTTGCAGGGCTCCATCGCAACGATCGCCCATCAAGAGCGGCCCGAATACCTGGACCGGCTCTCGATGCTTCGCAACCAGGTTTTCGTGCTGGACCACATGTACCAGTCGTTATTCACCACGCTGGGATGGATACTGAGGCTTGGAGTGACAATGGCGCTGCTGGCGTCCATTCATCCGGCGCTGATGCTGCTGGCAGTGTTTGCCATTCCAACCGTTCTAACATCCAGCTGGCGGCCGGCGATTGAAAGAAAGGCGCAGGAGAGGGGCGCTCAAACGAACCGGCTGTCGCGCCATTTGTTCACCATCGCAACCACCGCCTCGCCAGGCAAAGAGGTGCGGGTTGCCGGCATTGGCGAGAGGTTGATAAGCGATCGCCGTGCGGCCTGGGAGCGTTGGTACAAGCCGGTGGCTGCGGCACGCTGGGGCTCGGCTTTCTGGCACGCGCTTGGTTGGGCGGTTTTCGGCTTGGCGTATGTGGGCGCGGTTGTATTCGTAGCGTATGGTTTGCGTGCGCCGGCAAGCCAAGTGCTGCTGGTGCTGGCGGCAGGAGCGCGGCTTTCCTCGTATATCGGTGCGACCGTAGGCGAGATCGGATTCCTGCGCGGTTTCTGGATGGACGGCTCGCGGCGGCTGGCCTGGCTTGAGGATTATGCAGCCAAGATAGAGGCGGCAGGAGATCTTCCCGTTCCGGCGTCGCTGCGCAGTGGTATCCGGATGGAGCACGTGTCGTTTCAATATCCTGGAACATCGCGCACTGTACTGGACGATGTATCGTTGACGCTGCCAGCAGGCGCGGTGATAGCGATTGTCGGTGAAAACGGCGCCGGCAAGACGACGCTGGTGAAGCTGCTGGCAAAGATGTATGAGCCCACAGAAGGGTCGATCTTTGTGGATGAAGTTCCTTTAGCGCGTATCGCGGCCAGCCAGTGGCGAGGGCGTTTAGCTGGCGCTTTTCAAGATTTTTTCCGTTTTGAATTTCGCGCTACCCATACAGTGGGCTTGGGTGATGTGCCGCGGCTTGACGATGAGCCGGCCGTACGCGCAGCTATTGAGCGCGCAGGAGCGGCAGATGTGATTGCACGGCTGACTTCGGGATTGGATACGCAACTAGGCCCGACGTGGCCCGGCGGAGCTGAGTTGTCGTTCGGCCAATGGCAGAAACTTGCGCTGGCGCGGGGCTTCATGCGGGATCAGCCGCTGCTGTTGATTCTGGATGAACCGACCGCAGCTCTGGATGCTGAGACTGAACATGCTTTGTTCGACCGCTATGCAGCGGCCGCCCATGGTGCCGGGGGCGAGGGGCGGATTACGATTCTGGTTTCGCACCGTTTCTCAACCGTGCGAATGGCTGACCTAATTGTTGTGCTGGATGGCGCCCGCCTGGTGGAGGTTGGAACACACGAGGAACTGATGGCGAAAGGCGGCCAGTATTCGGAGTTGTATGGGATTCAGGCTGCTGCGTATCGTTGATTTATGAACTTAAGGGTTTTCAGCGCCTGCTTGCTGGGCGGATTTTCGCTACAGGTGTTCGCCCAATCCCCTACCATTGCCATCAAAGTGGACCAAGTGGGTTATTTGCCGGCAGCTCCCAAGCTCGCGATGTTCGTGCCACAGGCCGCTTCTGCCGCGCCACGGAAGGCTTTTTCTATTCGCAAGCCGGAAGGCAATTCCGCCGTTTTCTCAGGCAGCCTGAGCGATCCCGTACTTGATTCGGACACAAACGATAGCGTTCAAATCGCTGACTTCTCGGAGTTCAAGCAGACGGGCAACTTCTATCTCCAAATTGATGGCGTGGGTCGCAGCTGGAATTTCCGCATTGCTCCCGATGTGTTCAAGCGAGCCTACTACCTGACGATGCGTTCTTACTATGGGCAGCGTTGCGGAACTGAAGTTAATCTCGGTTCCGAGTTTCCAGGCTACCGGCATGGCATCTGTCATGTCAAAGGCGGGTTTGATCCGTCGGCGGGCAAGGCGGGCGACCACGCCTCGGCGTATGGCTGGCACGACGCCGGTGACTATGGCAGATATGTTGTGAATGGCGGTATCACGACTGGCACTTTGTTGTGGGCGTGGGAACTTTATGGAGATTCGGCAGACAAACTTTCGCTTAATCTTCCTGAATCAGCAAACGGCCAGCCCGACATTCTGAACGAAATTCGCTGGAACCTCGAATGGATGTTATCCATGCAGGATAGCGACGGAGGCGTCTGGCATAAGCAGACTAGTGATCATTTCTGTGCCTTCATCATGCCCGACCGCGACACGCTGCCGAGTGTTGTCGTCGGGACGGGTGCGGCACCCTTTAAGAGTTCCTGCGCCACAGCCGATTTTGCCGCTGTGATGGCAATTGCCGCGCGCGACTACAGGCGCTTTGATGCAACCTTTGCCAAGCGCTGCCTACAGGCAGCGACGCAAGCGTGGGCGTGGCTGAAGAACAATCCAAACGTTACCTTCAAGAATCCGCCTGGCGTCTCCACGGGAGATTACGGCGATCGCTCCTGTGGCGATGAAGAGTTGTGGGCGGCGGCTGAACTTCTGCGCACAACCAAGCAGCCGGAATTTGGGCAATACTTTCTTGCGCACTATCGCGAATACCTCGACTCGGTTCGTCCGGTGAATCCACAATCGTGGCCGATGGTTGCACCGCTTGCTCTCTACACGTACGTGCTTGGGAATGGCGGTGACAAAGAAGCAGCAGAGGCCATTCGCCAGAAAACGCTAGCCGCTGCCGATGCAATAGCCTTGAGGACTCATCAGCATCCTTATCGAATCTCCCTGACGGCCAGCGATTACGTCTGGGGATCGAATGCAGTAGCGGCAAACTACAGCATGCAACTTCTGATTGCGAACCGTTTTCAGCCCAATACGCAGTACCGCAATGCCGCTATGGATAACCTGCACTATCTACTGGGCAGAAATTCGTTCTCGCTTTCCTGGGTGACGCAGCTAGGTGAAAACGCGTTCCGTCATCCTCACCACCGTCCTAGCGCCGCAGACGGCCTGGATCTGCCTTGGCCCGGATTGCTATCCGGAGGACCGAACCCCGGCCGGCAAGATAGCGTTATGAAGAAACTGCTGAGTCCGGATACGCCGCGCGGCAAAATGTACGTTGACCAAACAGGCGCCTATGCCTGCAACGAGGTGGCAATCAACTGGAATGCTCCGTTGGTATTCGTGCTGGCGTTTCTTAATTGACGACAATTGCCTGACCCACGGCCGCCGCGGGCGCATAGGTTGCGTTGCCACCCTGCGTGGCCACAACCCCGCAGACACCTTGATTCAGGAAGGTGACAATGCTGCCCGAGATGCTGCAGTTCCCGTTTGGAACAATCACGTAAGTGATGGGCAAACCCGAACTTGCCGTAGCGGTGATTGCGAGGGTGCCGCCTACCTTCTGGGGCGGGATTGCATTGAAGGTAATACTCTGCACCGCTGAGTTGTTTACGACGATGATCTGGCCCACGGCCTGAGCCGCCAAGTAGGACGCATTTCCCGCTTGGCTAGCCACTACTCCACAGTTCCCAACGTTTAAGAAGGTGACGGTGCCGCCCGAGATGCTGCAGTTGCCATTGGGGACTACGGAAAAGGTGACCGGCAGGCCCGAGCTTGCCGTGGCGCTGACAACCAGGGATCCGCCGACGGTCTGTGCGGGAATCGCGTTGAAGGTGATGGTCTGCGCTTGCTGCCCCGAGCTAACGGTAAAGCTTTGGGTTACTAACGGCGCAGCCGCATAGGTGCTGTTGCCTGTTTGCGAAGCCACGATGGTGCATGTGCCGCCGCCAGCAAAATTAGCCGTTGTGCCGGATACGGTGCAAACGCCCGGAGTGTAGGAGGCAAAGCTAACCGCTAAGCCGGAAGTTGCAGTCGCGCTGAGCGCTAGCGGCGTACCCGCTGCCTGCGTGGGAATGGGTTTAAACGTGATAGTTTGCGCCGTCTGGCTGTTGACTTGAACGACCTGACCGACCGACGGTGCTGCCTGGTAGGCAGCGTTGCCCACCTGATTGGCCACTACACCGCATGCGCCGGCATTTAGAAAGGTGACTGTGTTGCCCGCAACGCTGCAATTGCCATTCGGCACCACGCCGAAGGTTACCGGAAGGTTTGAACTGGCGGTGGCGCTGACTGTGAGGGTGCTGCCAACGGTCTGTGCCGGAATGGAATTGAAAGTGATGGTCTGGGACTGCGCCGGGGCATCGCAATAAAAGCGGCCGATGGACATGTCGCCCGCCTGCGAATAGGAGTGGAAGAAAACGTACATGCGGTTTAATTCGCCAGGCAGGTTGCCGTATTTCACCGAAGGCGAGAGGATGCCGCTGTTGTACCAGGACGCGCTGTTGGAGGCGTTGTATTGCAGCAAGGTAACCTCGTTTTGCCAGTTGGCCATTTTGACGGCGGGGGTGGCCGCGTCGCGCCAAACGATGTTGCGAGGATTGGCACCGCCCGCGCCGGTGGGGTCATTTGAGATCACCATCTCGTAACGGTTGCGCGCGGGGTTGTAAAGGAAGTCCTGATTGTAATAGCTAACGGGAAAATCGAGCGGCTGGCGGTTGACCCAGTTGATTCCATCGGTGCTCTCGGCGTAGGCAATCTTGTTGTCCGGCGGGCTGGCCCACCATGCGCCGGCGGTGTAGTACATGATGTATTTGTTGAGCTGCGGCATCCAGCGCACCGACTGTTCCAGGAGCGCGCTCAGGCCGCTGCTGAACTCCCAAGGCTCCAACGCCGTCATTACCGGGTTAGGATCGCCGGTGGCTTGGCCATTAGTGAAGCCGGTCATGAGGCCGATCTGAAAAGGGGTCTGGCCCGCATTGTGGCCCGAGTAGTAGATGCTGACGGTGCCGTCGGACCCTACGTCGACCGAGGGTGTCTCGGCCGCAATTTGATCCCAGCCGTTCGTGCCGGGGTTAGGAGAGACCGGGATCGCAATGCCCTGACCATTGGCCTGCGCTCCGACCAAGTGCCAACCGTTCGGATCGGACGGGTAGGTGGTGGTTGTAGAGAGCGAGGCTCCCGGAGGGAGGTAGGCCGCGAAGGGCTGGATGGCGCGGGTGCTGCTGGGGCCGGTCGCGAAGATCATCCACCATTGGTTGCCAATCAGTACGATGTCCGGGTCACTCACCGCGATCAGGTTCGTCTCACCGTACAGACCGGTATTCATTTTGTTGGCGTCGAAGATCTGGGCGGCGGTGGCGTTTCCGCAGTTGGCGGTGAATTGACCGCCCGTCAGGTCCTGGGCCCATGCAGGAACCACATACATGGCTGCCGCAGCAATCACTATCAGTGCGTTTGGCAGTATGCGCCGCGTTAATGCGAATTTTTTTGAAAAAATCACTTCACTCCAACCTGGTTTTTTGGGAGACTGGCAGGCACTGACGTCAATGTCAGGTTCGCAGCCAATCAACGTTCTTGAAAAAGGCAAATGCAGATGGTAGCGAGGTGACGAGTTATGAGGCAATCACGGGGAGTACTTATACGGACCAGTACTTGCCACTTGATTGTAATGGAAAATGGAGCCGGCATTCGGGATCGAACCGAAGACATCCTGATTACAAATCAGGTGCTCTACCAACTGAGCTATGCCGGCTTGTGCAGCGTGTGGAAAATAACTCTTTCAGTTTACCAGCGGCAAACTTTCTAAAGTCCGCAGCGGAATGTCAGATTGATTCTAAAAGCTCCGGTGAGCGGGTGAACCCCTTTGGGTAAGGGCGCAATCCCGTGATAAGCCAGCCGGTTAACGCCGCCCCACACGATGACATCGCCGCTCAACAAACGAATGCGCAGAGGTTTGTCGGTGCGTTTGAGACCGCCGAACATAAAGGTCGCGGGCAGGCCCAGAGATAGAGACACGATAGGCTGATCAAAATCACGCTCGTCTTTATCCTGATGGAGCGCCATGCGCGCTCCGGGTGCATAGCGGTTGATGAGGCAGACGTCGGGCTCGAACGATGGAAAGCCAGCACTTGCAGCGGCATCTGAGGCTAAGCGGGAAAGAAGGCCGGGCAAGTGAGGCCATGCCCTGCCACTGAGGGGGTCAAGCGGAGAATAACGGTAGCCTGAACGATCGGTCACCCAACCGATGCGGCCGGCATTTGTCATGGCCACCGACATGCGGAAGCCGCCCGGCGTGACCATGTGGCGGAAGGGAGAGGAAGCTTCAATCTGATGAATGGATTCGAGAACCGCCGCCTGGGAGGTCTCGGCGTACGAGCGCAAAAGGACCGCTCCTGCGGCGACATGCTCGACCTTAGGGAGCGCTACTTCAAAAATTTCCTGCTGACTCATCGCCCTAGCCTCTAGTTTATTGAAGTCATTCAGAACCATAAGATTTATTCTTCCGGGGCCATAGAACGGTCGAAAAGCAGGGTAGAGGGGAAAATGGATTTATCAATTCCGGTAAACGGAATGCAGCAGGCAGAGGGCGCTTTTAATTCCTCGGCGACTTCAATAATGAGAGCTTTTCAAGGGAGCACCACGACGGGCGGCAGCGCTCCTACTTCCGGTGATACGGTGGATCTTAGTACGGCGGTGACCGGCTTGGTTACGTCGAAGCAGGACTTCCAGGCGAACGTGAAAGTGGCTCAGGTGGAAGACAGCCTGACTAAGAGCCTGTTCTCGCTACTGGGCTAGAAAACAAGATCTAAGCGGATGCCGCGGAGATGGAGGGCGCCAGCCGTTCAATGATCTCAAACAGTTTCTTCTGGTCAACCGGCTTAGAGACATAATGGTCCATACCGGCGGTCAGGCAGCGTTCTTCATCGCCTTTCAAGACATTCGCAGTCATGGCGACAATGGGCAGATGATCATCGGTGAGGCGCTCGTTTTCGCGAATCAAGGCGGTTACCTGGAAGCCATCCAGCCTAGGCATCTGGATATCCATTAAGACGAGATCGAACTTCTCGCGAGAAACGGCCTCTAAGGCTTCGACTCCATCTGCGGCGGCAAATACCGAGTGGCCGCGCTTCTCCAACAGGCGCAGCGTCAGCCGCTGATTGACGGGATTATCTTCGGCCAAGAGAATGCGCAAAGGGCGCTTGGACAATTTCAACCCTGCATCGCCGCTGCGGGAGAACAACTGCAAAGAAGAAAAGCGCGACGACCGGGTTAAGACCGAGCGCATGATCTCACGCAGTTCCTGCTGCCTGAGCGGCTTGGTAACGAAACCGGCGCCCCCAGCCTCGCGCGATTTAACGGCGTCGGCCACTTTAGTGCTCGGGCGTAGCATGTAGACAACCGGCAGCACGCCTTCGCTGGCGCGATTTAGTTTATCGACAAGAGTGAAACAGTCGCTGTCAGGTAAGCTGACGTCTACCAAGGCGAGAGAGAAAGACGATTGCAACTCTCGCAAGGCCTTTACCGCAGCCACAGCTTGCGCCACCGATCCAACAGCCGTTACGCGAGCGGACCAGGAGGTTAACGTGTCACGCAGTACTCGTCGAGCTGTCGGTTGGTCTTCGACGACAAGAATGTTGATATTGGCAAACTCCGGCGAAGGCGCCAGCATAGGCCGCGTAGTTATCGTCTTGACGCGAGAAGTGAAGTGGAAAGTGCTGCCGCTACCCTCTTCGCTCTCGACCCAGATTCGGCCATCCATAAGAACCACAAGCCGGCAGCAAATGGCCAAGCCCAGACCAGTGCCACCGAACTTGCGCGTGGTAGAGGTGTCCGCCTGGGAGAACGCCTCAAAAATGGAGCCCAGTTTTGAACTGGGTATACCGATGCCCGTATCGCGAACCTGAAAGTGAAGAATGGCGTCCTCGCCATCGCTGGATTCGCGCTCCACTTTCACATGGATTTCGCCCTGTTCGGTGAACTTGACGGCATTACTCACCAGGTTCAAGATAATCTGCCGCAACCTGGTGGGATCCGTCTCGATACTTTCAGGCACGTCCGGCGCAATTTCAAAGATGACTTCCAGCGCTTTTTGGTCAGCTCGAAAGGCAATTAAACGGATGGTCTCTTCGACACATTCGCGCAGATTAAAACTAATGGGATCGAAATCGAGCTTGCCTGCTTCGACTTTCGAGAAGTCGAGGATGTCATTGATGACGGTGAGAAGCGAGTCAGCCGAATACTTGATCATGCCCAGGTATTCATATTGTTCAGGGCTAAGATCGGTAGCCAAAGCGAGTTCAGTCATTCCTACAATGCCGTTCATAGGCGTGCGAATTTCGTGGCTCATGTTGGCGAGAAACTCACTTTTTACGCGGTTTGCTTCTTCGGCGAGTTCTTTGGCTTTGAGTAACTCCGATTCGGCGCGTTCGCGCTCCGCAATCTCGCGGCGGAGGGCAAACGTCCTATCCGCCACGCGAGTCTCCAAGGCCCGTTCGCGAAGGCTTAACTGGCGAATGTTTATGCGGTAAAGAACGGCTATAACCAAGAGCAACGCCAGCAGTGACAGGCAGGCAAACCAGAGGGTCTGATAAAAGTGCGCGCCCAGTTTTACGCTTATTGTCTGAGGCGCGCTCCAGGTGCCGGCACCGCTGCTGGCGATAACACTGAAACGGTAATCGCCCGGGGGAATGTTGGTGTAGTAGGCAACGCGCCGGTTGCCGGCGTTCACCCAATCTTTCTCCTGCTTGAAGCCCTCGAGCTTGTATTCGAAAAGCGTTTTTTGCGGCGACCTGAAATTCGGCGCTGAATAATGGAACTCAAGCTGTCCGGAACCAGGGCCTACCTCAATGGGGCCATCTATGCTGACCTGTTGACCGTCGACGGATGCACCGTCGAGCGAGGGCATAGGTGGCGCCTCCCCAATGCCGGCCTTCAGCGGATCGACAACCACAACGCCCTGCATGGTGGGGAACCAGAATTTACCGTCACGGCTTTTCCATCCGGCAGGCTGAAAATTACCGCTGCATTCGACCGTCTTCATGCCGTCGGAAATGCCGTATGAAACGATATTCAGCTTAACTATGTCGCCGTTGGCAAACGCATTTAACTGGCTGCGCGGGACGCGGAATACGCCTTTGGCCGAACTCATCCAGAGATTATCGGACTCATCGGGAAATATTCTATAGACGGACGTGTCAGGGAGTCCTTCCCGGATGGAGAACGACGTCAGTTTGCCATCTTTCAAGCGATTTAGACCGCCTCGATAAGTGCCTATCCAGAGGGTGTCCTGCGCGTCCTGATAAATGTCCGTGATGATATTGCTAGAGAGGCCCCGCTTGCCGTCGAAGACTTCAAATTGGCCATTGTGAAGACGATTCAGGCCGCCGCCATTCGTCCCTATCCACAGATTGCCCTTGTGGTCTTCAAAGATGGCCTGCACGAAATTATTCGACAGCCCATCCTTGGTAGTGTAGGTGGTGAAATGGCCGTTGTCCCATTTGGAAAGTCCCAGACGGGTACCAAGCCAAAGAACGTCTTTACTGTCGGTGTACGTAGCTAGAATAACGTCGCTGGGCAGGCCGTTTTTTGTAGTGTAGAGCGAGACCTTACCTTGGACAATCCGATTCAGACCCTTTAGTGTGCCCACCCACAGATCGCCATTTCGAGTTTGTGCGATGGAAAATACCAGATCGCTGGCGAGACCATTTTTCTTGGTCAATAAGGTGAATTTGCCGTCGTGAAACTTGTTTAAGCCGCCGCCGTTCGTACCAATCCACATGTCGCCGGCCGAATCTTGAAAAACGCCCAAAGCCGCCGGCAAAGATAGACCCTCGCGGACATCGTAGTCGGCAAACAAGCGGCTGTTGGAGAAGCGATCGAGGCCGCCACCCGTTCCTATCCACAAGTCTCCAGCGCGATCCTCAAAAAAGCAGCGCACGTCATCGGAAGGCAGACCGTCTTTAGTCGAGTAGCTAGTGGATGAATTGCCTACAACGCGATTCAAACCCGATCCGAAAGTGCCTGCCCAGAGGGTGCCTCGCTTATCCACGTAAACCGAAGAAACGTCATTGGAAGCCAGACCGTTGCCGGTGTTGTAAGTGGAAAATACACCGCGCTGAAACTTGTTTATGCCGCCACCGTTGGTGCCAATCCAAAGCGCTCCGCTGGCGTCAAGGAATAAGCTGCGAACGTAGTTGTTCACCAGTCCATCGCTCACTTTGTAAGAAGTGAAACTGTGTCCGGAGAACCTGCTTAGACCATCGTGCGTGCCAATCCAGAGGACGCCATGACTGCCTGCAAGAGAAAAGACCTCGTCGCTGGGCAAACCGTCGCGAACCGTAAAGGTGGAAATGCGGTCCTCATTCCATTTACTTAAGCCTGCTTCCGTGCCGATCCAGATTTCGCCGTTGTCGCCTTCGGCAAAGGCGTTCACTGAGTCGCTGGCAAGGCCGTCTTCGGTTGTGAAGGTGGTGAACTCATGCTTGTGCAGCCGCGTTATGCCGCCGCCATTGGTGCCGATCCAGAGATTGCCGGCATGGTCTTCCAGCAGAGCGCTGATGGATGAGACGCGCAACTGCGGCGTGTTGGCCGAATCGAAGACGGAGAAGTACTGCCCATCGAACCGAACCAAGCCTTGTTCAGTGGCGAACCAAAGATACCCATCGTGGGTTTGAACAATGGCTACAACGGTGTTTTGCGGCAAGCCCTGGAAAGTCGTCCACGTGTCCTGGTGATACTGCCGGATGCCCTTGCCCGGATCGAGCGATGCCTGCAGAGAAGAAGCCAGTAACCCAGCGGCAAGGAAACAAACGCAAGCCGTAATTAAGCTGGAACAACAGTTCCGAGAGCTTTCATGCCGATGTCGTAATTTTCGTAACATGCCAAGTTTCGGCAAAAATGGAGGAACGGATTTCAGCCCTCATTGACACATTATTCTATATTCCAGCACAGTAATACAAAATAAGAATTAACAATATTCGATTATGGCTGCGCCTAAGGCCGGAAATTGTTCAGCGCACTTGGGGGAAGCCGAGGTCCACTTTGCTGGTGCTGGGGTCGGGCCAGCGCGAGGTCACCACCTTCGCGCGCGTGTAAAACTGGATGCCCTCCGGTCCATACATGTGCAGATCGCCGAATAACGAAGCTTTCCAGCCCCCAAAGCTGTAATAAGCCATGGGCACCGGAATGGGAACATTGATGCCCACCATACCCACTTCCACATCGGCTTGAAATTGACGGGCAGCACCGCCATCGCGGGTGAAAATAGCGGTGCCATTTCCGAAAGGATTTTGGTTGATTAACTGTAAAGCCTGCTGGTAAGTGGCTGTGCGGACGACGGACAAGACCGGACCAAAGATTTCGTCGTCGTAGCACCGCATGCCGGGCTGCACCTGGTCGAGCAGGCAAGGACCGACGAAGAAACCTTCACTTGGAATTGAATCTTGGTGGCGGCCGTCGAGCACAACGGCCGCGCCTTCTTTCGGTGCTCCATCGATGTACGACAGAACCTTCTGCTGATGTTCGGGCGAGATGAGCGGACCCATTTCGCTGCTCGCTTCGGAGCCGGGACCAACTTTGATACGCGCTACGCGTTCTTTAATGGCCTGGATAAGAGGATCGGCCACGTTGCCCACTGCGACAACGACAGAGATGGCCATACAGCGTTCGCCTGCAGAGCCGTAAGCAGCCGAGACGGCAGCGTCGGCGGCCATGTTGAGGTCGGCATCAGGCAGCACTAGCATATGATTCTTGGCGCCGCCTAGAGCCTGTACGCGCTTTCCATTCCTGGTTGCGGTTTCGTAGATGTATTTTGCGATGGGAGTGGAACCTACAAAGCTGATTGCCTTGACATCGGGATGGTTCAGCAGGCAATTCACTGCCACTTTGTCGCCTTGAATGACGCTGAAGACACCATCGGGCAGCCCTGCGCGTTTAAGGAGTTCCGCCAAAAAGAGGCTGACCGAAGGGTCCTTTTCGGAAGGTTTGAGGATGAAGCAATTCCCGCAAGCGATAGCGTTAGCAAACATCCACATGGGCACCATGGCCGGGAAATTAAAAGGCGTGATGCCTGCCACCACACCAAGGGGCTGCTTCAATTGATAAACGTCAACGCCACGGCTGGCGTGTTCCGACATGCCGCCTTTCAGCAAAGTTGGGATGCCGCACGCGAACTCGATGTTTTCGAGGCCGCGGGCCACTTCTCCCATAGCGTCGGCGATGGTTTTGCCGTGCTCGGATGTGATCAATTCGGCGATATGGCGGCGGTTTGCATCGACCAGTTCCCGCAGCCGGAAAAGAATCTCTGACCGCCGAGAGAGTGTGCTGGTTCTCCAGTCGGAAAAGGCAGTCTTTGCGGTGGCGATTGCCAGATCGACATCAGCTTCGGAAGCGAAATGCACTTTGCCTTGCTGCTTGCCGGTGGCCGGATCCCATAAAACTCCGACGTTAGCCGCGGAGCCGGGAACCAGGGAGCCTCCAATCCAGTGACAGATTTCTTTTAAAGCAACCGGAGATTCAGCGACTGGCATGGATTACCTCTTCTTCAAGCACCGGCTTCAGCTCGCCATCGAGCAAAGCCAAAGCGTCTTCAATAATATCGATACCCTTGGCGAGTTCCGCCCTGGTGATGATTAACGGCGGACAGATCCAGAGCATGTTAAAACGCGAAAATACGTATAAATGTTTCGATTTAAGGTAGCCGGCCAGTTTCGCCATCTCCGGGCTTGTTCCGTTAAACGGCGCCAGCGGTTCTTTCGTTGCCTTATCGCGCACCAGTTCGATAACGCTAAACAAGCCTTTGTAACGAACGTCGCCCACACATTGAAATTTAGACTTCAGAGCTTCCAACCGGTTCGCCAGATAAGCACCCTCCGTCTCCACGTTCTGGAAAATCTGTTCCTCTTCGTAGACAGCCAGATTCGCCACGGCCGCCGCGCAGGAAACCGGATGCCCGCTATAAGTAAGCCCGCCCCAAAGCATGTGATTCTCGAAATAATCCGCGATAGGCGCCGAAACAATCACCGATCCCAGCGGCATGTAACCGCTGGTAAGCCCCTTGGCACAAGTCACAATATCGGGCCTGATGCCATAATGCTGCGTCGCCAGCCACTTACCCGTCCGGCCGAAGCCGCTCATCACCTCGTCATCGATCAGCAGGATGCCGTATTTATCGCACAAGGCACGCAGCTTCGGATAATAATCGTCCGGCGGCACCAGCAGACCGTTGGAACCCGTAATGCCTTCCACCATAACGGCGGCAATCGATTTCGGGTCTTCCATCTGCATGATTTCTTCAATGTGGCTGACGCATTCGCGGCGGCAACTGGATGGTTCTTTACCGAACGGACAGCGGTAGCAGTAAGGATCGAACACGCGGATGATATTCGGCATGCCGGGCTCAACCGGCCAGCGACGGGGATCGCCCGAGGCAGTCATCGCGCCCATGGTCGCGCCGTGATAGGACCGATAGCGCGTAATAATTTTGTCGCGGCCGGTGTACGTGCGCGCGATCTTCATCGCGTTTTCGTTTGCTTCCGCGCCGCCTAAAGTGAAAAACGCCTTGGCCAGCCCGGTTACTTCAGCCAGCTTCTTGCCCAGCAATCCGCGCGGCTCCGTGGCGAACCCTGGACCGGCGAAACACAGTTCATCCACCTGCTTCTTGATTGCTTCCAATACGCGCGGGTGCTGGTGACCAACGTTGAGGTTGATCAATTGCGAACTGAAATCGAGCCATTGATTGCCATCGCCATCCCAAAACCAGACGCCTTGGCCGCGCGTGATGTGCATCGGGTTGGCCGTGCCTTGCACCGACCATGAGAAGAGCGTATAGTCGCGATTCTCCTGGACGATTTCTTTTGATGTGCGGTTCATTTCTAACGCTCCGTTTCCTGCAGAATCCACTGCATGGTTTTCGTCGCTAACCGGTCGAGCGCCGCAACGGACATCTCGATGTGCTCCGGGGTGGTGTCTTCAATCTTGTTATGACTGATTCCCTTTAACGATTGCACAAACAGCATGACCGTGGGGATGCCCAGGCGAGCCACTTCGGCGGCGTCGTGCAACGGGCCCGATGGAAGTTTCGGCGCGGTGCCGGCGAGTTCAACAATGGTTTCCTCAGCCAGTTTGATCAAGGCGGGATGAAACGGGATGGGTTCGATGCTCCAAATGTGTGCTTCCTCGACGGTACAGCCCTCTTCGGCGGCGAAACGTTTGCTTACTTCGCAGGCCTCGCGGTACATGGACGCGAGCACCGCTGGATCAAGATCGCGCTGGTCGAGGGTCGCTTCACAACGGCCAACGACGGCGGTGACAATGCCTGGAAATGTCTTGACGCTGCCCATGGTGCAGACTGCTTCCGGATGCTTGCCCGCAATGGTTCGTATCTCGAGAGCGAGCTTTGCGGCAGCAGCCAGCGCGTCACGGCGGGCGTTCATGGGGGTGGAGCCGGAGTGTGCCTCCTGGCCGAAAAAGGTAAAGGCGTGGCGCTCTACACCTTTTGTGCCCAGTACGACGGCCAGCGGCAGTCCCATGCGTTCAAGCACCGGGCCTTGTTCGATATGCAACTCCAGATAAGCGGCTGCATTGGTTCGTTCAACGGCAGAATCTCCGATGGCCTGGATGTCGATCCGGCAGCGCTTCAGCGCCTCTTCCATAGTGAGGCCGTCTTTATCTCGCCGCACGCGGTCTGCCGCGATGCTGTGTGTGCCGGCAAACGCCGAGGAACCGAAGAGGCTGCGGCCGAAACGTGCACCTTCTTCATCCGCCCAGTCAACCACGCGTATCGTCGTCGGCGGACGGCCTTTAAACTCCGTGGCGAAACGGCGCAGGACTTCGAGCGATGCCAATACTCCGAGGGAGCCGTCGAGCCATCCACCATTCGGCACAGAATCGAGATGACCTCCGAGCAGGAGAGACCTCGGACTCTCGCCTTGCAGAGTGATCCAATTATTACCGGCGGCATCGTAGTGCTGTTGAACCGGCAGGTCGCTCAGCTTGTCCAGGAGCCAGGCTCGCGACTTAAGCCACGTATCGGTCCAGGCAACTCGCTGAGCACCGTCGGCGTTGCCGGTGAGTTCTCTGAGTTCTTTCAGTTCAGCGACAGTGCGTTTGGGATCAAGCGACATGGTGAGCAGGCTCGCGTTTCAGAAATTTGCCTCGCGTACGGTCACCCACAAAGCTGCCGTCCCGGACTTGAACGGCTCCTCGCACCGTGACTAGCGATGGCCGTCCTTCTATGGCCATGCCTTCAAAGCCGTTGTAGTCGTTGTTTGTGTGCTGTGACGCGGCGGACAGGGTTCCGCGGTAATTCGAGTCATAAATCACCAGATCGGCATCGGCGCCCACGGCGATGACACCTTTGCGCGGGAACAAGCCAAAGATTTTGGCCGCGCGTGTGCTGGCCGCGTCCACAAAGCGACGCAGATCGAGAAGGCCCTGCTTGACTCCGTAAGTGTAGAGAAGATTGACGCGCTCCTCCAGACCGGGGATGCCGTTGGGAATCTGGGTGAAAGCATCCTTACCCAGCCATTTCTGCTCCTGGTCGAACGGACAGTGGTCTGTTCCTACCGTGTCGATTAATCCGGCCTGTAAGGCGTTCCACAGAACGCCCTGGTTGTGTTTGTCTCGCAAGGGGGGCGACATCACATGCTTCATGCCTTCCAGACCTGGGCGTTCGGCATAGGTTTTGTCGAGCACCAGATGCGGAACTACCGATTCCACAAAGATTTTCGTGCCGCGCTCCTTCGCGGCGAGAGCAGCTTTCAGCGCACCCTCGCAAGAGAGATGAACTACATAACCGGTGGCTCCAGTATTCTCCAGAAAGGTGGCGAAGTGATGGGTTCCTTCGGCTTCCACCGACTCAGGACGGCTTGGTTCGTGCCACTGGGGACCTGTCTTTCCTTCCGCCAGCAGGGCTTGTTGCAAACGCGCCACCAACTCGGCATTCTCACAATGGGCCGTAACAATGACGCCCAATTCGCGAGCCAGGTGCAGGGTTTCATAGAGCTCGCCATCGTCTACTCCGAAGAAATTCTTATAAGCGAGGAAAACCTTAAAAGACGAGATGCCGTCGCTGACGATTTCTCGCAATTGGCCGGCGGTTGTGTTGTCGAATCGGGTGACTGACATGTGAAACGAGTAGTCGCAGGCGCTGGTTCCCGCGGCTTTACTCTTCCACAAGTGATAGCCCGCCAACGCATCATCCATACGCGAGGGGCAGCACATCTCAATAAAAGTTGTTGTTCCTCCAATGAGCGCAGCGACGCTGTCGGTAGCGTGAGTGTCTTTGGCAAAGGTTGCCATGAACGGCAAATAAATATGGACGTGAGGATCAATAAAGCCGGGGAAGACGTGCTGGCCTTTGGCGTCTATAATCCCGGTTCCTGGAGGCGCCTCCAGATTGGCGCCTATTTGAGTAATAGTTTCGTTCTCGATATATATGTCGGCGTGGGAGCGCGAATCGGCGTTTACGATATCGGCGTTCCTGATTAAAAGGGGCATAGCTTCAGTGAATATGAATATCCTGGGTCTGGCGATAGGCTTCCATCGCGTCCCAGCTTTCTGTAACCAGCGGCTGTTCTTTACTTAGCTTGTCCCAGGTAGTTGAATCACGCAGCGGGGGCAGTTCCACCATCGCGATGCAATCTTCCACCGGGCAGACGTTGTAGCAAAGCCGGCAGCCGACGCAGTCCTCTTCGCGTACTTTTGGTTGGGGCCGCGTGGTAACTGCATGCTCTCTGCCATTTTCAGCGGCGAGAACCCGCGGCTCCACAAGGGTGCCTTCCGGCGAGATCAAGTCAATACATTGATGGGCAGTGTCGTTACAGGCAACGTAGCAGATGTCGCATTTAATGCACTTTGACGTATCGATATGCGCGACGGCGCGAAATGCGAGATCGAAATCTTTGAAATCCGAGATTCTATGCAGGCTTTTGCCAACCACTTCATCGATGGTCTTGAAGCCCTTTTCGTCCATCCAGTTGCTAAGGCCGTCGCACAGATCTTCAATGATCCTGAAGCCATAGTGCATTACCGATGTGCATACCTGGAGGCTGGTTGCTCCCAACAGCAGAAACTCGGCGGCATCGCGCCATGTGGCGATTCCGCCCATGCCGGATATGGGTAATTTGGCGGCGGAAACAATGCTGTCGGTTCCAAGCGACGAAAGCATGTTCAGGGCGATGGGTTTTACCGCTGGACCAGCATAGCCGCCATGACCTCCCTTGCCGCCAATGTTAGGAGTGATGTGGAGAGTGTCGAGATCGACGCCGACAATGGAGTTGATGGTGTTGATGAGAGACAAGGCATCCGCGCCTCCGGCGATACCGGCGCGCGCCGAGATAACGATATTGGTGACGTTCGGAGTCAGCTTAACAATTATGGGTATGTGGGCCGCTTGCTTCACCCAACCTGTGATCTTTTCACAGTATTCAGGAACCTGACCGACTGCTGCACCCATGCCTCGCTCGCTCATGCCGTGCGGGCAGCCATAATTCAGCTCAATAGCATCCGCACCGGTATCCTCAATTTGCTGGATAATTGTGCGCCAAGTTTCCGGCTTCGATTCAACCATGGCGGAAACAATCACGGCGCGATCGGGCCAGCGCTTTTTGACTTCCGCAATCTCGCGCAGGTTAGTCTGCAACGGACGGTCGGAGATGAGTTCCACGTTATTAATCGCGAGCATCTTCTGCGCACCTGAATGCCAGGCGCCATAGCGATTGGAGACATTCAGTACGGGCGCGCCGATGGTCTTCCAAACCGCTCCGCCCCAGCCTGCTTCAAAAGCGCGATGCACCTGCGCACCGGAGTTGGCAGGCGGCGCGGAAGCCAGCCAGAAAGGGTTGGGAGACTTTACGCCGGCAAAATTGATAGATAGGTCAGCCATTGCTACACGGCCCTCCCACTCAACTTGCCATGAATCGCCTTAGCCGCCATTTTGCCGTCCTGCACGGCCATCACAGTGGAGCACGAACCTTGCGAACGGATGCAATCGCCGCCCGCGAAAAAGCCAGCGGCACTGGTTTCGTAATCGGCGTCTACATCGATAAAACCGCTAGTAGTTTTGAGTTTTAGCAGCGCCGCCAAAGCAGGTTTCTGCTGTCCAATGGCTTTGATGATCTGATCGGCCGGCAGTGTGAAATTGCTTCCCGGGATGGGCGAAGCCAATGGACGCTTCGCCGAACTTCCGGGCTCAAGCCGCATGCTGACGCACTCCAAAGCTTTCGCAAGCACACTAACTGGTTGCGTGAGAAATCGAAACTGGATTCCTTCCGCCAGGGCGAATTCGTATTCGTGAGGATAGGCGGTCATCTCATTCCTGGTACGCCGATAAAGAATGGTTACTGATTCGGCGCCCAATCGCTTGGCTATAGTGGCGCAATCGATGGCCGTATTTCCCGCGCCGATAACAATCACATTCTTCCCGATCTTCATGCCGGCTGCATCCAATTTGCTCTGCTCAACGAAAGTCAGGCCATCCTCAATAAGTTCCTCGCAAGGTATGCCCAAGGTGGGTGTAGAACCCAGTCCCGCGCTGATGAACACCGCCTGGAATTTCGCTTTCAACTCGTCGAATGAGACATCGTGGCCGGCCTCGACGCCCGTCTTGAACACGACGCCGAGGTTCTTGACCATTTCTATCTCGGCAAGAGCGATCTCTATCGGCTCGCGTAAAGAAATAATTCCGTAAGTGGAAAGGCCGCCGCCTAAGGAACGCTTATCGAAGACACAAACCTGATAGCCGAGCCTCGCCAGCGTGCCCGCGCACGAGATACCCGCCGGTCCGGCGCCGACGACAGCAACAGACATGCCCGTAGGCGCACCGGCCGCGAAGTAATTCGGACCCTTGGCGTACGCATAATCCATGGCAAAACGTTGCAGACGACCGATGGCGATCGGTTTATGATCCGCGCCTAGAACACACGCGCCCTCACACAACTCCTGCACCGGACATACGCGCGAACAGGTTGCGCCCAGCAAGTTCGACTCGAAAATGGTGCGCGCCGAGCCGTGCAGGTTGCCGGTTGAAATCTTTTTGATAAAAGCCGGAACATCGATGTGCGTTGGACAAGCCCGCGTGCACGGCGCGTCGTAACAGAACAAGCATCGGTTCGATTCCACAAACGCCTGCTGCGCGCTTAGTGGCGGCAAATGCTCCGCAAGAGCAGCCTCGGTCTTGAAAGCCGAAGATTGATCCAAAGAGTAGGCTCCGTAGCAATCTGCTTCATGGCAAGTTGACTGAAGAATTCTTCCATCTTACATTGGGCTATGACCTCGGCTTTTTCGACGGCGACGGAATTGGGCGCTCCCGACCCCGCGCTTTTCAATCACGACCTTGCGCCGATTGAGATTTCCAAGCGCACATGGGGCACTTACAACTACGTTTCGCTTTGGGTTGCGATGAGTGTTTGCATTCCCACATATATGCTTTCGTCGGGCTTAGTGGCGGGCGGTATGAGCTGGCAGCAAGCCATTGGAACCATCCTGCTAGGGAACCTGATTGTGCTGATTCCCATGGTGCTGAATGCGCATGCTGGAGCCAAATATGGCATTCCCTTCCCCGTTTTTGTTCGGGCATCGTTCGGTGTGCGCGGAGCGAATCTTCCCGCCATACTGCGCGCGCTGGTGGCTTGCGGCTGGTTCGGCATTCAAGCCTGGATTGGCGGCCAGGCCATTTATTCCATGCTGCAAATAGTCTATCCAGCGGCCGCAAACTCCTCTTTCACTTCGTGGATTTGCTTCCTCGGTTTTTGGGCTTTGAACATGGCCGTAGTTTGGCGCGGCATTGAGACTATCAAGTTTCTGGAAGGCATTGGCGCGCCTTTTATGCTGGGAGTGGGCCTGTTGCTGCTCTGGTGGATTACGCAAAAGGCGGGCGGCATGGGTCCGGTGCTCTCTGGAGGAAGCAAATTCAAAACCACCGCCGAGTTTGTGCATTTCTTTATTCCTTCTCTTACCGGGATGGTTGGTTTCTGGGCGACAGTCGCGCTGAACATCCCCGATTTCACCCGTTACGCCAAGTCACAGAAGGCACAGATGGTGGGACAAGCCATCGGCTTGCCGTTCGCTATGACGCTGTACTCCTTCATCGGTGTTGCCGTTACATCGGCCTCGGCGGTGCTTTTTGGCCAGCCTATTTGGGATCCTGTGCTTTTGATTGCGCGTTTTCACCAGCCGTTTGTCGCTTCAGTCGCTTTGGTAGCGCTGCTATTGGCCACTCTGAACACAAACGTGGCTGCCAATGTTGTCTCTCCCTCTAACGATTTCTCGAATCTAAATCCGCGGTTGATCTCATTCCGTACCGGTGGCCTGATGACTGGGGTGATCGGCCTGTTGATGATGCCGTGGAAACTGCTGACTGACTTCAACAGCTACATCTTCGGTTGGCTGGTAGGGTACTCAGGCCTTCTCGGACCCATTGCCGGCATCATGATTATCGATTACTTTCTGGTGCGAAAAACATCGCTGGATCTCACTAGTCTCTACAGCCGGCACGGGCTCTACGAGTACGTCCGGGGTGTGAATCCGGTCGCAGTCGTGGCTCTGCTGGCCGGCATCTGCGTTGCTTTGTGCGGGCTGATTTTTCCACCTCTCCGATGGCTGTACGATTACGCCTGGTTTGTTGGGGCAGGCGTCTCAGGCGGCATCTACTTTGCTGGGATGATGAATAACAGTGGCAAGAAAACTATTAATTGATACCGACACTGCCTCGGACGACGCGGTCGCCCTAATCATGGCGCTGCGTTCTCGCGACGTGGAGGTGCTTGGCATAACAACAGTAGGCGGAAATGTTGCCGTCGAGCAGGCTACTCGCAATGCGTTGTTTACCGTTGAACTGTGCGGCGCTGCCGTCCCTGTTTACCAGGGAACGGGTAAACCGCTGCTACGAACGCTGGACACTGCGCATTGGTTTCATGGACGGGATGGACTGGGTGACCACGGCTATGCGCCCGCTCGTCTGCATGCGGAATCGGAGAATGCAGTGGACGCCATCCGGCGCATTGGGAATGCAAATCCCGGCATAGAACTGATCACGTTAGGCCCGCTTACCAATGTCGCCCTGGCTTTGGCGGCTGATCCAGGTTTGGCGAAAAAGTTTTCGCGCTGTGTGGTTATGGGCGGTGCTCCGTGTTGCGAGGGCAACGTTACTCCCGCCGCAGAATTCAATATCTGGGTTGATCCAGAGGCTGCCCAGGTTGTTTTTCAATCAGGGCTGACGATTGAGATGATCGGCTGGCAGCTATCGCGGGGCGCCGCGGTAATGAATGCTATCGACATTGATACCGCGCTGAAACTCGGAACGCCCACGGCCGATTTCGCAGTGCGTAGTAATAGTACGGCTGAGACCGCTTTCCTGAAGCAAACGGGTGAGCGCGGCATTGCCTTGCCCGACCCGGTAGCCATGTCCGTTCTGCTGCAGCCTGCGTTAAGTTTGAAGGCAAGCAGGCACTTTGTCTCGGTGGAGACCTCCAGTGAACTGACGCGGGGTATGACTGTGGTTGACCGATTAAATGTGGTGAAGGATGACCGGAACAGTCCGGTATGGGGCGAGGTTTCAGCCCGGCAGACACCGGTGAACGTTTGCTGGGAGTTGGATGTGGCTGGCTGGAAGAAAGCGCTTTTTGCAGGATTAGCCTGAACCTTACCGGTGCACCACAGCCGCTATTTTGCTAAGCGGCAAGGCATCTTCTACGTGGATGCGGAAGCTGATGACCGACACCGGTCCGCGCGCTGCGTTATATCCGGGGTCGGTGATATGCTGCCAATCCAGGGCGAATGAAATACCCCGGTAGATATGGGCCGTGTAATACGTCTCGAAAATCTTCTCGAGACCGTAATTCAACGCTCCATCTCCGAGAATAAATCCCAAACCTCCGAGAGCGAGATACCGCCGGTGATCGCCCGAGATTGCGTTCGCCACAAACGCCGCACCCAATTTATCTTCAGGGCGATGCCACAGTTTTCCTGTTAGATCGGACCCAATCGAAACGGTGCGGTCAACCTCAGTATAGGCGAAGGATTCGTTGCGTCCATCGTTCCAGCCCAGGCGCGAAAAGGCGCGCCACTCGCTGGTGATGTCTTGCTCAAGATTTACGCCGAAACCATACTTGATTCGTCCCTGCCGGCGGTACAAGGTTACGTCGGGAACGGAATCATGGCCGGACAAATAGCCGTCAATCGCCTCTCGGTAGCTGCCCATGTCAGCGTGGTTGATGTAGCTCAGCAAGCGCAAATCAGTGGCTCTTTTCTTGAAAGGCTGTGGCAGCAACTCAAGTTCAAAATTCTCACCGCGCGCCCGCGCCAGGTTCCAGTCGAGCGTGAGACCGTTTGCAACGGTGGGCATCAGAGTTTCGCCAAAGCGAAAGGCCAAACCTGGAGCGTCGTATTCCGCGATGAAACCATACGTGTAGCCGCGTGTATCGGCAGCGTAATCGTAAGCGCCATTGTTCACCACCGTCCAATTCATGAATTGCAAGTGGCTATCGCTGCCTACCGCATTCACGTCGAAAGTGTCCACCGTACTCATCTTTCCAAGACGAAATTCCAGCCTTCTGGCAGGCAGGGTCCTGGCCAGGGAAAGCGGATTGCTAGTCGCTTCCATGTTGTCTTTGCTGAGGGGCACTATGTAATGGAGCATCACCCGCGCGATATAGGGCGCTGTGCCAAGGGTAGGATTTCGCACCACGTCCACGTTGGGAAATCCTGCAATGCCCAGTGCATTGCTTAAACCATAGCCACCAGCGCTTTCCACATCCGCGAGAATCTCGAGGTGTTTGGTAATCTGGAACCCCGTAAACAAGGTAAGCACTCGCGAGGTGGCATGCTCGGCCGGAGCTTGAAAACTGTTCGGCCCAGAATAGGAAGAGCGAAAAGTATCATGCGCCTGCCGGATGAAATTGGCTTGACCGGAAATCCAAAAGCGATCGAGAAATGAACTGTCGCCAGTGGACGGGGGTGTCGGGTTGTCGTCAGTCTGCGCCGCAAGACCTACCGGCAACAGAGAGACGAGCAGAAGAATAAACGAAAGGCGCAAGCAACTATCGTCGGAGGTTGCGCCTTCCAGTGTCAACGTTCATGCAAGAATTAACGCAATGTTCACACGGTCCGTGCCACGCATGAGTGACGATAGTTTAGGTTGCGCAATGACTAAGCTCCAGAGGCTATTTGTGGTGTTGTTCTGTCCGGCGTACCTGTTGTCTAACGCAGCTCAAGAAGGCGGCGCCAATCCATTATCTTCAGTCAAGCGCATCTTCGTAATGGACAACTTCGGCCAAAAAGCGGATTCGTCCGCGCTAAGAAAAGATCTTGTGAACGATCTGAAGAAATCGAAGCTATTTGAGGTTGTCGAGTCCGCCAATCAAGCCGATGCGGTGCTTACCGGTACAGCGGACGTCTATGTCAAAAGCTATTTCAGCCTGAACCCCAGAGCCGGTGTCAATCCAAATAGAGGCGAACCCATTTATGGCGGTTCGTTCTCGGTGGAATTAAAGGACAAGACCGGAGAGACTATATGGTCCTATCTTTCAACTTCGCGCTCCGGCACAACCGATCCTTCCCGAGACCTAGCCAAAGACGTGGTGAAACATCTGGTAAACGGCAGCCAGAAAGCGGACAAAAAATGAGAACGCTGCTGCTACTTCTAACAGTGAAGTCGGTCTTTGCCCAGGATGCGGTTATGGGCGCGGGCGCAACGTTTCCAGCACCGCTTTACCAGAAGTGGATTGCCGCCTTCGAATCGAAAAATCCCGGTCCGGGCATCACATACGAAGCTACAGGCTCGTCGATAGGAGTGGACCGCTTCCTCCAGGGTCAGTTGGATTTTGCGGCCTCCGATATCCTGCCTGATCAGGCACAGCTCGGAGACGCTCAAGCTTTGCCCTCGGTTGTGGGCGCAGTTGTGCCCGTTTATAACCTGCCCGGGCTAAAACAGGACCTCCGATTTTCTTCTGAAGTTCTGGCTGGCATCTTCCTGGGAAAGATCTCAAAATGGAACGACCAGAAGATAAAATCCCTGAACCGGGGCGTCGATCTACCTGAGGCAGCCATTAAGGTAGTTCATCGCGCAGACGGCAGCGGTACTACTTTCGTCTTCAGTGATTTTCTATCGAAGACCGATGCCGTTTGGAAGTCGAATATGGGCGCCGCGAGCACGTTGATTTGGGCCACAGGCGAGGCCGCCAACGGCAACGAGGGTGTCGCCAAACATGTCACTGCGACGGAGTTCTCCATCGGGTACGTGGAGTTTATCTACGCTGTGCAGCAGCATTTAAGCTTCGGAAGCGTCCGCAACTCCGAGGGAAAATTTGTCCGGGCCGATATAGACAGCATTACCGCCGCCGCAAAAACGACTCCAGGCACGGGTAATTTCCTCGTTACCATCACTGATGCACCTGGCAGCAACGCATATCCTATCGCTTCTTTTACCTGGCTTTTGATTTCTAGGACGACCCCGGCTGCCGGCGCAAAGCGCAATCGTTTAATGGCCTTTCTCGAGTGGGCATTAACAACGGGGCAGCGCCAGGCGGCGGCTTTAGGCTACGTCCCACTGCCCGAGGATCTCGCTCAGCGCGAGCGAAACATGCTATCGGTTCATTGACACGGCCGCCGGCTTGATAGTGGTGATGACAATCTGCGATGGGTATTGCTTGGAGTGGTGCACGGAATTATGGGCTACAACTCCCGTTGCTTCGTCGTAATTGTTTCCGCCCGTATTTAAATTGCGGTCGAATCTTGGAAAATTACTGCTTGAAACCTCCAACCGGATGCGGTGCCCAGCAGGGAACAGGTTGCTGGTCGTCATGGGTTGAAAGGTCACTTTATAAACCTTGCCCTTCTCCATAAAGACCGGCGGCTTGTCGTAGCCTTCGCGGTAACGCACCCGCTGAATCGTTTCGTCAAGGTTATAGGCTTCGCCTGACGGATACACGTCAATCACTTTAACCGTAAAGTCGGTATCTTTGGCGTCGGAGGAAACATAGAGCGTCGCCTCCATGGGTCCACTCACTTCCACATCTTCCTTAAAAGGTTCGGAGGTGTAAACAAGAATATCGGCCCGGGCCTCCATCTTGCGCTGGTCGAACGCGCCACCCGAGACCGCATTGCCGGTGCAGCAAACGTTTCCACCATAAGACGACACGGGATTCATTGGGTCGTAAGTAAAGCTATCAGCCACATCGGAGGCGGGAACTTCATTTGCCAGTGCGCCATCTCCGTTCAAGCTGTTGGCCTTACCTTCGCTGCCAAGAAACATGGTTAAAGGCTTAGCGCCTTCAGGCGGCCAGGTATTGGCAGTCTGCCATTTATTCAGACCCATGGTGAAGTAGCGAACTTTGGGATTCTTGTCGAGGAAGCCGTTCTTCTCGCCTTTTAGAAAATAATCGAACCAGCCATAAGTCAGGGAGTCGTAATCGAGCCGGGCATCGCCCATACTGCGTTCGCCTACAATCGTATTCTCAGTGGCGCGTTTATAGCTGCAATGCAGGGTTGGCGCGATGATGGCGTACTGCTGATTTCCAATTTCGGGTTTTGCCGTCTTCCGAACAAAATTGTAGGCAGCGAGGTTAGGACCGACTGACACGTCATACCAGGACATAAACCAGAGTCCGGGAACGTTTACCGGCATGTTGTCGTGCCACAGACCACCTCGATACCAGGCTGGATCATTAGGTTGACGCTTGATCATGGCGCCGCCGGTGGAAACTTCCTCGCGGTCGGCAAAGATGCCGTGCGGTCCATCTACCGCGCTGATAATGTCTTTCTCCGGCAGATGGGTCAGCGCTTTCGACCAGTCGATGGGAGGAAGCTGCTGCGCGAGGTCGAAAGCTTTTGAGGCACGAATAAGATCCTGTTGCGTCGTGTTGGCCGGAAACATGGGCCGAACCTGATTTTGTTCGCCATACAACCAAGCGATGAATAACATCTGGACTGCGCCGCCGCGATACCAGTTTCCCTGCTCGTAGTAAGGACCCACGCGGCCGACGCCAGCGCCGAACCCCTGTGGAATCATGGCCGCGAAAGCTGGATTATTCTGCGCGGCGACGCCAAGTTGCCACTCCGCAGTTGACGAGCAGCCGATGGTTCCCACCTTGCCGCTAGACCATGGCTGAGAACCTAACCAAGTGAGTTCATCGTCGCCATCGGAGAGGGGGGCACCGAGAATGTCGTACTCGCCCTCGGAGAAGAAGTGGCCGCGTTCATTCATCTCCACGTACGCGTAGCCGCGCTTAACCGCGTCGAGTTCTACTTGCATATCGCGCGGCGCACCCAGCTTCACATCCCAGAAGTTAAAGTTGTAGGGCGTTCTGACGAAAATGACCGGGTATTTTTTCGATTCGTCTTTGGGCCTGTAGACATCGGTGGCCATACGCTTGCCATCGCGCATGGGGACCATCAGTTTGCGTTCAATGATGGCGACGGATTCCAGTTCTTTCTCCGTGGCATTGCGTTTGGCGATTGTCTGTTGGTCTAGGAGAGAGGTTTGTGCAAAAGCGCTAAGGGTGAATACGAAGAAGAGCGAGATCGAGGGTTTCAGGTTCATGGCTAGTTCCCTATTCTAGCCGTCAAATCTTCTCGTTGCGTCGTCGCGCCTTTACTCGCGCTTCTTTGTTTTGTTGGAGCGGGTGACGGGAATCGAACCCGTGTGGGTAGCTTGGAAGGCTACAGCCCGACCACTAGGCCACACCCGCGCTTCACCCTATTCTAATCGACGCCGCCGAAAAAACCACACAACCAGCGCCGCTAGCGCGCCAACCGCGAGCATTATCAGGCTCAACCGGTGCACCACTTCCGATGTGTGCTCCCAGCGGTCTGCAAATACGAATCCCAAGGTGACGAATAGGGAGACCCATACCGCCGCTCCGAGATAAGCAAACAACGCGAAGCGTCCGAAGCGAAGTCCCGACATGCCGGCCACAATAGCGGTAAAGTGGCGCACGCCTGGAATGAAGTAACCGACGCTTACGGCGAGCGGACCAATCCGCAAGAACAGGCGTTGGGTACGATCCACACGGGGGGGAGTGGCGCCGAAATAGCGGCCATAACGGTCCAATAGCTTGAGCCCGAAACTTCTTCCCAGGTAATAGCTGATGGTGATGCCGCAGGTGCTGCCACAGAAGCCTGCCGCCAGCGTTCCGGCGAAATGCAAGCGCCCGGTATAGACCAAGTATCCGCAAAACACCAACAGTGTCTCATCCGGCACGGGCGCGCCCACAATACCAAGAATGAGCAGGAAAAAGAGGCCGCCATAGCCGTACTGCGTAATCCAAGCCAGGAGTGAATGCATCTATTGCGCTACGATTCCGTTATGGCCCAGCCCAAGACTTCCCTGTTTGATGTAGCGTGCCCCTGCTGCGGCGCCAACTTGCGCATCGATCCTGAAACTCAAGTTGTTATTCACTTCCAGGAGCCGGTTAAGAAGCCTGCCATTGAAGATTTGCAGGCTGCGGTGCAGCAGTTGAAGGGGGAAGCGGCGCGCCGCAACGACGTCTTTGAAAAAAGCTTTGCCTCGCACCTGAATGCGGAAAAAGTACGCGATAAAAAGTTCGATGAACTGCTGAAGCAAGCCAAGGAAGACAAGAGCGGTGCACCGCCCAAACGCCCTTTCGATTTGGAATAAACGCCAGTCGTCACAAACCTAACTGCGGCGCGTATTCGCCACGAGCCAAGCGCTTCACGAAATCCAAATCGCCCTCCAGAAAGTCAAGTTTCGGGAGATCCGCTAGTGGCGCCCAACTGATCTGTTGAAAGGCACGCGCCGCAGGGATGCCGCCGTATTCCCGCACGGCGAAAAACAGCAAATGAACACGGCTGCCACCAGGGTAATCGTGTTCATAGCGCGCCAGCTCAGGACCAATCTTGGCTTCAATCTGCAGCTCTTCGCGCAATTCCCGCGTCAGTGCCTGGCGCGGAGTCTCGCCGGCCTCCACTTTGCCTCCCGGAAACTCCCACTTCAGCGCATGCCTGTCTCCAAGGCGGCGCTGCCCCACCAGAATCTTCCCGCTATTGTGGATCACTCCCGCAGCAACCAGCAGCGGCGGCCGCTCTTTTATAGTCTTTTTCAAGCAGTTACTGGTTCGCTGCGCTGGCAATCAGTTGGCGTAAAACATAGGGCAGAATTCCACCGTTACGATAGTATTCGCCCTCTTGCGGTGTATCGATCCGCGCCTTTGCATGGAATTCAATCGACTTCCCGTCAGCACCAGTTGCAACTACGTGAACGGTTGGTGCTGAACCCGCGACGGCGGCCGGAACGCCCAGGACGTCGAATACTTCTTCGCCTGTTAGCCCCATCGACTCGCGGCTCTCGCCATCCAAAAACTGCAGCGGCAACACACCCATCTGCACCAGGTTTGATCGATGGATGCGCTCAAAGCTTTCCGCAATCACCGCGCGTACACCCAGCAGCAGCGTCCCCTTGGCCGCCCAATCGCGCGACGAACCCGAGCCATACTCCTTGCCCGCGATAATCACCAGGCCGACCGCCTCCGCCTGATACTTCACAGCGGCGTCGTAGATAAACATCTTCTCGCCGTCGGGCATGTGGCGCGTCCAGCCGCCCTCCACGCCGGGCACCATCTGATTCTTCAGGCGTATATTGGCGAAGGTTCCGCGCACCATTACTTCATGGTTGCCGCGGCGCGCACCATAGCTGTTGAAATCGCCCGGCTTGACGTCGAGACCGATGAGGTATTTGCCGGCTGGACTGTCTACGGGAATGGAACCCGCGGGCGAAATGTGGTCGGTCGTTACCGAATCCGCAAGGACGGCCAAGGCGCGAAGTCCATGCAGATCCTGCACATACGTCATGGGATCAACCATCTTGTCGAAGTAGGGTGGCCGCTTGATATAGGTGGAGTCGGCGGTCCATTCGTAGATGTTGCCGGTGGGAACCTTCAATGAGTTCCAACTGCTGTCGCCGTCGAAGACGCCCGCATATTCCTTGCTAAAGAACTCGGTACGCGCTGACTTCAGCACTGTCGTTTCGATTTCTTCATTGCTGGGCCAGATATCGCGCAGGAAAACATCTTTGCCGTCTTTGCCCTTGCCCAGCGATTCCTTCGTGATGTCGATATCAACACGCCCCGCCAGCGAATACGCAACAACCAATGGCGGGGAAGCAAGGTAGTTCGAGCGCACCAGCGGATTCACGCGGCCTTCAAAATTTCGATTGCCACTGAGCACTGCGGCGACATTCAATTTGCCCGCATTCACTGCCGACGCGACATTATCGGGCAGAGGACCGCTGTTGCCGATGCAAGTGGTGCAGCCATAACCGACTAGATTGAACTTTAACTTTTCGAGGTAAGGCATTAAGCCAGCGTCGGTTAAGTAATCCAGCACTACTTTGGAGCCTGGCGCCAGCGAGGTCTTCACCCAAGGCTTTGCTTCCAGTCCCTTTTCCACCGCTTTCTTCGCCAGCAGACCGGCGGCCACCATCACGGAAGGGTTGGATGTGTTGGTGCAGCTTGTTATAGCGGCAATCACCACTGCGCCATCATGCAGTTTTTCCTTGTGGCTGTTGACGCTAAGCTCGGCGCTCTTGGGCGCGGTACCAAGCGATGTCAGGAAATTGTTCTTCACATCCGCCAGTTCAATCCGATCCTGCGGCCGCTTTGGACCAGCCATGGAGGGCGTGACTTTCGAAAGATCGAGCGACAATGTGTCCGAGTAAACAGGGTCAGGCGCATCGGGCGTCAGGAACAGGCCTTGTTCCTTTGAATAAGCCTCCACCAGGCTCACCAGTTCAGCATCGCGATTCGTCAGACGCAAATAATCGAGCGTGACTGAATCGATGGGAAAGAAACCGATGGTGGCTCCGTATTCAGGCGCCATGTTGCTGATGGTTGCGCGGTCGGCTAGGGACAGCGCACTCACGCCGGGCCCATAAAACTCGACAAACTTGCCCACCACGCCTTTCTTGCGCAGTGACTGCGTAACCGTCAGCACCAGGTCGGTAGCGGTTGCGCCCTCCGGCATTTTGCCCGTCAGCTTGAAGCCGACAACCTGCGGCAGCAGCATTGAGATCGGCTGGCCAAGCATACAAGCTTCCGCTTCGATACCGCCGACGCCCCATCCCACAACACCGACCCCATTAATCATGGTGGTGTGCGAATCGGTGCCCATAAGAGTGTCCGGATACGCTTGCAGCACGCCGTCTTTCGTCTCGCTGAAAACAACGCTGGCCAGGTATTCCAGGTTCACTTGATGAACAATGCCGGTGTCGGGTGGAACCACTCGGAAATTGCTGAAAGCTTTTTGACCCCAGCGGAGAAAGGCGTAACGCTCCTGGTTCCGGCTGAACTCAAGCACTGCATTCTGCATAAACGCCTGCGCAGTGCCAAACGCATCCACCTGCACGGAGTGATCAATCACCAGGTCGGCCGGAATCAGCGGATTGGCCAGTTCGGGCTTCGAACCCAGCCGCTGCAGCGCATCGCGCATAGCCGCCAAATCCACCACGCAAGGCACGCCCGTAAAATCCTGCAACAGAATGCGCGCGGGCCGGAATTGAATCTCGCACGCGGCGCTCTTCGGATCCCACTTGGCTACGTATTCAATATCGCTCTTTTTAACCGTTCGGTCGTCTTCAAAGCGCAGCAGATTCTCCAGCAGGATTTTAATGCAATAAGGCACGCGCGACATTTTGATTCCATTGCCGGCCTCCTCCAACGCATTAAGTCGATAGATCTGGTAACTGATGTTGTTCACGCGCAGCGCGGCTTCCGCGCCGAACGAATTTTTGCTGGGCATTTGCTTTTAGTTTATTCCTTACATGTATGCGGGCTGTTCAATGCCGAGGACGCCTAGAGTTGCCATTAACTGATTGCGCGCATAGGACGTCACCCATAGCAGAACATTT
This sequence comes from Bryobacterales bacterium, assembly GCA_003163855.1. Classification (GTDB taxonomy): domain Bacteria; phylum Acidobacteriota; class Terriglobia; order Bryobacterales; family Bryobacteraceae; genus Bog-105. Next base: position 32,187 of record PLRJ01000162.1, on the reverse strand, counting down.
CGGCGCTCCGCATCGGGTTCGGCCAGCACTTTGTGCTCGTGATAGAAGTTATTGAACTCCTGCGCCAGTTGAAACGCGTATTTAGCGACGTGCGCGGGTTCCGACGAGGCTATGGCGCGCTGCACCGCCGTTCCCGATTTGGATGCCAGCAGCAGAATCTGCCACACATCCTCCGCCTGCAGGTGCTTTTTTAAGGCGTCTTCGGTCAGAATTTCGGCGAAGTCCGGCAGCGCTTCGCCGCCGGCCTCAAGCTTGCGCAGGATGTTGCCGGCGCGCACACCAGCGTATTGCACGTAGGGTCCGGTTTCGCCTTCAAAGCTGAGCGCTTCATGAAAATCAAACGCGATGACTGAATTGCGCGTGTACTTCAGCATGAAATACCGCAGCGCTCCAATGGCAATTTGTTGTGCGACGGTTTGCCGCTCTTCCGGCGAAGCTTCGGGATGCCGATGCTCCACTTCAAACTTAGCAGTCTCGATCAGTTTGTCGATGAGGTCGTCGGCTTTCACGCCTAAGCCTTTGCGGCCAGAAACTTCGATATAAGGTTTCTTTTTGTCTTCGTCAGAAAGCGCAATGCCCATCTCGACGCAGGTGCGCGGGGAAAGCGCCACCATTTCATAGGAAAAGTGAACGGAGGCATCAGCCTGCTTTTGAAAATCGAGCGCCCGGAGACCGGCCATCACTACATCCTGCAGGTATGACTGGCGCGAATCAATCACGTTGAACACTTTGTCAGCCTTGCCGAAACTCGGAGTGGGTTCGTGTCCCGCATCATCCGCTTCGTCGGTGGTTACCCAAAGCGTGTGGCCGTCCGGATAGGTCTGCCAGGGACGATAGAAGAAATCTTTCCCCAACAAGCCGAATTTCCACAGTTGATACGCGATATCTTTGCCAACATAGGTCACGGTGCCGTTGGAGCGGACAATCACCTTGCTGTCTTCAATTTCTTCCTGAGCGCCCGCTTCCGCACCCTCGCGAAACGAAGAGGACGGCATCACCCAGCAGCCTTTGTTCTTACCGTTTTCTTCGAAGTAAATGGCATTTCGACGCTGCAGCAGTTCAAAGGCGGTGGCCCAGAAGTGTAGGTGGAGGATTTCGCTTTCGCGAGGCAATACATCGTATTCAATGCCCAGCCGCAGCATCGTCTTTACGTGCGCCCGGACGATGGCATCGGCCACCAGATGCGCCAGTTCCGCTATTTCGTTTTCACCGGCTTCAATCGCGTGCAAAGTTTCTCCGCGCCATGCCAGGGCTTCGGCACTGTCCTTGTAGTAGGCCGAGGTGCGCGCATAGAGGTCCCAACACAGATAGTCAAAACGCACGTCAGGATCGGCAATCAGGACCGCAACTTCCGCCGCGGTTTTATTCTCCAGATAGTGGAAGCCAACCACGACATCGGCCACCTGGACTCCGGTGTTGTCGATGTAGTTTTGCACTTCGACATTGCCATTGCGCAGCCGCAGCATCCGAACGAAGGTGTCGCCCAGAATGGCGTTGCGCAAATGCCCGATGTGCGCCGCCTTGTTCGGATTAATGTTGGTGTGTTCCACCACAATCTTTTCCGCTTGCGAGGACGGGGCGGAAGGGCTGCTGTTTAACAGAGACAAGGCATAGGCGCTGCGACTTAAACGAACGTTGATGTACCCGTTTCCCGCGATTTCAAGAGACGCTACTTCGGGCAGTTTCTCGACGATCGCGGCAAGTTCCTCGGCGATTCGCTTAGGCGGCTGCTTTAACTGGCGGGCCAATTGGAACGCCACCGGCACCGCAAGTTCACCGAAAGAACTTTGCTTCGGCTGTTCCAGCGCCACTTTAAGGGTCAGGTCGTACTTTGTTGCCAGCGCGCGCTCGAACGCCGCGGCCAGCCTGGTTTCAATTTCCTCAAACACTGCCTTAAGTATGCAAGACCAGTAGAATGGTATGTGCCTAAAGTTACTTTCATGCCGGAGAACAAGACAGTCGAGTTCGAATTCGGCAAGTTGCGTTATAGAGATCACGGTAAGCGTGAATCGTTGTTGGATATTGCTTTAAATCTGGGAGTCGATCTTGAGCATGCGTGCGGTGGAAGCTGCGCCTGCACTACGTGCCACGTGATTGTGCTTGAGGGTGAGAAGAATATGTCGGAGGCGGAGGATGATGAGTTGGACCGCCTGGATATGGCGCCTGGATTAACGCTTCGCTCGCGATTGGGTTGTCAGGCCGTGGTGAAAGGTGATGTAAAGGTTGAGATTCCGGCGTGGAATAAGAATTACATCAAAGAGGGTGGGAAATCTACGCTCTAGTAATTAAAGAGGATGGGCCGCAGATGAACGCGGATGGAGAAAAAGCGCCGATATCATTTTGAGAGCTTGTGGTTCAATTGAGGGCTCGTGGTACAAAACCACACTCTTGGTTGATGAACGACCTGACCGAGCAGGCTCTGGTCATCGAGTTGAAGTGTGCCGAGCGTCTCTCCAGCGAACACACTGCACAGTGTCTAAACTATGGTCCTAGGATTTCAGCTCAGCCAACCGATTGCCACTACATTAGCGCCCGAACTTCGACATCCCAGCCACTTGGCCGAAGAGTTTGTCCGCTAAGCCGGCCGAAAGATCGGCGTGCACGACGACGCCGCGCTCTTTTTTTTCTACCTTGATCGCATCCCAAAGATGCAGCATGTCCATCTGATTGTCGGGTGTGTTCAGCCTCGCAAAGCCGATTAGACCGCGCAGCGCATCGTTCACTCGTTGGGCGCCTTCAGGCGAGATGCAGGCGATATCCAGCTTTAAATGCGCGCCGGCATCGAAGGCGATGCCCAGGGTTGTGCCGTTCACGTAGTCCACCAGGTTCGACAAAATGGATTGCGTGTCGGAACGAATCGGGATGTTCGACAACGGCAGTACACCATAGCTGGCTGCCCAGACTTGCGCGTTTGGTAGAACGCCATGCAAGCGTGTCTTCAGTTCCTCTGGTACGCCGCCGGGTCCGTCTAGCGAGCTTTTAATCTCATCCGAAGTGCCGGCCAGCGCCATGCCTTTGGGCAGAAAAACAAGCGCCTCTTTCCCGAACGTCTTCGGCTGCGTTTCCTCCGATTTGAAAGCGCCATGCGCCATGGTTAACGTTTGCTTGCCGTCCCACGCCAGAACAATGTCCGTCAAATCGCGGGCGGGGTCCATGCCAATGCGCTCCTGCATGGCCGAAAGCTGAGGCAGTTTTAGCTGGGTTTCATGGCGTTTGTAGAATTCGCTGTTCTTTAGGGCATCCACTTTCACGCCGATTAGCGCCTTGGTTCCAGGCGGCACGTACCGGGCAAAGCTCGAGTCCAATTCAACGCCGGCGCCGGTGTACTTGTGGCAACCAAGCAAGGCGACAAAGCAAAATAAACATGCAATTCGCACTAAAAGTCTCTTCTCCGAAAAAGGTAGATGGCGGACGAAAGCAGCACAATGCCAAAGGCGGCGGATGTCCATACCGGTGAGAACCAGTCGGCATCGCGATCAAATAGAATGATCTGCTTCATGGCATTGCCCAGGTCGTAAACCTTGGGAATGATCCAGTACAGGCCCACCCACAACTGGCGTGACCAATCGGAATTCAGCAGCCTCACCACAAAATTGCGCTGCGCCAGAATGGCACTCACCAGCATGATGGCGATGGGAACCATCGTTGAAAGCGCGGCCGACTCCGACAGCACCCCTATAAGCACCACCACGCACAGCAGCACCGCGAACATGAAGAGCGATATAGGGATGGCCAGCAGAAAACGCGGCGACCAGATGTGTGTCTTCACTCCGATGATGATCCAGATGCTGCTGATCAGATAGACATGATTCAGCGTGATGACTAAGAAGTTGCCTACATAACGGCCCATCAATAGCGTCGTGCGGGTGATGGGCTTTGAGAGCAGCAGCGAGATGCGGCCTTGCTCCAGCACCGCGGGTATCAAGCCGGAGGACGCGAAGACGGCCACGAATGTTCCCCACGTATAGAGGACGATTGAGACCCAACTGTAGGAGAAATTGACAAAACGCGCGACGTCAAAGGCTTGGTTCCCCCTGGTTGGCATGCCCATGAAAGAGACGGCGCCCTGAACCAGGTCGATCTTCAGCGCGAACAGAAAGATCATCACCAGGAGGGTGGAAAGCACAAACAAGCCCCAGAAGAGCCAGCGCGCCAGCGCTTCGCGGAAGGTATCGACAATCAATGCGCCGTAGGTTCTCATGCGGCTTTATCCGGCTGTGTGGCACGGATGAAAACATCCTCTAATGTGCTGGTGGCCGCGCTGACGGTTTCAATGAATGCGCCGCCCGCGCGCAATTTATCGATGACGGAGTTGCTGGCCTCGCGCGTCGGCGCTTCAATCGCAATGCCTTCGGGCAAGTTGGCGATGGTCGCGCCAGTCAGGCGAATGTCGTTCAAGATTGCTTCAGTGACTCCGAAAGCCACAACTCGATAGCCGGCGCCCGAAATCAGATTACTGATCTTGCCTTCCACTGCCAGCTTGCCTTTGCGCAGGATGGCGACGTATTCGCAAAAAGATTCAACCTCGCTCAGCAGATGGGAGTTCAAAAACACGGTTACGCCGTTGCCGGTCAGTTTATTCAGCAGATCGCGAATTTCACGACGGCCTACCGGATCTACGCCATCGGTTGGTTCATCCAGAATCAGCAATCGCGGCTTATGAATAAGCGCCTGGGCCAAGCCCAACCGCTGCAGCATGCCCTTGGAATATTTCTTGATGCGGGTGTCGCCCCATCCGCTTAAACCGACCAGATCAAGATATTCGGGAATCCGCGCTTTACGTTCGCGCCAGTCCAAACCCGACAGGGCTCCATAGAAATCGAGCATGGCGAAGCCCGACAAGTAAACCGGGAAGCGGTGATTTTCGGGCAAGTAGCCAACTGGTCTGCGGGCCTCAGGCTCAGTCGCGTCGCGGCCGAAAATCTTGGCGCTGCCGCTGGTGGCATGCACGGCGGACAGCAGCATTTTGACGAACGTCGTCTTCCCCGCCCCGTTCGGACCTAACAATCCAAACTTGGTTCCGGCCGGTACGCGCAGGGTCAAGTTGGAAACGGCCTTTATTTCGCGCCCTCCGAATCGTGGGAAGTAGGTCTTCTCCAGGCCCAGCGATTCAATCGCGTAATCCGTCATCATGTACTTTTAGGATACGAGCCGAAGCAGTCAGCTGTTCCGGCAAAGTATTAAAGACTGTATTAAAGACACAGATGCCAGGACCCTTGGATTTCGCGGAAGCGCGCCGGATTGTTATCGAGACCGTGCGCGCGCTCGCGCTGCCACAGACAGCGGAAACTGTTTCGTTAGACCACGCGCATGGGCGAATTCTGGCCGAAGACTTAACGGCGGACCGCGATTATCCAACGCTCGAACGATCGTTGCGCGACGGCTTTGCCATTCATTTCCACGATGTGCCGGGGGTTTTGAAAGTGCGCGGCGAGGTTCGCGCGGGAGAGGCTGAAAAGGCACCGCTGGAAGCTGGTGAGGCGCTGGAGATTATGACCGGAGCTCCGGTACCCGCGGGCGCCGACGCCGTTGTCATGGTTGAGAATGTCAAGCGGCTGGACGACGGGCGGGTGCAGATTGACGCGCACGCAGAGCAGGGTCAGTTCATCAATCCGAGAGGAGCGGAAGCGCCCGCAGGATCGCTGCTGATTCCCAAAGCCACCATGCTGGATGCCAGCCACATTGCCAGCCTGGCTATGACCGGCCACAGCGCGGTGAAGGTTCGCACTCGGCCGTCGGTGGCAATACTGGCCACGGGCGACGAGATTGTCAGGCTGGATCAACAGCCGGCGCCGCACCAGATTCGCAACTCCAATTCGCACATGCTGGCCTCCCTGGTGAGGGCCAGCGGCGGAACAGCGACAATTCTGCCGGTAGCCGGCGACACACGCGAAGCCTTGATTCCGCTGCTGCAGCAGGGGCTGACACACGACATGCTGATCGTCTCCGGCGGCGTCTCCGCGGGCAAATACGACCTGGTGAAGCCGACCCTTCGCGAACTCGGCGTCAATTTCCACTTCGAACGGGTGCGGGTGCAGCCGGGCCAACCGACAGCCTTCGGAACTTTTTCGAACAAGCCCGTTTTTGGCCTGCCCGGCAATCCTGGCTCCACGCTCATCACGTTTCAGTTGTTCGCGCGGGCGGCGCTGCAATTATTGGGCGGCATCGATTATCCGGTTCTGCCGCTGCTCTCCGCCACGTTTGAAGCGCCATTCAGCCACAAGCTGGGATTGACGCGCTTTCTGCCTGCGAGACTGAGCGACGATGGGCAGCGCCTGCGCCACATTCCGTGGCAGGGTTCGAGTGATATTCCGGCGCTGGCTAAAGCCAATGTTTTTCTGGTGGCCGATCATGACCGCCAGGATTGGGCAGTGGGCGATAGCATTCGCGTGCTGCTGAAGGCTTAAGCCAATGGCTGAAAAGTTATCGCATTACAATGCCGCTGGCGAGATCGCCATGGTGGATGTTGGCGACAAGCCGACAACGCAGCGTTCGGCCACCGCCAGCGCGTTCGTTGCCATGGCGGCGGAAGTGATCGCCGCGCTGCCTTCGAACAAGAAGGGCGATCCGCTGCAAATAGCTCGCATCGCGGGCATTATGGCTGCGAAGAAGACGGCAGAGTTGATTCCGCTGTGTCATCAATTGCCGCTGAGTCACGTCGCCGTCGAGTTTGCGATGGAACCGGATGGCATCCGTATAAGTGCAACCGCATCCACCAGCGCACAGACCGGCGTCGAGATGGAAGCCATGACAGCGGCCACCGTTGCCGCCCTGACCATCTACGACATGACGAAGGCCTTGGACAAAGCCATTGAAATCCGCGAAGTCTACCTGCTGGAGAAGACCGGCGGCAAATCAGGAACCTTCCGGCGCGAGCGTGCCGAGTGATCACGGTCGCCATTCTCACCATCAGCGATTCGGCCATGGCGGGAAAGCGCGAGGACGTCTCAGGTCCGGCGCTGAAGTACCGCTGTCTGGAACTGAAGTGGCACGTAACGGCGACTAAGATAGTGGCCGACGATGAGCAGGTTATCCGCTCCGTGCTAGCTGATTGGGCGGACTGCGAAATGGCTGACGTCATTCTGACCACGGGCGGAACCGGCATTTCGCCGCTGGATGTCACGCCGGAGGCTACGCGGCCAGTGCTTGATCGCGAGATACCCGGTGTGGCGGAGTTGCTTAGGTCGAAGGGTCTTGAACAGACTAAGTTTTCCGTGCTATCGCGGGCGCTGGCGGGCAGCCGCAAGCAAAGTTTCATCCTGAATCTGCCTGGCTCCCCAAAAGGCGCCGTTTTTTCGCTCGGTTTGGTGGAGGCGCTGATTCCCCATGTGGTCGATCTATTGCACGGCCGCACCGGGCATTAGGGCGGGAATGCGAAACTGGGGATGGGGCGGAAACTAGTCTGCCCCGGTAAACATCTCAACAACATGAAGCTTCGGTGCCTTTCGTTTGCGTTTGTCTTTGCAGTTCTTGGCGGGAGCCTTCCCGCTCAAATCATTCCTGGACAACTGCCGGACAACCCCCCCCCGCAGCCGGGGCAACTGGGCAACACCAACAACAGCAGCAAGCCGAAGACGCAACCTGATACCGCCAATCAGGGTTCAACTTTTAAAAAGTCGCCCACTGACGACCAGAACGAGCCGCCCAATTTCAAACTTGGTGTCCGTTACGTGCTGGTTCCCACTTCCGTCCTTGATCCAGATGGACACGGCTACGTAAATGGATTGCAGGCGGGCGATTTCGAAATCCTAGACAACGACAAGCCCCAGAAGGTGCAGGCCGAAACGGTCGAGCAGCCCATGTCGGTGGTTTTGGTGGTACAGGCCAATGCCGATGTGGAACCGCTGCTGCCGAAGATCAAAAAGGCCGGCATTCTTCTGCATGGCCTGGTGACGGGACAGGATGGCGACTTGGCGATACTGGCTTTTGATCACCGAATGATACCCATTCTGGATTTCACAAATGATCCGGACAAGATCGACGATGCTATGCAAAAGATCCGTGCGGGTTCCAGTTCGGCGCGGATGGTAGACGCGGTGGTGGAGGCAGACCATATGCTGAAGCGGCACGACCCGGAAAACAAGCGGCGCCGCGTCATCATTCTGATGAGCCGCAACGGAGACAAAGGCAGCGAGGCCCGTATGGCGGAGACGGTTCGCGCTATGCAGTTTGACAATGTAGTCGTCTACTCAGTAAACATTTCCAAAGTGCTGACGGCGCTGTTAAAACCCGATCCGTATCCGCGTCCGGCAAATGGTGGCATTCCGCCGGAAGGCATGCCACCCATCGTCGGCGGCGGAGGACCGCGCACCGCGACGACCGATATCCAGCAGGGACAGGGCGAGAACGCTCTGAACGCCGTTCCACCGCTTTACCACAGCATTGTCGACCTCTTCAAGAAGACCCCAGCCGAAACTTTTACGCAATTCACTGGTGGCCGCATCTACTCCTTTGCCACTACGCGCGGATTGGAAGACGCCATCACCGATATCGGTAAGGACCTGAACAGCCAGTACATCCTGAGCTACTCGCCGACCAATAACGATGAGCCCGGTTTTCATACCATTCGGGTTCTGGTGAACCGTCCTGGTTTGATCATCCGCACGCGCTCAGGATACTGGTGGGGCGGCGGCAAGATTCAGTAGCAGAACCGCAGCGCGCCAAACGAGACAACGCTCTGGGGATCGATTTGCCACTGATGATACTTCAGCAGTTCGCCTTTTAAGCCCGGTAGCACTTTCATGAAAGTGTAAAGCGGGGCCGAGCCGCACCACTTCAGGTCGTCGTGCCCGTCCTGCACCAGTGACCAGTAGCCATTGCGGTCGCCCGCATTGATCTGGTCGATGCGATCACGATCGCGCTTCTCAATCGCCACCATCTCACCCAGGTTCGCGGTGGCGCGCAGCGAATCCCCATAGCGGCGGCCCATGTGCGCCATGTCGATGCCCAACACCCAGAACAGTTTTCTGCCTTCGCGCGCGCCTATGTTGCCCAGCGTGCCCAGGAAACGCGCCACATGGTCCGTGTCCTCCGGCATTCCACCCTGGTAGATGCTTTTGACGTACGGGCCGCAGAGAATGGGCAGGATGCGCACGTTGGGTCCGTAGAGATGTTGCAGAAAAACGACCTGAAACTCGATGGAGTGTTCGACGGCATGACAGTAATCTTCCATCCGAATGGCCTCAGGAGCGGCCTTGGCGAGTTCATCAATCAGGGCATGATTCGTTTGCGTAAGACCGAAGGGTGTTTCAAAGCTTTTCCGCGTTAAGCCGAAGCGCTCCGGCGCGCCGTAGTGTGAGGTGCCCAGAATGACAAATGTGAGATCGGCGGCGGCTTGCGGCGACGGCAGATTCTGATAAGCGGCCTTGTACGTTTCCCAACTGGCATCAGGGCTGGCGTGCGGCGCCGCCACGGCAACGGTTGAGGAAATGCCCTGCGCTGCGCCGATGCGGGTGGTGAGCAGTTTCTTCAGCGATCCGGGCTGGTCGGGATAAGCGGAGCCGGCAAAAGCGGCCTCCCGTACTTCCTGTTGGGCAAATTCCGCCTCGCGCGCAGCTTTCATCTCGCGGTAGCGGTCGTTTTCCAGAAAACCCGCATCGTTCAAAGCGTCATGCAGATGCTTTTCGATTTCGCTGACTTCAATTTCGCCCGTGATACGGACCAGTTCGGCTCGCAGGTCACGCGAACTTTGCTGACCGTCGAAACATTCCAGCGCCTGGACAAGCGGCGGCGGTATCAGCAGGGTCGCATCGGAATAATGGTAGGGGTCACGGATGTATAAGCCTGGTTTTTCCGGTTCCGAAGACGGGACGAAGTCAAGGTTAAAGCGCAGGCGCGGCAGAGCTTCAGACACGTCTCATTTTACGCGGCGGATTGATTATCACCGAACTATGGACACTGGTGGTTTCTTCAGCGATGAGTTCAAAGCTGCCGTTATTCAAGCGGGCGCTCAAGCAAGAATGGAAACGCTGCAGGCGGGTGTGCCGGTGTTTTACTCCGACCCGGCTACCAATCTGGAGAAGGCTGCCTGATAACTCCTACCCGGACCATCTTCGCGGGACCAAACGGGTTGGGCAAGAGTAGCGTGTCCTCTGCACCAGTCACTGACACTGTTCTTTGAAACACAAGTTCCTGCTGAAAAACGGCATCACATGATTCTGAAACCGGTCTGCAACGGCGCTGGTATGTGTCCCTTTGTAGATTTCGAAACCATTCACGATCCGGTACTGATCGAGCACGTCATGCAATTTACCCGTATCTGTTCGCAGGCCGTCCTGATCTCCGACGTCAATTGAAATCGCCCGGTACTCGCGCAGGTTGTCAATGTATTGGTCGATAAAAGCAAGCGGCGCATTTGCCGTCCATTTCGCTAGAACAGCAGGCTGAGCAATGCCGTCTTTCGCGGGAAGGTCCAGATACAGCGGCGGATTGTTAGGATCCGGCGACCAGGCCGCAGCGCTGGCGAGTTGTGCTCGCAACATAAACGGGAGCTTGGCAAGATCTTCGGGCGTTTTGGCGGTTTCCACTGCCTTCTCAAGATCGGCCGGAGGGGCGCCGGTGCGCGCCGACAGGCAGCACGGGCTCATAATATAAAGGCTGCTGAACACGTCGGCGTGCTTCATGCCGATGCGCGTGGCTCCGTAGCCGCCCATCGAGTGCCCTACTAATCCTCGGCTCATCCGGTTCGGAATAGTTCGATAGTGAGCATCGATGTAGGCGACAACATCATGCGAGATGAATCTCTCGAAATCGCCCGTTGTCACGGAGCTTGAGTACATGGATCCGTTGTGAAGCGTCTTGGAATCGGGCAGCACAACGATCATGTCTTGCGCGCCCTGCGCAAAGGCGCCTTCAATCGTCTGTGGAACGTGAATTTCTTTTGACCACTGCTCGGCGCCGATGGAGTAGCCGTGCAGAGCATAAACGACAGGGTACCGGCGGCTGCTTTCCTTTGCATAGCTGGGTGGCAGGAAGACCAGCACATCACGATCCACGGCATCCTTCTCCAGGTTGCCTTCTAACGCAGCGCCGTGAATCTTAATGTGTTCCACCGTGACTGGTTTGGCTTCGGAAATGACAGCGGGAACTTCGGTTGGTACCTGCGCGACAAGCCGGCAGACAACCAGCAGGCATAAATATTTGATCTGTCGTAACATGCGATCACTATACACATTGATAGAATCTGGCGCAGCCGGTCGATTGATTTCTATGAAATACGCTTTGCTTGCCGCCGTTCTGATTTTCGCCACCATCGCTCTTGCGCTTGACGGCAAGATCGGCATTCATGATCCTTCCACCATTGTGATGTGCGACGGCAAACTTTACACCTATGGCACAGGCGGCACATCGCTGGTCTCCGATGATGGCTGGACCTGGCGCGCCGGAACCAATCTTCCCCGCCGCGGCTTAGCGCCTGATGTCATCCACGTCGGCGACCGTTATTACGTCTACGTGGCTGCCAACATCGGCGCTCAGCCCAAAGCCGCGGTGAACATGATCTGGAGCAAGACGCTCGACCCGGCGTCGGCCGATTACAAATGGGAAGAGGGAGGGGTGGTGGCTTCCTCAGACGGGACCGAAGAATCGAACGCAATCGATCCGGGCGTCTTTCTTGATCCCACTGATGGCAGGATGTGGCTCACCTATGGTTCCTACTTCGGCTACATACGCCTGGTGGAACTGAATCCGAAGACCGGTAAGCGGCTGAACCCGAACGACAAGCCGCGCGACCTTGCCATCAACTGCGAAGCCTCAGACATGATGTATCACAACGGCTGGTATTACCTTCTGGCTACCCATGGCAGTTGCTGCCGCGGTGCCGATTCCGGTTACAACATCCGCATGGGCCGTGCCAGGAAGGTGACCGGACCGTTCCTGGACGCGCAGGGGATGGACATGATTCAGGGAGGCGGAAAATTGCTGATCGGTTCGGGCGGTCGCCTCATCGGTCCTGGTCACTTCGGACTTCTGGACTTGGGTGAAGGGGTGCAGAAATTTTCGCTTCACTGGGAGGCGGATCTGGATCGGGGCGGCGCAAGTGTGCTGGACATTCGTCCACTGCTTTGGCAGGATGGCTGGCCGGTCGCCGGCGAGAATCTGAAGGCAGGCACTTACGAGATTGAGTCGGTGCGTACGGGGACGGCGCTTGAACTGGCGGTACAGGGCGCGCCTGTGGGGGGGCCGCCGCCACGCCGACGGCCGGGCGCAGGCGGCATGTTTGCCGGCACCGGCAGCGTCATTCCAGCGCAGGAAGCCAATCAGGTTTCTGCCAACTGGCCCAGCGGCAACGTGGAGCCGCGCATGGCCAACTATCTTTGCCAGGCGCAGCAGAAGTGGTCGGTGACGCCAGTCAGCGACGCAGGCGGCTACCCAGGCTCGCCATATTTCAGGATCGCCGTGGCCGGGACGGAACGGACGCTGGCGGCCACCGCTGACAATGAACTTCTGGTTCTGCCTGCTTTCACCGGAGCGGCGGAACAGCTATGGCGAATGGACCAACTAGCTGACGGAACCTGGCGGATCACTCCGAAGACAACGGCGGGCGCGGGTAAGCCAATGGCGCTTTCGGCGGTGGGCAGCAGTTTCGCCACATTGGCTGAATTTGACCCGAAGAGCGACAAGCAGCGCTGGCTTTTCAAAACGCCGTGATCATGAAACTTGTATTTACAATCTTCGCCGGTGCACTGTTTGCGTTGTGGCCCACGCTCGAAAAGCCTGCCACGATTGAAAAATTGCCTGACGCCCAAGGCTGGATTCAGCGCTGGCTCATTCTGGAACCAATTCCTGCCAATGGCCTGACAGACAGCGCTGTGCAAGCAGAAGTGAAGAAAGACTATTTTCCAAACCAGTTCACAGTGGTTCCGCGTGACGGAGACAAAGTCACTGTTGAGGGTACGGAACTCAGCTGGCATGCCATGGATACCAAGCTCTACAACCTGAACCTGTATCGATTTGCCGAAGCATTCGACAAACCAACCTCAAACGTTTTGTTCTGGGCAGTGACGGTGGTTTATTGTCCAAAGGAAATGCAGAACGTGCGGCTAGCCATTGGCTCGAATGCGGCATCTGTCTGGTGGGTAAATGGCCAGGAAGTGATTGGCATCTACGGCGATCGCCAAACAGTGATAGACGATGGCGTGTCCAAGCGCCTGACCCTGAAGAAGGGACCGAATATCGTGCGAGCGGCCGTGGTGAATGGGGGCGGCGCAACAGACTTCTGCGCGCGCTTTCTGGACGCTCACGATCAGCCAGTCCGAAATTTCAGCATCAGGTTAAGCGAGGGCAGCCACTAATGCAAAAACATTTGCCGTGCCTATTGTTTGTCGCTGCGATGAGCTTCGCTCAGCCTCCCGCGATACAGCAACAGCTGACCTTCACGCCGTATCATGCCAACGACATCTACGCAGTCGGCGAAACGGTGGGGTGGACCGTGACACCCGGACCGGTGCCACCGGCCTATGGCTATAAATGGACTATTCGCCGCAACAACGCGGTGGTTCTGAAAGAAGGCAAGCTGGATTTTTCCAGCGGCCAGGACAAGATTGAGATCATCGCGGAAACACCCGAGATGATTTACGTCGCCGTAGAGCCTTACGCCGTTCTGCCCACGCCGGATGCTCCCACCCAAACCGAGGTCATTTTCACCGGTGGCAACACAGGCCGCAATAACGGACTTTATGCCGTGGGCGCAGCCGTGGCACCAACCAAGATTGGCCTATCCACGCCACGGCCAGACGATTTCGACGCTTTCTGGGAAGGCAAGCTTGCCATGCAGGCCAAGCTTCCCATAAATGCTGAACTGATGCCCGTGCAAACTGATGTTTCCGGCGTGGAGTTGAACATTTTCGCGCTGAATGCCCTTGGTTCCAAAGCCCACGGCTACATCGCCAAACCTGCGCATGAAGGCAAGTTCCCCGCGCTGATTCAACTGCAATATGCCGGTGTCTATGCGCTGAACGCGCATGCCGCCGCGCAACATGCCGCCGAAGGCTGGCTGTTTATCAATGTGGATTCACACGACAAACTCCCATCGGATCCATCGGGCAATGTGCCCAAGAACTACCAGACGATCGGCAATACCGACCGTGAACAATCGTATTTTCTAAACATGTATCTGCGAGATTCGCGTGTCTTGGATTACCTGATGACACGGCCCGACTGGGATGGCAAAACGGTTGTTCTAACCGGAGGCAGCATGGGCGGACAACAAAGCGTGGCGCTGGCAGGCTTGCGGCCGGACAAGATTTCCGCGGTGCTGGTGTGTGTGCCGGCGGGCGCAGACACCAACGCAGACCTGCACGGGCGCAAAGCGGGCTATCCGAACTGGCCAGCCAACAACCCTGATGCGATGCACACAGCCCTCTACTTCGACACAGTCAATTTCGCGTCTAGAATCAAGGCGCCCGTGCTTGCGGGTATGGGCTTCATCGACACCATCTCGCCACCAGCCGGCATATGGACCGCGCTCAACCAGATGCCAGGTTCTAAAGAAGCGCTGCCGCTGATTGAATCGGAGCACGACAACCTGACGCCGCAAAAAGGCCGAGCCTGCCCTGCCCGAACCCGCGAGATTCTCGACTCACTGGTAAAGGGCGGCGAGTTCAAGCCAAGCGAGAGTTTGAACAAATAGTTGGAAGGTAAACACATGAGACAAATTGGACTTGCAATCTTCTTGCTCGCGGGCATCTGCGCCGCGCAGGACAATTCCGGCTTTCTGCCAGCCACAACGAACGTCCCCGGTGCAGAATATCCGCGCGTCGACGGCAACTCTCGAGTTCAAATTAGAATCAAGGCGCCGGACGCAACCAAGGTCAAGGTGAACTTCTGGAGCGGTCCGAAAGTGGACATGGAGAAGCAGCCGGATGGTTTCTGGTTAGTGACAACGCCTCCCATGGCCCCGGGACTGCATTACTATACGGTGATCATTGACGGCGCCGAGGTCAGCGATCCGAGCAGTTACTCGTTCTACGGCGGCAGCAAGGACGCCAGTGCCGTTGAGGTTCCTGAACCCGGTGCGACTTATTACTCCGCTCAAGACGTTCCCCACGGGCAGGTACGTGAGGTTTGGTATCACTCAGACGTGACCGGCACCTATCGGCATGCAATGGTGTACACGCCGCCTGGCTATGACACCCAGACACGAACCCGCTATCCGGTGCTGTACCTGCAGCATGGCGCCGGCGAAGACGAAACGGGCTGGATTCGGCAGGGACACGCAAATTTTATTCTCGACAACCTGATAGCTGGCGGCAGTTGCAAGCCCATGCTGGTGGTAATGGCCAACGGATACGCCAAGCGCGCCGGGCAAAGCGCGACGGCGCCTGTGCAGCAGATGGCGGCTATGCAGCAGATGGCAGCCGTATTCGGAGACGACCTGACGCAGGCACTCATTCCGTACATCGATTCCAACTTCCGCACCATGGCGGACCGCGACCATCGCGCGATGGCCGGCCTTTCCATGGGCGGTATGCAAACTTTCACCATCACCTTCAACCATCTAGACTTGTTCTCGTATATCGGAGGCTTTAGCGGTGCTTCCGTTCCGGCCGCACCTGGACAAGACAAAGTGGACTTCAAGACCGCCTATAACGGGGCCATGGCGGATCCGGCAGCATTTGCAAAGCGCGTGCACGTGTTGTTTGTGGGTATCGGCACCGACGAGCCCGCCAGGATGCACGAAAACATCGAAAAATTGCACAAATCCCTGCTGGATGCTGAGATCGAGCATGTGTATTACGAGTCGCCAGGAACCGCGCACGAATGGCAGACATGGCGGCGCGATCTGAAAGAGTTTGCCCCCAGGTTATTTAAGACGACCTCGGGCGGCAAATTGACACAAGCCGCTCCCTCCGCAAACTAAGACCTAACAAGTTGCCACTGTGATCATCCGCATCGAGGCGCTACAATATGCCTCCGGCACCCGAATCGCGAACCAATATCGCTCACCTGTCTATTCAACTAGCCACTTCTGCATGACAATGCGCGGTACGGCCTCAAAGCCGATGTGCCTATAGAAATCGACGACCTGCTTGTTGGTGTCTCGGACGAGCAGCATGACCTTGACGACCCTGCGTTCACGGAGCCATTGCTCGCCTGCCGCAACCATCTGCCGCCCTATGCCCTGCAACTGACAATCTGGCGCGGTGGCAACGTAATAGAGCCAGCCGCGATGGCCATCATGTCCGGCCATGACGCTGCCGACAATCCTTTTTTCGGTGCTGACGCCGACAAGAATGTCGGAGTTTGGCTTCGCGCGGGCGACACGAAAATCCTGCGCCAGATCGTTGTACGAAGTTTGCAACCCGCATGCACGCCAAAGGGCGACGATGTCTTCTTCGTCGTCGGCAGAGGCGCAGCGGATAGAAAGACTAAACACAGCGGGACTTTGAACCTTCTACGCTTTAACGCATGCAGCTTGGCTGCCGCGCGCATCACCGAACAAGATGAAACTCAGTCTGGCGGGGAGCGACCCAACTCGCCTTCCCCTCGGCGTCTACCGCAGCGTCTTCCTCGAGACCCATCTGCACTTCCTGACCCTTCCATTCAGGGACGGGTGTTGTGGCTGAGAGTTCGATGGAAAACCAGGTGTTGGCCAGAAGAGGGACGTCGCCGCGGCCGGGTACCCCCTGCTGGCGGTCCCAGAGCCCGATGAGCGGGCCGGCGGCGTGTCCGTGATCGCCGATAGGGTGGGTGTAGATGGTGCCTTTGATGCCGACCGTCTTCATTTCATCCAGCGAAGTAGCAAGAATCTCGTTGCCGGTGCGGCCCGGGCGCAGATTGCGCAGAACGATATCCTGTAGCGCGTTGCCGTTCTTCAGAGCAAGCTTCAGGCCGGCAGGAACGTCGGTCTCGCCTTCGCGCAGAACATAGCCCATGTGCTGGGTATCGGTGTTGAGGCGCATGACCGTGATGCCGAAGTCGGTGTGCAGCACGTCGCCGCGTTGGATGACAATGTCGTCGTCCTTCTTGAGATTTTCGGTTCCTTCGGTGGAACCAAGGCGCTGGACAGTGACCGATGTTTGAAACCAGGTCCCATAGCCGAGATCGTTCACCTTCTGGCGCAGCCACCAGACGACATCGGTATTAGTGGTCTTGCCGGGAGTGATTACTTTATTTGAAAAGGCCTCCGAGATGATGGCATGTACAGTGGTCATCATCTCGCGATAGGTGGGCAGCATGGCGGGGACGCGCAGATCCTGATATTCGAGTGCGAGCAATTCCGAGTTCACGAATTTCTTTGCGTTCTCGGGGCCCAGCGCGTCCAGCAACTGCCGCTCCATACCGACGGTGAGGCCGTCGGAGAAGGCATGTGTTGCGGAAATATCGATGGCTATGTTGCGGGGATTGCGCGAGTCCACCAGTTTGCGCAAAAGCTGCCATTGCGAGGCACCATAGATTTCGTGAGTGGGGGCGTCCGGATCGCGATAGACCTGATAGAGGCCGCCGTTGGAATCGCCGCCGAGAGCGAGGCGCTCAATGCCTTTTTCGGGGCCCAGATTATTGAAGACGTAAATGGTGGTTCGGCGGGCCGCAAAGACGGTGGGGGAAACAAGCGCAAAGAAGGCGGGGTCCTCGGCATATTCGCGGCAGGCGACAATCCACATGGCAACACCGTGCTTGCGCATGAGCGCGGGCAGATTCTGATCGAGCCGGGCGGCGAGCCATTGCTGCTGCAGGTCGGCTTGCGCACGAAGAGAGGTTGGCAGCAGCGCGGAATCGGCCGAAAGAGTGAGGGAAGTGGCCAGAAAAGCAAGGGGCAGAAGTAGAGCGCCGGCGAATTTGGAGGGCATGAGAAATTTTCGCATGGATATTGATTGAGTTTAGGCCTTGGCCAGAGCGTTGATGTCTTTGATCTCGAGAATCGATTTGGGATAGCCCTTCAGGACACTGTTGATCATGGCTGTGGCGACGTCGTGCATGGTGCTTACCTGGTTGGGAAGCAGCAGGTGGAGTAGCGGGTAGAGGCCGCCTATCAGCTTGTAATAGGATTTGATATTTTGCTGGCCGGCCGTCGGCCGCATGAAGCCGGGGCGGAAGTTGTAGACCCGGTGGAAGCCGCATTGCAGCAGGGCGTTTTCGGTTTTGCCCTTCACGCGCGCCCACATGATTTTGCCTTTTTCGCTGCTATCGGTGAGGCTGCCGGAGACGTAGATGAACGTCATGCGCGGGTTCAGGGAGGCCAACTTGCGGGCGAAGTGAAGTGTAGTTTCGTAGGTGATGTGGGTGTAGGCGGATTCACTCATGCCTCGGGAACTTACTCCGGCACAGTAGAAGCAGGCGTCATAGCCGGTCAAGGCGGTGGATAAATCGTCAAGAGCCAGGAAATCGGGCACAATACACTCGCTTAGTTTGGGGCTTTGAGCAGTGTAGTGTTTGCGGTTCACCATCAATACCTGCTGAATGGAACGGGTGTGCCAGACATGCAAGCAGCACGCCTTCGCCCACCATGCCGGTTGCACCCGTGATTATGACTTTCAGTTCGGCCATTTCTTTTTGAGAGTTTCCATTGATCGAGAACTCTTCATTCTATGCGCCGGCACGCCGCTATAATCCAGAAGTGACGCCTTTTCTTGCGTGCCATGAGCCCTGACGTCAGCATCGTCCTGGTTACTTACAATCGGGCGGAATTTCTGCCGCGGACACTCGATTGCATTCTCGAACAGACATACAAAAACTTCGAACTTTTCATCTGTGACGATTGCTCCACTGACGGGACATCTGATATTTGCCGCCGCTATGAGGCGCAGGATAAGCGGATTCAGTACGTGCGGAATGCAACAAACCTGGCGATGCCGGGCAACCTGAACGCGGGGATCCGCCGGTGCAGTGGAGAGTTTGTGGCTATTCTTCACGACGGCGATATCTACCATCCGACGATCATTGAGAAATGGCGCGCGGCGCTGCTAGAAAATCCGACCGCCGGATTCGTGTTTAACATCTATCGCCATCTGTCGCCGGACGGCAAGTCGGGCGAGCTTACCGAGGCGTTCAGCCCCTTTCTTAAAGGAAGTGATTTTCTGGAAAAAATATGCTTTCGCGATAGAGATTTGGAATGTCCGGTGTGGGGCACGGTGATGGCGCGCCGCGCAGTTCTAAACCAGATGGGATTATTTGATGCGCGTTACGGATTCTGGTCGGACTTCGACATGTGGTTCCGCATAGCCGAGAGCCACGATGTGGCCTTTGTTCCGGAAGCGCTGATTGATCTGCCGAGCCGGAAGACCATGCCGCATTTATTCGACAAAGGCGCGCTGGTGACGCATGCCACTATTTTCCGGATGTTCTGGGCCGCCCGCTGCCGGCATTATAACGACCAACCGGTCAACCTGGCTTACGAACTTATGAAGCAGACTGGCAATTTCGTGTCGTCTAAAGCTCGCCGCGTTTTGCGTCGATTGGTTTGAGGGCGACCATTGCGTATTCTGGCATTGCTTGAAGCGAACTCCATCACCGGCACGGCCAAAGCAGTGCTGGAGTACGCGCGCGAAGCCGCTGGCGGCATAGAAGTGGCCAATTTTGTGCGCGGGGCCGCCAATATGAATAATTCGCTTACCTGGACCATGGAGGCTGAGAATATACCCCTGCGCCTGATCAAGGAGAAGGGCCGCTTCGATACGGCTGTGATGCCTTATCTCAGGGAACTGGTGGATCAACTGGATCCGCAAATTATATGGTCGAATAGCGTCAAATCGCATTTCCTGGTGCGCTGGTTAGGAGTGCAGCAAGGCCGGAAGTGGGTAGCGTTCCATCACGGCTACACTTCCCCTGACTTCAAAATGCGCTGCTATAACCAGTTAGACCGCTTTTCGCTGCGTCAGGCAGACCTCACCGTGACGGTGTGCCAAGCGTTCGCCGACCAACTGGTAAGGCGAGGCGTTCCAAGCGCCCGCATACGCGTGCAGCATATGCCCATTCGGCCCTTTACAGTTGACCCGGTGCGGGTGCGATTGTTGCGCGAAGAATTGGGGATTGACGCGCAAACGCGAGTGGTGCTGAGCGTTGGCCGACTTTCGCGGGAGAAGGGGCATGCTTTTCTGATAAAAGCGTTTGCCGAATGTTGCGCACGCAATAAGGCGGATGATCCAGCACTGATCCTGGTGGGTGACGGACCGGAATCGGCCTCTCTGCGGCAGCTTGCCGGCAGTTGCCTGCCGCCAAAATCGGTCATCTTCACGGGCCATCGGGATGACGTTAGCGGGTTTTATGGTTTGGCCGACATCTTTGTGCTTCCGTCCCTGTCGGAGGGAACGCCAAATGTACTGCTGGAGGCAATGGCGGCGAAGGTGCCCGTTATTGCTTCAAACGTCGGGGGCATACCGGAACTGGCAATTGATGGCGTTAATGCTCTGCTGGTGCCGAGCGGTAATGTAAGTGCACTTAGTCAAGCCATGGAGCAGTTACTATCTTCAAGTAAGTTGAGGCTCGAATTTTCCTCGGCTGCCGGGAAAGTGGTGCTTGAACACTCGCCACAAAGCTATTACCGGGCGCTGCATTCCATCTTTGAGGAAGTTATGTTAGTTGTTTGAATGTCTCTTCGCCTTTTAAGTAAACGCTGCGCGCAAGCGGTAAGTCTGGCTGTTGCGTTTCCCGCGGCGCTGCTTTGCGGATTTGGACGGCTCGGCATCTTGTTCACGTTTTTCTCACACTACTTCGCCATGATGCCGGGATTTTTGGGCGATTTTCTGCGTGCTGCCTTTTATCGGCTGACTTTGGAAGAATGCGCGGCTGATGTGGTGATCGCGTTCGGCACATTTTTTTCGCGCACACAGGTAAGAGTCGGGGCGAATGTGTCAATCGGCAGCTACTGCATTATCGGGCAGGCGAAAATTGGCGCGCGCACGCAAATCGCTTCACATGTTGAAATTCCCGGTGGGCGGACGCAGCATAGGCGCGATGCGCAAGGCCGTCTTTCGAGCACGCTGGAGGGTCCGGATGGCGTTACGATCGGCGAAGATTGCTGGATTGGGGCGTCTTGCATCGTCATGGCCGACGTGGGTTCGCAGACGACGATCGGCGCGGGCAGCGTAGTGGTGAAGAATATTCCGGCTGGCGTAGTGGCGGTTGGATCGCCCGCGAAAGCGATTAAGCCCGCAGGTAGCGCGTGAGCAGGCCGATATCCGTGTTGTTAGCGGTGCGCGAACTGGGCTCAGGCGGCATTGAGCGCGACGTGGCCAAGCTTGCACTGGCATTGCCGGCGGATGAGTTCACTCCTTACGTGGCAGCTTATAAACCGGTGGGACCCAGGTACGAAGAACTCGAACGCGCAGGCGTACCGATACTTCACATGGACCTGACCAGCATTGCGTCGATGAAAGCGCTGCAAGCGGCGCTTCGGTTGCGGTCGATCATCCGGCAAAAGCGGATAGAAGTGGTGCATGCGTTTGATGCCAGCGCGGTATTTGTCGTCCCTCTTGCGCGCATGCTGCGGGTTCCGGTTGTGCTTTCCAGCATGCTGGGAAGCCGCAGTCTGCTGGATGGGAAATCGCAAAAGCAGTTGCAGTTTACCGACCACCTGGTGGACGCCATTGTAGTGAACTGTGAGGCTATGCGCAGGCACCTGGTGGATGACTGGTCGGTGCCGGCAAGCCGCATCGAACTCTGCTACAACGGCGTAGATACGACAGAGTTCTATCCGGATGCGAACGCGCGGCTGCCGGAATTTATCGGTTCCTTTGTCATCGGCGCGGTGTGTGTGCTGCGGCCTGAGAAGAACCTGAGCCTGTTGCAGGAGGCGTTCGCAATTGTCCGGCATCTTGCGCGGAACCCAAAGCTACTGCTGGTGGGCAGTGGACCTGAACTGGAGAAACTGAAGGCTAACGCGCGACGCCTGAACATTGACACGCAGAGCCTTTTTGTTCCCGCCACACCCTCGGTAGCTTCCTATTTGCGCAGCTTAGATGTCTTTGTTTCCTGTTCCTATTCGGAAGCATTTTCTAATGCGATTCTAGAGGCAATGGCGTGCGGCGTCTGCGTGGTTGGTTCGCGCGTAGGTGGCACGCCGGAACTAATAAAGGATGGTCAACGCGGCTTGCTGTTCACATCGAACGATGCTGGTGATTTGGCGGATAAGCTGTCGCGATTGATGGTTGACGATCGATTGCGCGCCAGTTTCGGGAGACGGGGCGCCGAGTTCGCCGCCGCAGAACTCAGCATGGCGCGGAATGTGCAGCGAAATGGCGAGATCTACCGGAAGTTCCTGGCAAGAAAAGGCCGAGCGGCGAAGCACAACCTAGAATAAGGTTGAACCGACCTGAAATGAACCTGCCCAAGAAGCCGATGAACCTTGCCATGGTGGCAGGAGCGCGTCCGAACTTCATGAAAATCGCGCCGCTGATTGCGGCTTTCAACGGTGATTCCTGCTTCGATATCAACCTGATCCACACCGGCCAACATTACGACCAGAATATGTCGGAAAGCTTTTTCCGGGATCTTCGCATTCCCGAACCGCGCCACCGGCTGCAGGTGGGTTCGGGCAGCCATGCCCAACAGACGGCGGAAATCATGAAGCGGATTGAGCCGGTGTTCATCCAGGACGAGGTTGAGGCAGTGGTGGTAGTGGGCGACGTAAACTCCACCGTTGCAGCTGCGCTGGTGGCGGCGAAACTTGATATTCGCGTGATTCATGCCGAGGCCGGCCTGCGTAGTTTCGACCGCACGATGCCCGAGGAGATTAACCGGCTGGTGACGGATTCCATCTCGGACCTGCTGCTGGTAACGGAGGAGAGCGGCCGGACGAATTTGCTTCGGGAAGGAAGGGATCCGAAGCAGATTGTGCTGGTGGGGAACCTGATGGTGGATTCGCTGCGCCACAATCTGAATGAAGCCATGGATTCGGATATTCTGACGCGTTTGCAAGTCTGCGGCTGCTTTGGATTAGTCACCCTGCACCGGCCGGCTAACGTCGATAACGATGGAAAACTAACAGAGATTCTTTCTGCTTTGAGCGAGATAGCCGAAGATCTGCCGCTGTACTGGCCGTTGCATCCACGAACGCGAACAAAGATCAATGGTATTGGGCTGCCCTCCGCCATTCATCTTCTTGATCCGCTGGGTTACCGTGATTTTCTGCATATGCAGGCAAAGGCGTCCGTCATACTGACCGATTCTGGTGGGATCCAGGAGGAATCCACCGTATTGGGAACGCCATGTCTGACTCTGCGCGATAATACGGAGCGGCCGGTGACGGTAGAAGCGGGCACGAACCGGCTGGCTGGAACCAGCAAGGTGAGTATTCTGAATGCCTGGCAGGAGAGCAAAGAGTCACCGAAAGCCGGAGCGATACCGGAGCTTTGGGACGGGCAGGCGGGAGTGCGCTGTCATGCGGCGATACGCGGCTTTTTGTTGCCTTCCTAATGCCCGATCTGTTGCTGGTTTTTGCTTATCATTATCCGCCGGAGAATTCAGTTGGCGGCGCAAGGCCCTACCGGTTTTGCAAATACCTGTCGCGGATGGGGGTTCGCTGCCGGGTTTTTACGGCGGTAGACGTTATCGGCTGTCCCGATCTGGATGCTGAGACCGTTGGCGACCCCTTCGTTAGTCATCCGCGCCAAGGAGTGGGCTGGCAAGTGGAGCGGATTATACGCCGGTTCTGCCTGCCCGGCGTCACGGGAACGCAATGGGCGTTAGGGGCGACGAAGGCGGCCAAACGTTTTGTCGATAACAATCATCTGGATAGACAGAACGACGTTCGCATTACCTTGCTTTCTACCTATCCTCCACTAGGAACGCCGTTAGCTGCGTATCTACTGCACCAGGAACGCCGTTACCGTTGGATTGCCGATTTTCGCGATCCCCTGGCTGGGAATCCGGGCAGTGGAGATGTGAACGCTTTTCATAAGTTCTGGTACCGCCGGACAGAGCGGCTTTTTGCCGAGGCAGCAGACTGCATCATCGCCAACACGGATGCGGCGCAACACAGCTTGCAGGCGGCTTATCCGGCGAAGGCTCAAAAGATATGTCTAATCTGGAACGGCTTCGATCCTGAGCGGAGGCTGAGCGCCCTACCCTTGCCGGCAGGGCAGCGGCGCGTTTATAGTCACGTTGGAGAACTCTACGAAGGGCGGAGCATGACGCCTTTGCTGTATTCGATCGGGCGGTTGATAGACAGCGGCAGACTCGACCCGGCAAAGGTTCAGATCCAGCAGATTGGTCCGGTGCGCGCCGGTTGTCTGCCGGATGCAAACTTCACGGCCGCGGCGGAAGCAAAAGGGTGGTTGCGGGTAGTGCCCGATCAAATTCCACAAGACGAAGCTCAGAAAATCAGCTGCCAGTCGCATGGGTTGGTGATTGTTCAGCCTCATTCCGCGGTACAGGTGCCGGGCAAGCTTTTCGAGTATGTCCAGATCGGCCGCCCGATTCTCGCCTACATCTTGCCGAATTCGCCGATTGAGCGGATTCTTCGCCATAGCGAGGTTCCGTATGCAGCCGCTTACGCCAACGGCGCGAGCGATGCTATGGACGAGGCTGTTTGTCGCTACTTCCAACTGGACAGCACGCCGGTAAAGCCGAGCACCTGGTTTGCAGACAGCTTTGACGGACAGAAGCAGGCCGAGCAACTATACCAACTGATCCAGCAAGGACACCAGCATGAGTAAGCGACGGCTGGTGGCAATTTTTCGAGCTTTGTGTGTTGGCGTAACAATGCTGATGCTGTTGGTTGCTTTTACCCCGGTGGTGCCGTTCGCAGCGGGTGAACTGGCTGCGGATTGGTATGAAGGCGATGCTGACGTTTTGATTGTGCTGGGAGGATCGATGCTGGTAGCCGGTACCGGGCCGAATGCAACGTTAGGGTACGAATCCTATTTGCGCTGCGTGTATGCATGGTGGAACATCCAGCGTTTCAAGTATTCCTATGTAGTGGTGACGGGCGACAACGGCCTGGCTGAAACCATGGCGGCGTTTCTGCGCGAAAGAGGAGTGGACCCCAAGTACATCCTGCTGGAAAACCGGGCTAAGAGTACCTTTGAGAACGCACTTTACGTGAAGAGGCTGCTGCAGGATCGTGTTCCTTTGCCGCCACATCCACGGCTGGCGTTGCTGACCAGCGACTTCCACAGCCGGCGCGCCAAGTTGGTGTTCGAGCATGTGGGGCTAGACGTCAAGGCGATTCCGGTGCCCGATGTAAGCAAGCAGCCGAATTCCCCAACCGCGCGGGTGGCCGGCTTTTTCACCCTTACAGGCGAACTGGCAAAGTACGTGTACTATGCGGCNNAAGAATTAGCCCACAGCCTATAAGCAATGTCGCAATTCAAGCCGAGTGCAGTCCAGACACCACCGCGCGAGCGTCCGCCTAAGAAGCCTGCGGCGGCTCCTAAGCCTAAGCCGGTTACCTCGGAAGCACAGGTACCCTCAGATATTCCTGAAGAGCCGACAGACGAAACCTTCGAGGCCGCACTGGGTAATAACACGCGAAAATTCGCGCTGACATGCTCTCTTGTCTTTATTTTCCTGCGCTTTAGCTTCCTGCATGAGTTTCTGGCCGCCCGGCTGCATTTCGACACGCACATCCTGTTGGCAGTCGGCTTCCTGGCTTACCTGATCGCGCTGCTTTCGGGCACCGCTCAGACGGCATTTTCCGACCGCTCGACGTGGTTCTGGCTGGGTTTCGGCGCCCTGATGTGCATGGCGACCGTCACGAGCATCTGGCAGGGAGGTTCATTTGCTATCGTATTTCCCTACCTTCGAACGACGCTGCCTTTTATTCTGTTGATCCCCGCGGTGGTCTTTTCCACGGCTGATTTAAAGAAGTTCGTCAATGTAATAGGACTTGCGGGAGCGACGGTGATCCTGTTAGGCGCCACGAGCGGAGATTTTCGCTCCGGCCGCCTGGCAATGGACACGAGCAGCGGAAGCATCGGCGACTCCAACGATTATGCCGCGCACATTCTGCTTGTGCTGCCGGCGATTGCTTTTCTAACTTTTAGCAAGGGGCGCAATCTCGCCGTTAAAATCATCGGCGGGGTGATTATGAGTTTGGGCCTGTTCCAGGTGCTCAGCACGGGTTCGCGGGGCGGCTTGGTGAGCCTTATCGCCACCATGCTTTACGTACTTAAGGTTTCCTCGCTGCGCGTGCGTTTAGGCATTCTGCTGGCTATCCCGGTTATCGTCGTTCTGGCCATTCCATTTCTGCCCAGCGAATCGGCCGTTCGTCTGGAAGGCTTCTTCAAGAAAGATACAGGCGAGAGTGAGGCGATAGCTTCCACGCAAGCGCGTACGGCGCTGCTGATGGAGAGTTTGCGCGCCACCGAGTCGCATCCTTTGCTGGGCGTGGGGCCTGGTGAGTTTATGGATTTTCAGGGCAAGATGGCGCACGATCGCGGCGAGCAGGGCATGTGGCACCAATCGCACAATGGCTACACGCAGATATCCAGCGAGTGCGGAATTCCAGCGGCGATTCTCTACATCTGCGCGATGATCTCCGCCTTTCTGTCGCT
The DNA here is from genome assembly GCA_003163855.1 of Bryobacterales bacterium. Taxonomy (GTDB): domain Bacteria; phylum Acidobacteriota; class Terriglobia; order Bryobacterales; family Bryobacteraceae; genus Bog-105. Next base: position 5,755 of record PLRJ01000162.1, on the reverse strand, counting down.
CCTGAAGGGCACGAAGGCGAAGTCGGAGCAGATCAGAACGCTTTCGCGTGTGTTCATTATCATGCTGGTGAGTTTTTCTATTTGCTTGATCTTTCTGTCACAGGCGTATAGTTTTACGTTGGTAGTGATCAGCGCGGTTTCCGTGGTAATTGTCAGACTGTTGAGGCAGCCGGAGAATAAGGCCGAGAAGCCGGCTAGCGTATCGATTGGATAGCTGCTCAACTGGCGGCCGATTTCACCAGCTTCTCCAAATGCTTGGCCAAGATATCAACCTCCAAATTCACCAGCGACCCCGCTGCGTACCCGCGCAGTGTCGTGTGCGAAAAGGTATGGGGAATGATCGTGAAGCTGACTTGATCCCCGGAAACGCCCGCAACCGTTAGACTCATGCCGTCTACCGCGAGCGAACCTTTCTCGACAACGTACTTGATCAATTCAGCCGGCACACGGATAGTCAGCCACCAATTGTCGTCACCCAGCGCATCAAGCCTGGTGATCTCGGCCTTTGCGTCAACGTGCCCAAGAACAAAGTGGCCGTCCAGCCTTGCATTGGCTCGTAGTGGCCGCTCTAAATTTACGGCGCTGCCCGCAGCCAGCGCACCCAGGTTCGTGCGCTTCAGCGTTTCAGGAGCCAAGTCCGCTGCAAACCGGTCAGCCGCAAGTTCCACCGCTGTCAGACACGTGCCATTAACGGCGATGCTCGCACCCAGGGTCGCATCGTGCAGTATCGACGAACATCCAACCACCAGACGTGCTCCAGTGGCTTTGTGTTCGATGGAAAGCACGTGACCCAGTTCTTCAATGATGCCGGTGAACATCTAGTGAGCGTCCTTGACGACATAGGCCTCTACGGCGAACTCGTCGGTGGAAACACTGGTGACCGTTAAGCGGTCCAGGCGCACCGCATCTATCCGGCGCTGCCGTCCGTGGCCGCCAATGACGGGAATACTTTTTAAACCACCAAGAATTTTCGGCGCGTAATAAAACAGAACCTTATCCGCAATCTGTGTATCCAGCAGGCTGCCATTGACGCGGCTGCCTGCTTCCACCATCAGCGATAGATAGCGCTGTGCGGCTAGGTAGTCTATTAACTTGCGCGGGTCCGTGCGGCCTGCCGGTCCATCGGCGATAAACGTTTGCACACCTGCTGCCTCTAATGCCTTGCGGCGCTCGGCGGGGCCGGCTGAGGTACCTACGACAAGCACATCGTTCTGCACTGTTTTGACGATCTTCGAATCCAGTGGAATACGAAATTGAGAGTCAAGGACAACACGCAGCAGCGGCCGACTGCGCTCCATGCCCGATCGGTCGGTCAGCAGGCAGTCATCGCCAAGCACCGTCCCCAGGCCGGTCAGAATGGCGTCCGAAAAATGACGGACCATCTGGACATCGGCGCGCGCCACCTCACTGGTAATCCAGCCATAGTTGTCTTGCGGCGCGGCAATTTTGCCGTCCAGCGTCAGCGCGGCCTTAATGGTAACCAGCGGTTTGCCGCTCCGCATGAAATGCAGAAAAGGTTCATTCAGCTTTTCTGCCGCGCCCGTGTTGGCTGCGTCAATGGACGAGTCGATGCCGGCGGCGCGCAGATCGGCCATGCCTTGTCCGCTCACCTGCGGATTCGGGTCGTGCATGGCGGCTACAACCTTGCTGATGCCCGCCTGAATAATGGCCTGTGAGCAGGGCCCGGTTCTGCCATGATGGCTGCAGGGTTCCAGCGTCACGTACATGGTGGCGCCGCGGGCCGCTTCTGCAGCCTGCTGAATCGCAACCACCTCGGCATGATCTTTGGCGGCCCAGGTGTGAAAGCCCTGGCCCACCACGTTGCCATCGCGCACGATAACTGCGCCCACCGCTGGATTCGGACTTGTTCGGCCATAGCCTTGGCGGGCTAAATCCAGCGCTTGCTCCATGTAGGTTTTCGACATGGCGGCTCAGTCGAACAGCGATTCCACAAATTTGTCCGGTTCAAACGGCAACAGATCGTCGATCTTCTCACCCACGCCAATGAAGCGTATGGGTAGATTCAACTCCCGCGCAATGGCCACCACTACACCGCCCTTTGCCGTACCGTCAAGCTTGGTTAATATGATGCCGGTAACGCCCGCCGACTCGGTGAACTTTCGAGCCTGTTCCAGACCATTCTGTCCGGTTGTAGCATCCAGCACCAACCAGACTTCATGCGGCGAGTTGGGAATGACACGCTGGCAGGTACGGCGCATCTTTTCCAGTTCGGCCATCAGATTCTCTTTCGTGTGAAGACGTCCAGCGGTATCGACAATTACGTAATCGACGGCGCGCGCTTTCGCCGCCTGCAGCGCGTCAAAAACAACGGCGCTCGGGTCGGCGCCGGTTTTCTGGCGGATCATATCGACCTGCGCACGCTGCGCCCAGACCTCAAGCTGTTCAATAGCGGCGGCGCGAAATGTGTCGGCGGCGCACAACAAAACTTTACGCCCTTCACCTAGAAAGCGATTGGCCAGCTTGCCGATGGTTGTGGTCTTCCCGGCCCCGTTTACCCCCACGACCATGACAACCGCAGGCGGAGTGGCGACGGCACGAAGCGGAGTCTCCGATGCCTGCAGGATTTCCAGCAATTGTTCACGTATGAGGCCGCGGATCTCGTCAGCGTCACTGCTTAGCTTACGATCGACACGCTGTCTGATGCGCTCCAGAATGTCCTGCACCGTCCGGACGCCCAGATCAGCAGTAATCAGGGTATATTCAAGCTCCTCCAGCAGATCCGCATCAATTTCTTTCTTGCCGGAGAGGACGTCCTCGAGCCGATCTACCAGGCCTGAGCGCGTCTTTTGGATGCCGGCCTTCAACTTGTCGAGCAGATTCGGCTCTTGTGGCACCGAACCAAAAAGCGTTTGAATGGCCATTAGTTAAAGATGATTTCGCGTTCAGTTTAGCAAGGGTGGGAAACGTCCCCTGCCGTACCACCCCAGATTCAGCGTGTGAACGGTCGAGTTCCAAAAGTTTTTTCATCAGCCGCACTGCTTTAAACAGCCTGCCGCGCCGATAAGTTCTCTAGTAAAACTCCGTAATGCAACTATTTGGAGCGCGACTCGCCCTACTTCTGCTTTTCAGCACCGCAGCCCCACTCCTCCGGGCACACGCTCAGCCTAGCGCTCCCATTCTGCCTACGCTGACGAGTGCCCGCGCTGTCAAAGATCTCAGCTTGGCCGAAGCCAAACGGCGGTATCCCGTCCATTTGCGTGCCACCTGCGTCTTTGGTGTCAGGAATTGGATCGGCATATTCATCCACGACGCAACCGGTGGTCTCTACGTCGAGAACGCAGGCAAGAAGCCTTTACCTGCGTCGATTCACGCAGGGTTAGTTCTAGACATTGATGGTTTTTCCGATCCGGGACAGTTCTCGCCAATCATCGCGGGCGCAACGTACCGCATTGTGGGTGAGGGGCCGCTTCCATCGGCGCCCCTGGTAAGTCTGGATCGGGTGCTGAACGGAAGCGAAATTGCCAGCTGGGTGTCGGTTGAAGGAATTGTGCGCACCGTCGAGATACGGGGGCGAATGTTGGTGCTCCTGGTGGCTTCGGGCCGATTCAAGATTGAAGTATTGACCCTCAATGAAGGCCGACAATATAGCGGTTTGGTTGGGGCCTATGTGAGGGCAAGCGGCACCGTGGGCGCTGTTTTTAGCCAGCGGACTCAATTGATTGGCGTGGACATTTATATGCCCAGCATGGCCACCCTGAGCATATTGAGGCCTGCACCGTCCGACCCCTTCGCCATGCCTCTGAGGGACCTTGGGAATGTCTTCCAGTACATACCTGGCGTGAGCCTGGACTACGAGATTCGAACGCGCGGCGTGGTTTTAGCACGTTGGGCAAACACAATTTTCATGACCGACGGAAAGCATGAAGCGCGCGTGCTGAGTACTGCAAGCGATTCGCTGAAGCCTGGCGACTTGGTAGATGTAGTCGGATTTGGTGTGCTTGGCGACTACTCACAAACGATAGAGGACGCAAAAACGAAATGGCTCGGCAGGACGGCTTTGCCGACGCCCCGCCAGGTTACGCCGGCGACCGCACTTTCTGGGGCCGCTGCCGGCGATCTGGTTCAAATAAACGGCCGACTGGTTGTTCAACGCCGGACTGCGGACCAATATACGCTATTGCTCAAGTCGGGTAGCTCGGTCTTTTCGGCCGTGCTTCCTTCGGGAGCGACGGCGGACAGTGCGCTTGACCACTTGCAAGACGGCAGCGAAATTCAGTTGACCGGTGTATGTCTGATTACCGAAAGCCATGCCGATAATGCCTTTCGTGTGCCTACTTCGTTTCAAGTGCTGCTGCGTTCAGCAAACGATGTAAAGGTTTTGTCGACGCCATCGTGGTTCACTCTCAAACATGCGTTGACCGCCTTCGGACTTGCCGCCTCCCTGGCCCTTTGCGCGGCCTTGTGGATTATGGCTCTGCGGCGCCAAGTGGAGCAACAAACAGCGACGATTGAGGCGCAATTGCAGAACGCGGCACTGCTCACCGAACATGCAGAGGTAGCGAACCGCGCTAAGAGCGATTTCCTGGCCAACATGAGCCACGAAATTCGCACACCCATGAATGGAGTTATCGGCATGGCTCATCTGCTGGCCGACACTCCACTGACAGCGGCCCAGAAGCGTTATTTGAACGCTATATCCTCCAGCGGTCAAGCCCTGCTGACCATCATCAACGACATCCTCGATTTCTCGAAGATTGAAGCCGGCAAGATGGAACTCGAAGCGGCCGAGTTCAATCTGCGCGGCGTGGTGGAGGACTCACTGGGGCTGGTGGCCGTGCCGGCCGAGGCGAAAGAACTGAAGCTTTCCCTCGACATTGGTCCTGGTGTTCCGTTCAACGTGGTTGGCGATTGCGGACGCTTGCGTCAAATCCTCCTAAATCTGTTGTCGAACGCAGTCAAGTTTACCGAACAAGGATCGGTTTCCCTCACGGTCGCTCTCGCCAAAGCGGAAACCCGGAAAGTAATGCTGCGCTTCACCGTTCGCGATACGGGCATTGGATTAACACCAGAGCAGCAATCGGGACTGTTTAAGGCTTTCATGCAGGCCGATCGTTCCACCACGCGCCGTTTTGGCGGCACCGGATTGGGACTTAGCATCGCCAAGCGCCTGACGGAGTTAATGGGAGGAACCATTGGAGTGATAAGCCAGATTGGGGAAGGCACAACCTTCTGGTTCACCATTTGTCTTGAGTTGGGAGGAATGGCGCGCGAGACCGTTGCAAAGAATTCCGCTACCAGCAAGACGGACAACAACAAGAGCGCCATGGATCTGTTTGCAGGCCGCCATTTTAGGGTCCTCGTGGCTGACGACAACATCACGAATCAACAGGTTGCGGTTGGAATTCTACAGAAGATGGGGCTGGAAGCCAAAGCTGTTTCAAACGGTGCAGAAGCTGTGGATGAACTCAATGCGGCGGCTTATCAGTTGGTGTTAATGGACGTTCAGATGCCGGTAATGGACGGGCGCGAAGCCACCAGGAAAATCAGGCGAGCGGAAGCCAGCCATCCGGCAACTGCGCGTATGCCGATTATTGCTATGACCGCAAGCGCGATGCAGGCCGACCGGGATGAATGCATTGAAGCCGGCATGGACGATTTTGTTTCCAAGCCGGTAGTGCCCCGCTCCCTGGCTTCGACGCTTTCAAAGTGGCTGCCGCAAGAGCCGGTTGAAAGCGCGCCCGCAAGTGAACAATTGATAAGGGACGCCTGAAGAGCCTGTCGGAAATAGAACTGC
>PLRJ01000239.1:4889-7082 GCA_003163855.1 Bryobacterales bacterium | reverse complement strand
TCCTACCGTTTCGTCTCAAAACATGACGGAGGCTTCCTACCGTTTCATCTCAAAAAAGTCGTTGATTCCACAAGGGATTGAGGAAAATGCAGCCCCGTTTAAACTGAGGCCGCTTTCGCCTCAATGATGTTTCGGCAGGGTCGGAGTTGGACGGCGGCAGGCGACAACGAAAGGCGGAATTCCGGTTGAACGTCGATGATTTTGCGAATGGCCATTTTGGCCTTTGTTCTGAAGTTGTCTAGCTCGCCGTAATCAGCGCCGAGTTGCGCTTGAAGCAATTCCCAAGGTATCGCTTGAGGCTTGTTCAGTCGCGTCACATTCCAGCTTTTGTAACTGAGCCACGCGTAAAGATCTAGCGCCAATGGTGAACGCTTCAGCGCCTTCAGCGCCCTCATGTTGAGCGGAACTGGTACAGCTGTGATCGTGTTGAAGAAGCTCTCGCTCAACTCAATCCAACTGTTCCAGAGATAGCCCTGGCGCGGATGATTGGGATTCCACCAAAGTTCGCTTTCGTCGATAATCGCACTCATCCGCATCTTTTGCCGGACGTCGCCGCTAGCAGTTTCAGCGGTTTGCTTGAAGCGAATCGACGCACCAAAAAGGCGGCTCATTTGGTGCTGTAGTCTTCGGGCGTCTGATCGCTCGCCGCGACCGTTCCTCGGGTTCAAGCCAAGTTCGGTCATGAATCGCGAAAGATTTGAGCCCAGTTCCAGGCGGCGGCTTTTGGTGCGAACCGCCTCGCTATTGATCCAATACAGCAGCAAACGCGGCAAGCTGCCGTAAGGGTATCCAATGAGGGTNNCCCTTGTCGTCGGTATCTGCTCGGGTCATAATCAGCGTCAAATCACCGTTGCGACGTGTCCACACCGGAACATCTCCAGGGTCGCTATGGGGCAGCGTTATCTGAACGAGTTGGCGGGCAAGAAAAGCAAGTTCGACTTCATCGCTGGTCTCTGGCCGCCAGAGATTAGGTAAGGCCGACTGCTTTGCAATTGCGCTTATATGCTCCATGTATACATGCCTACATTCCTACTTGGCTATTCTGCTACTTCTTTAGATTCTTCTACAGGCGCTTGGCGCGGTGCAATCTCAGGTTTACCGTATTTAGCGAACAAATCGTTATAGGCTTCCGCCATGAGCCCGTGGAGTGTTTGCTTTTGCTCGATTGCAAGAATTTTCAATTGATCGCGCACCTGGCGCGGAAAGTGTCCTGTGATGGGCGCGGTTCCAGAACGACTGGGCGCATGATAGGCCTGACTTCCCTTTTCCCCTGACTGTTTGGCGGCCACCACGCGTTTGTGGCTATTACGTGGTGCAACTGGCCGGATGGCAGACTCGGGACGCCGGCGTGTGCTGCCGCTAGCACTGGCAAGCGCCGCAGCCAGGTTGGGCTTCTCTTTTTGGCTCATTTTTCCTTCAAACTCCCTTCTGTACTACTTTGCTACTTCGCTAATTGTCTCATAATATACTTGTATACTTCTCTTACTTCCTCTGCGGCTTTCCCGGTCGAATCATATTCCAGGACGCTACGTCCGAGCGCTGCGGCATCTCCGAAAGCGGCCCGGTGACCCAGCATCTTTGGGCATACCGGCATCTCAAACGTTTTCGCTGCTTCGAGCGCTTCTTCCTGGCGGCCGGGCCATGGTGGAACGGCGTTGAGCAGAACAAGTGAAGGCTTTTTGCCTGCGAGATTCACTATTTCGCGGCTGTTAGGTAATGTTTCCAAATCGTAGATCTGAGGCCTGCAGGGAATCACGACCAGGTCAGCCGCTTTGGCTGCGGCAAGGGCCGATTGTTCCGAGCGCGCTGGCGTATCGATTAGTGCGAGATCTACCCCGCTTTCTTCTGCTTTTTCGAGGGCTCTGACTAGACGGGCGGGTTGAGCATCAACAATAACAGGAGCTTCGAGTTTGCGGCGGTCTCCCCAATTACAAGCGGTGGCTTGGGGGTCAAGATCGATAATGACCGCCACTTGGCCCGCTTCTTGTGCTGCCACTGCAAGCGATAGCGCGAGTGTTGTCTTTCCGGTTCCGCCTTTTTGGGCGATAAAGGCAATAGTTTTCATAATATGTATACATGTCTACTTTGCTATTTGGAGCACTAAATACATGGATACTATTATACTCAATTGATAAAGCCAAGCACAGGGGGCTGAAAGGACTGGATTGCCTTCTTAACCCGGTTTTCCGTTCC
>PLRJ01000239.1:0-4881 GCA_003163855.1 Bryobacterales bacterium | reverse complement strand
GCTGTAGCCCTTGTCGGGACGGCTGGCGTAAAGATCGAACCCGGACTGAAAGGACTCGCGCGTTTGCGGAATAATGTGAACTCTCCGGTTTCGGGCGAGGCCCTTCACCGCCGCAATTGCCCGTTCGCGCAACCAGCGATCTCCGGCAAAAAACGTCAGGAATTCCGACAACACTTCATCGGTGGTTAAAATCAGGAGGCCCGCCATTTTGGCGTCAAGCGCCAGCGCATCCCGGTATCGAGTCTCGGCAGGATTGGAAAGGGCGATCCAGTAAAACGTATCGGCAAAAACCGCCTTCACACTGCTCTCTTGGGTGTGCCGTAAATGTAATGGTCGTGCTGATCGGCTCCATCGCTCGGCAGCTTCGCCCGGACTTCATCCGGCATGTCGGCCCATATTTCACCAAACATGGCGGATAGGGGACGATCATCCTCATCCGGTGTGTCTAACGGCGCAACGGGCGCGGCCTGATCTACCAGCTGCGTCAGCCATTGCTCGACCGAGAGGCCCTGAGCCTGCGCCAGCGCTTGGTAGGCAGCCTCTTTTTCAGGGGAGATGTTTATGGTCAGGGTCATCGGGAAGGTTCCTTTATGTCCTGTTCCCAGCGTAACGAACGACACGCCGGACTGCCAGCGATGGCAAGAAAAGAGGCTCGGAGAGCGGGGCAGGGAAGCGGTCCGATTACTACAACATAAAGGACGTTATGTTGTAGTACTTTGCTATACTAATTTGCAAGGTAGTCGGCTGTACTCGGGTGAAACCGGGCTTGAGTCTCTGCATGAGAGCCAGTCGGCTGCTAAGTGCGTCTGTAGCAGTCCGAAAGCTTCAACCAATAAAAATTGTTCTGAAACTACGGAGGTGCCCATGGGCGAAAAATTGAATTCGACGGTAGTGCGGTATGGTCATTCTTCGAAAGAATGGCTTAATCATCACAGCTTCAAGATTGTCTTGGTGTTGTCTTTGCTTCATATCGGGCTGGCCTACGTTCACACTCAGCACTCGAGTACAGCCGACTGCCTTTTCCTCTTTCGGTGTAACAAGGCATGAGCGCCGCCACAGTCATCGCTCTGGCTCCTGAAACAAGCGCGGGCATTGTGCTCCCGGCGCTAATCACCGGGGCAGGGAAGCGGGCTGCGCTGCGCTTCCTCGAATTCTTCACCGTCAACATCCGCAACAAAAACACCCGCAAAGCTTATGGCCGTGCTGCCGCTGCCTTCTTGCATTGGTGCGAAGGGCAGGGAATTGAACGGCTGCAGGATGTGCAGCCGGTGCATGTCGCCGCCTATATCGAGCAGCTCGCCCAAGAAATGTCGCCGCCCTCCGTCAAGCAACATCTCGCCTGTATCCGCATGCTGTTTGATTGGCTGGTCACCGGCCAGGTGATGCCCTCCAACCCAGCGCATGCGGTCCGGGGGCCGCGTCATTCGGTCAGCAAAGGATCAACGCCGGTGCTGTCCTCCGAGGAAGCAACCGCGCTGCTCAAAGACATGGATGTGTCAACAGTCGTCGGCCTGCGGGATCGGGCGCTGATCGCGGTGATGACTTACACCTTCGCCCGTGTTGGCGCTGTCGTCGCGCTGAATGTCGAAGATTATTATCCTCAGAAAAAACGCTGGTGGCTTCGGCTGCGCGAAAAAAACGGCAAGGTCAATGAAATGCCTTGCCATCACAAGCTTGAAGCCTATCTCGATGAATACATCAAGGCGGCGGCCATTGCCGATGATCGCAAGGGGCCGCTGTTCCGCGCGGCGATCCGAAGGACCAAGAAACTCGCGTACCATGCGATGTCACGCACCGATGTCTGGTACATGGTGCGCCGCCGCGCTACCGATGCCAACATCGAAACCGCGATAGGCTGCCACTCCTTCCGCGCGACCGGCATTACCGACTATCTAACAAATGGCGGCCGCATCGAAGTCGCGCAACGCATGGCGGGACATTCGAACGCGAAAACGACCGGCCTCTATGACCGGCGCAATGATGACATTAGTATCAGTGAAGTCGAGAAGGTGGGGATTTGATGGCTGCGCTGTCTGACAAGCAACGCATTCTAAATGAAATCAAGCGGACGGCTGAGGCAAACGGAGGAGTGCCGCTTGGGGTCTCTAGATTCTTTCAAGAGACCGGTATCAAAGTGACGGATTGGGAAGGCAAGTTTTGGGTGCGTTGGGGCGACGCGCTACGGGAGGCCGGGTTTGAGCCGAACCAGTTCAACGCAGCGTTTGAAACAAATATGCTCATCGAAAAGTTTATTTCTTTCATGCGCGAGTTGGGTAAGTTTCCAGTGGGACGCGAATTAAAACTGAAGAGACAATCAGACCATGATTTTCCAAGTGCAAACGTCTTTAGCCGACTGGGATCACAACAACAGCTGGCTGCAAAGATCGCGGGCTATTGTGAGAACCGTGAGGGGTTTGAAGATGTGATCGCACTGTGCAAACCCATCACCGAGCGACTGAATAACCTTCAACAAAAATCAGATCACGGTTCAGGAGCGGACCCAACGTCCGGCACAAAGGACGGTTTTGTGTACATGGGGCTGCTAAAACTTGGGCGGGAAAAGCGTTACAAGATCGGCAAGACCATTCTTGTCGAGCGCCGAACTGATCAAATTTCGCTACAGCTGCCAGAGGATTTGGAACTGGTGCATGCCATCAGCACAGATGACGCAAATGGTATTGAAGACTACTGGCACAGAAAACACTAAAGGTGAGTGGTTTTCTTTATCCCGACAGGATGTTGAGGCTTTCAAACGTCGAAAGTTTATGTGAGCAGTTGCCATTTCCGCCATACCCGTCCGGCCAGTCCCGTTAAGGTTAAGTTCCGGGACGACCCTTTTTTGCGCTTCAAACACTCTTTAAACAAGAAGGGCCGTTTCTATGCTGTTTCAGCATTCGCTGCATAGTCTATTCGGATTTCATAATAAAGCCTTGAGATCGTTCTCCACCTCTCGTCCAGCTCCTGCTTGGCCGCAATAAACTGTGACACTGGCATCTTTGGATGCGGATCGAACGGCTGCGGGCCTGGCACCTGGTAGAACTCAAAGCCTTTATCACTGAATATCTGTTGAGTGAAATGATATGGCGACGCATTGACGTAGAAGCCGCTGGGAAAAAAGAACGATGTCACAGCGTTGGCAAATTCGACAATCCTTTCATCCTCTATGCGCCCCGCAACCACCTGTGCAGCTTCTTGAAGCTTACGTCGTAAAGCAACAAATTGCAATGAACGTTCTTTGGTGAGATCAGCGAGTTCTTCCCGAGTAGACGATTCACTCTCCAGGCGGCTAATCACGAAGTGGAAAAGTTCGAAGTAATCTTTGGCTATCGGCTCCAAATCTTCGTAAATGGGCTGAACAATCTCGTTAAAAAGTTGCTTACGGTGTAGCGAGCGAGCCCGGACAAGCTGAATCAGGCGGTCGATCAGTTTAAGAAATATCTCCATGCAGTGTCCCAGCCGAGTAGTAAGACCAGCCTATCGCCTGTAAAACGAGCTTGTTTTCCAGATGCGTCTGGGCTCTCGCTATCTACGCGAGTCTGGTTAAGCAGGTGTCTCATAAAGGGTACGCTTTGGTACAAAAACGCAAAGCAATGAAATGAAGTGGAGTGAACCCCTAGCGTGAGACAGTCGAGTTTTGGGACGGTTACCGTTCGCTGATTTTTCCTAGACGAACGAGAAGTTATGATCCAAGATGGTCGCGGTAGGCAAAGCGGAAGCGAGCAATGCTGGAGAGCAACTCGCCAGGAATAGCCTACTGGAGACTCATCCAAAACGATGAGGCAGGAGCGGTCGAATGGGCCGCTCCTGTTACTTGCAATCAGGGTCTCACATCGGGTGGATAGATCTCCTCATGCCTTTTAAAACTCACGCTCGGAGCCCGGGAGATTTCCGGTTTGGTGGATGCGACCGCTTGCCTTTCAAACTCGTCGGGTGATCGGTAACCGAGAGCCGAATGTAGACGCGCGGCATTGTAGTAACGGTCGAAGAAGATACTCAGATGGGCGCGGAGATCTTCCATATCTGTGTACTCAAAGCAGCGAATCTCTTCTTGCTTTAGTGTCTTCATAAAGCGCTCGCATTTGGCGTTGTCGTAGGGATTGCCGGGTCTACTCATACTTGCAATCATGCTGTGCTGAAGCAGGAGATCAACGTAGGCAGCAGATGCATATTGAACTACGCGATCCGAATGATGAATGAGGCCTGGCGCCGGCTGTCGCGATTCAATGGCCGTCTTTAATGCCGTTAGCGCGAGGTCAGTTGTGAGCTTTGGCCCCAGGTTCCAGCCCACGATCTTGCGCGAATACGCATCCATGACAACGGCCACGAACACGTCCACGCATCCGAGACGTACGTATGTAAGGTCGGCCACCCAAAGTTGATTCGTGGCTGTGGGAGTGAGTCGACGAGCTACATTAATCGCCACATCGAAATCATGCTCGCTGTTGGTTGTCTGCGGCACGAATCGGCGTTTGCGAATGGCTAATAAGTTGTCCTGTTGCATCAGGCGGGCCACTCGCTTATGATTGACGCTCCACCCTTCCGCCCGCAAGGCATGCGTGATGCGGCGATAACCGTATTGCCGGCTCGCGAGCGCTGCCCGCTGAATGGCATCGCGAAGCCGCGACTCTTCTTCGTCAGCATCGGGTTTGGGCACGCCATAGCGGTAATAACTGGCGCGGCTCACCCCCGCCAGGGTACACATCCGTTCGATTGTCATTTCGCCTTGCTGTCCGTCTACTTGTCGGATTTGTTGGTAGACGGCATCCCGGAAGTCTGTGCGCGCTTCCGGCGATTTTCCTCGATGCGCGGCAAGGCACCTCTGAAAAAATCCAGTTCCAGCGCTTGTCGCGCCACCAGACGTTCCAGTTCCGCGATGCGCCG
>PLRJ01000079.1 GCA_003163855.1 Bryobacterales bacterium | reverse complement strand
CTGGCCAGGGCTGACCGGTGCTGTCAAAAAAACTGACCGCACTCGGATAGCCCTTAACGGTGCTGATGATGTTGATGGCGACACCAGGCGCGAAGGAAACATTCACCTCCCGGCTCGACGGCACGGCCAGGCCGGTGCCGGCCTGCTCGGCAGCTTGTTGATTCGCCTGATACCTCTGCGCCAATTGCGTAATCATTGCTGGAGTCAAGGGAATGGCGTTTTGCACCGCCTGTTCTTGCGCCGCGCTGTCTGCCGGGGCGCTGCTGCCTGTCCCGTCGGCGCTTTGTCCGAAGGCGGCACCGCAACAGAGCGCCGCGCCGGATAGCGCGGCGACGCAAACTGAACCCCATAATCGTAGCCGCGTTGGTAAGCTTGTCATGAAAAAAATCCGATCATCGTTGCGCCGCGACCAGCTGGTCGATCGCCAGGCCTTTCGGATAATCCTGATTATTTGTGCGAATCACCAACGCTGAAATCATATAGTTGTTGGTCGAAATCTGGTTAACGTTCTCGCAGGTCTGCGAAATCGGCACCTGAACCTGGTACGCCAATGCACCGCCCACATAGATCGTCTGAACGATCAGCGCTGCCCGCTGCGCTTGCGCGTGGCATAACAGCCGCGCCGCTTTCAATTCGTTGAAATTACCCGACGTGACGAAAGAAGCCGCAAAAGTATTCCACCCTCGAAGCGTAAGCTGATGCGAGGCCGTATTGAGTTCGACTGGATAATTGTAATAATCGATGTTATAGGGCGCGAGAATTGCAGACACGGTCCAATTCAGTAGATCAGTGTCCCCCATTACCGGACTATCCAACGGCTGAATCGGAACCGGATCTTCGAGGGAATCTACACTGAAATACTTGGGCGCGGCCGGATGGGACCAAACCCAAGTATCATGGATCGCGAACGCAATGTTCAACGCCATCGAGATCATCAGCGCCGTCAGCACCCGGTTCACCAAGCTGCCTGCGAAATCCGGATCTGAAACGCGACGAGCCACAGCCGCCTGTTGATTACGCATAAATTGCACTCCTGGAATTCATGTCCAAGCCAACTCTGCCGCCGGTTTTTGCGAATGGAACAACAATTTTCTCGAGAGCGCGGCACGCGCTTTCGCCTTTGAGAATCGTAAACGTATTGGACCGGGACCGGCCATCGGCTTGGTGAAATTTCTTCCGTTCTTGCGGGCACCGCTTAACCCTAGCCACGTCGCGCTGATGCACCCAAAACCAGTTTCCGTTTTGCGAAATGCACTCCTGCAGAACGTAACCCGTCGACCTGAGCGTCCGCCAAGCTCCGGCCAGATCAAAATTATTGCCAATTTTATTGTGTTTTCTGTCTACCGGGATGCCGGCGTTCGTCCGGATGGTGCGGACCGCGCCTGCGGATTTTCCAGCCATTTCTGCCACTTTTTTGAAATGCAAGCCACCCGCAAACAGCATGAAGTACGCAAACATGGCCACTTTGTTAGTAAGGGGCTTCTTGATTTGGCCCAGCCACTTCACGTTGGCAAAATCGACCTCAGATTCGGAGCGAGGAATGACGAATTTGGCAACGACCGGGGCGGGCAGTTGGGCGATTTCGCGCTCGGTTGGAGCGAACGCAGGCTTCGCGCCCTGCGTTTCCGCTCCGCCGACGACCCCGAAAAACGGAAGCTGCCGCTGGCCAGCGGGAACACGAATTGGCGACTTCGCTGCGCCATTAGCCGCAACCACCGGCTTGGCGGCGCCCGGTGGGATTGGTTCGACGAAATTGACGCCCCGAACGCTAACCTCACCCGCAGCCCGGCCACATGCGGACTGCGGCGTTGCCGGAGGTGATGCAGCCGCAGGGGGAGCGGAAGGCTGGGGCGGCTCATAAAAGGTGGGCGATTGGCGTGTTTGAGCCGCGAACGGTGCCGGCGGGGCCGGCGCAAGGTCCGAAGTTTTCCAGAACCAGCCGGGCTCTGGGAGTGGCAATGCCCATGGATCGCACTTTAGGAGCGACTTAAAGAGCGGCGCCTTGCCGAAAGTCCGATTGTATTTAGCTCTAACGGCCGCTGCCGATCGATTTGGCAGCCGCTGTCCAATAGTTTCGGGATGTATGCCGATCAGCCGCCACAATCGTAGACAGATTGTTTCCCAGCGTGTCCAACCGCCTTTCCGCGTACGTAACGGTCTGTCATGCGGAGTCGATAGGCCCAGCCTGGCCAAGTGCTCATCGAGAACTGGCCGCGTGAGACCTAAAATTAAGCAAATCGCCGCGATCCCCTGGCCCGCGCCAACCATGCCGGAAAGCACCTGGTCAAGCGGACAAAGGACTGCGCCGGCAAGAGACCGCAGGATCGGCGGGAGCGCTGAAAGCCCCCCTTGTTTACCCTCTTCCGATTGTGGTGATGCACCGGACAACCGCGCCCCCAAGTCAATGACGGGGCGAAGCGTAAATCTACTATAACTTAAGAGTCAACAAGTTTAGGCCTAATACGGCAAATTATATGTAATTTCTACTAAAGCACGTTTTAGCGTCTATTCTGTCGGTCCTTTTTCCTCCGATTTAGCATTAATCAGCCTAGCCAACCCATCGCGAAGC
Source organism: Bryobacterales bacterium (assembly GCA_003163855.1). Taxonomy (GTDB): domain Bacteria; phylum Acidobacteriota; class Terriglobia; order Bryobacterales; family Bryobacteraceae; genus Bog-105. Next base: position 43 of record PLRJ01000079.1, on the reverse strand, counting down.
TCCGAAAACGCATTAATCTCTTTAAGTAGCGCTGCTTCATGTT
>PLRJ01000017.1 GCA_003163855.1 Bryobacterales bacterium | reverse complement strand
ATGGATCAGACCAATCCGCTGTCTGAGATTACGCACAAGCGCCGTCTCTCAGCCCTTGGACCTGGCGGCTTGTCACGCGAGCGCGCCGGCTTCGAAGTCCGCGACGTCCATCCCACTCACTACGGACGCATCTGCCCCATCGAAACGCCTGAAGGCCCGAACATCGGCCTCATCTCTTCGCTGTCGTGCTTTGCGCGCATCAACGAATACGGGTTTATTGAAAGCCCCTACCGTCGTGTACGCGATGGCGCTCTGGTGGAAGAAATCAAGATTCTGAATCCGGGCGACACCGAATATAAGGTGGGCCAGGTTCTCTCGCTCGATGAATTGCACGGCGCCAACGGCAAGCTTTCTGCCCAGCAGAAGCAGGCCGAAACGGAACCCTACTCCGATTACTTGTCGGCTTGGGAAGAAGACAAATACATCATCGCCCAGGCGAACGTTGCTATCGACAAGAACAACCGGATCATTGACGATCTGGTGAACGCTCGTCAGGCCGGCAACTTCGTGCTGAAGCATCGCGACGAAATTGAGTACATGGACGTCAGCCCGAAACAGCTTGTCTCGGTTGCCGCCAGCTTGATTCCGTTCCTTGAAAACGATGACGCCAACCGCGCGTTGATGGGTTCGAACATGCAACGCCAGGCGGTGCCGCTGCTGCGTGCTGAAGCTCCTTATGTGGGTACCGGCATGGAGCAAGTGACGGCGCGCGACTCAGGCGCTGTGGTTATTTGCAAGCGAGCCGGCGTGGTCGATTCCGTCGATAGCGAACGCATCATCGTTCGTGTCGAAGGCGGAGCGCACGAAGGCCAGATGTCGCGCGAAGTGGGCGCCGATATTTATCAGCTCACCAAGTTCAAACGCTCGAACCAGAACACCTGCATCAGCCAGAAGCCGATTGTGGCCCAAGGTCAGAAGGTAAAGAAGGGCGACGTGCTGGCCGATGGTCCCTGCACCGAAGTCGGCGAGCTCGCTCTCGGCCGCAACGTGCTGGTGGCCTTCATGCCCTGGCGCGGTTATAACTTCGAAGACGCCATCGTAGTAAGCGAAAAGCTGGTCAAAGAAGACTACTACACCTCCATCCACATTGAAGAATTTGAGATTGAGGCACGCGATACCAAGCTGGGGCCTGAGGAAATCACCCGCGATATTCCAAACATCGCCGAATCGTTCCTCCGCAATTTAGATGACAGCGGCATTATCCGCATCGGCGCTACCGTGAAGCCGGGCGACATTCTGGTGGGTAAAGTAACGCCCAAGGGCGAAACCCAACTGACGCCGGAAGAAAAACTGCTGCGCGCCATCTTTGGCGAAAAAGCCGGCGATGTGAAAGACGCTTCGCTCTACTGCCCGCCCGGCATTGAAGGCACCATAGTCGATTGCAAGGTGTTTTCACGCAAGGGAGCGGAACTGGACGAGCGTTCCAAACAGATCCTCACTTTGCAGGAAGAGCGGCTGCACCGCAACCTGGAAGATGAGAAGCGCATTCTTAGCGACGAGCGCGCCAAGCGTTTGGAAGAACTGCTGAAGGGCAAGGAACTCCTGGCCGATCTGCACGACGAAAAGACGAATAAAAAGCTGCTCTCGAAAGAGAATCCGCTGAACCGCGAGACGCTTGAAAAGCTCCGCGCCCGCGACCTGAAGCGTATGCGCCTCAACACCAAAGATATCCGCTTGAACGAGCAGATAGACGAAGTGGAAGAGATGACTTCGCGCCAGATTGCGGTGCTGGAAAAAATCACCGAAGAAAAAATCGCCAAGCTGCGCAAGGGTGACGAACTGCCTCCTGGCGTTATCAAGCTGGTGAAGGTCTATATCGCCATGAAGCGCAAGCTTTCCGTCGGCGACAAGATGGCCGGTCGCCACGGTAACAAGGGTGTTATTGCGCGCATCGTTCCGGAAGAAGACATGCCATATCTGCCCGATGGCACACCAGTCGAGATCGTCTTGAATCCGCTGGGCGTTCCGTCTCGTATGAACGTCGGTCAGATTCTGGAAACGCACTTAGGCTGGGCCGCAAAGGTCCTGGGTGTTCACTTCGCTACGCCGGTTTTTGACGGCGCTGCGGAAAAAGACATCAAGGCGCAGTTGGTGAAAGCCAATCTGCCTACGTCCGGCAAAATCGACCTCTACGACGGTATGACCGGTGCCCAGTTCGAACAGCCTGTCACCGTCGGCTACATCTACATGTTGAAGTTGAGCCACTTGGTGGACGACAAGATCCACGCGCGCTCCATTGGACCGTATTCGTTAATCACGCAGCAGCCGTTGGGCGGCAAGGCACAGTTCGGCGGACAGAGGTTCGGCGAAATGGAAGTCTGGGCGTTGGAAGCTTACGGTGCGGCCTACATTCTGCAGGAGTTGTTAACCGCCAAATCTGACGACGTTTACGGACGCGCCAAGATCTACGAAGCAATTGTGAAGGGCGAAGCGGCCGCCGAACCTGGCGTGCCGGAATCGTTCAATGTGTTGATCCGCGAGTTGCAGAGCCTCTGCCTCGATGTCGAGCTGATGAAAAAGCCGCGCGAGTTGCAGGACCTGGCGCACGCGGCGGATTAACTCTCGTTATACAGCGGCGGGGCGTAGTTTTGGCGCCCAGCGTCCCGTCGCAAGATGTTTGAAACCGGGCCCGTGCTGAAAGTAATTAAGGACAATCCATGTATCGTTCCTCTCCGTACGACAGAGCCAATTTAATCGCCGACTTCGATTCGATAAGAATCAGCCTGGCGTCTCCGGAAAAGATCCGAAGTTGGTCACACGGTGAAGTCACCAAGCCGGAAACAATCAACTACCGTACTTTCAAGCCCGAGCGGGATGGCTTGTTTTGCGCTCGCATCTTCGGTCCTGTGGCCGATTGGGAGTGCTTGTGCGGTAAATACAAGCGCATGAAGCATCGCGGAGTTATCTGCGATAAGTGCGGCGTGGAAGTGACGCTTTCACGCGTGCGCCGCGAACGTCTGGGCCACATCGAACTGGCCAGCGCCTGCTCCCATGTGTGGTTCTTCAAGGGACTGCCCAGCCGCATCGGTTACCTGCTCGACATCACGCTGCGTGAGCTTGAGCGCGTTCTCTATTACGAAGCCTTCGTCATCATCGATCCAGGTGAAGCCACCGGTTTGACCATGGGCGAGGTTCTGAGTGACGAACGCAAACGCCAGCTTGATCAGGAGTTCCCCGGCAAGTTCGTCGCCATGATGGGCGCCGAAGGCGTNNGCGCAGAAGAAGCTGAAGTACGCCAAGCGCCTGCGCGTCGTCGAAAGCTTCCGCAAATCAGGCAACAAGCCGGAGTGGATGATTCTGGACGTCGTTCCTGTTATTCCGCCCGAGTTGCGCCCGCTTGTCCCACTCGATGGCGGCCGTTTTGCGACGTCCGACTTAAACGATCTCTATCGCCGCGTTATCAACCGCAACAATCGCTTGAAGAAGTTGATGGAGTTGCATGCTCCTGACGTTATCGTGCGCAACGAAAAGCGCAT
>PLRJ01000206.1 GCA_003163855.1 Bryobacterales bacterium | reverse complement strand
CCTCAAAAAGGAGTACGCCGCCGAATTAGCCAAAGGGAAGGCTGCCTAACGCAAAAAGCATGCGCTAATTCACCTCGAACCAAGAAGCAGGAACCGGGACTGCGCTCCACCTGTGTCTTGACAGCACTCGTGCGCCCCAGTAGGGCTGCTTGCGCGGCCCAAACCGCGCCGGCCAATCCAAGTGATAACCGAGTGACACATTTCCCCCAAAAGGCCATCGGAGCCCTCATCGGAGCCCTCGTCTATAGGTATGAAATCAGCTATCTTAAGAAGTACGGAAAGGTGGCCGAGCGGTTTAAGGCAGCGGTCTTGAAAACCGCCGACGGTGAAAGCTGTCCGTGAGTTCGAATCTCACCCTTTCCGCCACGCCCCCCTGCGTCGGAGTCAGGGCAAATGATATATAGTCGCTCTGTCGCTTCTTCATGAGCTTCCCCAGACTATTCGGCGCCACGTTTGCCGTCGCACAGCTTCTCTTCGGCCAAGCCAGCGTTCTAACTCAACATAACGACCTTGCCCGGACAGGCCAAAACCTCAGCGAGACGATACTCACCCCTGCTACCGTTAGCACCGGCAACTTCGGCAAACTCTTCACCCTCTCCGTCGATGGCACTGTCGAAGCCCAGCCTCTTTATCTGCCCGCTCTTGCAATCGGCGGCGCCACGCACAACGTCGTCTTCATCGCCACCGAACACGACAGCGTTTATGCCTTCGACGCCGATTTTGGCGGCACGCCTTTGTGGCAGGTCACGCTGCTCGATGCGGCCCATGGCGCGTCCTCCGGCGCCACCTCTGTACCCGACACCGTCTCCGGCTGCTACATTGCGAACTACGAATACGGCATCTCCGGTACGCCCGTTATCGATCCCTTGACCGGAACGCTCTACGTCTCGTCCGTCACTTACGAAAACAATTTCCCCGTCTCCCGGCTGCACGCTCTAGACGTCAAAACGGGCGCTGAAAAATTCGGCGGCCCAGTCGCCATCACGGCCTCCGTAGCGGGCACCGGTGCCGGCAGTTCCAACGGTACCCTCGCCTTCAACCCCGCCGAACAAAACCAGCGTCCCGGACTGGCATTCGTCAATGGCCAGGTCTATGTCGCCTTCGGTGCCTATTGCGATTTGTCTAATTACCACGGCTGGCTGTTCGCGTACAACGCCGCCACCTTGGCGCAAACAGCCGTTTTTATCACTTCACCGAATGGAATGGATTCCGGCATCTGGATGGGCGCAGCCGCCCCTTCCTTCGATACCCAGAACGGTGTCACCCGCATGTTCATCACTACCGGTAACGGGACCTTCGACGCAGCTTCCCCCGGTGCGCCAAATGCCGATTACGGCGACGACATTCTGCGGATCGATCTTTCGAGTGGAATCAACATTGTCGATTACTTCACGCCTTACAATCAGGCTTCCCTGTCTACAACCGATACAGATCTCGGTTCCAGCGGGCTCTTGATCCTCCCCGACCAGCCCGGGGCTTACCCGCATCTCGCGCTTGAAGCCAGCAAGGGCGGCGTCATCTACCTGGTGAATCGCGACAATTTGGGCGGCTATAGCACCTCTGCCAACAACGTCGTGCAGGAGATGGATAACCAGATCGGCTCCACTTTCGGCCTGCCCGCCTATTGGAATGGCAACGTTTATATCTGGCCGTCGGCTGGCCAACTCCAGCAGTTCAGCCTTACCAATGGCCTGCTCTCATCAACTCCGGTCGCAGTCTCCCCCCAAGCGCAGGCCAAAGGCCTCGGCTCCACGCCTTCCATTTCGGCCAACGGCACAAGCAATGCCATCGTCTGGACCATTGACGCCAGCCAAAATCCCCAGGTGCTTTACGCGCACGACGCCACCAACGTCGCCAACCTGCTGTGGAGCAGCGCCGCCAACGCTGTCCGCGACGGCGCCGGGCAAGCCATTAAATTTCAGTTTCCAACCGTCGCCAACGGCAGGGTCTTCGTCTCCTCCATGGGACAGGTTGCGGTTTACGGCCTGCCCGACTTCTCACTCACGCCTGCATCCTCCTCCGTCAGTGCTACGCAAGGCCAAACCTCAACCGCCACCATCAACATTGCCCCTCTTTACGGATTCACCGGCGCCGTCTCTTTCAGCGCATCCAATCTGCCCACTGGTGTAACAGCCTCTTTCACCACAACAGGTGCCAGCGCAGTGGCCACCTTTACCGCCGCCACAACCGCCTCACTAGGAAACTATTCGGTCACCATTACCGGCGTCTCGGGGACTATTAGCCACTCCATCAATCTCGCACTTGCCATCGCCGCTCCGCCTGATTTCACAATCACGCCCGCCCTCAGCAGCCTTACCCTTTCGCCAGGAGGCTCCGCCACAGTTCAAATCAACCTGGGCGGTACCCTCGTCAATCCTGTCAACCTGTCATGTTCTGTCGCCGGCACGCTCGTCAACGTCACATGTTCCATACCTGCCACCATCTCGGGCGGTTTCTTCGCTCCCGTTCTGACCGTTACCGCCAGTGCACAGGCCGCCTTGCCGCCGTTCCCGCCAGGAAATCGAATGCTCCTCTATCTTGCGGCAACTCTCCTGCTGGCCTCTGCCTTGCTGCTGATCAATCGCCGTCGCTATGTGGGAGCCTGTCTCGCTACGCTTACTCTGGCCTGCCTGACGAGTTGTGGCGGAGGCGCCAGCACGGCATCGTCGTTTTCAGGACCAGTTGCCGAAAGCGGTTTGATCACAGTCGTCGGGACCAGCGGAACGCTCAGCCATTCCGCCACTGTTCTAGTAACAGTGCAGTGACGCCCCGAACTCTAATAAAATGGCAGCAGTGGCATGAGTGTTTCAACCGGCCGAAAAGTTGACCATGCAGTACATCCACTCCCCTTCTTAGCAGATGGCGGAGAACTGGGCGCACTTATGCGCTCCTTCGATTGGGAAGCAACCTCGCTCGGTACTCCCGATTGCTGGCCACAGTCTCTCAAAACAGCCGTTCGCATCTTACTCACTTCCCGCCAGCCCATGTTTATCTGGTGGGGGCACGATCTCATCAACCTCTATAACGACCCTTACCGCTCCATACTCGGCGGCAAACATCCTGCCGCTTTAGGCAAACCCGCGTCAGTGGTATGGCAGGAAATTTGGGATCAAGTCGGCCCGCGCGCGCACTCCGCCATCGCCAGCAATCAGGGCACCTACGATGAAGCGCTCTTTCTGATGATGGAGCGAAACGGCTACCCCGAGGAAACCTACTACACCTTCTCTTACAGCCCTATTCCCAACGACCAGGGTGAGACTTTCGGCATCTTCTGCGCCAACACCGACGAAACGCAGCGCATCATCAGCACCCGCCGGCTTGCTACACAGCGCGAATTGGCCGCACGCACAACCGACGCTTTGACCATTCCCGATGCCTGCGCCAGCAGCATGGCCGCCCTGGCTACCAATCCCTACGATCTTCCCTTTGCCCTGCTGTATTTGAAACAACCGGGCAACTCTTCTGCCGAACTGATGGGTCGCTCCGGAGTGCCCGCTGACCAGGATGCTCTACTTCAACACGCAACATTCTGGCCGCTTGACGATGCCCTGCGTTCAGCCAAGCCCTGTCTCATGGATCTGCCTGCTGGCATGAATTTCCCTGCCGGTGCCTGGGACCAGTCTCCTGAGAGGGTCGTTCTGCTCCCTATCAATACCTCGGGTCAAATCGGCTCTTCTGCCGTGTTGATTGTGGGCCTAAATCCGCATCGCGCCTATGACGATTCTTATGACGGTTTCCTTACCCTCATCGCCGGCCAGATCGCCTCCGCTCTGACTAGCGCTGGCGCCTATCAGCAGGAGCGAAGGCGCGCCGAAGCGCTTGAGGAACTCGACCGCGCCAAGACAATCTTCTTTTCCAACATCAGCCACGAATTTCGCACGCCCCTCACCTTGATGCTAGGTCCGGTTGAGGACCTGCTTGCCCGTTATGCTGAGGCTGACTGTGACTCGGCTTCTGACCGGCAGTCGCTTGTCACCATTCATCGCAATGCCGTTCGTCTGCAAAAGCTGGTGACCTCCCTGCTCGATTTCTCGCGCATTGAAGCAGGCCGCATGTCCGCGCAATTCCAACCAACTGATCTCCCCGCGTTCACCTCCGAGCTCGCTTCCGCTTTCCAGTCCGCCATGGAGCGAGCCAAACTAACCTTCAATGTTGACTGCGAACCCTTTTCTCAGCCCGTCTTGATTGATCGCGAGATGTGGGAGAAAATCGTGCTCAACTTGCTTTCCAATGCTCTCAAGTACACGTTCGAGGGCAACGTTTCCGTTCATCTCACGCAAAGCTCCGGTAATGCGGTCCTGACTGTATCTGATACCGGCACCGGCATCCCGCAGAGTGAACTGCCGCGTCTGTTCGAACGGTTTCACCGGGTGGCCGGCGCTCGTGGACGTACTTTCGAAGGTACCGGCATCGGCTTGGCTCTCGTTCAGGAGCTGGTGCGCTTGCATGAGGGAACTGTGGGCGTAACCAGCAGTGTCGGAAAAGGCAGCACCTTCACGGTCTCGCTGCCGCTGCGGCCGGCGCCATCTCCAACGTCAGCTTTGGAGCATCAGCATTCCCTGCAGGCTGAAAATTACATCGAAGAGGCGCTTGGATGGCTGCCTCAGTCAAACGATGTTGTTTCTCTTTCGCAGCGCAGGCAACTAGCTGCCAGAGCTGCAGAAGGGCGCATCCTTCTTGTCGATGACAACGCCGATATGCGCGGCTACGTTGAGCGGCTCCTGAGTTCCAATTACGACGTCGTTGTGGCATCGAATGGTGCGCAAGCCCTGAAGATTGCGCTCTCAGAACCGCCTGATCTGGTTCTCTCCGACATTATGATGCCGGAGCTTGACGGCTTCGCATTGTTGCGCGAGTTGCGGGCGAACCCAGTCACCAGGTCCATTCCAGTTGTGTTTCTTTCTGCGCGCGCCGGAGAAGAGGCAAGCGCGGAAGGCCGTGAGGCTGGCGCCGACGACTACATTGTGAAGCCGTTTACTGCGCGTGAACTGTTGGCGCGTGTGCGCGGCACCCTGCTGATCCATCGCGAGCGCCGCCATGCCATGGATCAGCTGAATCAGATCTTCGAACAGGCTCCGGTGGCTATTTGCGTCTTCAACAAGCAGGATTTTGTATTCGAACTTGCTAACCCGTTCTACCAGCAACTTGTGCGTGGCCGTCAATTAGTTGGGCGCAAGCTCGCCGAAGCTCTTCCTGAATTGCCCGAGGAGGTGTGGCAGGCTTTTCGTCAGGTTGTCGATCTCGGCCAGCCTTTCCAGGCAAACGAGTGGTACATTCCTTACGACGCCGACGGGGACGGCGAGGTCGAAGATCACTGGTTCAACGTCGATTACAATCCGTTGCGAAACTCCGACCAAAGTATCCGCGGACTCATCTCGGTCTCCTTCGACGTCACCCGGCAGGTTCAGTCCCGCAAAGAAGTGGAAAGGGTCAACCGCGAATTGGAAGAGTTCGCCTACGTCGCCAGCCACGATTTGCAGGAACCGCTTCGCATGGTGAACATCTACAGCCATCTGCTGATTAAAAAGCAGGAAAACTTAAGCCCCGAATCCCAAAAGTACCTCGAATTTATTGGCGCAGGCGTGCGCCGGATGGAAGAACTGATCCGCGATCTGCTCTCTTTCGCACGCAATGTTCAGAGCGAGGCTTTAAGCCTTGAGCCTGTTTCTTTGCGTAGCTGCCTGGATAAGGCTTTGGCTACATTGCAAGTGCAAATTGAGCAGAAATCCGCGCGCATCGACATCGCGGCATTGCCTATGGTCATGGGCGAGGAAACGCAGCTTCCGCAACTGTTTCAGAACCTTCTCTCGAATGCACTCAAATACTCAAAGGCCGACGTCGCCCCTGTGCTTCAAATCGAATCTCGACGCGACAACAACCAATGGGTCATTTCGGTTCGCGATAATGGCATTGGCTTTAAACAGGAATACGAACAGCACATCTTTGGCTTGTTCAAACGTCTGCACCGCAATGAATATGCGGGTACCGGCCTGGGACTGGCCATCTGCAAGCGCATTGTCGAACGGCTGGGCGGCCGCATCTGGGCCGAAAGCCAGCCTGGAGTGGGCTCTACTTTCTTCTTTACCCTGACAGCCGCGGACTAACGCGTAGGTGCATCGGACCGCGCGGATGCAGAGTCAGCTTCGCCGACGTAGCCGGCGTCTTCGCGTCAACCGCCGTGAACCGCCACTTCCTGACCAGGCATGCCAGCACAATCACCGCTTCCATCCACGCAAAACGTTCACCTATACAGCGCCGCTCGCCCCCGCCAAATGGAATGTAAGCGTAAGTAGGCCAATCCGGAGCCGCCCATCGTTCCGGTCGAAAATCATCGGGATCTGTGAAGAACTCGGCGCGCCGGTGCAGATCGGCCATGCATACAAGAAACACGGAGCCTTTGGGCGCATGAAAATTCCGGATCGTGTAATCCTCCAGATTGCGGCGTCCAAGAATCCAGATGGGCGGATACATCCTCAGAGTCTCGGCGAATGCATGTTGCAAAAACTCCAGGCGCGGATAGTCGTCCGCCGTCGGGTCTTCTCCGCCCAGAACATCCACCACCCGCGCCGCCAGTTCGTCCTGCAATTGCGGGTAACGCGCCAGCAGAAAAAGGCTCCAAGTCAATCCCACCGCCACCGTCTCATGCCCGGCCACGATCATCGTTACAATTTCATCGCGGATTTCGGTACCGCTCAGGCTGCTCTCAACCAGCATTCCAATCAAATTGTCAGAAGCATTCTGTCGCCTTGCCTCGCCAATAAGGCGCTGGACGATCTCATCCAGTTTTGTGGACGCGTTTCTGTAACGTATTGTCGATGGAAGCGGCAGCTTCATCAGCCAGTCGCCCCACGGAAGCACAAATCTGTTCACCATGTTGAGCATCGTGTGCAGATGCGCACCCAGTTCGTCCATTACGCACTTATCGTCTACCCCTAGCAGCGTGCTTCCGATGATTTCAAGCGTCACATCGTTCATTGCATGGGATACGTCGACCTTGCAGCCGTCCGTCCATGAAGCGGTGAGCCTCTCGACACTTGCCACCATCTGCCGGGCATAGAGTTGCAGTTTCTCCCGGTGAAAACCCGGCAGAAGCATGCGCCGCTGCCGCTTCTGCGCCGCGCCTTCGCTTGTCAGCAGACCGCTGCCGAACAGCTTCTGCTTCGGGTTGCCTTGCGGGAATTTCTCGAACATTCCTCCGCGAGTTGCAAGTATGTCGCGAATGATGTGCGGATCGGACAGAACATAGAAGTTCCGCATGCCCAGCGAAATTTCGGTCAGCGAACCGTCATGCTGGCTCAGAGAACGAAAAAAGCTCACCGGATCGCGAAGAAATTGAACAAGCGACGCCTTCCGCGTCACGATGTGAAAGTCTTCTTGAACTTCTACCGCGGACTCTATCCGCAAAGAGCCGTCGTTCTGCAAGCACTTAGTGTCTCAACTTCAATCCAAAGGTTGAGTTCTCTGCTTAATTTTCCCGTTATACTGCCGCCATGCACCACATGTTTCTAGCGGACGTCGAAGCGCACAAAGGCGATGACAATTACACTCGCGCTATCGATGTGATGAAGCGCGCGGGATCTGAATACCCGCAGATTCTGCACATGTTCTCCTACAAAATTCACGCCACAGTCCACCTGGAACGTTTCACCCAGGAGATTCTGCGTGAACCCGCTCCCCTGTCACCAGGCTTTCGGGAACTCATCGCAGCCTACACTTCGCACTTGAACCAATGCCCCTTTTGAACCAAATCGCACGCCGCGGTCGCGGCGGAATTGTTAGGCAGCAAGGAACTGGTGGCGAGCGTCCTCGCCGATCTCGAGACCTCCCTTCTTTCAGAACCTGAAAAGACTCTGCTGCGCTTTCTCAAGAAAGTCAATCATGAATCGTACAACGTTCAGCCCGCCGATATCGAGGTCTTACACGCCGCCGGCTTCACCGATGAGGCCATCTATTACGCCATCACGGCCTGTGCGCTCTTCAATTTCTACAATCGCTGGATTGACGCGAGCGGCGTGCATGCCATGAGTGACGAAGCTCATGCGGCAGGCGCAAAACGATCGGCAATTCACGGCTATTCACGCAGTTCTCAACCCCCGCCCGGCTAAAATGTCGGTTGTGAATCGCCGTCGTTTTCTACAATCTACCGCCGGTCTTTCTGCCGCCTGGGCACTTAATGGTAAGGGATCTGCTGCCGGCTGGCGCACGTTTGAAGTCACCACTCGTGTTAAGGTGCTCAAGCCTTCAGGCGCAACTCGCGTCTGGCTCCCGGCGGCTCTCATCGTCGAGACTCCATTTCAAAGAACTCTGTCGAATCGCTTCAGTGTCGAGAACGGCACCGCCAGAATGGTCAAATTCAAGGCCGACGGGCTGGGAATTCTAACTGCCGAGTTCCCGCCGGGAACAACCCCCGCTATCACGCTCACCAGTCGCGTCTCCACCAAGAACTATTCCGTCGATCTTTCCGCTGCCGGCAAACCGGCGCAAGTGAGTCGCGCCGAGCTCGATAACTTTCGCCGGCCCACCAGGATGCTGCCGACCGACGGCATCGTAAACGCGACCGCAACCCAAATCACCAACGGCTGCGTCACCGACCTCCAGAAAGCTCGCGCCATCTACAACTGGGTCGTCGAAAATACCTTTCGAAATCCCAGGACGCGCGGCTGCGGTAACGGTAACATCCGCTTTATGCTGGAATCGCACGATCTGGGTGGCAAATGCGCCGACCTCAATGCCCTCTTCGTCGGTCTTGCTCGTGCGTCAGGGCTCCCCGCCCGAGATGTTTACGGCATTCGCACCGCCAAGTCCGAGCTGGGCTTTAAGAGTCTCGGTGCCTCCTCGGAAAACGTCACCAAGGCGCAGCACTGCCGTGCCGAGGTCTACCTCGAAAGTCATGGCTGGGTGCCGGTCGATCCCGCCGATGTGCGAAAAGTCGTTCTAGAGGAGCCACCCGGCAATTTGTCACTTGACGATCCGAAGGTGAGGCAGGCGCGCGAACGGCTGTTCGGGTCGTGGGAAATGAATTGGATGGCCTTTAACTACGGCGGTGATGTCGCGCTGCCCGGAACGACTGGCGAGCGCCTCAGTTTCCTGCTCTATCCTCAGGCTGAAACCAGCGAAGGCCGCATCGACAGTCTAAGCCCCGATACGTTTCAGTATGAGATAACGTCCCAAGAGCTCCCCGTATAGTCAGAAGACCTCGATTTTTCGCCTTTTTTTCGCGCTAGCCCGCAACTAGAAAAGTTTCTGGTTCGAGTACGCCGGATTTCTTTTTCAAACTGAGCATTCTCCCGCCTTTTCTGCGCATTAGCTTATGAAGGCAAACGAACAAACGCCTCGCTATCAAACTCAAGCAGCCTAACTGTAATTGAATGTAGCGTGTACCTGATGTATAGTAAGCCGATCAAGCCCGCTGGGAGCATTCCAAGCGGCTTGCACAGAAATTTCACGAACGGGATGCATTTTGTTTTATGCGATTATTTCAATTTCGAGTCACCACTCTAGCCTGCGCGCTCGCCGTCGCCCTGCCCGCCTGGTCACAAGACTTGGCCTCCATTAAGCAGGCCCTGCTGGCGAAGTATGTCTTAACAGTAACGACTGCGGATAAGACCGACATCGTTACCCCGGGCTCCATTCTGGTGCTGAAGAAGACCGGCTTGGTCACTGTGGATACCAGTAACAAGAACCTCTATCAAAACTCTTACAAGAATGGACGCATCACCCAAAATGCACTTGGGAAAACGTCCAATTTCTTTAAGAAACTGCCAGGTGCGTCTGCCGCCGGCGGCGGGGAGCGTACCTTTGTCAGCGGCGAGAAGGTCTGGATTACCGGCATTGATGTCAAAGAGAACGGCGTCGTACTTAGCTTGTATACGGACGCTTTTGGCGATACACGTTATGAAGCGACGCTGAGTTTTCCCTTTGAGAAATATCAGACGCCAACGGCGGCCGCCGCTCTGGCCGCAGTAGCTGAGGTCTTCGACGTTCAAGCTTCCGACGGAGGCCAACAAGGCGCCGCCGCTCAGCCTGCGGGGCCCGCGGCACCCCCGGCACCCAGCGCTGTGCCCGCTAAGTCGGCTGAGGCTCCTCCTCCGCCCATCGCCCCGCCTCCGCCGCCACCGGCCGATCCCAAGACCATCGCGCTGGGGCAAACCGTAGACCAGGTAACCTCGAATTTCGGTCAGCCCACGAAAGTGATAAAGCTGAGCACAAAACAAATTTACGTTTATCCCGACATGAAAGTAACGTTTGTCGGTGGCAAAGTCACTGATATCCAATAGGATTCAATAAAGCATTTCCTCGGAGGGAAGTATGCAGTCATTTCAAATGTTCAAACGTTCAATGCCAGGCATTCTGGCCGTCATGTTGGCGGTAGCCCCCGCTGCGCATGCCCAGAAGAAAGCGGCAGCCCCGGCGGCGCCCGCGAAAGCAGCAGCGCCGGCAGCCAAAACAGCCACACCGGCCGGCGCGGCAAAACCCGGCGGAGCTACCGCGGCTCATGGCCCCACAACGGCTGGTGCTCACGGTCCGACAACTGCCGGCGCTCATGGTCCAACCACCGCTGGTGCACACGGTTCAACCACCGCTGGTGCACACGGTCCAACAACCGCGGGCGCCCATGGCCCCACCGCCGCATCACCCCGCACTGCGGCAGCGGGTGGACGACCAGGGGTCGGTGGGGCTGGAGCGCGTACGCCAACCAAATTCAACTCCTCGCGCCCGGGCATGCCTGAGCGCCACGACGTCCGCACCGCCCGTGGCGACGTCGTCCGCCGAGATCCGGCCGGTCACGTTCGCGACGTCCACGTTGCAGGCCGCAACATGGACATTCACCGTACACTAAGCGGCAACCGCCGCATTGAGGTGGAACGCGCCGACCACTCCCGCGTCTTCGCCGAGCGTGGCGGCCGCGGCTACATCGAGCATCCCTATCGCTACGGTGGCCGCGAGTTCGGACACCGGACTTACTACTATCACGGCCGCGTTTACGATCACTACTATGCCCGCTACCAGTATCGCGGCGTCTATGTGAACTACTACACGCCCGCCTACTATTACCGTCCCGCCTTTTACGGTTGGGCCTACAATCCTTGGGTCGCGCCCGTTCCGTATGCATGGGGATTCGCTTCTACTCCCTGGTACGGCACCTACGGTTACTACTTCACTCCCGCTCCTGTCTACCCGAGCGCTTCGGTCTGGCTTGCCGACTACATGGTCTCGGCCAGCTTGGCTGCCGCCTACGAAGCACGAACCGCTCAACCGGCGCCAAGCGGTCCGCCCCCGGATGCCGCCCCCATGACGCCTGAAGTCAGAGGCCTGATCTCTGCCGAAGTCCAGCGTCAGATCGCCCTTGAAAACGCTGAAGCTTCTACCGCGCAGCAAGGCGCCCAGGCGCCACCCGCGCCGGACCCCGCGTCCAGCAGCATTCAACGGTCACTCACAGATAACATTCAGCACGTCTTCGTAGTCGGTGCCGACATCGATGTTGTAAACGCACAGGGCACGGAATGCGAAGTGACCCAGGGCGACGCTCTTCAACTTCAGGGTCCACCACCAGCCGATGCTCCAACCGCCAGTCTCATTGTGCTCTCCAGCAAAGGCGGCACCGAATGCAAGAAGTCCGACGTCGTTAGCGTACAGGTCGCCGATTTGCAGGAGATGCAGAATCACATGCGCGAAACCATCGATGCGGGAATGGGTGAATTACAGGCCAAGCAAGGGAAAGGTCTGCCGACTCTGCCTGCCTCAGCCGCCGGCGAGCCTGTCAAAGCAGGCTTCATGTCCGAGGCGCCCAAGCCCGATGAGAACGTTAAGACCGAAATCAACCAGCAGTTAGCCGCCGCCGACCAGGCCGAAAAAGAAGTTGTCGCCCAGGCCCCCGCCGACAACGGGGCTCAACAGGTGGCATCCGCCTCTGGTCCCTCGGCCGACGCTACTCCCGCTGTTACTGCCGCGCCGGCGCAAGTTGATTTGACCGGTAAGACCCCGGCCCAAGTCATAGCCGCCATGGGACAGCCCGTAAGAATCCTCGACAAAGGAATTGAAAAGGACTACGTCTACAAAGACATCAAGATCATTTTCAAGAACGGCAAAGTAGTCGACGAACAGTAGCCTAACGGCCGCTAATCAGCCCGAAGCGAAAGCGCTAAGGCCGGGCGTAATACCCTGAGCTTGTCTGCGCTTTCACTCCGGGCTGTGCGATTTTTACTTCGAGTGCGTGATACTCGTCCGGCCCGTCGCCAGCCGACGCCTCAAATGACAGAACATAATACGCGTTAAGATCCTGAACGCATTTCTCAACTTCACCCGGCAGGTCGTTACTCGCGTTCAGCACCCTTCCTCCACTCTGAAAAGCGATCACCTGCAGCCCCAGATCCCCATACTGCGTGTCAGTGTATTTGCGCACTCCCTTCAAAAACTGCTGATAGTAGTTCTCGCGCCCCAATCCCTCCTCCGTACCCAGCGGATCCACGTTGTACAGCGTAATCTGTGCCTCGCGTAACTGTGTGGAAGTCGCGACAACCGTGTTGAATATTTCATGCTGCTGTTTTGAAGTCAGGTCCATACGGGGTCCGGAAAGCAGTGGCCAGCCAGGGCTTATCCAAATGATGATCTTTCTGCCGGGCCTCTTTCCTTCAGCCTCTATCAGTTGATCAAGTGCGCGAAACGACAGCTGCGAACGGTCCGCCGCGCCATAAATTCCCTCGGAGTTGCGGATTGTACGTAAAGCGTTCTTGTTTTGGTCAATCTCCGCCGCCAAAGCGTTCCCATCAAGGGAACTACTCTGCTGCATCTCGAGCCCCTTGCCGGCAAGAAACGCAATGGTCATAGGATGTGTCAGCCGTCCGCCGTCACGCTGCAAGAACTTCTTTACCTGCTCGCGCTCATAGGCCACTCTTGAAAATGAAGTGTTTACTTCATCCAGAACCAGCGTGATGTCTCCTGCCTCCCGCCCGGTCTTGGCTTCGAAAGAAATCAGCTTTTTAGGTTGCTTGTTGTCGATTAACGTGAAATCCTGCTGCTGCAGGCCACTTACCGGCTTTCCTGACTTATCGACGGCCACCACATTCAAAGTGATTACGCCTTGACCGAAAGCACACGAAACAGACAACAAACAAGTCAATACGACGCATCGAGTTGTCACGACAGCCCACCTCTGCACATAGGGCGCCGTAACTGCCATAAGGTTTCCCAGCAGCTTGATTGCTTAGGCGGTACGATACAGTTGACCTCGCACCTTGCCACTCATGCGTCGCCTCCTGGCCCTTTTCCTCTTGACTCCGCCAGCCCTCTTCAATGTCTTAACTCCGCCATCCATTGATTTCCGCCAGCAATCTTCCCCAACCGCCGCAAAGCACCTGATTGAAACAATGGGCGGCGGCGTCGCCATTCTCGACTACAACAACGATGGTATGCTCGACCTTTTCTTCGTCAATGGCGGCCACATCGCCGCCTCCGGTTTTGATCGCGAAAATCCAAAGTACTGGAATCGTCTTTACCGCCAAAATAAAGACGGTACCTTCACCGATGTAACCGCTCAAGCCGGCCTCAGCCATGCTGGCAACGGCAACTACGGCATGGGCGTAGCGGTGGCCGACTATGATAACGACGGCTACCCCGACCTATATGTCACCAGCTTTGGCCACAACGTCCTCTATCACAACAACGGCGACGGAACGTTCACTGACGTCACTGCAACCGCAGGCGTAGCTGCCGGTGGCTGGTCCGCGTCGGCTGGCTTTGTCGATTTCGACAACGACGGCAAGCTCGATCTTTTTGTCACCCGCTACATGGATTGGAGCCTACGAACCAGTAAGTCATGCGCCAAACAGACTTACTGCCCCCCCGGAGAATTCCCGGCAGTTACTAACATGCTGTTTCATAATCGCGGCGACGGCACCTTTGAAGATGTCAGTCAAAAGTCCGGTATCGCCGCCAGGAAAGGCCGCTCCCTGGGTGTAGCCTTCGCAGACTACGATGGCGACGGCTACCCCGACATCTTTGTCGCGAACGATGGCATGGAACAGTTCCTCTGGCACAACAACGGCAACGGTACATTCACTGAACGCGCGCTCGACGCGGGAGTTTCCCTCTCCGATGATGGAAAACCCTACGCCGGCATGGGAGTCGATTTCCGCGACTACGACAACGATGGCTTGCCCGACATCATCGTCACCAATCTAGCCAAGCAGACTTACGCGCTTTATCATAACGATGGAAAAGGAATGTTCAGCTACCGAAGCCTGGAGGCCAATCTCGGCAGCCTGACGTCCGGAAGTTCCGGCTGGGGCGTCGGTTTCGTTGATTTCGACAACGACGGATGGAAAGATCTCTTCGCCGCTCAGGGGCACGTCCTGGATAATGTCGAACAGGTTGATCCTTCCATGCATTACCTCGAAAAGCCTTTACTGGCAATGAATCATTCAGGACATTTTCAACGATCCGAGTCCGGCGCCCCCATGTCTGTAGCCGGAAGAGGCGCCGCTTTCGGAGATCTAAGTAACCGCGGCTGCATGGACGTTGTCATGGGAGTTCTGAATGGCGCGCCGCTCTTCTTCCACAATCAATGTGCCACCGGAAATCATTGGCTAGGTCTGCATCTCACAGGCGTGCGCAGCAATCGCGATGCTCTCGGCGCAACCGTTATCGTCAACGGGCAGTATCAGAACCTGCAAACTGCGGTAGGTTACCAGTCCGCAAGCGACAAGCGAGTGCATTTCGGTTTAGGCGATCAAAAATCTGCCGACATCGAGATTTGCTGGCCTTCCGGAATTCAGCAGAAACTCAGTCACGTTGCTGTTGATCGCTATATCGAAGTAAGGGAGCCGCAGCGCTAATGCTCGCTCTCTTCGCCTTAGGTCTGCTGTTCCAAACCCTCTCGCCTGAGGCCGTACAGCACGTCAAACAAGGCTTGGCCGCGAAACAGGAAGGGCACCTAGACAAGGCAATTGTTGAATTCAGAAAAGTAACTGAGTTAGCTCCCGACTTACCTGCGGCCTACGTCAACTTAGGCGCCGCTTTACTCGAAAATCGTCAGTACTCCGATGCCATTGCTCCGCTTAAGAAGGCTCTCAGTCTGAATGCCGGACTCACTGGCGCGGATCAGATGCTCGGCTATGCACTGCTTTCCGCCGGTTACACTGCCGAAGCTTTGCCGCACCTTGAAAAAGCCGGGGATCCCGGCGCACTTGGCATCGCGCAACTGAAACTGGGCCGCTTTCAGGAAGCGATTCAGAACTTAAACGCCGCGCTGGAGAAAAGACCGAACGATCCCGATCTGCTGTACTACCTCGGTCAAGCCAGCGGACTTCTTTCTAAACGAGCTTTCGACCTCCTCGAATCACGCTATCCCGATTCAGCACGGGCTCACCAGTCGTTAGCCGAGAACTACGTTGCTCTCCGCAAACTCCCAGACGCCGAGCGCGAGTTTCTTGCTGCAGAAAAAGTAAATCCCAACATCGCCGGACTGCACTTAGCCATGGGTGAGATGTATCTTATGGTTCCCAATCTCGAAAAAGCCGAATCCGAGTTCCGCGCTGAGACTAAACTTGAACCCGGCGGTGCCGAGCCATCCTTTCGCCTCGGAGATGTCCTCTTGCGGGAAGGCAGAATCAAGGAAGCGGTCACTGAGTTGAGCCGTTCCAATCAACTCCGCCCCGATATGCCGGAAACCCTCTATGCACTCGGAAAATCCCAGTCACTGAACGGCAACATTACTGACGCCGAGAAAAGCTGGCAGCGCTTAATTGAGATAGACAAAGCCTCCGATCTGGCGGCCCAGGCTCACTTCTCACTCGCCGCGCTCTATCGCAAACAAGGTAAACAAACAGAAGCGGCCCGTGAAATGAGTGAGTATCAATCACTCACCCATCACGGGCCGCTAACAGACAAGTAAACTAAGCGAAACTCAGAATCCGAGCTTTAGAGCGAACTGAACCAGTCGCGGGCTATTCAATTGAGTGGTAATGACACCAAACGACGAAGATCCCAATGACTGTCCCGGATAACCAAACTGCACCCGGTTGAAGATATTGAAGAACTCAGCCCGGAATTGCAGGTGAGCTCTGTTCTCCGGTGTTAATGCGAAGTTCTTGAAAAGCGAGAAATCCCAGTTATCCATTCCGGGTGAACGCAATGTAGGATCGTTCCTGCTCTCGTCGCCGAAAGTGAATGCTGCCGGTTGAGTAAAGCAGCTCGTGTTGAAATACTCGTTAAGTTTTGAAGCGACTGAGCCGGATTCAGTCACACTGCATCCGGACGTGACATTCGGACGTTGGCTGCCCGCGCCTGCCGCGTTCAATGTGCTGGAGTTGGTTGTCAGGTGCAGCGGGAAGCCTTCCTGAATGGTGGTAACCCCTTCAACTCCCCAACCTCCAATCGCCGCGTCGGCTAGCCGGTTAGCATTGGCCATGAACTTCCGCCCTTTACCAACGGGAATGTCCATGACGTAGCTGATAACCAGTCGGTCCGGAACATCGAACGATGCCAGCGACTTCTCCTGGTTCAGATTGTTCCAGTTCTGAATGCCGCCCGCGCCGCCTGCTTCCAGCCAGCTCGTAATGGTATCTGTATCGCTAATTAGCTTCGCGTGTGTGTAAGCGACAGATACAGAATTGCCGCCTGAGAAGCGTTTGGTGGCCTTCACCTGCAGCGACTCATAAGTCGAATCACCTACGCCTTCGCCCGCGTAGCTGACGCTTGTGTACTCAGGATAAGGTAGCAGCAACTGCTGCCGTTGTACGGTTGCTTGCGACAACGGAGAGCCCGGGGTCGTAATGATTCCGTAGTATGGGTTGGGAACGTTCTGTAGAAGCGCGTTACCCAACGACAGATACTGGCTCGGTAACTGATCCAGGTTCGGTGAATCAATCGGCAGATGAGTGCCTTTCGACCCGCCGTAGGCGACATCTATCAGGAAGCCGTTGCCAAACTGCTGTTGGATGTCGGCGTTCCATTGCTGAGCATATCCGTAGGGATTTCCCAGAAGATTCTCCGTAGGACCGCTTCCAATTAGCGTTGCGGCATAGCTGGGCGAACGGCCAGGCGGACGAATAATGCCGCCAGGAAAGGGATTCGCAATTGTATAAGCACCACTTCCGACAACTGCCGAACTTGAGGAGCAGTTCGACGGATAACAAGCCGGCACTCCCGTGTATACCGATTCAAGCACGTTGGTTGTATAGCTGTTGATGGGATCGTTGTTCGGGCTGGTTGACCAGGCCACATCGTTCGGCAGCCAGAAAATTCCATAACCAGCATGGAACACTGTATTCTTCGTTATCTGATAAGCGGCGCCGATGCGCGGAGCGAACTGTTTCCAGTCAGGCCGTATGCCGCTCCGATAAGAGTCGGAAGAAGAGTTCACAAGGTCGATATTTCCGGGTACCGTCAGGCCGGCCGCCGCCAGAACCGAATTCGGTTGCGTCGGATTGAAGATGGAAATGTTGTTGAAGCGCTCGGTCCACGGACCGGAATGCTCCCACCGGATGCCCAAATTTAATGTCAGCTTCTGCGTCACATGCCAGTCGTCGCTCGCAAATATAGCGGGGTAAAGCTGCGAAGCGGCTACCAGGTTCGGGCTGCTAGCGCTGCCGCCGGAGGGATAACCCAACAAGAACGTCGCTATACCCAAGCCGCTTCCCGCTGTGTTATTCGCATTCATCGCCGTCAGGTCGGGATTGAAATTGAACTCGCCAGTCGGTATATTCGTTTGTGCATAATTGTGAGTCATCCGCAGGAATTCAGCTCCGAACTTCATCGTGTGGTTACCCAGAATCTTAGTCAGTGTTCCGGCCGCACGGTCGTTATCGTTGCGGTCTATAATGATGCTGCCTGCTCCCTGGCTTCCAAATGTTCCGTTCGTGTCGAAGCCATTGATAACCGGAACCGGCAGATCGTCGAACACGGCCTGCGTTTCCAGGCTCGCCGGCAATCCCAGTTTTGTAAGGTTGTAGCCCAGGGTTGTTGGAATGCGGTTATAGTCGAATCGCTGGTAACTCAACCTCACCTCTAAAATCGTCGTAGGAGAAAACGAGTAAGTATCTCCGAGAACAAAGTTATTGGTGTTGAAGGTCTCGGTACAGCGGTCCTGGCAGACGCCGTTGCCGAATGGATCGGTGGGCAGGTTCAGGTTTCCCCAGTAGGTATAACGCGCCGTGATGTGCTGCTTGTCCGAAACGTTCTGGTCAAGGTGCACCACTGTCTCATTGTTGTTCCCGCCCTGGCTGCCGTTGCTTACCCAGTTGCCAACGCCTTGTGCGTTGCCAGGTGCATTAGGCATCGGATAGAGATTTAGGAAAAGAAGCGAAGTCGGATTAATTCGGCTGGCTGGAATAACGTTTCCGGGGAACTGACTTCGTGTTCCTGTGGCCACACCCGCCGGACACACCGGAGTTCCCGGAGCTCCCGTACCACAGGTTGTCAGTGGATCGTAGATATTCACACCCTGCGAGGCCGCCAGTGCGCTAAGATTCCCGCTTCGCTCAGCCGCTGTCGGGACAGTCTCCGTATAGGAAACGCCCTGACGCAGCCTGAAGCCTTCATAATCTACAAAAAAGAACGTTTTATTTCGACCGTTGTAGATTTTTGGTATGTACACTGGGCCGCCCAGGTTGAATCCAAATTGATTTTGTGTGAAAGCACCTCGTGGCGTGCCGTTTAAGTTACTGAAGAAGTCGTTCGCATCCAGGTCGCGGTTGCGGAGAAATTCCCAGGCCTCGCCATGAAGGTCGTTCGATCCTGATTTGGTGGTGAAGTTCACCACTCCGCCCGCGAAACGCCCGTACTCAGGCGACAGATTGTTAGTCGCTACCTTAAACTCCTGCAGCGAATCCTGGGTTGGAATAAGCGCCGTAATGTTAATGTAGCTGCCGTTCACCGGCGATCCATCCAGCCAAACCATACTTTGGTTTGCCATACCTCCACCAATCTGGTAGTTGCCCCAGGCAAATGGGTTTTGTCCGTTGGGGTTCGACATAGCGCCTCCCTGGGGAACAACTGACGGCACTAACGCCACCAGGTTTAAAGGATTCCTCCCATTTAACGGAAGTTCGGTCGTCTTCCGTTCATCCACTACTTCGCCTAAAGACGAACTCTCGGGTTGCAGCAGCGGTGTCTGCGCAGTCACTTCCACAGTTTGGGTAACGTCTCCCAGTTGCAAACTGAGGTCAATCTTGGCTGTGCTCTGCGTTTGTACTGTTACGGGCGATCTCAGAATGCGCTTGAAGCCTGCCTTAGCGCACTCCACGCTATATTGTCCGGGCACCACGTTAACAAACTGGTAGAACCCGTCGGCGTTGGTGGTTTCCGTGCGCTTCTCGTTGGTACCCAGATTTGTCAAAGTGACTGGTGTACCCGCCAGAGAGGCGCCGGTCGGATCAGTAACATTACCTACAACACTCCCGAAAGTTGATTGTGCCTGGGAAAAGTTACTGCAAAGCGTGACAATAATACTTACACATAATAAGATGTAAGAGAATGTTTTAGTTGAAAAACGAGACATTCGACAAAGAACCTCATATTCTACTTGTCAAACCGGCACAGCCGAGGAATATGCGATGAAAAGCACTAGTAACTGGAAGTTACTAGGCAACTACTCATACGACTAACAGCTATACCGGAAGCAAGTTACTCGGAGTTATATCACGAATGAAATGAACTGGCGCGTCGCTTGGTACGCTCACTTCGTTTTGGGGTTGAGCGGATAGCCTTGCCACAAATATTCCAGGGCCTCAGGTAAGGTTTGTTGCTTCACTGCACGGTCTGTGTGTCCGGCATTTCGCGCGAACACAAATTGATAGTGATAGCCCTTGGCTGCCAGCGCCTTCGCCATATTCTCATTCGCCACTACCCAGTCATGCATGTTGTCGTGCATGACATTCGGATTATAAAGATCTCTATCTCCAACTTCCATCCAGATGCGTAGTGGTTTGGCCGGTGTGTTTGGAATCAGGCGTTCATGGAACTCCCACGCTCCATGCGGAGTGGCCGCGTTCGGCGGCCATTGCTGGTTCACGTAAGTTCCCGAATAAGTCAGCACTCGATGGTAAAGCTCTGGATGAAACCAGGCCATAATCAGCGCGCACGATCCACCGGAACTGCCGCCCATAGTGGCTCGTCCCTCCGGATCTTTCGTCAGTTTCACGTTGTACTGCTTCTCAACCAGCGGCAGCACTTCTTTCTCCACAAACTCCGCGTAAAGGCCCGACATGGTGTCATACTCAAGCCCGCGCTCGCTGCCTTGCGCATCGCCGCTCCCGTTGCCAATCGAGATCGCAATCATAACGGGAACTCGATGCTCTGCTATTAAATTGTCCAGAGCCGTGAATAACCCTCGGTCTGGCCCGTCCGCCCCGATAATAAATGGCGCCGCCGTTCCCGCAACATATTGTTTGGGCACATAGACAGCCACCTTGCGAGTGTAGGCAGCCGGATGACTTGTTGTGACCACCAGCTTGGCTGGATCGTTTGGGTCCGCCGTACCAAACGTATTAGCGTCGCGCGCAATACCCGGATAGATTTTGCTATCGGTAGATTCCATCGTGAAGTTGTAAATCGTCCCCTGTGGCACACCTTCCTGCACGCTCATTTCCGGCGCTGGATTGTGTGTCGGCCCAAGAATGAAATTTCCATCCGCATTCGCCGGAGCGTTCGCCCCATCGGGCAGTTCCGTCGCACTGACATAACCAGGCGTATGAGGATCTCGGGTAGGGGGAGTTGGACGCGCCGGCCGGGCGGGAGCAGGAGGGGTGGGAGTCTGCGCGCTAGCACGAAGAATGCCGCAGCATCCCATAATCGAAACAACAATTAATAAACGCAGCATGTTAACAGTCCTTTTGTCTTAGTTATCCTATATCCTCTTACTTGCCCAAGCTGCGCTATGCTTTCTGCAACGGAGAACACCTGATGGCAACGGGACTAGGTCAAACCAGAAAGCTCACGATTATCGCGCAAGACCCAGGCTTGCGAAACGCCAATGGGCTCATCGTCACCACGCAAATTGACATCCCGGACGAGGATCTCCAACCCGGTCCGCTAGGTACGCGAGTCTATGTCTTAGACTATGACGCGTCAACCGACACGCTCTATCGGCCACTTGAGTTGGGCCCGGGCTCCGACCCTTATAAAACGCCTCAGTTCGACGACACAGCACAACCAGAACATTACGAACACTACAATCAGCGCCTGCTGACTTCGCCCAAGTTTCACTGTCAGAATGTCTATGCCATTGTCATGCGGGTTCTCTCCAGGTTCGAGTTCGCGCTTGGCCGGCGCATTCGCTGGAGCTTTGGAGGGCCGCAGTTGATTGTCGCCCCGCACGCTTTCTCAGAAGCAAATGCCTTTTACGCAAGGGAACAGCGCGCGCTCTTGTTCGGCTACTTCCCTTCACGGAAAACCGGCTACATCTTTACCTGTCTTGCTCACGATGTGATTGCGCATGAAACCACGCACGCTCTTCTGGACGGTCTTCGCGCCCGCTACATCGATCCCTCATCGCCCGAGCAGGCAGCTTTTCACGAGGGCTTCGCCGACATCGTTGCGATTCTCAGCATTCTATCCCTGCGCGAGGTCGTTTCCGCTGTCGGTATAGGTCCAGGCTCGGGCGTCCCGACGAAACTAATCAAGCGAGAGGATGTCTCAGTAGAGAAACTCCGCAACTCCAAACTCCTTTCCATGGCCGATCAGATCGGCAAAGAGCTCTCCGAAGCGCGCGGAAAAGCGCTTCGCCATTCGGCCGAACTGCCGCCCAACCCGAAGTATCGCGAGAATCCCGAGTTTGAAGAGTCCCATCGGCGCGGTGAAATTCTTGTCGCTGCTGTGCTCAATGCATTTCTCAGAATCTGGGTGGATCGCATCAACGCTTTCGAGACCATAGCCGGAGGTTTTGACAGTGAGCGAGTGGTCCAGGAGGGAGCCGAAATTGCCGACTATCTCCTTACCATGTGTATCCGCGCCATCGATTACGCGCCTCCAACGGACGTCCTCTTCCGCGATTATCTGAGTGCGGTTCTAACCGCCGATGCCGAAATTCATCCGAACGACTCCAAGTACAAGTTTCGGGCGACGCTGAAAGACGTCTTTAAGTCTTATGGAATCGAGCCGACCTCCAATGCTCCCGATGGTCTGTGGGAACCTCCAGATGACGAAATAAAGTACGATCGCATTCACTACGCAGCTCTGCAAAGTGAACCTGATGAGGTGTTCCGTTTCATCTGGCATAACCGCGGCGCATTGAAGGTCCATGAAGAGGCTTATACAAGGGTTATCTCGGTTCGTCCCTGTCTGAGGGTCGGTCCCGACGGGTTTAGCCTTCGTGAAACGGTGGCGGAGTACGTTCAGACTATCGAACTTCGAGCCAGCGAGCTGAGCGATCTTGGAATTACTAAACCCCCTGAAATGGATGGAGCCCAGCGTTTGCTTCTTCAAGGCGGCGGCTCTCTGATTTTTGACGAGTTCTGCCGGCTCAAATATCACGTTCGCAATCGGATAGCCAACGCGAAGCGTCAAACCGAGCGTCTCGATTACCTTTGGCGCAGCGGTTATTTCCTTGCCGAACGCGCCGGTGAATTCAACAACTTTGCTTCCATGCACAGAATGAGGTTCAGCGAAATATGAACCCGGTCCATGTCTCTCTCCGTGTTTATCATGTGGGTTTTGGCGATTGCTTCCGTCTCACCTTCAAGTACCCCGATTCCGTCAAACATGTCCTGATTGACTTCGGAACCACGTCCGCTCCAACGGATAAACCAAATATGCTGATGAGTGTCGCTTCCGACATCCACAGCGCCTGCGTAGAAGAACAGAACGCGGAACTGACCGCGGTGGTTGCCACCCATCGTCACCGCGATCATATCGAAGGCTTTCGCACTTCAAAGAATGCCGACTCCTCCGCTCCAGGCGACATCATCCGGAACCTTAAACCCAAGTTGGTCATTCAGCCGTGGACGGAGGACCCTGACATTGACGAAGCGGCAGATGGTCCGAAGCAGCATTTCGTTAAACAACTGACGCACCTGCACAAGTTGTCGTTCAATGTGTTGCGCGATGCAAAAGCTCAGCTCTTCAGCGGAATGCCGTGTGCGGGCCAGTTGCAGTTCCTGGGTGAAAACAATCTCAAGAATCGGTCTGCCGTCATTAATCTTCAGACCATGGGTCAGCAGCAGGAATATGTTCACTTTGGCATGCCGACAAACTTGGCAGAGTTGCTGCCTGGAGTTTCCGTTCGTGTTTTAGGACCACCTACTCTCGAGCAATGTGACGAAATCCGCAAGCAGCGCCAAAGAGATGATGTTGAGTTTTGGCACTTATGGCAGAAGCGAGTCGCGGCCGCATCAAGACAGTGGAACGCACTCACGGTGGCTCCCTCCACGGTGGAAGAATTAGACGCCGCGCCGCCTCCGAGACCTAAGCCTATCTTCCAGGCAGCAGACGACCGTTACTCTAATGAAAATCCCGTGCGCACCCGCTGGTTCCGCCGCCAGTTGCGAGAAATGCGTGCGACCGAGACTCTGGAACTGGTGCGGATTCTCGACACCGTGCTGAACAACACCAGTGTCATCTTGCTGTTTGAGTTCTGCGGTAAGAAATTGCTCTTTCCCGGCGACGCGCAAAAGGAAAACTGGGCCTACGCTCTTTCAAAACCTGACATCTGCGAACTGCTTAAGGACGTGGATCTATATAAGGTGGGGCACCACGGCAGTTTGAACGCAACACCTCACACCTTATGGGACTTATTCACGCGTAAGCGATCTTCCAATAACCCGAAAACGCTGAAAACAGTCGTTTCGACCATGGCCGGTAAACATGGCCACATCCAGGACGGAACCGAAGTCCCCCGAACCAAACTGCTGGCACAACTGGCCGAGTACAGCGACTTGTTCTCCACCCAGTCGCTTGAAAGCTCACCCGGTACGCTTTGGCACGACATACTCATCCACGAGTCTCAATAAGACAAAATTTCAAAAACGAAGCCACCGAATTCGTTTCGCAAAAGCCCTTAAACCGCTCCAGACAGCGCGCGCAAAAAAGCCGTTCCGCAAAAACTCACATTTATTTCTCGTACGGAATCAACTACCTGCATTAAAATTCAGCCATTCGCCGCCCAGCCAATTTCTATTCTGGTAAGGAAAGAAGAGTTACCGCGGCTTAGCAGCCAGGAAATTGGAAAACTATGTCGATCCGGCAAAATTTATGTTGCAACTTGCCCCTCGATAGTTCAGAATCAAGAGTCATCCGGCTAGTGAAAAAACGCTAACGCATTCACGCCCCCGCCCACGTTGCCTGGAGCCGGTTTTAAAAAGGGGATCTTTCATGTTTTCAACTCGCCGCTCACGCAGCTTGCTGAGCGCTCTTTCTTTTGCCTTTATTTCGCTTCTAGTACCTGCCGCCTTCGGCCAAACCATCACCACAGCCGACGCTGTTGGTGTAATTAGCGATACTTCAGGCGCCGCCGTGCCTGGCGCAACAGTTACTATCTCCTCCAGCGAATCGGGCGAAGTCCGCACCGCCACGGCCAATACCAAGGGAGAATATCGTTTCCCGCTCATGAAGCCGGGTGACTATATCATCTCGGCCGCTTCCAAAGGTCTGAAGTCCAACATCTCCAAAATCACTTTGTTGGTGGGTCAGGAACAGGAAGTCAACATCATCATGAATCCGCAGGGAACCACCATCACTGTGGAAGTCAACACGGAGGCGCCTATTCTGCAGGCGGAAAATGCCAATCTGGAAACCAGCTTCAGTACTAAACAGGTTGAACAGCTTCCCATGGCCGGCGGCGATCTCACCACTCTCGCGATGACTATTCCCGGCGTGCGCGTGAACGTTACCGGCGGTTCCAGTAACATGAATGCCAACGGTATTCCCGGAGCTTCGATTCTCTTCACGCTGAACGGTATGGATGAGAACGACCCTGCGAACAACATCAACAACTCCGGTGCTAGCAACAATCTTCTCGGCGCCAACGAAGTGGGTGAAGCCGCCGTCGTGATGAACGCCTACAGCCCCCAGTACGGCCGCATGGCTGGCGCGCAGGTAAACCTAGTCGGTATCTCAGGCTCGAACCAGTTTCACGGCAACTTGTTCTACAACTACAACTGGCAGGACCTGAACGCAAACTCGTTCTTTAACAACGCCACCAATACCCGCAGAGGCCGGTCCGACGCTCATCAGTTCGGCGGACGCGTAGGCGGACCTGTGATTAAGAACAAAGTTTTCTTTTTCTTCGACGACGAAAATCTCCGTTATGTGCTGCCGGCGGCAGGCGTGGTCGCGCTTCCTTCCCAGCAGCTTGAGCAATATACTCTGGCCCATGTGCCTGCAGCCTCGCTTCCTCTGTACAAGGACTACTTCAATCTCATCAACACAGCGCCTGGCATAAACCGCGCAGTTCCCGTAACAAATGGCTCGGGCCCCTTGCAGGATGGCAACGGGCACCTGGGATGCGGAACCGGAACATTCACTGGAACAGTTCTTTCTTCCAGCCAGGTCTTTGGTGTGAACACACCTTGCGCCGTCGCGCTTGGCACCAACAATACCCAGCTGAATACCGAACAGCTCTATACCATCCGCGCCGATTACAACCTCAGCAACAGTCAGAAAATTTTCTTCCGCTTTAATCACGACGCCGGCCTCCAGGCTACTGGCACCAGCCCCATCAACCCGGCGTTCAACGCTCTTAGCAACCAGCCGCAATACCAGGGCAGCATCAATCACAGCTGGGTCATAACGCCCACCATCGTCAACAACATAGTCGCATCGGTCTTGTGGTACTCAGCCTTGTTCGGCGTACAGGATTTTTCAAAGACTACCGCCCTCATGCCCGAAGCCATTGCGGTGGCTGACGGCGGAGTAAACGGCAGTTCCGCGACCGGATTTCCTACGGTCGGAGGCGCCACCTACCCGTATGGATATCCTGCCGGCAGAAACATTGGACACATTCAATTGAGTGACGATTTGTCCTGGACTAAAGGCACCCACACCATCAAGGGCGGCTTCTCTTTCCGCTACGACAAGTACACCTACAGCAGCATCGCCCAAAGCGCCTTCGTTGGCTCCTACAACTTGAATGATTTGGCCGATTTTGCAAACGGTACAATGAACTTCTCCGGAACCAACCTAGGTAGCAACTTTACTCAGTCCTATCCACAGTACGGCGCGCTTCACTTCCGCATCCCCTCCATCGACTTCTACGGCTCCGACGAATGGGCTGTCACCAAGGATCTGAAGATCACCTATGGTCTGCGCTTTGAAAAAGATCTCAATCCAAGCTGCAACGAAAACTGCTTTGCGCTGACCAACGTTCCTTTTGATTCACCCAGCTACACCGGTGGCGCCACCGTTCCTTATAACACCACCATCCAGACCAAGGCGAACCTGTTCTACAACGCTGAGTCTGTAATTGTGCAGCCTCGCCTTGGCATCGCCTGGAAGCCCTTCGGCACTGGCAAAACCGTTGTACGCGGCGGAATCGGCATATTCTCCACCAACTACACTGACGGCTTGGCCGGCACCTTTGCCAATCAGATTCCGAACAAGTTCGCTCCGTCAAGTCTGGTGACAGGTAACATCGGCTTGGCCACGGACCCCACCAGTTCAGCCACTATCGCGCAGAACTCGGCGAATGCCTTCTTTAGCGGTTTCACCTCCGGCTACACCCTCGCCCAGCTTAAAGCCGCTGTCGCACCGGCCAGCTTCAGCCTGCCCAGCATCTACTCGAGCCCCTCCACCTACAAGTCGCCTAAAGATCTCGAATGGAACTTCGAGATCGAACAGCAAGTTTCGCCGCACGGCGTCTTCGTTGTCGGTTACACCGGCAATCATGGCTACAACCTGCAGGAGAGCGTCAACGACAACATGTACATTAGCGCAGCGGGTATCAAGAAATATGGCGGAACTTACGGCAATCTCCCAACCACTGCTCCTGATCCGCGGTTCCTCTCGGTCACTCAGTATTACAACAATGGCGTCAGCAACTATAATGCGATGACCGTGCAGTACAAGCACACTTTCGCCTATGGCTTAACCGGACAGATCCACTACACCTGGAGCCATTCGCTCGGAACCGTCGCCTACGAAAATCCGTTCAACATCACCTCGGGCTATGGCAATCTCGGCTTCGACAACCGTCACCAGGTTGCTGGTGATTTGGTATGGACGCAACCTCATAAATTTGCGAACAAATTCGTGAATGCTTTGACCAGCGATTGGACCCTCGGTACCAAGCTTTACCTCTATAGCGGCGCACCGTTCAGTGTCTACGACAGCAAGATACCAGCCCAGGTGAACTCGGCTGGCGGTGTACTCTCGAACCCGCTTGCTGACCTGCTAGTGGCTAGTGCAGTCTCCGCGAATTGCGGCCGAGTAGCTATCAACGGACCTTGCATTCCGAAAACGGATTTCGCTACTTACGCCACCACCTCCGGCGTAGGAACAGCCGTTCAGACCGACTGGGGAAATATCGCGCCTAACAGCTTCCGGGGTCCCGGTTACTTCGATATCGACGCTCAGATATCTCGTGACTTCCGCATCAAGGAAAAGATGGCTTTAACCCTCGGAATTCAAACCTACAACGTACTGAATCACGCAAACTTCGCCAACCCTTCCGGCTCAATCTCCTCCGGATCGTTCGGTGAAATCACCACCACTCTCGGACCTCCGACAAGCATCTACGGAACCGGTCAAGGCGCCTCGGTGTCTGGCCGTCTGGCGGTACTCGCCGGTAAGTTCACCTTCTAACCTCCGAAATACAACCAACCAACCCAAGGGCGAGCCGAAAAACGGCTCGCCCTTGGGTTTTATACTGGCTTACGCATGGCGGATTTCGACGATGAGTTCCGGCGGCACCTGCGCTCGCTGATTGTCTGGCGACGCGACGTTCGCTGCTTTCGGACCGATCCGCTGCCGCACGGAATGTTGGAAGAGCTGGTCGCGCTCAGTTGCCTCGCTCCATCCGTCGGCTTGAGCGAGCCATGGCGCTTTGTGCGCGTCAACGCTGAATCCCGGCGCGCTGGTGTTCGGGCCGAATTCGAACGTGCCAATAGCGAAGCTTTAGCCGGCTACTCTGGCGACCAGGCCCGCCTTTACGCGCAACTGAAACTAGCCGGACTCGACCGAGCGCCTGTCCATCTGGCGGTTTTTGTGGATCCGGGGACCGACAAGGGTAAAGGTCTGGGACGCCGCACCATGCCCGAAACGCTGGAATATTCAGTCGTCGGCGCCATTGTTACCCTCTGGCTCGCTGCGCGCGCTCAAGGCGTTGGTTTAGGCTGGGTCTCTATCCTGGAAGCATCGCGCGTGAACGCCATTCTCGATGTCCCGGAACACTGGTCCCTCATCGCCTACCTATGCCTGGGCTATCCGGAAGAAGAAACCCAAACGCCAGAGCTCGAACGTGCTGGCTGGGAAACCCGCTCCGGCGCCACCCTCCCGCTAGTTGAACGCTAAGCTTTCGTGCTAATCTTACGGACGCTGTTGGTTCGCCAATCTAATTGGCGTGGAAACAGGGAATCCGGTGCAAATCCGGAACTGCCCCGCAGCGGTAAACAAGAACGAACGCCTCACCACAACGCACTGGCCCATTGGCTGGGAAGCGGAGGCAACTAGGCAAACCCGGCAACGGGACCTGCTTGTGAGTCCGAAGACCTGCCATCAGTCGAAACTAAAACGGTTTCGAGTTCCAAAACACCTTCGTGGGAGAGGTGACGATGATTGATCGTCTTTTTATTTCTTTGGCTGCGGCCGCCTTTACGGTCTTCAACCCTTTCTATGCGCACGCTGAGCAACAAGTCTGCGGCCGCACGTTCGACGCATCCGCTCTAAGGGTCGCGCACGCCAACGTCACAATTTATTCGCGCGACAGCGAAACAAAGCTGACAACACAAAGCGACGAAACAGGACGCTATTGTTTCGTTCAACTAACCAGGGGCGATTATTTGCTCCAGGCCGATGCGCTGAACGGGCAGATGACAAGTGCACAGAGCCTGAACCTCACTGACTCAACTGAAAAACTGCCCGATCTGGTCCTGGAAATTGCCCCGACGTCATCGCAAGTCACCGTCACAGGCAACGGGTTTCCGCAGTCGGCGAGCGAAACATCGAAGGAAACGAACGTCGTAAGCGTCGAAGAAGCGGAAGCGCAAGGGCGCGATTCGCTTGTGTCCGCGTTGAGTCTGACGCCGGGCCTCAGAGTCTCGCAGCAAGGCGGCCCGGGCAGTTTTGCCAACATTCAGATTCGCGGCTTGCGATCGTTTGACACGTCGATTTTAGTCGACGGCATGCGCCTGCGCGATGTCTCGGCGACGCAGGGCGACGCCAGTACATTCTTGAGTGATCTCTGGTTTGCCGATACTTCCCGAGTGGAGGTTTTGCAGGGCGCTGGAGCGTCTCTCTATGGCACCAATGCAATCGGGGGCGTCGTGAATATGGTGACTGATCAGGGCGGCGGCCCATTTCATGGCGACATCGATCTGCAGGGTGGCATGTTGGGGCAATTTCTTGGGAAAGTCCATCTCGCAGGCGGCGTTCGCAATCGACTTTTCTATTCGGCCGGCTTCGGTCATGTGGAGGTAGCCAATGGCGTCGACGGGAACGGCCAATATCGCAACAACGGCGGCTTGGGCTCGCTTGAATATTTGCTGAAGCCGGCATTGCGCATTGGCGGCCGCATCATTGGTGCCGGCACATTTGGACAATTACAAGACAATCCCATTCCGCTGCCTCCTGCTGTAAATGCAACTGGCGCAATCAACGCGATTGCGCTTCCTGTCAGCCAGATACCGGCTGCGGTAGCAAGCATCTCCTTGGGGGCTCCGTTCAATTTCGGCAACGCTACCTTCATTCCGGCGTATGGAGATTCGGATGACTACCGGGTCGTCCGTTTCATCTCAACGCTGCTTTATGCCGAACACGAAATCCTTCCGAACTTGCATTACCGGCTTAATTTTCAGGATCTCGACACCAACAGAAATTACGTGAACGGCCCGCTGGGCTTGGGCTATCAACCGTTTGACAGAACCTCCACCAGGTACGACAGCCGCACCGACACGGCGAATGCAACGCTCGAATGGCAGCCAGTTCATAGCCAGTTGCTATCGGCCGGCTACGAGTTTGAGCGTGAAACCTATTCAAGCCCCTCGTATACCGGACAAATGCCCGTTTTCGTGTCGAGCACCGGCGCGCTCCAATCCAGTAACACCGCGTTTGTGCAGGATCAAACAAAGTTGCTGAATGACCGGCTGCAGATTTCTCTGTCCGGCAGATGGCAGGCGTTTGATTTAAGCGCACCAACATTCTCCGGTGTGTTTCCCGTGTATGCCTCGGCCTCGGCAACTTCGCCGCCCAGCGCATTCACTGGCGATGCATCGCTCGCCTACTTTATCCGTTCCACCAACACAAAATTCCGTTCACACGTTGGTAATGCTTATCGCGCACCGTCATTGTACGAACGCTTCGGTACTTATTTCTACGGTAGTTCGTTCTCCGCCTATGGCGATCCGCGTCTTAGTCCGGAGCGCGCCATCTCCTTGGATTTTGGCTTCGATCAATACTTCGCTTCGGACCAAATTAAGATCAGCGCGAGTTATTTCTATACCCGTCTGCAGGAAACCATCGGCTACGACCCTGGCATCTTAATCAATCCGTCTGCCGACCCTTATGGCCGCTACGGCGGCTACTACAACACTCCCGGCGGCCTTGCGCGCGGCGTAGAAGTCTCGGCGGAAGCAAAACTGCGGCGCCGAATGATCATTCGCGCTGGCTACACTTATACGAGTTCCATAGACCGAATCTCCCAATACAGCGATGGCCAATTGCAGACGCCTGGAATTTGGCCGCAAACGTTTGCGCTCATTGTGATGAAGTCGTTTGGAAGGCACTGGGACACATCGGTCGATTTTCTGGCCGCCAGCCGTTTTCTGTTCCCGCTATACAATTCGCTGCCTCCTTACAATGTGCTGGCTTATTCTTTTGCGGGTCCGCGAAAAGTAAACGCAACCATCGGTTATACCCAGCCGCTGGGTGAGCGGATGAAACTCCGAATCTACGCGCGCCTTGAAAACCTGGCTAATCAGATCTACTTCGAAGACGGATTTCCCACGCCCGGCTTTGTGGCGAAAGGCGGCGTGCAATTCAGCTTCTAAGAGAGCGTGCGCTAATGGTGGCCGGAACGGCATCGCATACAAGCACGTACCAGGCTCTAGACCACTGGTTTCAGGCGAATGTGGATACCAATCGATTTGAGGAACTTTATTGATGCGGATGATAGCGCTGTTGTTGCTGGCCCTGAGTCTGCGTGCGGCAGAAGTGCAGCGCATCATCTCGACGTCTCCCAGCATCACCGAGACGCTGTTTGCCATGGGGTTGGGTCCGCGCTTAGTGGGCGTAACCGTGTATTGCAAGTTCCCGCCGCAGGTTCTTAGCCTGCCAAAAATCGGTACATTTTTGAGTCCGGATGTAGAAGCGATTGTGGCGCTCCATCCTGATCTAGTTATCGTTCAGAGGCAACCCAATCATCTGGGTCAGGAACTGGCTCGTGTGCATGTTCGATATTTGGAAGTTGAAAGTGAGAATCTAGCCGCTATCTTTGCAGGTGCGCGCGAAATTGGGAAAGCCACAAACTCGGAAGCGTCCTCTGAGGAGTTTATTCGCCGCTCGGAACGCCAGTTGGCCGATATTCAAAACATCACTCGCACGTTGCATAAGCCGTCGGTCGCATTTGTCGTCGGGCATGATCCGGGCAGCCTGCAAGGTTTGATCGCAGGCGCAGGAAAGTCTTATTTCTCCGATTTGTTGAACTATGCCGGAGCAGTAAATGTTTTCTCCGATGCCGCTACAGCTTATCCAAGCGTATCGTTGGAGGAAATCATTCTGCGAAATCCCGACGCCATCATTGAGTTAAGCGGCGACATGACGCTGTGGCGTGCGTGGCCCATGCTGAAGGCGGTAAAAGGCGGACACGTGTATGCGGTGCCGTCCGATCCCTTTGTTGTCCCGGGTCCGCGAGCAGCCGATGCGGTGAAGCTGTTGGTTCATCTGCTGCACCCGGAGATTCAGCTTTGAAACCGCTCTTCACGCTGGTCCAGGCGCGCGTCCGCTATGGCGCCGCCGAAGTCTTGAAGCCGCTATCGCTCGAGATGTGCGCCGGCGAGTTCATCGCGATTGCGGGTCCGAACGGAGCAGGGAAATCGACGCTGCTTTCGTTGCTCGCGGGTCTGACTGCGCCAAGCTCTGGAATGTGCAGTTTGCTGGGACGCAAGGCGCACGAGTGGAAACGCCGCGATTTTGCCAGGCGCGTGGCGGTGGTGCAGCAGGCCGATCGGCCTGAATTCCCTTTCACCGCCGGCGAGGTCGTTTATATGGGCCGCATGCCGCACCAGCAGGGTATGTATGAATCGGCCGAAGATCATGCCGCTGTTGATCGCGCGTTGCAGGCGACCGGAATGTCGGCGTTCCGCGATCGCGATGTTGCCACGCTGAGCGGTGGTGAAAGGCAGCGGATACTGCTGGCGGCCGCGTTGGCGCAGGAACCCGAAGTGCTGCTGTTGGACGAACCGGCAACGCATCTGGATTTACAACATCAGGTTGAGCTTCAGCGGTTGTTGGCGAAACTGAGTCGCGAAGGTTTGTTGATCGTTTGCGTGACACACGATTTGAATCTGGCGGCTGCCTATGCGTGTCGTATAATCCTGCTGCACGAAGGCCGGTTGCGCGCGGACGGCCCTCCGTCGCAAATACTTCGTTCCGATCTG
>PLRJ01000143.1 GCA_003163855.1 Bryobacterales bacterium | reverse complement strand
CTCATGACCGGCCCGGCGGAGACTCCCGCAACGCTGGATACGCCGAGGATATGGCCGCCGCCCTGCTTGCGCAGCAGCGGCAGCACCGTCTGGATCACCGAGAGCGCGCCAAAAAAGTTTGTGTCGAATTCCGCACGGACATCCGCCTCAGGCGCCTCTTCCACCGCGCCCAACAAGGCATAGCCCGCGTTGTTGATCACTACGTCTAACCGCCCGAAGTGTGCGTGCGCCTTCGGAACGACGGCCTCTACCTGCTCACGCTTAGTGACGTCGAGCGCCAACGGCATGACCGCATTGCCGTACTTTTGGGCGAGGCCGGAAAGCGACTCCACGGAACGGGCGGTAGCCACGACTTTATCGCCCCGCTCCAGCGCGCCCTCCGCCCAGATGCGGCCAAAGCCGCGTGACGCGCCCGTGATGAACCATACTTTTTCAGACATTAAACATTTCCTTTCAGATGCCGCCCACTTCAGCGGGCATTTCTTGCGAGAGAACTCCAGCTTCAGCTGGTAGAGATTCCTGGGGCAGGCCGGTCCTTGGACTTCTTTAAGCGATAGATAAAGTAAGGCCGATGTTCCAGAAGCTTTGATTTGGTCGGGGGCCGCACGATCTGATCGAGGTAAGACGGGATTGAACTATCTGTAAAGTAGACATCGCCGTCGCCTGCAACGACGATTCCGTCCGGCCAGACAATCTGTTTTGACCCTCCGAGCTTTGATAACTGATTTGTGGCTGGATTGAACGCCATGATTGATCCGTGTTCGACGTCGGTTATGACGACACGCCCATCCCGGTCGATCGCAATGCCATCGCTTAGCGGCTTTTTCCCAATGTCTTCAATGCTTTTGTCGAACGCTTCAGTTGTCGTTGCCGAGTTCAAGACGACGGCCATCGGCGCGCGGCAGAGACGGGAATTGGTCATCGAAGCGATGTACAGCCACTTTTGATCTTCACTGATCTCAATTCCGTCGATGCCGACGGCAAAGTTAAGAAGTCCCCAAAGCAATTGGTCGGGCCCGTATGGCGTTTGAATCGTCCAGTTTTCAGGGCTTAAACACGGATGATCCGACTTGATGGAAGAAAAAGTGTGGTTCAAGACGGAGTAGACGACAACACTTTGACTTGTGAAATTGAAAAGGCCTGGATTTGGCATAACGACGTAGCTGCCATCGGCTGTGACTCTGATGTCTTCAGCAAACTTCGCTTGTCCTTCAGGAAATTCAAAAAACTCCACGCGCTTTTTGGTGCTCAAATCGAACGCGGAGACACGCGTATGCTTGAAATCAAGACTCGCCGGTTCAATAAACCAAATTCGATTTTGTTTATCGATAGTCATTCCAAACGTTCCTTGAAAGTCTTTCTGCGCCTCGAGCGAGGGGAAAGGCTCTACTTTGCCGTTGGACCATTTAAAAACGGTCGCCGGCGTAAAACGTTCCGGCTTAGCCGACGGATGGTAGTTGAAATAAACATCGCCGTTATTCGCAACGGCAAGATTTCCGGGAGGATAGTCCAGTTGAATCAATTTTTCCAGGGAAAAAGACTCGGTGGGTAAATTGGCTCCAAGATCGGGGTACTCTTTCCCGGTTCCATATTTGAACTTAACAATTGCCAAAAAAATAAGTAATCCCGAGATTGCGAATGTCAGAATGTTTAGCGTGACCGATTTTTTCATGAAGATCCCCTTTGCTACGCGGGCCTTTTCTTTAACATGGATCTGACCCACAAGCCCATCAGAGCCGTCCAAATGCGGGCACCAAATAGTTTGCGGATGGTGATCATCGGAAATGCAATCACTGGATAGCGAAGACGCGAAGACTTATCAGTGGCGGCGTGATAAATCATTCGTGCAACTTTTTCTGGTCCTGGTAATCGGGGCTCAATCGAACTAGAGGCCTTTTCAAAACCAGTCATTAACGCGTGATAGGCGGGATGGGGTGTTTTTATCATGCTTGAACCGCCAAAGGAAGTTTTCGCGCCGCCAGGTTCTACAAGCTTGAGACGGATTCCGTGTTGAGCGACTTCGTATTGAAGGGTTTCTGTTAAACCTTCGATTGCAAATTTAGTGGCATGATAAGCCGATAGAAGAGGAAACGAAAGAAGACCTCCCATGGAGGAGAGATTTACGATAATGCCGCCGCCGGCTTCGCGCATCAAAGGCAAGACCATTTGAGTCATTCCGATCAAACCTAAAACATTCGTGTCAAATTGCCTTTTAAGGTTTTCTGCCGATACTCCCTCGAGAGGACCCAGCAGCGCAATGCCTGCATTATTAACAAGCACATCGATTCTGCCGAATTTTTCGATTGTCTGATCGACCGCGGCTTTCATGCTTGCACGGTCAGTGACGTCAAGCCTTGGCGTGAACAGGTCTGCGGCACTTGTCCACGATTTTGCTTTCTCAGGGGTTCGCATTGTGGCCGCGACGTTCCAGCCTTTTGACTTAAATAAGAGAGCTGCGTCTCTGCCGAATCCCCTCGAAGCTCCCGTTATTAGTACCGTTCTAACCAAATCCTGCGCCCTCTTTGACGTTTGACACAATGCGTCTATATGTCAAATATAGACGAATAGACGAATTGTGTCAATAATAAAGAGATGGATGTTACAAAGAGAGACAAGGCACTCAGGGCCGCTCGCGATACTTTTCTTCGTTATGGATACAAGCGCGTGACAATGAATGACATCGCCGAGGCTACCGGTATTTCAAGGCCCGCGCTCTATTTGGTCTTCGAAAGCAAAGAGGAAATATTCAAGAGCGTATACGAGCATTTTGTCAAGGAGACCCTGACTGAGATTGAAACTAAAATAAGTCATCTTAAGATGCCCGAGGAAAAGCTTCGAGCCGCTTTTGAGCTATGGACGGTTCGACCTTTTGAACTGATGCGAGCTTCCAGCGAAGCCGCGGAACTCCTGGAAAGCACTTTTGGATTCGCGCAAGATTCTGTCAATCAAGGCTATCGATCCTTTGAGAAGATTCTTTTGCCGATCCTTAAATCACACTCCAAATTTCAGAGCGCTAAAACAAAAGTCTCCGCCGAGAAGACGGCGCACATTCTTTCATGTGCTGTTCGTGGGTTTAAGATCGCAGCAAAGGATGCTGCCGAAATCCGTTCGCTGATCAAGGACCTTCTAATTCTTTTGTTGGATGATTAGTCCTGGCTCGCCTCCCCGTGCTCAAAGCGACACCTGGCTGACGTGAAACAACACAATTACGGACTCGCCGCATATGCGCGCGCAGAGCCGGGAAACTCACGCTGAAGCCGCCTGATGGGTTCGACCTGTCGGCTAAGGTATGGTAAATCCACCCTTATTGATATCGACGGTAGGGCCCAGCAAGGTGATTTCCGCGCCTTTGCCGTTGCTGATGTATATGCCCGTGTCGTTCACGACGATCGTGGCTCCGTTTGTACTCTTGAGGATGATTCCGCCGCTTGTGGGAGTTGCGGCGGCATCGCTGATGACCAGGGAGTTTTGCCCCGTCGTTTGAAGGACTACGCTCGGGTCGGGCGAAATGCTGGCTAGGGGCGGGACTTCGGCCATAGTGCCCCAGAAGCCACCCGTCCAGATTGGATAATCCGCATTTCCGTGCTCGAATTCCACCCAAACCTGGGAGCCGACGGATGGAACGACAAAGATGCCGGCGCGAACACCAGCGATGGGAACACAAGGCATGGCCCAGGTCGAAGGCCTGTATCCGGTTACGGCGGGAACCTGTACCTGGATGCGGCCAATTTGCAGCGGGTCGGCGGTGTTGATGACCGAACCACGGTATTTGCCATAGAAATCAGCCATAGTGAGGCAACTACTTCTTGGCGGCCGTTGCCGTAATCCAGGCGTTGGTCCGGTTTTCCAGCACGTCCAAAGGCAACGCGCCGCCGTTCAGCATTTCATCATGAAAGGCGCGGATATTGAATTTCGGACCGAGCTGGGTTTTGGCGCGCTCCCGCAACTCCAGGAATTTGAGCTGGCCCATCTTATAAGAAAGCGCCTGCGCAGGATAGGCGATGTAGCGGTCCACCTCGGCTTGCAGATCGGGTTCCGACTCGTCGGAGTGTTCATGAAAGAAGTCGACCATCTGCTGACGTGTCCAATGCTTGTAGTGAACGCCGGTATCGACAACAAGGCGGCAGGCGCGGAAAAGTTCGCTTGAGAGACGGCCGTAGTCGGAATAAGGATCCTGGTAAAAGCCGAGTTCCTTGCCCAGGCGTTCGGCGTAAAGCGCCCAACCTTCCGCATAGGCGTTGTAACTGGCGTGCTGGCGGAAGGGAGGCAGCGACTTCATCTCCTGGGCAATGGAAATCTGCATGTGATGGCCAGGGATGCCTTCGTGATAGGCGGTAGCTTCGGCATCCAGCAGGCTGCGATGGGCGAAATCGCCCGTATTGACATAGATTCGGCCGGGACGTTTGCCGTCGGGCGTGCCTTCCATGTACTCCGCTCCGGCGGCTTCTTGTTCACGGAAGGCCTCGGTGGGGACCACCTTCACCGGTGCCTTGGGAAGAAGGCCGAAGATCAGCGGCAGTTTCGGTTCCATACCCGCTATGTAGCCGCGATAAACCGTGAGAATCTGCTCTCGCGAGGTGGGAATCAGCTTTGGATTCTTCGGGATTGAGGCGCGTAAAGCTTTAACGTCGGCAAACCCGAGCTTACGCGCAATCACTGCCATTTCGGCTTCAATTTCCTTCACCTGCTGCCAGCCAAGCAGGTGAATGGCTTCGGGATCGAGCGAAGTCGTCGTCTGCGTGCGGACGGCGAAACGATAGCGCGCGGCTCCATCAGGCAACGCCCAAAGCCCCGGTTCGGTGCGTCCCTTTGGCGCGTAGTCATCCTTTATAAATGTTTCTAGTTTGCTGTAGGCCGGCCTGACCTGTTGGTCAATTGCTACCAGGATGGCATCGTTGAGGCGCTTTTTGTCGGCTGAGGAAATGGAGGGCGGGAAATGAGCCAGCGGCTGAGCGAAAGCGCTGTCTTTGCCCGCGGGCTTGGCGATGCTGCGACATTGTTCCACCACCTTTTCCAACAGGAATTTGGGTGGCATTAGATGCTGCTGCTCGCCCTGCTTCAGCAGGTCTACTACCTGATCGAACAACGGTGGGATCTGGCGCAGACGGGCCAGGTAGTCCTCATATTGCTTCACCGTGGCGGTGGGCACAATAGCTGCTATCTGCGGCAGTCCTATCTGAATGCCATTGAACTGGTCCACCGGCATCAGATAGTTCTTGAAGTCAAGGTCATGCAGCGCGTCCTGATACCGGCCGATCATTAATTGCCGGTTGATTTGTTCCTGTTCGGGGAAACCGGTGGGATCGATGGCTTGAAAGCGCGCTAGAAACTGGTCGGCGTCCTTTCGCCGTTGTGCGACGTGAGCCAGGGAAATGTCGGACCATTTGTCGTTATAGCGGTAGTCGCCATAAGCGGTGGCGGACTCGGGACTTTCGCGAAGTTCGTATTCCCACTCGTCGGCTAGGGCCTTTGTAAGCTCCTGACGGCGGGTTTCCAGCGAATCGGCGGTATGAGCAGACATAGCGGTTATGAGGAAAAGTACTAGCGGAGGGAGAGCGCGCAGCTGTCGAGGGACGTGGAACATGTTTTTAATGATAGCGATAGGAGAGCTAGCCCACAGGGTAGTAGGACGGTCTGGTTTTATGGATTTGAAATATGAAGTTCGGTAATGCATTTCAATCGCCGGAGCTAGAAGATAAAAGCTAAATACTCTTGAAGTAAACGTTTACTTGTGATACTTTCTGATTGCTTCGTATAGTTCCTTGTTCCTATGAAGGGGCAAGTGAAAGTTTCAACTCTGCGTTGGAGGGGTTTAATGCCAAGTTGGCGTATTTCTTTGAAGTGTTTGATTTTGTTTTCCATGGTTGCCGCGCTTGTGTTCGGCCAGAGAGACTTGGGAACAGTTACCGGAACTATAAGCGACCCGCAAGGGGCTGCTATTCCAAATGCCAAAGTCAGTATCAAGGACACCGCCACCGGCGTGTCATACGATACGGTTACTAATGACTCCGGATCCTTTACACGGCCGGCTTTGAATCCAGGCACATACACCGTCGTGGTGGAAGCCGCGGGCTTTCAAAAGGCACAACAATCGAATGTGCTGGTGAATCCCGGCGAACCGGTTGCGGTCAATATTTCCTTGAAGGTGGGCAACGCGACCGAGACGGTGGAAGTGACAGCGGCAGCGCCCTTGCTGCAAACCGAATCGCCCGCCATTGGTGAGAATCTGAACTCGGCGCAAGTTTCAGAGTTGCCCCTGGGCGGCCAGCGCACATTCACATTTCTGGCCCGCTTGTCTCCCGGCGTAGTTCCGGCTGAGAGCGGAGCGCGTGACGCGTTGGGCGGCGGATTTTCAGCCAACGGCGTTCGTTCCACCGGTGAGAATAACTTCCTTTTGAACGGTGTTGATAACAACGTCAACGTCATCGACTTTATTAACCAGACGGCGTTTGTCATTGGACCGTCGGTGGAAGCGATTGGCGATATGCAGGTGATTACCAACGGAGCCAGTGCGGAATATGGCCGCGCGGCCGGTGGCATCATCGACGTCAGTTTGAAATCGGGTACCAACCAGATCCATGGCGTGCTGTTCGAGATTTTGCAGAATACGGTATTGGATGCAAACCGCTGGGAAAATAATCA
This sequence comes from Bryobacterales bacterium, assembly GCA_003163855.1. GTDB lineage: Bacteria > Acidobacteriota > Terriglobia > Bryobacterales > Bryobacteraceae > Bog-105. Next base: position 6,507 of record PLRJ01000143.1, on the reverse strand, counting down.
GGCGGGTGTTGCGCGCAATCCATTCAAGCAGAATCAGTTCGGCGCAGCGATTGGCGGACCAATCATCAAGAACAAGCTGTTCATTTTTGGCGATTATCAGGGTACGCGTATTGCGACTGCGGGCGGTTCCATTCAGAACCTGGGATATGGCGGATTTTACACAATTCCGACGGCCGCCATGCGGACTGGGAATTTCTCGAGTGTTGGATCGCCTATTTACGATCCGACGACTACCGCCTGTACGAACGGTTGCCTTCCCGGCACCTTGACAGCCGCACCCGGTGCAAGCCCGACTTATACGCGCCAACAATACGCCGGCAACATCATCCCGGTCAGCGCGCAGGATCCGATAGCAATCAAACTGGCGTCATTGTATCCGGCTACCAACCAGCCGATAAAGGCAGGTGCTCTGCCGCAGAATGACTTTTATACCGTGACGCCCGGTGCCTTGAACACGGACCAAGGCGACGGACGCGTGGATTACCACTACAACGATGCGAATAGCATTTTTGGAACCATCAGTTGGACGAACACGGCGAAGAGCAGCGTACAGCCTTTCCCGGGCGCTCTGGACGGTGGAAATTTCAACGGCACCAGCGAGCAGGACTTAGGCCGCAACGGGATGATCAGCTGGGCGCATATCTTCTCGCCGACCCTGGTGAACGAAGCGCGCGTGGGCTTCAGCCGCCTGGTTACGGCGCGTACGCAGGCGAATGCCAACACCGACGAATACAAGGCAGTAGGAATTTCGGGGTACGATCCAACTACCACTCTGAACGGTGGATTGCCGCAATTCGGACTCGGGCGTTATAGCCAGATTGGCGCTAACGATTGGCTGCCCACCAAGGAATACAACAACGAGTGGGATTTGATTGAAAACCTGACCATCAGCAAGGGCGCACACTCTGTAAAGGTGGGCGCCGAGTTTCGCCAGTTGCACTTCCCCTTCTTCCAGGTTCCCTATCCGCACGGCGAAATGAACTTCTCGCGCACGGAGACGGCTCTTCCGACTGTTGCGACTCAGAGCACCACGGGCGACGAGTTTGCTTCCTTCATGCTGGGTGCAATCGATAACGGTCAGATTTCGACCACCAACTTCGTCTCGTCCACCAAGCAAGGCTACGCCGGTTATGTCCAGGACAACTGGAAGGTAACTTCCAAGCTGAACCTGAACCTGGGTGTCCGCTATGAATTGTTCTCGCCCATCGGTGAGCAGTTCGGACGCCAGTCAAGTTTCGACCTGCAGAACATGACCCTCTACATCCCGAAGGGTCCCAATCAAAATACGCCCTTAACGCCGAACTTCAACTCTCCCGCGGTCATTGGCGGCGTCACCTTCCCGGCGCTGTTCACAGTGCCGATCACGGTGAGCCGAGGCCAAGTCAGCCCCTACATCATTCCCTGGGACAAGACCGATATCGGACCCCGTTTGGGCTTTGCTTACAATGCACGGCCGAAGACGGTTATTCGCGGCTTCTACGGCATATTCTACGGCGGTGAAGAAAACCAGGGCGGCAATCCGAACCGTGGTGAGTCGGCGCCTTTCAACGAGTCGCCCCAATTAAACCGGCCCTCGGGCGTTTCAAACTTCCAGCCCGATCCGTTCTTTGCGAACGGAAACCCCACTGGAGGCATTGGAGTGGGATACCCATCGAACGTGTTTAATGGCTTCCCCGTCTCGTCGCTGCAGTTCCGCAGCATCGCCGAAGACTTCAGAAACGCCATGGTGCAGGAGTGGAACATGGCTGTGCAGCAGGAATTGCCCGGGCAAATGGCCCTTGAAGTGGGCTATCTGGGTAATCACCAGTCGCATCAACTACTGCAACCAGACCCCAACGCCTGTCCTAATACGTACACGGCTAACTCGGCTATCACTTGCAACGGTACACGGCCGGTTCAGGGCAACATCGGAAGCATTTCAGGAACCGCCAGCTTCGGTTTCGGAAATTACGACGCTATGACGGTATCCCTGAACAAGCGCCTCACCCGTGGCCTTCAGTTCCAGAGCGCCTATACATACGGCCACGCTCTGGCCAACAGCGGCACCACTTTGTCCGGCTCCTCGGGCTTGAACACTATCAACGGGCAGAACTTTGCTTCGTCCTATACGACTGCATCGTGGGACATTAAACACAGTTTCACCACTGCGTTCAACTACGACATTCCGTTCGGCAAAGGCAAGCAGTATGGCGCCAACATGAATAAAATTGCGGACACCGCGCTCGGCAACTGGCATCTGAATGGCATTCTGACCTTGCGCACCGGCCAGCCTTTCACCATCGATTCCAGCGGTTGTGAGGTGGTAAGCGAAAACGGATGGTGCGGCGCTTCACTGGCAACTAAGGTGAGTGCGAATGCGGCTCCTCCGGGTGGCCGTAATCCAAACGAATGGTTCAACATCTCCAATTTTGCGCCTGAAGGCAGCCAAGGCTTATCGCAAGGTAACGTGGGTCTGCAGAGCAACTTCGGACCTCCGACTCGAACCCTTGACTTCTCTATCTTCAAGGATTTCCCGTTCACCGAGCGAATCAAGATGCAATTCCGGGCTGAAGGCACCAACGTGGCCAACACGCCGCAATTCAGCACACCGGACGTCAATCAGTCCGACGCCAATTTCGGCAAAGTAACAAGCACGCAAACGGGTTCTGAACGCCACATTCAGTTCTCGCTGCGGCTGCAATTCTAGGTGACAGAGACTCAAGTCAGGCCAGAGGTAAAACCCTCGGCCTGATGTTTCTTAATCTGCTACTACAAAGGCCGGCCGCCTCTGCGTTGAGGCGCCCCGGCCTTTTTGGTTTTAGGAAGCTGTAGCATCTGAATAGATAATGATGCTGGCACTTGGATCGCTGATGATGGCCCTGACCATGCAGGATCCGGCGGGTAAGAAGCTGCAGCAGGGATTGGTAGATCTGCGCGGCGGAAATTATGCCCAGGCAAAGATTGAACTGGAAGAAGCGAGCCAAGCCCAACCCGGCAATGCGTTTGTATGGGTGTCGCTGGCGGAGGTTTACCGCCGCCTGAAGCAGACAGATGACGCGGAGCGCGCTGCCGATAAGGCCGAACGGACGGGCGGCACACAGCCTGCCATCCAGCACGCCCTCGCCCTGTTCTATTCGGCTGAAGCTCAGTACGGGCATGCCGCGAAGCTGGAGGAACAGTACGCAAGCAGCCCCAAGGCGGACGCACAAGCGCTATCTCGTGCAGGCGGATGGTACTTTCAGGCGGGTGACGACAAGGACGGCGAGCGCTTGTATAAAGCAGTCTGGGAGCGTAGCAAAACCGATCCCGATGTAGCCTTCCAGTATGCGCAACTCCGCCTGCACAAACTCGACTTCAGCGGCGCGGCTGATGCGGTAAGTCCAGCCCTGTCGGTGCATCCGGATAATGCGCAGCTAACGTTGACAATGGGCGTGGCGCGTTATGGCCAGCGGCGCTTTGAAGAAGCTGTTGACCAGTTTCTGAAAGTAATTGGGTTGAACCCGTCCGTTCCGCAGCCTTACGAGTTTCTGGGGCGCATGCTGGAGCAGGCGGGCGCGCGTTTGCCGGAGATTCGAAAGGCATTCGAGAACTGGGCGGCGGCGAATCCGGATAACTGGCAGGCGCAGTTGTTGCTGGCCAAGGTCCGGCTGTCGCAAGATGCGAAGGATGCGGGTGCGGAAGGCCTCTTCCGCCGGTCGATCGCGCTCGACAGCAACAGTTGGGAAGCCCACTACGAGTTAGGCACGTTGCTCGAAACCAAACGGGACTTTAGGGGCGCGGCGGAAGAGCTAAAGCGGGCCAGCGAATTAAATCCAGAGGAGCCGATGCCGCACTATCATCTGGCCCGCGTCTATGACCGGTTGGGTGACGCTGACCAGGCGAAGACGGAGCGCCAGAAGCATGCCGACTTGGTTGCCGCCGGCAAGTAAGCGCTTAATCCACGAGGCCATGCTTCATAGCGAAGCGCACCAACTCTCCGGTACTATGCAGGTTCAGCTTCTCCATGATTTTGCCGCGATGCGAATCGACCGTATAGACACTGAGGTTTAGGCGCGTTGCCACTTCTTTGTTGGTTTTGCCTTCCGCAATCAACTGCAGCACCTCGCGTTCGCGGCCGGAAAGCGAATCGATGGGGTCGGTCTGATTCTGGCGATAATCGCTGAGCAATGCACCCGAAACGGCGGGACTGATGTACCCATCGCCGCGGGCTACCGACCGAATGGCGTTCACCAGTTCCGTGTCGATGGCGTCTTTCAGGATATAGCCGCGCGCGCCGGCTTTCAGCACTTCGCGGACGTACACGGCTTCCTTGTGCATGCTTAGCACCAGCACTTTGACTCGTGGATTGGCCGCCACCATGCGCCGTGTGGCTTCAATGCCGTTCAGTTCCGGCATGGCAACGTCCATCAGCACGATGTCGGGCCGCAGTTTCTCAGCCAGTTCGGCCGCTTCACGTCCGTTGGGCGCCTCACCCACAACTTCTAAATCAGGATGCGCGGAGAGTATCAGCTTCAATCCCTGCCGCACAATGGTGTGGTCATCGGCCAGCAGAACCTTTATCGCTCGATCGGGCACGTTACTCCCAGTTTCAACCCTTTGCCGGGCGCACTGTCCATCTCCAGACTTCCTCCGCAACCAGTGGCGCGCGTTCGCATTCCTGCCAGGCCTAAGCCCGGTTGTTGGCGGCGCGTACCGAGGTCGAACCCTTCTCCATTGTCGCGAATGGTGAGAGCCACTTTGCCCGAATGCCGGTTAAGATGAACTTCCACTTCTGTTGCTTTAGCGTGGCGGGCCACGTTCGTCAGCGCCTCTTGCGCAATGCGAAACAGGCTGGTCTCGGTTTGATCAGGCAGTCGCTGGCCTTCGATATCGCTGTCGTAGAGCACCTTAATGCCGGTGCGCTGAGCGAAGCTTCCCGTTAAGGAGCGAAGGGCTGCATCCAGTCCGAAATCGTCCAGGATGGTCGGCCGCAGCAACTGGGACATTTCGCGCACATCCTGGATGGCGCCATCCACCAGGTTCATGCAATCGTCCACTTTGCCGGTGTCGCCGCCAACACGTAGCGCCGATAGATTCGCTTTGACAGCAGCCAGCGCCTGACCCAATTCGTCGTGAAGTTCATGCGAGAAGCGGCGCGCGGTATTTTCCTGTGTCTCTAGAAACTGATATTGCAGCGCCGAGAGGTCGGCGGCCTGCTGTTCCAACCGCTTGAACAGGGTTGTGGAAGCGCGCACCGCCCAGATGGCGCATAGCAGCGATAATGCGACGCAAGCGGCAAAGATCCAGACGGTCCAGCGCAGCAGGCCGTGGCCTTCTTGAAAGATGGACTCGCGCAGGACCTCGGCCTGTTCGTAGGCGCCTTCCAGCGCGCGGCCCATGTCTTCGCGATTAGCTTGTGTTTGCGCCAGAATCTCCTCGCGCGGGACGGCGTCTTTCTTGCGCGCCAGTTTTAGCCAGCGGCTGTTCAGTTCCGCCTGCTGCTGCTCAATGCGATCGATGGATTGTTTGGCAATTACTTGTTGAGCGGCGAAATCCTGTGTGTGCTGCTCAATGTGACTGACGGTTCGCCAGGCGAGCAGGATAGCTGAAAGCAGCAGTGCTGCAAATAAGCACAAACCTACCAGCAGCATGTGCTGCCATTGCCGGCGCGTGACTGGGTTGGAGATTGCCACCAACCTGATTCTTTCATTAACAAATGTTTCAGCGCATCCCCAATCGACGGGATGGAACATTACGAATGAAGGCGATGGCGCAAGAGTGTAGAAAAGCGCAGAGTAGAGATGTGAGCGGGAAGGACAACAAGAAAAACCGCCACGAGTTAGAGGAGAAATAAAAAATGAACAAACTGATTAGCTCTGCCCTGATGACCGTAGTAGCGGTTCCTTTCCTGATGGCTGCCCCGGCGGCCAAAAAGGCACAGACAACGACCACGCCTGCGGCCACCAGCAGCACCAAAAAGACTGCTAAGAAGCATGTCAAGAAGGCCAAGACAGCCGTTAAGCCCGCTACGGATACAACGGCGAAAAAGTAACTAAGTAAAAATCAAAACGATTCAGCGGCCCGGGCTTCGCAAGGAGTTCGGGCCGTTTTATTACATCTGCCTGCCCAGCCGCAATTCAATTTGGGTGAGCCTCGCTTCGAGGATATTGACGCGGCCGCTGAGGCAGGTGTCNNGGGCTCACCACGCCTTCCAGGTACGTCTTCAGTTCTTCATCCATGACTCAGCGTTCTGCATCTACTTTAACGAACCAATATCTTCTTATCATCGACCGCCTTCTCGAAAAACTCGAAGTCCTCTTTCACCTGTTCCGCATACTTCTCTGCGAAGCCGGCAATCCCCTTTTGCACCTTTTCGCAATCCCCTAAATAGCTTGAAATGGCGATCGCATCCCCCGAGCGCGCGTGCCCACGCGCCAGAATCTCGCCCGCCACTTCAGCCAGGCTATCTAAGTTCTTGCCGCGCATGTTGTCAAGATTTAAGCTGCCCTTGTGGTCATTCAACTGACGCACCAGGTAGTCGAACTTCCC
>PLRJ01000165.1 GCA_003163855.1 Bryobacterales bacterium | reverse complement strand
TGCGATTGCACCCATTCGTAAGCTTTCCCGATCATCGCGGCGCGAGCGTATTGGTTGACCGACTTGATTTCCTCTGCTCGGCGGCACATGGCTGCGGCGAGCGCCTCTGCTAATCCCGCTAAGACAGCATCATCGATCCGGCGGAATCGCGGCGCGATGTATCGATACGCCCGAGTCACAGCTGCGCGCACGTCCGCAGGCACCGGCTGGCCCGCCTCGTCGATTAGATTGAGCAAAGTCTTGGCCATCTGGCGGCGCTGGTTTAGACGCAGCAGAGCTTCACAATAAAACAAAAAATATTTTTTCAAAACCATGTCCCCGTTTTGCAAAAAACACCAGCTACTGAAAGTAGAGGGGTAATTTTTTGTTTTGTGCAGACGTCCGAAATTCGGTCCGTCACCTTCGGCTAGTGGAGGGCGGTGGAAGCGTCGGAAGCGTTTTGTCGGGCCGTGTCCGATCCATTATCAGTAGGCATCGAAAAGAATATGGCGGTCCTCGCGCCTGCAGATGTAGGAGGAATTTCTTCGATGAATCAACCGGCGCCGCCCGCAGCCCCTAAAATCACTTTGTCTTTTTGCCCCAGCGAGCCTGAATAGCGCTTCGCCATTCTACGTTTACGTTCTTCGCGAGGGGTCATTTCTTCGCGAATCGGGCTCACCCTTGAGCAGGTGGCTTAGGTTTCTGGTCCAACGCCCAGATTAAGAGCCACTTGATGGCGGCGGCCCTGCTCACAAATCGATGTTTGAAGCGGAAATCATCGAGCCGCTTCAAAAGATCCGACTCGATTACGAATGTGAGCATCGGCTTGATGGATCTCGGCATAAAGCTATAGTGTAACCCTAAGAAGCTTAATTTCAACGGCTTACAGCGCATAGCACGATTATGCTTGACACTGAATCACTATAAGCGCTATAAGCACTATAGACAGGAATAATCCCTTGGGAATCCTTTAGAAGGCGGCGTATTCTATTGCGATCAAAGCTATTGACGGCGGATATTCGGTGTTACGTGAGGCCGGAAGAAAAACGATTGCTCGAAGATCGGTCTCGTGAATGCGGCTTGAGTTTAAGCCAGTGGACTCGTCAACGTCTCTTGGAGGCGGCGCAACGAACGCTTAAACGAGCGTCCGAAAAAGACTAAGGCTTGTGAATGAGTGCGGACTCTGCGCTTCAAGAATTTTCAATGCAACTCAGGAAGAAACAAACACTCCTCACCATCGGCATATTCGCCGTGATCGGTATGGCGTCGACTGGCGTCGCGGTCGTCTGGTTCGGAGGGACCCAACTTCCACAGCGCGAATGTTCTGCAATCGAAGCGGTGCAGAAAGAAGCGCTTCTTAGCTGCGGTTTGTTGGCGTTCGAAAGAAGGAAGAAATGACATCTACTTCGCTCGACATCATCGCGCATTACGCCGGGCCGGTGCCGGTGCTTTTGGGGCAAGCGGACGTGTTGGACGTGTGCGTGAATCCTGACGGCGCGATGTGGGTGAACCGGCTCGGTCGAGGGTTTGAGCAGGAAGCTGTTATGGCGCCGTCCGACGTGACACTGCTGCTGAGTGGCATCGCCACCGAACAAGAGTGTGAATTGAATGCGCATCACCCGATTCTTGAAACTACCTTTCCGCTAACTGGCGATCGCATTGAGGGTTTGATTCGGCCAGTCGTGACAGATGCGGCGTTTGCCATTCGAACACGCGCAAAGCAGATTTACAGGTTGCGCGATTACGCGGAGCAAGGCGTTTTGACAAATTGCAACGACCCGCTGAACGCACAGAGCCGGCGGAATTCGTTTTTTGATGGCGTGCGCGCGGGAGGGCTTCATGTCGACATCATCAGCTTGGCGAACTGGTATCGCCTCAATGTATTGCTGGTCGGTGCCACAGGCAGCGGCAAAACGACGATGGCGAATGCGCTGATGGATGACTGGTGCGCGCAAACCCCTGGTGATCGCGTGGTCGTGATTGAGGACACCGTGGAACTGCAGTGCTCGCTCGCCAATCACATAGCGATGCGGACGGTCGACGGTGTGGTGGATGAGGCGAAGCTGCTCAAGACCTCATTGCGCCTGGTGCCGAAGCGAGTTGTGGTGGGCGAGGTGAGATCGACCGAACCGGCGCGCGTGCTGTTGTCGGCGTGGAACACAGGACACAGCGGCGGGCTCGCGACGATCCACGCGGACGATGCAGTGTCTGGGCTTAGGAAGCTCGAAACGTTTTTAGGTAGTCACGATGGCGTGGTCCGCGAAAGAATCGCGGCCGCTATCGGGCTCGTGATCTTCATCGACGGGGACGAACGTGTCGCCGCGGGAAGAAAGGTTCGGCAAGTGGTGGCGATTCGTGGTTTCGATCACGCCCGCCAGGACTACGACCTTTTGCATTTGTAAGTGAGTCAGTCAAAAAAGGAGAAATCAATTTGTGAAAAAACTAGGGAAATTAGTCTCGCTCACGCTGCTCAGTACAAGAGTGTGGGCATTGGGCGGCGGCCGGATGGCAGCGACACAAGCCGTTAACGGTCTCTCGACGGAAGTCTCTGGGCCACTCGCTTATGGATTGGCCTTGATTGCAACCGTAGGCGGTGCGGTGGGTTGGTACAGAAACCACCACGACGCCGGCGCGCTGCAGAACGGCGCGATGGGGATTCTCTTCGTGGGCGGTGTGGCCCTCGGAGCTTCTTCGTTGTTGGGCTTTATTCCGGGTGTGGCCGGCGCGTTGATCTAGGGGAAACATGGAGATCCAAGTCCCCGCGCAATTCTGCGCACCAATCCGGCAATCGGCCAACCGTCCGCACTTATTGGTGGGATGCGAGCCGACGGCGCTGATGCTGGCCCTAGTGCTGTGCATCATTGTCGGCTATTCGGTGCCCACTGTCTACGGCATTGGCGGAGCCATTTTCTTGTTCTTTCTATTGCGCCATCTCTTACAGGAAATGGCGCAAAAAGACCCACATCTGATCGCGGTCCATCACGAAAGCCAACGTTACCGCCAAGGCTTTTGGACCGCGAAAAGACTCCGGGTGCAGCGCTGGCGCACCCGGTAACCAATACAAAGAACGAAGGAGGTTTTAACGGAGATGTTTATCGAGCGTGAAGCGCGTCGAGAAGTGAAAGGTCTTGCGGACCTAATCGATTATTTTGCCTTGGTGGCGGATGGCGTCGTGAAGACACTGCCAGGGGTTCTGCTGGCGGCGTGGGAGTTTGCGGGCCAGGACATGGACGCGCTTCAGCTCGAAGAATGCTTTGCGATAGCGGACCGATTAGCCAAAGTGTTTTCGCTGGGTCGGGGCTGGTCGCTGCAATGCGATCTGATCCGCGAAGAATACACCGAGTACACGACTCAGCCGGGCAGGTGGCTTGATCCGATGGCGGAGCTGGTGGAGGAAGAGCGGCGCGCTTGGTTCACGCGAAAGGGGGTTGAGGGTGCGCCGCGGCTGAGCCGCTATTTCTTTTGCCTGTCGTACGAGACGAAAGAACAGGGATTGCGGAAGCTGAGCCGTAGACTGCTGGGCGGTGATGGAAGCAGGCTCGAAAACATTGATGAGGAGCTTCGCCGGTTCACTTCGAAGGTTCGCCAGATCGATGCGGCTTTGCGTTCTAATCTGCGGACGGTCCGAAGGNNGTTCACTTCGAAGGTACGACAGATTGATTCAGCTTAGCGAGCGAATCTGCGGGCCGTCCGAAGGTTGAAGGGCTACACGCGAGTCGTGGGCGAGGTTCCGCAGCACTGCGATGGGTTGCTGGAGTACTTGCGTTTGTGTGTGACCGGCGAGCGTTTCCCGTTCGCAGTTCCAGCGATTCCCGTTGATCTGAATCAATACATTGCGGGTGATGACTTCACCGGCGGCGCCGAGTTGCAGCTTGGCGATCCGATGAATGACCTTTTACCGGGCCGGTTCATCCGGGTGATTGCGGTCGACTCTTTTCCCGATTTGAGTTTTGCAGGAATTTTGCGGGCGATGGATGCCGTTCCGCTTTCGTTCCGTTTTTCG
>PLRJ01000073.1 GCA_003163855.1 Bryobacterales bacterium | reverse complement strand
TACAACGTGAGTTTCGGGCAGCGCGTCTATCCGGCTGCGGATTTATCGGAACAGATTTCGCTAGCGGGCAAAGAGGCATCCGGCACCGGCAACATGAAGTTCGCTTTGAATGGCGCGCTGACAGTTGGCACGCTGGATGGAGCAAACGTCGAGATTCGCGAAGAAGTGGGCGCAGAGAACTTCTTTCTGTTTGGGCTCAAGACCGAGCAGGTGTATGCCATGAAGGCGGCGGGCTACCGGCCCCAAGACTATTACAATCAGGACGCCGAACTGAAAGAAACGCTGGATGAACTGGGGTCGGGACGCTTCTCGCGGGGCGATGCCGGGCTGTTCAGGCCGATGCTGGATTCGCTGCATCAGAGCGATCCTTATATGCTGCTGGCCGATTTCCGCAGCTACATCGATTGCCAGGACCGAATTAGCGAAGCGTACCTGGATGAAGAGCGTTGGACCCGGATGTCCATTCTAAATACGGCGCGCATGGGCAAGTTTTCTTCCGATCGGGCTGTGCGGCAGTATTGCGATGATATCTGGAATGCTAAGCCGGTCGAGGTAAAGATGGATTTGTCGTAATATAGACCGCCTCGATTGCAGCGCACAGCGCGCACCGATGGCATTAGTGCGTTCATGGTTTCAGAGCGGCGGCTGTAAGCTTAGTGATGATCTTTTTGTTTAGCGGCGCCCACCACAAGAGTAGCCCGATCCAGTATGCGGCCTATTAACGTAGAAGGTCGCAAGCTGTGACTTTACCGCTGCGCTGGACGCCCAAACTGTTGATCAGTCTGCGCACCTACAATGCGCATACGTTCGTGCAGGATCTGATTGCCGGCTTAACGGTGGGACTGGTGGCGCTGCCGCTGGCGATGGCCTTTGGAATCGCGTCCGGTGTTCCGCCGCAGGCGGGACTCTATACGGCCGTAGTGGCCGGGTTCTTAATCTCCGCACTGGGCGGGTCGCGCAATCAGATTGGCGGTCCGACCGGCGCCTTTGTTGTGATCGTCGCCGGCATTGTGGCCAAGTTCGGTGTTTCCGGTTTGGCGCTGGTGACTCTGATGGCCGGCGTCTTGCTGATAGTCATGAGCCTGGCCGGATTTGGAACGGCGGTGAAGTTTATCCCGCGTCCGGTAACGGTAGGCTTTACCAACGGCATCGCCATCCTGATCGCATCGACACAGATCAAGGACATATTAGGGTTGCGAACGGGCGCAGTGCCAAGCGACTTTATTGGACGATTGAGGGTTCTGGGCGCAAGTATCGGTACGGTGCATTGGCCTACGTTGGCACTAGGGGCGATTTCCCTGGCGATCATACTTTTGTGGCCGCGCGTGACGACTCGAGTGCCAGGCTCCATTGTGGCGCTGGCGGTTTGCACCATCGCGACCGTTGTCCTTTCGCTTCCGGTTGAGACGATCGGCACAAAATTCGGCGGCATCCCGACCGGTTTTCCATCCTTTGCGCTGCCTCACTTCAATGCCGACCATATTATGCCGTTGTTGCCTTCCGCTTTCACTGTAGCCCTGCTGGCAGCCGTTGAGAGCCTGTTGTCGGCTGTAGTGGCGGATGGGATGAGCGGCGACCGGCATAACGCCAACGTGGAACTTATAGCCCAAGGTCTGGCGAACATCGCTTCGCCGCTATTCGGCGGAATTCCCGCGACGGGGGCGATTGCGCGCACGGCTACAAACATAAGATCGGGCGCAAAGACGCCGGTAGCAGGCATGATTCATGCGTTGTCTCTGCTGCTGATCCTGCTATTTGCAGCACCCCTGGCACGCTTTATTCCGCTGGCCACCTTAGCGGCCGTGCTCTTCGTGGTGGCTTACAACATGGGTGAATGGCGCGAGATCGGGGTCATCTTAAGACTGTCCATGACAGACATCTCGGTTTGGGCGGTGACATTTCTGTTGACGGTACTCGCGGATTTGACAGTGGCGGTTGGAACCGGGATGGCACTGGCCAGTTTGCTCTATATAATGCGCGTGGCCGAGACAACCACGGTGGCCCCGGTGACGGAAGAGTATTTGCGCGACGGCATGCCTCATATTCTGCAAGACAAAGAAGTTCCGTCTTACGTGACCATTCTGCGAATTCACGGACCATTCTTGTTTGGGACGACCGAGAAATTGATGGAAGCGACAGCCGATTTAAGTTCATTTGCGCCGGTTTTGATTGTCCGGTTGCGAAATATGACAGCCCTGGATGCTACCGGGCTGCACGCCTTGGAAATGCTGATTGATCGGCTGAGAAAGTCGGGCCGGACGCTGTTGCTTTGCGGGGCTCGCGAACAGCCTTTGCGTTTATTGATGCAGAGCGACTTCCTGGACAAACTAGGCAAGGAAAATCTGCTGGAGCATGTCGAGGCAGCTTTGGCAAGGGCGCAGCAAGTGAATGCGGACTTCGGCGGGTTGGGAAGCGATATCGCCGCGGACATGAAGCATATCCCGCTGTAGCCGGGCAGGCAAAGGGGGGTTGTTTGTATCGTTTTGAAAACCGCTGAAGCCTGATCCGCGTCGATGTGCCGGAACGAAACGGCACTTTGACCGCAAATTGCTGCAATCTCAACAGTTAGCTTCGACGTAGGTTGGTCTGGAAATTGCCCAACTAGTGGCATGGTCCCAACTCAGAGATTTGCTTTTCATCCCCCACGCTCGCGACTGGAGTTAATCCGGCATCCTTATTGGCCTTGTTGTAGCTTGCGCTATCCTCATGGACCAGCGCGCCCGGTGGTAGGTCCGCATACCCCTTTTGTCAGAGAGGCGCCCAAAGTGGTGCCGCTGGAATACACGCTGAAGGTAATAGATACACGCCGCAAGAAGATCGTTTCAAGAGCCAAGCTGGCTAGTCGTGATGAGGCCATGGCTGCTTTGGCGTTGTTAGGAGCAACTGGATATCATACGGTTTTGACGCGAGGAGGATTGGGTGAATTCTGCCTGCTCCCTGCTGCGTATCGACGTCCGGCGCAGTAGCCACAGGGCACGACTTCACGCTGTTTAATTCATCCTGAGCAACTAGACCCGACAGTACTATCCTCTCCTTAGTCAATTCGACCGGGGTATCGTTTAATAAGATTGTGCATGTGCCTGCCGGTCACCCAGGACAGAGCTTTGTTCTCACATTTGCAAGGCGAGAGGGAAATCCAGTCCTCGCAGACGTATATTGGATAACAATAGGCTTTTGTCTTGGCTCGAATGGATTATCATGATCACACAAGCTCTGCGATGAACTATTACGAGGAACTCGGGGTCAGCCAGGAAGCCACCGGGGAGGAAATCCGCAAAGCGCACCGACGCTTAGTCAAGTTGATGCACCCGGACGCACAGCTTGATCAAAGTCTTAAGGGTTTGGCTGAGACGCAGATGCGTCGTCTTAACTCCATTGTGAGCACCCTTTTGGATGCCGATCAGCGGCGCGCGTACGACGAGCAGCTTCGCACCGATTCCATGCCTTACGCGGCCATGCCTAATCGAGGGGCGTGGCGCGGCATCCCCTGGTGGCTGGCTAGCATCGCAGGAGCTGTAGTTCTAACGCTGATAGCGGTTTATCTGTGGGCAGATCATGCCGGCAGCAGTTTCGGCAGAAGCAATCGGACTATTTATGTACGTCCTGTAGATAACAATCCTCCCTTGGCATCTAGCAGGCCTTACCCAGTAACTACGACGCCAGATCCGACGCTGACAGCCAGAATTGAGGATTCGCACAACGATTTTCCCCCAGTGCCGGCCGCTCATGGCGCCTCGGATCCGCCGGACAGTTCCGGTGGAATCAGCGCAACAGTGATAAATCCCGACTCGCGCTCGGCAGCCGGAGCGCCTGGTAATGGTTCGGCGGCTTCTGTGGATCCTCCGGCGGTAAAGCCGATGATACCGGCTGTTTTTCCCCGTGCTGATCCTCCTTTGGCGGCGCACAAGCCGGCTACTCCGGCAGTGAACACATCTGCGCCCGCGATTGCGGCGGCGGAAACGCCAAAGCCGAAGGTTGCGCCAAAGGAAGCTACGAAGAGAAATTTTAAGCTGCCGCCATCGGATCTGGTAGGGCAGGCGCACATTAAAGATGTGCGTAATGGAGGCCAAATGCCGCCTCCGCCAGGGTTGAGTTCTTCCAATGTGACGCAGCGTGACGAGACGAGCGTGGCTATGAACAATGCGCCACTGCCCGTGGCCTTGGCTCCGCGTGTTGAAGGCGGTGCCAACATTCCGAGTGCGCCGTCAAGGTCTGGCGCAAGTTCAAAGCCACGCGATCCCTTGGAGGGAGAGTGGATTTATGCGCCGAAGGAGCCGGAGCGACGCAAACCCGGTTTTTATCCGCCTGAATTTATTGACCTCAAGCTCTTTTCGGCTGGTGATGTAGGAAGCCTAAAAGGCCAATACAACGCGCGTTATGTCATAACGGACAAGCCGATTTCGCCTGAGGTTAGTTTCCAGGTTGCCTCCGTCGATAAAGACTCTCGGAAGTTTGTCTGGCAAGGTACCAATGGGGCGCGCGGCACGATTGCAATCCATCCGGTGGATGACAACACCATTCGAATTGAGTGGCGAACCACGAGTTCGGTGCGCGGCCCGTCGCTCACCTCTGGAGCGGCGACCCTGGTCCGGCGGCAGTAACGACTACTTCATATTCAGGTTGTGGATAGCGCCTCCGCTGTAGATAGCGGTCTGGGCCAGATTGCCTAGAATGAAGCCTGTTCGCAGGTCCTTGTGCTTTCTCAAGATGAACTGGGGTAATAAGGTGACGGCCGCGGCTCCGATTTTGATACCCACTGCCCTGCCTCCGAACGTTCCATTGCTGGAAGCGAGCAGCGGGTTCAATTCGTGCTTCTGCCAGGAACTTGCCGAGTCGAAAGTGGTTGCGCCCACTGCGGCGGCGATGGTGACGTACCAGAGAGTTCGTTTAGCGCTTTCACGCCGTTGAATAGCGGGCGAGACAGGGTTTTGACTTTCGGTAGTTCGCGTCACAAACGGGGTGGCCGAAGGGGGCGTATCCAACTGCCCTGGCGAAACGGTGGATTGCTGCGCGTGCGCCAGGTTTAAGCCGGCGCACGCTACTAAGGCTAGCCCCGGCAGTGATCGAAAGTTCATGGAATCTCCACTTGCGCGGATTGCGCTACTAGGCTCATCGGCGCGCTTCCGGTGGATCAGTCAAAAATGATCGGGAAAAAAGCGCGCGTGATCTAGAATCAAGAGGTAGTTGTTATGTCGGGGCGTAGCGCAGCCTGGTAGCGCACCTGCCTTGGGCGCAGGGGGTCGTGTGTTCGAATCACACCGCCCCGACCATCAGTTTTCAAAGCCGGGGGACTCCGCTCCTGTTGATGGCCAAGATCTACGAGGCCTGGTCCTCGTAAGGGAGTCTTCGGTTGAATCTGCGACAGGCGGAGTAGCGCCCACTCTGACGTCGCTCCCCCGTTATCAATCCGCAAAACTCAAACAGTCGGTAATCCGGCGGCGCGAGGCATGCCATGCAAACGGAAGCGAGGCGCACATCGCCACCAGAATGGCGAGCACCAGTCCGATGGCAGCAAGGCGGGGCGAAATGTCGAGCGTAGTCAGATTCACCACCATCAGCGGTAGTCTGCGGATTGCTCCGAGCAGGGCCTCCGCGCAACCAAACCCTATGACCGCACCTATGAGTGCGATCAGAACCGACTCGCTGACAATCAACCAAATGATCATTTCCGGCGGAAAGCCGAGCGCCTTTAAGACTCCCACCTCGGGTACGCGTTCGCGCACCGACATTCCCACCGTAGTAGCCGAAACCAGCAGAAGCGTCACCCCCAATGAGGTGAAGGCTGCCATGAAGAAAAGCTTAAGATCTCCGACGTAGTGCAGGAAGCTGACTTGCAAGGCTTTTTCGGGCTCGGTCCGGGTCTGGGTCACGGCGTTGCGGAATTGTTCGTCAATATCGCGCGCCACGGCCTCGGTAACGTCCAGCCGGTCAGCC
Source organism: Bryobacterales bacterium (assembly GCA_003163855.1). GTDB lineage: Bacteria > Acidobacteriota > Terriglobia > Bryobacterales > Bryobacteraceae > Bog-105. The sequence goes on along the minus strand of PLRJ01000073.1, from coordinate 23,989 downwards.
AAAACCATGAACATAATGGCGAAGTCCGGCTTCTGGCACAGCGAACTATTCAAGAATTCATTGTGGAAATAAAGTGCCTCATTGTCGGCTGAACTTTCGTAGAAGCCGGCCACTAAAAGGTCGAGCTTGGCGTGGAAGATATCGCCCTCGAGCGAGACATGATCTCCAATTCTCAGCTTCAGACGTTCGGCCAGCGACTTGGCAACAATGCAAGCGTCCTGGCGCTGGAAGAAATCACGCTTTTGGTTTGAATCAATGGCAAATTCGGGATGCAAGAGAAACAGCTTCTTCGGCTCAACGGCAAAACGGGCGAAGTTATTGCGAGGGTCGCGGGAATCCTTGTAAGTACCGCCGAACCACTGCTGGATCATTACTTCGCGCACGCCGGGAACCTCGCGAATGCGCTGCATGTAAGAAAAAGGTATCGGCGTTGCGATAGAAGTGCGATTTCTGACAATAAGCCGCAACGCCTGAGCGCGGCTTGGAGGCGTCAGGAAGAAGAGGCTATAGGTAGCCATCAGAACGCCAAGGATGCAGAACGAAGCCGCCCCACTGCAAACCGTGAGGAGGCTGCGCCTTCGGCTTCGCAAGCCGTTTCGCAAGATGATCTCCAGAAAGGAAATCATAACGGTTTGCGGCCTCCAAAAGGACAAAGCTCGGTACCGGGAACGCCGAGCAAAAGCCGGGCAAACAACAATGCCTCTCGCCGCGTAAACGTCCCTTCTTTTCTTCCAACCATTTAAGTCAATAACGGTTCGAGGTGCGCTTCAAGTAATGCGGGCAGAACTTTCGCCTCTAAGTTAAGATTGCTTGTGTTCTTACTAAGATAGCGCCTTCGTGTTAGCATACTTAAGCTTCCTCAGTTAGAATTTCTGTAAGTTGCTTAACTCTTATGAAAAGACTGCTCTTAACTGGGTTTGTTTTTGCCGTATCATTCGTTGCGCCGGTGTTCTGCCAGTCTGTTCCGATCTCGAGCGTGCCTGGTCTCAGCGCCGCACTGCCTCCGCCGAGCGCATGTACGGGCAAAGCCAATCTCCTTTGTGCAATCCCGAATCTTTACGGTCCCTACGGCCTTGTCTTGCCGGATCCAGGTGTTGCGACTAAGTTTTCTTCTTTTTTTCAGACTAACTTTACAGTGACGGCGACTCAGTTGACGTTGCTGCCGCTGGCTAGTCCGGCGTCGAGTTTTGTATACCAGTATGATCCCAAAACCGGCCTATCATCGCGCACATCAGAGAGCCTAGGACCGGTTCTCACAGAGCGTGGGGAAACCATCGGGCGCCACAAGTTTTACATGGGCGGCACTTACCAGCGCTTTCGTTTTCACCAGCTTGACGGCGTGCCGTTGAAAAATTTGCCAGCGCTGGTCCCATCGGTGGCGGGCAGCGCGCCGGCCGGCGATCCTTATCTGGCCTCGCAGTTTCTAAGTACGCAGAATTCCATCGATATAAAACTAAATCAGTTCACCTTCTTCGCAACATTCGGGCTTACCAACCACATCGACTTATCAGTGGCGGTGCCATTCCAGCAGGTCGGTTTCAACGTAAATTCAGTGGTGACCATCAACCGGATCGCCGGCACGGAACCCATTCTCCTGCCAAGTTCAACCGGACCGGTAGTAACGTGCTGCAGCAATGGCGGACCGGGGCCCTATGGTCCAGTGTTCGCGAATTACTTTGACCCTAAGAACCCGCAAAGCAGCACAGTGAGGGAATTCTCGAACAGCACGCCAAACCTGACGAACAATGGCGACCTCTACTGGAATCCGAGCAAGAACAGCGCGGCAGGTTTAGGCGACATCACCTTTCGGATTAAAGACAACATCTACCGTAACGACAAAGTGAGCATTGCCGTGCTGGGCGACGTACGCGTGCCAACGGGCGATGCATCCAATTTTCTTGGTTCGGGCACGCTGGGTTTAAAGCCAGTGGTCGCGATGTCGGTTCGCACGGGCGCTCTCACGCCGCACGTCAATCTCGGCTATCAATGGAATGGTTCGTCCGTCCTCGGCGGCAACCCCTACCTGGGAACCAAAGGCCGGCTACCTGGATTCGGGCTGTTCTCCGCCGGCACCGACATTGGCATCACGAAGTGGCTGACTGGATCAATCGATTACCTGGGGCAGGAGTTAATTAATGTGCCTCGCATCTCTACAACGAGTTACACTTCGCCCGGCCCTTTGGCGTCCACCGGACAATTAGGTACCTTCAATACGATTACTTCGGGAGGAAACCAGACTTACAACCAGAGTGACGCAGCCTTCGGATTTAAGATCAGTATCAGGAACCACTTACTGCTGACAGGTAATGTTATTGTCGCGTTGAACGACGGGGGATTGCGCCAGCGAGTTACTCCGTTAGTAGCCCTGTCGTATGGGTTTTAACTTAGCGAATTGCCGAAATACCCCAGGAGCCATTTCGTTTGGATAAGACGTAAGTGACGATGGACTCCGGATTCTGCTTTAGCGATCCGTCGACGAAAGTTTCATCCGCTTGACGCCTGCAGACGACAGTCGCTTCGGTGCCGCTGATTTGAGGGGGCGCCACCGGCGAGATGCGCATAGAGACGGCTTTAACCGGAGAAAGCTGGGCTTTCAAAGTGCGCCGATTCAAATCGGGCTCAATCTCAACGATGGAGCGGTAATCTTTGGCATTCCAGGCCTCGGCAAAACGTCCGATCACGTCCAGCACAGCGGCGCGTTCAGCCACTACGGTTAGGTCTGCGGGAGTGGGTGGAACCACGGCAAGCTTATGTTCTTCGCGGCGTGGAACATCAGCGCTGGCAATTTCCGTGCGGCGATCAAGGTTCGCCATCAGGCTGTTAGCCATGGCGGAATGCGCGCCGGCGGGATACTTGGCCAGGAAGGCGGACAGCGAAGATTTGTTGTTCCTGTTCAGGCTGCGCCAGTCGGCTTCCTCGGCCTGGAGCGCTACCTGCCGGTTTAGCGCATCAAGCGTATCCTGGGCTTGCGACGAGTATTGATTATTCGGATGCTCGCTTAAGAACGCTTGCAGCGCGGAGGGCTGAGACTTATCGACACTCTGCCATTCGAGTTCCAGGAGGCGCTGTTTGGCTTCGGCGGCGTGCGAACCTTGGGGATACTTCTGCAAAAAGTCGGCTAACGCGCCGGATTTGGCATCGTCACTGGCGCGGCTCCAGTCGCGGCGTTCCGCGCTCAATAGCGCCGCATCCGTCGATTGTAGTTGAACATGAGAACCGGTGAGTAAAGCCACCTCACCCGGCGCGAAATGAAGGGCCATACGTCGCGGGGTGTAGCCCTCGCGCGATAATTCCACAACATGGTCACCACTCGAAAGTTCGCGGCTTAGACTGCTGCCGGAAACAGCGGCCCCTAAAAGAACGTTATCGACTCTAACTTCCGTGCCCGGTTCGGCACCTCTGATCTCAAGCGTAGCGAGCGATCGATTTGGTTCTCCGGGCGGGGCAATATCACGACTGACAGGCGTTTCGGGCGCGATCTTAACAGAGGCAATCGAAGACAGCGTCAGCGTGTGCTGAGGCCGCATTGCCCGGCTTTGATGGTCATGCCAGGCCAGCAAGGCAGCGCACAGGAGGGTAGCTGCCACGCCACCAAGAACACCGATCGTCGTTTTGTCGAGCAAAATCCCGTCGAACAAGTGCCGCGCCGCGCGGTGACGCGAGATGCGCACGACCTCGGCTTGGATTGCGGCCGTTTCTGGATCGGAAGAATGGCTCGCGGAGGTCTTTGATGGCGATTCTTTTAGCTTTCCATGCACGGGCTTCGCGTGGACAGGCGGCTTCGCGGGCACCGCGCCGGAATCCCGCAGAACCTCGGCCTGAAGACCACGCTCCGCTGTCTTGTGTATCGCTTCGGCCTGCAAACGGGCATTTTCCGCATGCTGTTTCCGTTTTTGCAGAACTGCCGCCAAGTCGGGCGGCAAAGGCCGCTCCAGTTGAAGGCTTTGTTCCAGGTCGAGCAAGCTACTGAAGGCGCGCCAATCCTGATCTATCAGGCTGCGAGCGTGACTGTGCAGCAGCGTGGCCAGATGCTGGCTCAATTCGGGATCAAGCGGCAGCAGACGACGCGCCTGCTGGAACGCAATCCCGGCAGTTTCAAAGCTCCCGCTCAGCAGGCTGGCCTCGCCACCCTCCAACAGACCACGAACGGTGGCTTCTTTCTCGGAAATAGCTGCTTCTATAGACGGCAGCGCAGTAGAACCATCAAACTGGATGAGGGCATGCCTTGTAAGCTCCAACGCCTCAGCCAGCGGGCCTTTCGCAAGCAATTCTTTAGCTTGCTCAACGGCAACAGCCTCATCGCTAAATTTAAATTCGCGGGCTTTCTGCCTGACGCCCACAAGATAGCGTTGCTCAGGCTCGGCATACAGCACCTGGCTGCACACCTGCAGGCAACTGGCAATCTGGCCGCCATTCAAAGCAGTAGATGCCTTATGGCATGCCCCGGCTTTAAGGCGTATTCCTTCGTAAACGGAATGTATTTCCGCATCGGCCTGGTAGGGACCAAGGGCAGATTGGCTCAGTTTATCTATCCTGTCAACATCCGACAGTTCAACGCACTGGTCCAGATCGCGGCTTAAGCCCATCATGATGGCCACTCGCCGCTGACGCTCTTCCAGACCGCGCCTCTCTACGACAGACGCGCAAACGGCCGGCAAATGACCTTCCAGTAGCAAATCGCCTGGATAACGGAGCAGGGCTCGCGTTAGGCGGGAATAAGCCTGTTCCGCGTCGCCGCCCGGCTTGATTTCGGCTAGAGTGTTGGCGATGCTCTCCTCGCGCTCAGCCTGTTGAATGGCCGCGTGGAGAGCATCAGGAATCGCTCTGGCGGGATCGAGTTGCGCTGCTTCATTCAGGTACGACGCGGCCACACGCCAATGCTCAGCGGTAAGGGATTTCACTTCCTTCAAAGCACAATCAAACGCGGCAGACTTCAGTTCGGTGTCGGTTCGGCTTAAGGTTGCAGCTTCGCGAAAAGCGCCGAGTCCCTGGACAAAGCGTCTTTCCTCATTAGCATTGCGCGCTTCAGCCAGAAGTGAGTAGAAGCGCTTTGATCGATCTGATTCTTTTTCCTTCGCCCCCTGCGACCAGACCGTGGAAGAACTCTTGCCGGCAACCGAGCGCAAACTCCACACCCCTCTGCCTGCTTTCGCGCCGGAGCGAGTGTTGATCTCGCTGGCTAATGGTTCTAGTTCGGAGTTTTCCATAGTGGCTTCGCAGCTGCTCGGCTCGTCCAGCAGCGGACTGCTATTGACAGCAGAAATAGCAGCAGTCTAGTCCCTTGAGGATATATTAGATATTCCAGGGAATAGTGTGCAAGCAGAAAACACAGCGACTAAAATTATTTAAGGCGCGCGTTTCGAGCTGAATGAGACAAAACAGGACGGGGGTAGACAGTATCCATAATGCCGACGATTGAATTGTCTTTGCCTGATTTTGGCGATCTTCTCCTTGGCATTGCGCTTTTGTTTGGCGCGCTGATCGTCTTTTTCGAGGCGCTGGAGAGGCGGCGGGAAGGCGTGGCCGAACGCCGGATGTTGGAAACAATTGCCCAGGAATACGCAGATTTTCGGCGACTGGGATATTTTTAGCGCATTACTGCTGCTGCTGTTGCATGGCCTGAACCCGCCCCGCCGAATCATCTGGCTTTAGTACCTGTGAAAAAGTTTTATCTTCAAAGGATGGATAGCCAGGCTCGGGGGTAAGAACTGCACCGGCAGGCGTCACGCGGACCCGCACCTTCAAGTCGGAAGCTGCCGTTCCCAACAAAGTACCTTTTGTAGGCGGCACGTCAGCATAATCGCGACCGATGGCGGTGCGGATATGGCGGCCGCCTGCTACCAGGTTGTTGGTGGGGTCGAATCCAACCCAGCCTAAACCAGGCAGCAGCGCCTCCACCCAGGCGTGCGTGGCGCCCTCGGCCGAGCGGTCCTTATGGGTGGCATCGACATAAACATAGCCGCTGACATAGCGCGCGGGAATGTGCAGGTTGCGCAGCATCGCGATCATGATGTGCGCAAAATCCTGGCAAACCCCTTGGCCCGAATTAAGTGCGTCTTCTATGGGCGAATCGACGCTGGTTGATTCCTTCTTGTACTCGAATGCGTTGAAAAGCTCTTCGTTCAGTCTCCGGACCAAGGTGAGCGGATCGGAACCGTTGCGCTGCGCCACGCCTAGTTTGGCGGCCAGTGCTTCTAATTCCGCACACGGGCGGGCGAAATGACTAGGCATCAGCATGTCCCAGTAGTCATCATGCGAAAGCAGTTCGTCCAATTCGCGCCAAGCTTCGGGTTCCAGTTTGTCGGGCAAATCAAGCGGCGGTACAACATCCACCAGGGCATCGGCAACAATCGTCAATTCGGTATGCGGTTGGGGCATGTCGAAGTGATAAATGACGTTGCCCACATGGTCCATGTAGGAAAACAGGCGCGCCTTTGGCGTCACTGTCAGTTCGAAGGTAAAACAGCGCTGCGTTTGTTCGCTGCGCGGGTGCATGCGCACCTCCATGGTGCTTTGGGAAACCGGACGGCTGTAGCGATAGCGATTAAAGTGGCGAATGGAGTAGATCATTTAAGCCTCGAAAGCGGTCTGTATCGGGTAGTCGATGTAGGCTTCGTGCACGGCCCCATGCAAGCGCTCGCACTGTTCGACAATGCTGGCCAGGAACTTCGGAAATTCACGCGAGATGATGTCTTCAATCTGGGCATAGGCAAGCGAGGAACACAGCTTGCCGACAATCCGTTCAATGCGAAGCAGACTTCCGTCGTTCGCCGGATGAGCAATGGCGCGCAACGCGTTTTGCATCTGGTCGGCAGAGTAACGGACGGTGTGGGGGAATTCGGCATCCAGCAGCAGGAACTCGGCTACGCGCGCGGGCTTCAGATCGGCGGTGTAAACCTTGCAATAGGCTTCAAAGGCTGAACAACTGGCCAGCACGCCTACCCAGTCAAGATCGTCTAAAGAAGCCGGAGTCGAGTAAATGGCGTCGAGGAATGAGGGGAGCGCCGAAGCGCGCTCCATGTATTTCCCGAGTTGAATGAAGTGCCACGCTTCGCCATGACTGATGGTGGCTGCCGTCACGCCGTAGAAGCGGTAACAGCCTTCGCGCACGTTGGTGAAGATGCGCTGGACATCAATCTCGCGAGTGCGCCTGAACTGAGCGGCCATCTGCGTCACTTCGTGATACATCTGATTCAGCCGTTCCCACATTTCAGAGCTGATTTCTTCGCGCACCTGGCTGGCGTTCTCGCGCGCGCTGGTAATACACGACACAATGGACGACCGGTTGGCGGTATCGGCCATCAGTTCAATCATCGCCGCCTGCGGTTCCAACGCGTTCGACTCTGGACCTAAGCCCAGATTCTCCGTGATGCGATGCCAGCGCTCCTCAATGGAGGCCTTCGATGGATTCAGCATCAGGTTGTGGTTCGCTTCCAACACGCGCGCGCAATGGTCGGCACGCTCGAAGTAACGGCTCATCCAATAAAGACTGTCGGCAACTCGGGATAACATTCACTGGTACTCCTTTCGCGCTTAATTCTGAAGAACCCAGGTATCTTTCGATCCACCACCCTGCGACGAGTTCACAACCAGGGAACCCTTCTGCAGCGCCACACGAGTTAATCCGCCCGGCACAATGGTGACTTTTTCGCCGAAGAGAACATACGGCCGAAGATCGACATGGCGCGGCTCAATGCGGCCGTCTTCCACAAAGCAGGGCGCGGTGGAAAGCGATATCGTCGGTTGAGCGATGTAGTTGCGCGGGTCCTGAATAATCCGTTCGCGGAATTCATCGCGCTGGGCGCTGGTCGAGTGCGGACCAATCAACATGCCGTAACCGCCCGATTCACCCACTGCCTTCACCACGTATTTGTCGAGATTGGCGCAGACGTGTTGTCGCGGCGCATCTTCGGTCATCAGCAGGGTTTCCACGTTGTTCAGGATGGGGTCCTGACCCAGATAGTACTTGATGATTTTCGGCACGTACGCGTAGATGGCTTTGTCATCGGCAACTCCGGTGCCCAAGGCGTTGGCCAGCACTACGTTGCCTGCGCGATAAGCGTTGAAGAGTCCGGCTGCGCCTAGCGATGAGTCTCCGCGGAAGGTGAGCGCGTCGAGAAAATCGTCGTCCACGCGGCGGTAAATCACGTCAACGCGTTTCAAACCGGCGGTGGTGCGCATGTAAACCACGTTGTCGTGGACCACCAGGTCACGGCCTTCCACCAGTTCGATACCCATCTGGCGGGCCAGGAAGGCGTGCTCGAAGTAGGCGGAGTTGTAAACGCCCGGCGTCAGCAAAACGATAGTGAGATTTGACCGGCCTTCCGGCGCGAGCGAGCGAAGCGTAGAAAGCAGAGCCTGGCTGTAGTGCTCAATCGGCTTGACGCCATACTTGCGGAACAGGACAGGGAATATCTGCTTCATCACCTTGCGGCTGGTGAGCATGTAGGAAACGCCGCTGGGCACGCGCAGGTTGTCTTCCAGGACGACGAAATTGCCATCGGGCAGACGGATGAGGTCCGACCCGCAGACCGTTACATAAACGTCGCGCGGAACTTTTACGCCGCGCATCTGCCGCCGGAAATGCTTGCAAGTATAAATGGTTTCGCCGGGGATGACGCCGTCTTTCAGAATTTTGCGGTCGTTATAAATGTCTTTGAGGAACAGATTCAGCGCGGTGATGCGCTGCGTCAGGCCTTTTTCTATGGTTTCCCATTCGTTGCAGGGAATGATGCGCGGAATGAGATCGTGCGGGAAAATGCGCTCCGTTCCTTCCTTGCGGCCATAGACAGTGAAGGTTATGCCCTGGTTAAAGAAGGAAAGGTCGGCTTCCTGTTTGCTCCGTTTCAGCTCGTCCGCGGGCAAGCTTTGCAGCTTGGTGAACAGCGATCGATAGTGCGATCGCGGCCGGTTGCTGGAGCGAAACATTTCGTCATACGCCGCGCCGATCTGGTAGTCAGCAAAAGCAGCAGGAACTTCTCTCTCAGCTAAAGATGAAGGCGTGGCCATGGTTCAGAAGTTTCGATTCCGGAAACTCATCGACATGGAATCACCCCGGGAAAGGAATCGCTTTTGAGTATATCGCCTGAGTTTTGCTGAGTTGCAAATTGGTGAAGCGCGGGGGCACCGAACGGCTCTTAGCTGGGCACCGCGAGCCATACGGCAGGCACCAACCCGTTCTCTACCGCCCAAAGGTGCATTTCAACGAATATAGATCCAAGGCACAGCTAGCCCTACTTATCTCGGTAGAGTATGAAGGTGATCCAACACGCGGAAGCGATATTCGAAGACAGTCTCCTGCGCCCGCTCGAACCTTTGTCACTGCAAAACAAAACAGCATGTTCTGTTGACAATAAGAGATGCTTCGGCTCCAGACTCGAATTCGGGCCGGATGCATGAACAGGAGTGGCTAAGGGTACACGGCCAGGAATACAGCGGCCAGTGGGTCGCCCTTGATGGCGAAGAACTCGTCAGCCATGGCTCAGACGCTCGCAGTATGCGCGATGAGGCGCGTGCGAAAGGGGTCCAAACCCCGCTAATGGTCCACATACCAGACGAGCCTAACTTGCCGTCCGCCCTCTGGGTCTAGATGCCTGCGATCGAATTTAGCCGGACTTATTCGTATCTGCCGGCGGGAGAAGCAGTCTCGTTGCCGGTATTTCTGAAAAGCGGCGCGGAAAGCGTCAAGCTGCCTGCGAACTTGGATACCGGGCTTCCCACTGTCTGTTTGAACGAAGACACGCCGAATTGCTGAACCAAGACGTGGAGGCTGGTAATCCTATGGCATTCCGTACTGCCACTGGGCGCGTCGAGGCTTTGACAATAAGAATCTGCTCGGGCGCCTCGGCTGGCTCGACCGCATTTGCATCGGCCTGATCGATCATGACGGGTTGCTTTATTTGGCGTCTTACGATTAGACCGCAAGATACTTGGAGAGCCAAGCCTAAACCACTTCGGCGGCCCCCTTGCCGGCCCGTTGCTGCTGAAAGGAGGCGCGCGCGTCCATGGATGAGGCCTTGCCGAGTTGTTCGATGGAAAGGCGCATCAGCAAGGAACCGGCAGTACCCAGTACTCCGGCTGCAATCCGCTTTGTCTTTGATTTTCCCGGTATGAGGTTGGCCACCACGCTGATGGCGGTTAGCGCGGCTGCGGTCTTCCACATGACGCTGCTAACGCCTTCGCGAAACGGACGGCCGACGCGCTCTACTTCCGATGCCTGCTGCTCCATCACATAACCGGCGCCGAGTTCCGCAATCTGACCAACGATGCCAAAAGCTTCTGTGAACGAACGCTCCTGACGGTTGTCGACCACAGCATTGAAAAACGATCCCACGCTGCCGGCCGCTGCCGCGCCGAAGAGAATCGGCATTGCGCGGCGCGATTGCTGCCACACAGGTACGGCGCTGCTGGAGGCGAGCACGCCGGTGTAAGTGGCCAAGCCCGCGCCGAAGAGACCTGCGAGGTAACCGAAGGCGCCGCCGATGGCCCCGAAGAAGCCACCACGACCCTGCAGCAGCAGAGCGACAGGAGCGGTTGCGCCTACTCCCGACAGAATCCATGCGCCCATGTTCATGGCGGACGTCGGGCGAAAGACACGGAGCATGTTCAGGAATCGTTCCGGGCGGCCCAAATCGTAAATGAGACAGGCAGCACTGACGCCGGAACCAGCGAACGCGATCCAGTGGCAGCGCTTTATCAACGATCGATTGCCTTCCGCATCGCGCAACTGGGCCGCGGCGCTGAGGACCAACGATGCGCCGGTCAAGCCACCAACGTAATAGTAAAAGGGAATCACCCACTCCCAAACCGGCAGCTTCAGCAGCGGTCGTTCATAGTAGGTGGTGCCGTTATCCTGCTCATCCGGATGCCGCTGCCACGTCTGGTCTACCAGCTTCAGATGGTCGTCAGTGGAACCGGAAGAACGCTGGCTGGAACCTTCGCCACTCAGCGTCCCTAGGTCAGGATCAACGTCGCGGCCATCCGTCGTCACTGGATTTACAGAATCGTCGTAGCGGGTGGAGGGCGGAACCAGCAGTGGTCTCATGCGCGTTTCCCACCAAGGAAGGCAGTGCCCAGAGCAGTTAGAATCATGCCTGCGGCAGCATAGCCCATGGCGCGCCAGGCATCGCCGGCTTTCTTGGTGGGGACAACCGGGTCGGGCGGCAAATTGTACGCTTCGGGTTTGTCCACCAGCAGGAAAAACGCATTCAACCCTTCGGTTCCCGGCTGATCTTCCTTGCTAGCGCCATACAAATACGCGTCTTTCAAGCCTTGCTCATGCAGTTTCTCCACTCGTGCCTGAGCGTTGACGCGAAGATCTTCCAAATTTCCGAACTGAATGGATTCGGTAGGGCAGGCCTTGGCGCAAGCCGGAGTTAGATCGGCCTTCAGACGGTCATAGCAGAGCGTGCACTTCCAGGCGCGCCCATCTTCCTCGCGCCGGTCGATGACTCCGAAGGGACAGTTAACGATGCAGTAGCCGCAGCCGTTGCAAATGTCCGGCTGCACGTAAACAGAGCCGAACTCGGTGCGCATAATGGCGCCGGTGGGACAGCTTTCCAGGCAGCCGGCGCGCGCACAATGCTTGCAAACATCGGACGAAAACAGCCAGGAAAAGGCTCCATCGTGTTCATCCTGCTCACGCAAAGCCACGGGCCGTTCGACAAAGGCGACGTGCCTCCAGGTGGATGCGCCCAGTTGCACGCTGTTGTCGTAGGACATGCCGGTAAATACGAATCCATCGTCCGGCAACTGATTCCACTGCTTGCATGCCACTTCGCACGCTTTACAGCCGATACAGAGAGTGGTATCGGTAAAAAAACCTTTTGTGGCAGCCACTGTCAGCTGTTCCCTTCCTGTGCTTCCGATCCCTTGGCCTCATGCTCAGAGGCATTGCGAGGTTGTGAGTACAAGTCGCGCTTCTTACCGTTATTCGGCGGATCCGAAACGAACTGACCCGATGTTATATGTCTTCGCCCGGTGCTTCTCCGGCCGGCTTCGATATTGGCAGTGAAGGCCTTCGATTCCTGAATAGAGACATTCGGATCGGCCACAAAGCCAATTAAGTCATTAGCAGCGTCGCCCCTCACTAAACCTTTGCTCGACCAATGGTAAGGCAGGCCAATCTGATGAATGACATGGCCTTTGATCTTCAGCGGCGATAGACGCCGGGTTACCAGCACGCGCGACTCAATCTCTCCGCGCATGGTTCTTATCGTCGCCCAACCGCCGTTTTTCAAATGGCGTTCCGCCGCCAGCTCCGGTGACACTTCGCAAAACATTTCCGGCTGCAACTCAGACAGCCATGAGAGCCATCGGCTCATACCGCCGGCGGTGTGGTGTTCGGTCAACCGATAGGTCGTGATGGCGTAGGGAAAGCGCGGATCTCCGTAGGGCTGGTGATACGGATTCTCTTTGCGCCGCCACTCCATGCGATCGGGATTGCATTGCTGCCCATAAATAGGATTTCGGATGACGGACTCTTCCGGCTCATAATGAGTGGGCAGCGGACCGTCCTTCAGTCCGCTGGGTACAAACAGCCAGCCTTTACCATCGGCTTGCATGATGAAGGGATCGGCGCCGGAAATGGTGTCTTTCCCGACAGCATCTTCCGCAGGCCGGTAACTCGGTGGACGGGTAGCAATGAAATCGGGCTCGTCGTCGCCGGTCCACTTCTTCTTCTGCTCGTCCCACCACACGAGTTTCTTCCGCTCCGACCACGGATTTCCTTCGGGATCGGCAGACGCGCGGTTATAGAGTACGCGCCGGTTGTGTGGCCACGCCCACGCCCATTCAAGCGCCGATGGACCTTGCTCCCAGTGAGGCTTGCGGCGCGCGGCCTGATTGATTCCGTCCTTGTAAGAGCCTGAATAGATCCAGCAACCACAAGCAGTCGAGCCATCGTCCTTCAAGTCGGTAAAGCCGTCAACAGGCTTGCCATCGGCAATGGTGTAGCCGTTCACTTCATGAACAATCGCCTCGGCAACCGGCTCGGAGGTCGGACCCTCGGTGGGGTAATCCCAGGTAAGGTCGCGAATCGGCCAGTTGCGCTGTTCGTGATATTCATCCGCGTAGAGTTCCTTCAAGCGCTTGCCAAGCTTGTAGATGAACTCCAACTCGCTGCGCGTGTCACCCTTCGCTTCAATCGCTTTTTGATGCCACTGAAGCAACCGCTGGGTGTTGGTAAATGTTCCGGACTTCTCGGTGTGCGCGCAGGCCGGGAAGAAGAACACCTCTGTGCCGATATCCTCCGGCTTGATTTCGCCGCGCGCAATTTCGGGCGCATCGCGCCAGAAGTCGGCTGTCTCGGTTACTTGAAAATCTCGCACCACCAGCCACTCCAAGCCGCGCAAACCCTTGCGTTGCAGCGGACCGTTCATGGAACCCACTACTGGATTCTCACCCATGACGAAGTAGCCCTGAATCTTTCTGTCGGCCATCGCCAGCACACTTGTCATGTGCGAGGCATCACCGGTCAGCATTGGTAAATAGTCGTAGCAATAATCATTTTCCGCCGTGGCGGCTTTGCCGAACCACGCCTTCAGCAGTGAGACGGCATATTTCGGGAATTCACCCCACCATCCTGACGGCGCTACATTCTGGTGCAGATAATCCGTGAAGGTTTGGTCACTGGCGGCCTTGGGCATCGGAAGGTAGCCGGGCAGCAGGTTGTAGAGAGTTGGAATATCGGTCGAACCCTGGATGGACGCGTGGCCGCGCAGCGCCAGAATGCCGCCGCCGGGCCTTCCCATATTTCCAAGCAGCAACTGAATGATGGAGGCGGAGCGAATATACTGAACGCCCACCGAATGCTGGGTCCAGCCAACGGCGTAACAGAACGCGCCGGTACGCTCGCGGCCCGAGTTGCGGCACAGCGCCTCAGCTACCTGCTCAAAAAGCTTCGGAGGAACGCCGCAGGTTTCTTCCACCACCTTCGGGGTATAACGCGCGAAGTGACGTTTTAGAATCTGGAAGACGCAACGCGGATGCTGCAGGGTTGGATCGTTATGCTCCGCCTTAACCGGCGTCTGGCGCTTTTTATCCTGCTTCTTCGCGTCATTCGCGCCCACTTCGCGCGAACCACCGGCCGGCGTCACGTCAACGCCTTCATACATCCACGACTCCGGATCGTACTTGGTCTTCTCCACGTTCCAACCGCTGAACAGGCCATCCAGATCTTCCGTATCGCGGTAGTCTTCGCCGATGATGGCCGACGCGTTCGTGTAGTTGTCTACGTACTCCTTGAAGTGACGATTACCCTGCAGAATGTAGTTGATGATTCCACCCAGGAACGCTATATCGGATCCTGCGCGAATGGGTACGTGCAGATTCGCGACCGCGCTGGTACGGGTGAATCGTGGATCGACGTGGATGATAGTCGCGCCACGCTCGCGCGCCTTCATCACCCAGCGAAAGGCAACCGGATGGCACTCGGCCATGTTCGACCCTTCAATAACGATGACGTCGGAGTTAACCAAATCACCTGGGAAACTGGTGGCGCCACCGCGGCCGAATGAGGTCCCCAAACTGGGAACCGTTGCCGAGTGTCAAATCCTGGCCTGATTTTCTACTTGTATAATTCCGAGGCCGGTGAACAGCTTCTTAATCAGGTAATTTTCTTCGTTGTCGAGCGTGGCGCCGCCCAGGTGCGCAATGTTTAGCGTACGACGCAGCGGATTGCCTTTTTCATCCTTATCCTGCCACTTGTCGTCACGCGACTTCTTCACGCGTTGGGCGACCATCTCCATCGCCCGATCAAGCGGGATCTTTTCCCACTCCGTGCCATACGGACGGCGGTAAAGAACGTCGGTGACGCGATGGGAACCACTCACCAACTGAAACGTAGCGGCGCCTTTGGGACACAGGCAGCCGTTCGAGATTGGCGATGCGGGATCGCCCTCTATGTCGATAATCTTCTCGTCCTTCAAGTAGATCAACTGACCGCAACCGACGGCGCAGTAGGGGCAGACGGAACCGACAACTTTGTCGGCGCTCTTCGTCCTGGCCATCAGGTTCTCACTGCGGTCGGAAGCCGCAGTGGCGTGCAACCCGAGCACATCGCCGGTCTGCATCTGTTTAAGTACTGGCCAGTTGAGGGGAGAGAAAGAATTTTCAGACATCGCGTTACCAATATGACGCAAAACTCCGGCAAGCGCGTCAGAGGAATCGCAGTCAGGGGTTACTCCCAGGTAAGAAGCGGCACTTGTCACCAGTAGTTGGTGGACGAAACAGCTGAAAGGCGAAAACGTCTAACACCTTTGAAATACTTGCCAAAGCTCTTCTCAAGTTTTTTCCAGGGCGGCTTTGAATGTTCCACGCATCTTTTGAAAACCGGCAGGCGCCTAGACTTAATAGCAGCCACTGCGCACGACCGCTTTGCTCTGTCAGATTACCTACGTTTACGCGAATTGGGAATTAGCACCGTTCGAGAGGGACTGCGGTGGCATCTTGTCGAGCGCGAACCAAACAGATATAACTTCGATTCTGAACTGCCGCTGGTGGACGCCGGCCTTGAAGCGGGTGTACAGCAAATCTTTGATCTGTTTCACTTCGGCTGGCCCGATCACCTGGATATTTTCAGCGCCGACTTTGTAATCTCCTTTGCCGAGTTGGCTTTCGAGTGGGGGCGTCTGCTTCGCTCACTCGGCGTCATAGAGCCGTTTGTTGCGCCTTGTAACGAGATCTCGTTCTTTTCATGGGCGGCCGGAGATGTGGCCTATTTAAATCCCTTTGGACGAGGCCGAGGCAGCGAACTGAAGCGGCAGATGGTAAAAGCTGCAGTCGCGGCTTCGCAGGCACTGATGGATGAACTTCCTGGTGTGACCCTGGTGTGGCCTGACCCGGCGATCCACATTGTTGGTGACTCTAACAAACCGGGCGATGACGAACAGGCGGAACGTTACCGGTTATCGATGTTTGAAGCCTGGGATATGGTCAGTGGCCGCGCCTGGCCTGAACTGCAGGGCCGTCCGGAGTTTCTTCAGGTGGTTGGAGTGAATTTCTACGATCGCAACGAGTGGGTAAATCACGGCCGTACGCTGAAGCCGGGCGATGCCGAGTACAAGCCCTTTAGCAGAATTCTAGTGGAAGTCTGGAACCGTTACCGCGTTCCCATCTTTGTCTCAGAAACGGGGACCGAAGATGAGCAACGGCCGGCTTGGCTGCGCATGATCGGCGAAGAAGTGCGGGCTGCTATCAAACAAGGAGTGCCGGTTCACGGCATCTGCCTTTATCCGATCGTCAACCATCCCGGCTGGGATGACGACCGCCACTGTTTCAACGGCTTGTTCGATTACCCCAACGCTGAGGGTCGTCGAAACATCTACGAACCGCTAGCTGCTGAACTTGCCAACCAGCAGCACTTATTCGATCAGTTAGAAAAGGAACAAGAGCTTCATGATCAAACAACAACCGTGTGATGGCGATTTGCGAAACGCCGATATGCTGTGCTTCTCGCATCTGCGCTGGGACTTTGTTTTCCAGCGGCCGCAGCATTTGATGAGCCGCTTTGCCAGGAATCGCCGCTTGTTTTTCATTGAAGAAGCGGTGCCGGGCGACATGCCTGCTATCAATGTCCGTATCTGCGGCCAGACAGGAGTGCATATTGCGGTGCCTACCTTGCCTGCAAAGCTGGGTTGTCAGTCGAATCAAATTCTCGAGCGACTTATCCGCGACATGATGATTCAGTACTCGGTAACAGATTTCGTCGCCTGGTACTACACGCCAATGGCTTTGGGCTTTACCTCTACCTTGCGCCCTGTCGCGACTATCTACGACTGCATGGATGAGCTTTCTCTGTTTCGGGGTGCTCCGCCCGAATTGATACAAAATGAAAAAGCGCTCCTGTCCCGGTCGGATCTGGTATTCACAGGCGGTTACAGCTTGTTTGAAGCGAAGTGCCAACAGCACCATCGAGTGTATGCCTTCCCGAGCAGCGTTGATGTCTGTCACTTTGCGCAGGCGCGGCGTATCAGAGATGAAGTGCCTGATCAGGCGCACATCGGGCATCCGCGCATCGGTTATGCCGGTGTAATTGATGAGCGCATGGATCTTGAGCTCCTGCGGGACCTCGCTGATATGCGGCCCGAGTGGCATTTTGTGATGCTCGGGCCTGTGGTGAAAATAGAACCTGCTTCTCTACCCGCGAGACCCAATATTCATTACCTGGGCATGAAGCAGTATGACGATCTGCCTAAGTACTTCGCCGGTTGGGACGTCGCCGTGCTGCCGTTTGCCTTGAATGAATCGACAAGATTCATCAGCCCTACCAAGACCCCTGAATACCTTGCCGCAGGATTGCCTGTCGTATCTACGCCTGTGCGTGACGTGGTGCGCACATACGGCGATATCGGCCTCCTCCGCATTGGTTCCACTCCGGAAGAGTTCTGCTGTGCCATTGAACAGAGCTTGAACAAGGGCATGAGCATGAAGTGGCGCGAACGGGCCGATAATTTTGTTGCCACTCTCTCATGGGACAAGACATGGCTCGCCATGAACCGTCTTATTACCGAAATTGTCGATGCCCGTAATGCCGAAGTGCCGCGCCGCCTGGCAATGAGTGCCGGCGCAAAAGCCGGTGAGGCACTAAGTGTTTAGACCAGCAGATCGTTCAACACGCGAATAGCCTCCGCCGGAAACTTCGGCTGGCGGTTATAAGTCAGCAGTCCGTTTACTTCCTGCTCAACGTCATAGAGCTGGGTGTAGCAGATTGCCGCAATCTTAAAGACTTTGGCTATCGCCTCATACAACCCTCTGATGCGAGCCATGGCTGTTTCCGCCGCCGGCTCCAATCCTGAGTAGCCCCACGAATTCTTCGGCACGTCGTTATCATGCGGCAGCACGTAACCAACTCCGCCGAACTCTGAAAGAAAGATAGGACTGCCGTTGTAGTGCTGCCCGGGCGCGAGATAAAGTTTGCCGTATAACGGCAGCGGCATTCCTTCCATGGCAATGTTCTGAAAGCGCCGGTAGAACTCTTCACCTGTTTTTGTGTAGTCGTGAATCGCAAAAAGGTCGGTCACATTGGTGTGTTCCCAACCGTCGTTGTCAATCACCAGACGCGTTTCATCCAGCGATTTAGTGAGGTAATACAGAGCCCGCAGGTGGGCCTGTTCGCGCGGCGCCTGCAGATTGGGCACTCCCCAACTTTCATTCACCGGCACCCAGATGACAATGGAAGGGTGATTGTAGTCACGGGCGATTACTTCAATCCATTCGCGGGTCATGCGCGCGACGGCATCGTCGTTAAAGAGATAAGCATTCGCCATCTCGCTGGAGACGAGTAAACCTAGCTTGTCGGCCCAATAAAGAAAGCGCGGGTCTTCCACCTTCTGGTGTTTACGCACGCCGTTGAAGCCCATTTGCTTCGCCACCATGATGTCCGCCTTGATTGCGTCGTCGGAAGGCGGCGTTAGATTGCTCTCAGGCCAGTAGCCTTGATCTAGAACCGTTTTTAAGTAATAGGGATTCCCGTTCAGCAGAATCTTTCCGTCCTGCGTCGAAATAGAGCGATAGCCGAAATAGCTCTCTACCGAATCCAGCAGGCCGCTCGGCCCGAACAATTCAAAAGTGGCGTCGTACAAAAACGGGTTTTCCGGCGACCAGAGCTTTGGATTGGGGACTGTCGCCGATACCGAAGCAAGCGGGCCCAGGGCAACGCTGATGCCGGTCGCCAGCAGGCGCGAGCCTTCGCTGACGGTGACTTTCACATACTGGTTTTCTTCCGGCGCCGCAATCTTGAACTCGAAGCTGACCGCGCCTTCAATGTTCGGTGTAGTCTTCACTCGCGCAATATGGCTGGGTGCTACCGGCTCCATCCAGACTGTCTGCCAGATGCCTGTTGTTCGCGCGTAGAATATCGTCGCCGGTTCTTCTTCCCAGTGCTGCTTGCCGCGCGGAATATAGCGGTCAGTAGGCGGATCTTCAGCCCTTACCACCAACCGGCCAAAACCATTCTTGAGAGCTCTAGTTATGTTGCAGGTGAATGGAGTGTGGCCGCCTTCATGCGCACCCACCACCGAGCCATTCACCCAAACTGTACAGCGGTAATCGACCGCGCCGAAATTGAGCAGAATGGCTCGCTCGTTCCAGTTCGAGGGGAGTTGGATATCGCGCTGATACCAGACGCGCTCGTGAAACGAACGATCGCCGATGCCGCTCTTTTGCGATTCGAACGTGAAGGGAACAAGAATCGTCAGCTTGAATTGGTGGTTGCCCAAGTACCATTGCTGCTCAAGTCCTGAATCTTCGTCGTCGAACTCAAACTCCCAGGTTCCGTTCAGGTTCAACCATTCAGAACGCACAAACTGAGGCCTGGGATACTCCAGCCTCGGGATTTCAGCGTTTGTTTGCGCAGTTTCGCCCGCAATGGGCAGAACCGCTTTTCCTACGGCCATAGCAAGACAATTGCACAAGCCCAGTATACGTTTCCTAACAGTTCGGCTTTGGGGTTAGTCCCAGCTGACTGGCTTCTTCAGAATGTCCATTACGGGGGGCGTCAATTTGTCGGCGCCGGCAAGCAGCTTGCTAACTTCCCACATCTGTTTTTCGGAGAGGCTTTTATCGTATGCGGGCATGCCGGTCAGCCTGATTCCGTTTGCGACTTTCCAATAGGTTTCCCCAGCCGGATCGTCGGTGACGCCTTTGCCATGCAACAACTGTGGGGGCTTCGGATACATGCCCTTGGCAATGGCGGTCTTGTCTTGTCCGGGCAAGCCGTGGCAAACCGAGCAATGCTCGCGATATACGTGTGCGCCATCCATCAGCTCGGCCTCTGATGCCTGAAAGGGCGGCGACTTGGGAGCTTCCTTGTCTATGCGTGCATTCAGAGCCATGTGTGCGAGCGTTAATTCAAATGGCCACGGTTTAGAGTTAGTCGCTACGGGAGCGTATCCGCCATGAAAATACAGGTAAACCAACACGGGAGCAACAACAAGCGCAAAGATGAATCCTGCGATGAACCTGATCATTGTTTATCTCTTTTTTATCTACGAATATTTATATTCTGGAGTTCGTATCAATGAAAGCTTACTCTGTCCTGGTCTTGTCTTTGCTTTTGGGCAGGTGCGCTGATTGTCAGGAAATGACGATAAGCCTGAAGCAGGCGCTGGAGCGAGCACGCCAGTTTTCTACACAGATTCAAGCCGCGGGAATTGCCAGCGAACTAGCGAAAGAAGACCGGGCGCAAGCAATCGCCGCAAGCCTGCCCAGCGCTGGAGCGCTGAACCAGTTCATTTACACCGAAGGCAACGGCACCGCCTCAGGAGTGTTCGTCGCCAATGACGGCGTACACGTCTACAACGAGCAGCTGACACTGCATGAAGATGCCCTGTCCTTGGTGAGGCGCGGTGAGATTCGGGCGGCGCGCGCGGCGGAGGCGGTGGCACGCGCGAAAGCCGACATTGCGGCTCGAGGTCTGAATACGACCGTAATTCAGAACTACTACGCGATTGCCAGCGCTGAGCGCAAGCTTCGCAACGCCCAAACCAGCAACAACGAGGCGGCAGAGTTTCTGGATATCTCGCAAAAGCAGGAACGCGGCGGAGAAGCGGCGCATGCCGACGTTATTAAGGCCCAACTGCAGCGCAAGCAGCGCGTGCGCGATCTGCAGGAGGCGCAGTTAGGCTTAGACAAAGCCAAGGTGGCGCTCGCGGTGCTGATCTTTCCCACGCTGCAGCGGAATTTTGAAATTGTTGACGATCTGGATCAGCTACCGGCGTTGGGCTCGGTAGAAGAACTTGGCGCGCAAACCAAGGCGAATAGCGCGGATCTACAGGCCGCGCGCGCGTCTACTGTGGCGGCTAAAGCGGCGCTTTCAGTCGCACGCTACGCCTATTTGCCATCGCTGGCGCTGGATTTTTTCTACGGTATCGATGCCAATCAATTCGCTGCGACAACGGACTATCCTACTTACGAGAGCGGCCGCAGCACGCAACCGGCATACCTGGTTCCCTATCGTCACAATTTGGGCTACTCGGGCCAGATCACATTGAATGTTCCGCTATGGAACTGGGGGGCTACGCATAGCAAGGTCAAGCAGGCGGCTTTGCGCGAGAAGCAAGCGGAACTTGATCTGGACGTGACACAGCGGCACGTGGAGGCGTCCATTTACTCGTCTTACAAAGAGGCACAGACGGCTTTGGCGGAGGTGACATCACTGCGGGAATCGACAGAACTCGCGGCGGAGAGTTTGCGGCTGACTCTGCTGCGCTACCGGGCGGGAGAAGCTAGCGCACTGGAAGTGGTGGATGCGCAAACCACGGCTAGTGCGGCGCGGGATGCTTATGTGGATGGGTTACTACGCTACCGGGTTGGTTTTGCTGCGCTGCANNCTTTTAATGCGAGCAATCAAGGTTTGCGTAATTCTGCCCGTCTTGCTGCTGCTTGGATGCGCGGGCAAACCAAAGGCCGAAGCAGAAGCCGATGCGGCCGCGCCGGTGCAAGTTGCGGCGGCAAAGATGGGAACGCTCCATCGGCTGATCAACGCTGAAGCAGTGCTGTCGCCGGTGAACCAGGCCACTATCGTTCCTAAAATCAGCGCGCCGGTTAAGCGTTTCTTAGCGCAGCGCGGGGATCACGTGCGCCAGGGGCAACTGCTGGCGGTGCTTGAGAACGGCGATCTGGTTGCGGCCACCCAGGAAAGCAAAGAGCAATATGCGCAAGCGCAGGCGAGCTTTGAAAACACGAAGGCTGCCGTGATGCCCGATGATTTAACCAAAGCAAAGAGCGATGTGGCATCGGCGCAAAGCGCACTGGAAGCGGCAAAGAGGCTTTATCAGAACCGTGAGCAACTGTTCAAAGAAGGCGCGCTGGCGCAGAAACTGGTGGACGATGCGCGCGTCGCGCTGGTGCAGGCGCAGAGCCAGTACGACACCGCAAACCAGCATCTGAACACCCTGCAAAATATTGGTGCGACGACACAGTTGCAGTCGGCGCAGGCGCAGGTGCAGGCAGCCAAAGCGCATTACGAGAGCATTTCCGCGCAATCTTCCTACGCAGAGGTGCGCAGCCCAATTGCCGGCGTGGTTGCGGACCGCGGCGTCAATCTCGGGGATATGGCGAATGGCGGATCGGCCCTGTTTTCCATCGTCGATATCTCGCGGGTCATCGCTAAAGCGAACATTCCGGCGCAGGATGCAGCATCGCTGCGCGTTGGAAAGCCGGCCACGATCAAGAGCGAGGCTGGGGAATTTCAAGGGAAGGTGACGGTGGTGAGTCCGGCGGTAGATGCCAACACGACAACGGTGCAGGTTTGGGTGGAAGCAGCCAATCCGCAGGAGAAGTTAAAGCTGGGCACGACGGTGCAGATTTCCATTGACGCAGGAGCTGTGCCGGATGCCGTGATAGTTCCGGTCAGCGCGCTGCTGGCGTCGGACGATGGCGGTGAGAAGGTGATGGTGGCGGCGGCGGATTCTACCGCGCAGGAGCGGAAGGTTGAAGTTGGCGTGCGCGATGGCGAAAACGTACAAATCCTAAGCGGCGTGAAGGCCGGTGAGCAGGTGATAACCAGCGGCGCGCTGGGACTGGACGACAAGGCCAAGATTGAAGTAACCAAGCCCGGGGACGACAAGAAGGAATGAAGGCCCACTGGACCGAGCGTTACCTGAAGGCCATCATCTTCATCATTTCGGCTCTGGTGGCATTGGGCGTCTATCTAGCGTTCACGATTCCTATTGCCGTTTTTCCCTCCACCAACTTCCCGCGCATAATTGTTGGCGTTGACAACGGCGTGATGCCTATCGACCAGATGCAAGTGACGGTTACGCGCTTGATTGAGGAAGCCGTCAACACAGTCCCAGGCTTGCAGACCGTGCAATCCATCACCAGCCGCGGGTCGGCTGATGTCGACCTGTTTTTCAACTGGAACGTGGATACATTTCAGACGCTGCAATATGTGAACGCCGCGCTGGCGCGGATACAACCCTCGCTTCCTTCAACGGCAACCGTCACAACTAATCGCATCACCTTTGCGGCCTTTCCAGTAATCGGATACAGCATTACGTCAAACAACGTGCCGCAGACCAAGCTATGGGAACTGGCAACTTACAGCATCAAGCCGCGGTTAAACCGTCTGCCTGGTGTCTCAAGCGTTGTGGTGCAAGGCGGACAGGAACCCGAATTTCAAATCCGACCCGATCCAGCCAAGATGGTAGCGGCGCAAGTGTCGGTGCCGATGATTCTGGATGCCGTATCCAAAAGCAACCTGATTGATTCGCCGGGGTTGATTGAACAGAACCATCAACTGGTTCTGGCGCTGGTAAGCGGACAGGCAACGACACCCAACGGGATTGGCGGAATCGTTGCGCGCACGACAGCTTCCGGCACGCCCGTCCGCATCAACGACGTGGCGACGGTGGAGCGATCGGTCAAACCGGTCTACACGATTGTGACTGCCAACGGCAAACAGGCCGTGCTGCTGAACATCTTCCGTCAGCCAGACAGCAACACTGTGGCAGTCGCCGACGGGGTGCATGCAGCCATTGCGGAGATAAGCAAAACGCTGCCGCCTGGAACGAAGATTGAATCCTTTTACGACCAGTCGGATCTGGTAAAGGCATCCATCACCAGTGTTCGGGACGCTATCCTGATCGGCCTGGCACTGGCGGCGCTTATTCTCTTTCTTTTCCTGCGAGATTGGGGAACTTCGCTGGTGGCCGGCCTGGTGATACCAGCTACCATCGCCATTACGTTTATCGCGCTGCATCTGCTGGGTGAGAGCTTCAACCTGATGACGTTGGGCGGTCTGGCGGCGGCGGTTGGACTGGTGATTGATGACGCCATTGTCGTGGTGGAGAATATCGTTCTGCATCGCGACCATGGCGAGACGCGCGCGGAAGCGATAAGAAAAGCGCTGCTGGAAATTCGCGTGCCGCTCATTGGTTCCACCGTTACACCCATCGTGGTTTTCCTGCCGCTGATGGCCATTACGGGAGTGACGGGAACATTCTTTCGCGCGCTGGCGATTACGGTTGGCGTGGCGCTGCTGACTTCT
>PLRJ01000119.1:13314-25947 GCA_003163855.1 Bryobacterales bacterium | reverse complement strand
ACACATTTTTGTTGACACTACCATTACTAACAATCCACCCAAACCGGAGCATGATCACTAGCATTCTCCTCTCCTCTCACCCATCGATCTACTCCACCCCCCACAACCCGCCCCGCCAACTCCGGCGATGCCAACAAAAAATCCAGCCGCATCCCCTTATCCGCCTCCCACCTTCCACGCTTGTAATCCCAGAACGTCCAAATCCGCCCCTCCGGCTGCACCTTTCTCAACGCATCCACCCACCCCTGCGCTAACAATCCCGCAAACGCCCGCCGGCTCTCCGGTTGAATCAACGCGTTTCCATCCAGCGACCGCGTCACATAAATATCCTCCACCGTAGGAACAACATTGAAATCGCCCGCCAGCACCACCGGCACCCGGGCCCTCATCAACTCCCCCGCATGCGCCAGCAACCGTTCAAACCAAGCCAGCTTATAAACAAACTTAGGCCCCGGCTGCGGATTCCCATTAGGAACATAAACCGAAGCCACCAGTACCCCATTCACCGCCGCCTCGATATACCGTGCCTGCCTGTCCTCCGAATCCCCCGGCAGGCTCGTCCGAGTCAGCACCGGCGCCCGGCCCCGAGCCAGAATCGCCACCCCATTCCACGAACGCTCCCCCTCCCAAACCGCCTCATACCCAAGCGCCCGCAGCGCCCCCACAGGAAACGCCCCCTGCTCCGCCTTCAACTCCTGCAGACAAACCACATCCGGCGTCGCCCTCTCCAGCCAAGCCACTAAGTTCGCCCGCCGCTTATTAATGTTGTTGATATTGAAACTGGCAATTTTCACCCGTACCGTCCGACTGCTGTTTTATCACCCGCGCCATCCTGTTCCCTTGGCGTCTTTGCGCCTTGGCGAAAATCTTTTTCTTTCTTTTTTCTCAAATACGAACCCACCAAAGTCGTTTCGCAAAATCTCAAAACCGGCCCTATCAACCCCCTCCAAAATCGCGAATCACCTTCGTTGCCGATTTTTTATCTCCCATCTCCTCATCCACTTAGGTCAAAATTTCACCGTCCGCCATACGCCCCTATTCGAAAGTAAAACTGAAAGCGCAAACTCCAGTGACACAAAAACTCCCGCCCAAACTAAACGCCGCCACCCACTGGATGACCTCGCGCCAACCCCTCATCCCCGGCGAATCTCCAGAAGCTCTCCAAGCCCACCTCGAACACTGGAACAACCTCTACCCCGATGTCGAAACCGACGAACTCCTCTCCGATCTCGTAGGCGAAGCCGCCTTCTCGCAATGGCTGCTCATCCGCAATCAGCGCCAATACGACGCCACCCTCGCCAAACTCTATGCAACGGACATGGATGCCTGGACACCCGAACAACACAAGACCTACCAACTCTGCGAGCGCTATCTAAACTCTGCCCAGCGCCGCCTCAACCGCCACCGCTCCGACATCCTGCAATATCAGAGCAATCTCCGCTCGCAGGCGCGCGAAAACCGCGCCGCCAAAGATTACGCCAAGATCAACAAATCGAAGGAAACCGCAAAACAGGAAGCAGAAACCGCGGCCCCGACTCATCAAAACGACAGCCTTCTGCAACAGGTCAACGTCGCGCAGATAAACGGTAAGACAATGAGTTTCTTTACCCCCGACAACAAGCACCTGCTTGACAACCTTGCCAACTTCCGCGACGATACGACCTTGGTCTTACGCAGCCTCCGCTTTCACGAACACGTCGTTCCGCCCGAGTACGAACCTTTCACCGAACGCGCCGCCAAGTTAAGAACCCTCCCTGGCGACGGGCGCATCACTCTGCCTATCACCATCCGCAGCCTTCGCGTCGCCGTCGAACGCGAAAAAGAGTTCGGCGGCCACCTCCGCGAATGGCCCGACCTCCGCGCTCTGGACCATCCCATCATCCAGGCGAAAAACGTCGCCATGTAAGGTAAAGCTGAGGACCGTATGAGTAACTACATTAAACTCACCGCCGAAGATGGCCATCCATTCGATGCCTATGTCGCTGAACCCCCTCAACCAGCCAAGGCAGCCATCGTTCTTATTCAGGGGACTGCCGGTGTCAACAGCCACATCCGCTCCGTGGCTGACGATTATGCCACCGCGGGCTTCTACGTGATAGCGCCTTCTCTTTTCGACCGCGTTCGCCCGCATATCGAACTCGGCTACGCTCCCAACGACATTGTCGAAGGCATACGAATCGCCACCCAGATTGGCCCTTTCGTCTCACTGAAAGATGTTGCCGCGGCCCTCGCCCATGCCGATTCACTGTTCGACAAATCGAAAGTGGCGGTATTAGGCTTTGGCCTGGGTGGCACGCTTGCATGGCTCGCTGCAGCGCGCCTCCATCCCGCCGCCGCTATCGCCTATTACGCCGCTGGCATTGCTGAAAAGGCTAACGAAACTCCCTGTTGTCCCACCCTGCTCCACTTCGGCGCCAAGGATTCGCACGTCTCGCTGGACGAAATCGACAAAATTCAAACCGTCCACAAAGACATCCCCATCTTCATTTACGATGTTGGCCACGGTTTCAACTGCCCCCAACGCCACAGCTACAATGCCGAAGCGTCCGCGCTGGCTCGAAACCGCACCCTCGATTTTCTTAAGGAACACCTGCTTAACGAGGAAGTGAAAACGCCACTATAGTGCCACCCGAAGGATCGGGCGACTTCCCGCCCCCCGCCGCAATCACCACATACTGCCGTCCACCCACTTCGTAAGTGGCCGGCGTCGCATTCCCGGCAAACGGCAGCGTCGTCTCCCACAGCAGTTGCCCCGTCCGCTTATCGAAAGCATGAAACTTCTTGTCATAGCTGGTCGCGCCAATAAACACAAGGCCGCCGGCTGTCACCACCGGGCCGCCATAGTTTTCGCTGCCGGTTTTGGCAGCAAGCTTCGGATACTCGCCGAACGGAATTTTCCAGGCGTACTTTCCGGTGTTCAAATTGATGGCATTGAGCGTTCCCCAGGGCGGCTTGATGGCCGGATAGCCTTCGGAATCCAGAAATCGATTGTAGCCGTCGTTCATGTAACGCATGAATAGTTGAGGGTTCTGTTTGCTCTCGACAGTGGTGTCCTCGCCATTCAGCACGAACTCGGCAATCGCTTTGATGGCCGGGTTGCCAATCTGTGCGAACGCGGGCATGCGGCCGCTGCCCTGTTGCAGCAGCTTCATCACATCGGCATCGGTATACCGGGCGCTCAGGTTTTTCAACGACGGAAACTCAGGCAGCCCGCCCGAAAGATCCGGCCGGTGGCAACCTGCGCAGTTGGCCATGTACAGGCTCTTCCCGCTGGCTTCGTTCGTTCTGTTCTCATGCTGCTCCACCATGCGCAGTATCCACGCCATCTCATTGGCATTCACATAAAGCAGTCCCGTTTGCGGATCGAACGCGCTGCCGCCCCATTCTGCGCCTCCATCGAAACCTGGAAAAA
The DNA here is from genome assembly GCA_003163855.1 of Bryobacterales bacterium. GTDB lineage: Bacteria > Acidobacteriota > Terriglobia > Bryobacterales > Bryobacteraceae > Bog-105. Next base: position 22,535 of record PLRJ01000119.1, on the reverse strand, counting down.
TGATTGTTCCCTGTGTGCTGGCCGGTACAAATTGTCCCGCGCTCAACGTCTTCTTGAAGCGCGCCAGCGCCGCTTCATGCGCCGCCGGAGTTCGCTCCGTCAGCATGTCTTCGGTAAGCGCCTGGCGCGCAAAGGGAGCCGGCAGCAACGGAAACGGTTGTGTCTTCGCAGTCACTTCTCCTGCGAGTTCGCTCGTCGGCACAGCCCGCTCTTCAATCGGAAACAACGGCTTGCCTGTCTCGCGTTCGAAAACATACACGTAGCCCGATTTCGTAGTCTGCGCCACAGCATCCACTCGTCTGCCGTCGTGAGTGACTGTCACCAAGCTAGGCGGCGAAGGAAGATCCCGATCCCAAATGTCGTGATGCACCTCCTGGAAGTGCCAGACACGTTCGCCCGTTTCGGCCTTCAACGCCAGCAGGCAATCGGCAAACAAATCGTCGCCGACACGGTTGGCGCCATAAAAATCGAACGCCGCCGAACCAGTCGGAATAAACAGCAGACCGCGCTTTTCATCCAGCGCCATGCCCGACCAGTCGTTGGCCGCACCCGTGTAGGTCCACGCGTCTTTGGGCCAAGTCTCATAGCCGAATTCACCCGGCCGCGGAATCGTATGGAACGTCCAGCGCAGCTTACCCGTTCGCACATCATAAGCGCGAATGTCTCCTGGCGACGCCGGCAGCGTCTCGCTCATCATGCTGCCCACAATCAGCAGATCGTGATAAACAACGCCGGGCGTGGTCATCGAAACCATGTTGCGCGGTTCCCTGCCCAGGTCGTCGCGCAAATCCACCTTGCCGTCTGTTCCAAACGCGCTATCCACTTTACCCGTCTTCGCGTCGAGCGAAATCAGGTACTGGCGGTAGGTAAAGAACAAACGCGACTGGTCGCCGTTCGCCCAGAAGTTCATACCGCGATTACGCATTTTGCCCAATACATGAGCACCGGGATTAGGATCGTACCGCCACAGCAGTTTGCCCGAAGCGGCATCCAGCGCCACCACGTTTACCTTCGGAGTTGTCGAATAAAGCACGCCGTTGATAACCAGCGGATTGCACTGAAATTCCGATCCAGCAAACGCATCGCCCGTATCAAACGTCCACGCCACCGCCAGTCTGCCGACATTCTTGGTGTTGATCTGGTCGAGCTTCGAATAACGAATCTCATCCGTACCGCCGCCATAAGCCGGCCAATCAACCTCATCAGCCCAAAGCAAACCAGCAAACAAACAGAGTGCAACAAGCTTCCTGTTCATGCTTTCGCCTCGTCGAGTAAATGGTCGCAGCCGCGCGCCGTCAAAGCCATCATGGTCAGCGTAGGATGCTTGTCTCCGGTCGATGGAAAAGCATTCCCTCCGAACACATACAGATTGGGAATATCATGCGTGCGGCAGAACGAGTTCAACACGCCTTGTTTAGGATCCACGCTCATCCTCGCCGTACCCACTTCATGAATCGAACCCCCAATCACATTCTTCGGTGGCTCTTCCGGCGCAGCCGGAATTTTCTCGCCGCCTGCTTTGCGGAACAGCTCGTCCGCCGCCTGCTGAAAATGCGCAATCAACTTGCGGTCGTTGTCGCAGTGCTTGAAATGAATTTTCAACACCGGAATGCCCCAGTGGTCTTTCACTTCCGGATCAAGCTCCACGTGGTTCTCTTTCTGCGCCAGCATTTCCCCGCCCGCAATCCACACCCGCGCCTGCGCCACATAAAGCGACTTCACTTCGCGCTTCCAGGCGCTTCCAAATCCCGGTAGCGTACCGGAAAACGCCGCAAACTCAGTCTGGCCGCCAGTGGCATTCATCACATAGCCGCGGATGAAATCCTTGCGCGCGCTCTTGCCATCGAAATTCACCATATTCGGAATCGTGATGCCCGCCAGCTTGCCATCGTCCAGTCTGCTGGGGCCGCCTTTCAATTTCGGCAGGTAGCCCGTCACGCCCGCAGCCGATAGCTGATCCATCATGTAATGCCCAAGCGTTCCGCTCGAATTAGCCAGCCCGCCTTTTGCCGATAGCAGCAGCAACCGCGTGTTCTCTAACGTCGAAGCGGCCAACAAAACAAACTTCCCGTCAACGGCCACACTCTTACCGGTGAAGCGTTCAATATAAGTCACGCCCTGCGCGCGATTCTCGCTATTCATCCGTACCGACGCCACAACCGAATCGGTCCGCACCGTAAGGCGTCCGGTTTTCAACGCAACCGGCAGTGTCGAGGACACCGTACTAAACATCGCGCCGACGTCACAGCCGTTGATGCAGTTGCCGCAGTAATGGCACGGCGGACGCCGGTTGTGCATTTGCGTCAACTGCGCCAATCGCCTGTGTGTCGTCGGCCAGTTCATGCTTCTACACGCTGCCGTGAAGATAGTCTCCGCGCAATTCAGCGGCATCACCGGCAGAAACTCGCCATCTGGAAATTGCGGAAATCCTTCGCGCTGCCCGCTCACTCCAATGAATTGCTCGACGCGATCATAGTACGGGCTCATGTCGCTATAGCTGACCGCCCAATCCAGCCCGTAACCGTCGCGCGAGGCCGCTTTGAATTCGTAGTCGGCCATTCTGTCGCTGGCGCGCGCCCAGTGCAGTGTGCGTCCGCCGAGTATGCGCGAACGCGACCAGCGATATACCGTATCCTCCGAAGTCGTGTACGGATTCTCGCTGTTATCAATCATGATGCGGTAATTCCGCTCCGTGCCCTGGTACTTGCGCGCGAGTCCCGGCTTCCCCGCCCCGCGATAATCCAGTTGATACGGCTGCTTGTGTCCGAAATCGCGCGCAGGATCAATCGGACTTCCCGCCTCCAGCATCAGCACATTCATGCCGGCTTGCGTCAGTTGCATAGCGGCCCAGCCGCCACATGCGCCTGAACCAACAATGATTGCATCGAACGGCGGCATTAAACTTTCTGGTGCTCCGGATGATTGCAGGCGGGAAAACTCATGTTGTACGAGTTCCCTTTGTAATCCAGCGTCTGAATAAGCCCCGGTTTTGATGTATAAAAAGCAAAGGCCGTCTGCCGCTTGATCAGGCGATAAGCAAAGTAAGCCGGATGTTGCGCATCAGGCGATAATTCTGGCTGCGACATCTCCGACACTAAGTCCAAACGGCGCTCCGGAGTTGCCGTGTAGAATCCGGTTTGCTTTACCGCCTCCATTGCTTTACGCCAGTTACTTTGCACGTTAGGTTCGTCGGCTGATGCGTTCACGACAAAGTCAATGTATTCCGCGCAGCGTGCTTCGCGCGCGCCAGGGAATTCGTCGGAAGGAATCAGAAGTTCTGAAAACTCCTGCAAAGCTGCGAAGTCATCTGGCGCAAAGAACTTAGGAGTGTAACTCTGCTCTGCGGCATTCAACCAACTCGCCAGGAACAACGTGCCCCCTGGCAGCGCCGCAACCATCGCCCGTCTGCTTACCAGTTCTTCCATTACATGTCCAGATATTGCCGCGCGTACTTGATGCACGCCAGGTTGTACTGGTCCTCTGCCTTGATGATTTCCTCCGGCGGCAAACCATCGGGCCGCGGCAACGGAGTCTTCGGCACATTGTTCTTCACCAGTTCCATCACTTTGGCGACATCGCGTCCGGGAATCTGCGTTGCAGGATCGGAAAAGGTCGCCCAGTATTTGTCGGTGTAGATGGGGATCTTCAACGGATCGCGCGTGATCATCTCCAGACAGAAAAGCATCTTCGGGTCTTTTTGCCTTAGTTGATCCACGCGCTTCTTCAGATCGATCACGCCTTCGCCGAACGGCACCTCAGACAGCAGAAAGCCTTCGCGATACTCTTCCACTCCCATGTCTTTCAAATGCGAGAAGATCGCGAAGGGAGTCAGCAGTTCGAAAGTCTCATCGGGCATCTCGCACAAGGAAATGTTGTTGCCCATGTCCAGACACACGCCCACCCATTCGCTGCTCACTCGTTTCATCCAGGCTGCCTGTTCAACGGCGCGCCATCCTTTGTGGTTCTCTATCGCCAGTCGCATACGGTGTTTGCGCAGAACGGGTTCAGCCAGCGCAATAGAGCGCTGGCACTGGGCAAAATTGGCCTGGAAAGCGGCCAGAGAATCGAACTGTTCGTAGCGGCGCTGCGTCATGGCCGCGTGCAGCGCAACGGCTCCCGCTTCTTTACAGGCGGCAACGGCCGTATCGAAGTTAGCCACGTCGCTCTCCGTTTTGGGAAGCGGCGCGTTCAGGATGACCACCATTCCCCAACCATCCACTTTTTGGCGGATGGATTTGACAACTTCCGGGTCAGGCGACGGCAGAATAGACTCGGCGCCGGCCAGTCCCAACTGGTGGCAGTGCTCGATGATGTCGAATTGCTGATTATTCTTGCGCGCGGCCCTAACGCGATTGCTGAACGCGGTAGGCGAACCGCCCAATAAAGCTTTATCGGTGGACGCTCCGAATGATTTCGGCGCGAGCGCCAGCAAACCGGATGCCGCCCCAGCCGACAGCAATTCTCGTCGAGTCATGTAACGACCTCTCCTGCTCAGGCCATATCATATCGACTTGATTTTCGGGCTTATTGCCGGCCCGCAAAACACGCCGCAGAATATTCGTGTGCCTGCGCAAGCCGAAACACGATCTGGTGCAAGATAGGCCAACGAAAAGGAAAATGCCAAAGGCAACCAGGCAGCCGATTCCGATGTTTTTGGCGGTGGAATTGGGACCGGTCGGTGGTGCCGAAGTGCTTGAAAACGGAGTGCCGCAGTTGGCACAGAACCTGGCGCTATTATCGTTCGCTAACCCGCAATTCGGACAATACATTTTTTTCAGAGTATCGGATGCAAAGAACATGGTACATTGGTATTTATGTACACTGGTAGCGACTGATGATTGAGCGGATTCAGACGGGTGTCCGCATTGAAAAGAGAATTCTGAAAGTTATGAAAGCGCTGGCCGAATACCACGACATGACGCTTGGAGACCTGATTGAAGGCATCGTGTTGCATGCCTTCGACGGCAAATGCGCTTTTGGAACGCAGAGCCTCGACCTAATAGCCAGCTTGAAAAACATCTACCATCTGGATCTGAATGCCAACTACAGTCACAAGCTTCTCGAAAGCAAAAAACCGAAGGCGAGACATGCATGAGCAGCCGCTTCAGCCTGATTTTCTTGCGCGTCGTGCTTGGACTAGTAATCGGCGGCTACAGCGCAGCTTTGGTGCTCAGACAGTTTCGCAGTGCTCATGCGCACTGGCATTCGCATATGTTCCTCGTCGGCTGCGCGGAGTTGTTGGCAACCATCCTCTTTCTGATCCCCAAAACGATGCGCTGCGGAGGCATCGCGCTGATAATGATCATGGTATACGCGATGATATTTCACGTATTGCATCGTGAGTACGACGTTAGCTATCTGGCCATTTATATCGCGGGAGTGTTGGCTGTCGTATGCAACCCGACCTAAGCATGGACGAGGACGATTTCCTGGCGCAGTTTGAGGCCGGAACGCTGCCGCAGGACGGCTTTCATCACGCGGATCATCTGCACGCGGCCTGGCTTTATCTAACGCGCTTTCCGGCAGCCGAAGCTATCGCGAGATTTGCTCAAACTTTGAAGTCGTATGCGGCGGCCCTCGGCAAGGCCGACCGGTATCACGAGACTGTTACCTGGGCCCACATGCTGCTAGTGAACGAACGCATTGGGCGGTCCGACGCAGCGGGGAATTGGGGGCAATTCTCCGTCGCAAACGCAGACTTGTTCGACTGGAAAAACTCGATCCTGCTGCAGTATTACAGCCAGCAGACTCTTGACTCCGAACTTGCGCGGCGAGTTTTTGTGATGCCCGACCGTCTTTTAGATCATGGTAAAGCAAATGCTACATAGGAGCCGCCTGAGGGACGTCCCCGCCCTCCGCCGGTGGCAACGGCGACATATTGCTTGCCATTCACCTCATAAACAGCCGGTGTAGCATTCGCGGCAAAGGGCAAAACCGTCTCCCACAGAAGCTTTCCTGTCTTCTTATCGAAGGCGCGGAACTTGCTGTCGAAATGGGTTGCCCCAATAAACAGAAGTCCGCCCGCGGTGACCACGGCGCCGCCATGGTTTTCACTGCCGGTGTCCTTCATGCCTTTGGCCGCGAGTTCGGGGTATTGGCCGAGCGGAATTTTCCAGGCGTACTCGCCCGAATCTAGGTTAATGGCAGAGAGCGTGCCCCAGGGCGGTGAATTTGCCGGGTAACCGTCGGGATCGAGGAACGTCCTGAAGGTTTCAGTCGAGTATTTGAGTCCCTCCGACAAGCCCTGCGGCGTGGGCAAAGTCATTTTGTTATCGACTTTGCGAAGCAGGAAATCCTTCAGCGTGTTAATAGCCGGATCACCCAACCAGTCAAAGTTAGGCATCCTACCGCCGCCGTTATGCAGCATGGAGGAAACCTGTTCGTCGGTCAGCTTTCCTGCCAGGTGATCGAGAGCAGGATACTCGGGCGGCGACCCCTTCATACTGGCGCCATGGCAAGGCGCGCAGAACCGCTTGTAGGCTTGACTCGCCAGCACATTATGACCAACCTGTTCGGTAGGAGCGAGACGCACCACCCAAGGCTCTTCGTTGGCGTTGATGTAGTAAAGATGGGTTTCAGGATCGTACGCGCCGCCGCCCCATTCAGCCCCGCCGGAAGGTCCGGGGAACAGGACGCTTCCTTTCAGACTCGGCGAGACGAAGAGTTGACCATGTTGATAGGTCCGCAGCTCTTTCAGAACCGCATCGTGAGCGGCGGGAGTGCGGTTAGTCACCGTCGCTTCTGAGAATTCCTGGCGCACAAATGGCGCAGGCAAGGTGGGAACCGGTTGAGATTTCGCCAGCAGTTCACCATCGACCGTGGAGGGCGGCACGGAACGCTCTTCCATCGGAAACAAGCTCTCGCCGGTCTCCCGATTCAGCACGTAAAGATAGCCGCTCTTGCCCGGTTGTGCAACCGCGTCAACCATCTGCCCATTGCGGAGGCAGCGAATCAGAATAGGAGGGCACGGAAAATCCAGATCCCAGGCATCGTGACGGATTGCCTGGAAATGCCACTTGCGCTGGCCGGTAGCGGCATCCAGGCACAGCAACGTATTAGCGAAAAGATCGTTGCCGTGGCGATCAGCGCCATAGAAATCGGCCGCTGCGGAGCCGGTTGGAACAAAAACAGTGCCGCGCTTTTCATCCACAACCATGCCCGCCCAATTGTTGGCTGCGCCGGAGGTTTTCCAGCTTTCGGATGGCCAAGTGTCGTAGCCAAACTCGCCCGGCCGTGGAATGGTGTGGAAGGTCCAGGCCAGTTTGCCCGTCCGTACATTATAGGCGCGAATATCGCCGCGCGTCGCCGGAAGCGTTTCGGCTACTGAACTGCCGAGGATAAGCAGATCGTGGTAGATAACACCGGGACTGGTAACACTCAACGATGTGTTTCTTAGAGGCGGGTCAAAGGCCAAGCGCATATCGACCTTGCCTTTGTCGCCAAAGCCCGGATCGGGAAGACCGGTCCTGGCGTCGAGAGAGAGCAGATCGCTCCCGACTGTTTCGAAGATTCGAGATTGGGAGCCGTCCGACCAGTAGGTTAGTCCGCGATTGGGATGCGGCGCGCGCTTTTGCCCGGCATCAAAGCTCCAAACCTGTTTTCCGGTTGCCGCATTCAGCGCGACGACTCTCAATTTTGGAGTCGTGACGTACATCAGCCCGTCTATAACGATGGGATTGCATTGCATGTCAGAATCGGGATATTCGTCCCCGCTGTCGAAGCGCCACGCCACGCGCAGCGACTGGATGTTCTGAGCGTTGATCTGGGCGAGAGAGGAATAATGCAGGTTGTCTTCATTGCCTCCGACGCGGTCCCAGCCGCTATATTGCGTCTGCGTTAAGAAAAGTAAGAAGGTGAGGAACTTGATCATGTAATGAGAGGATTATATTCAAGTACTATGAAGGTCTTTCTATTTCTTTTGATAGCCGCATTGCTGGCCCTGGGCCAAAAAGGCGGATTTGTTCCTGGCCAGAAGCGCGCGCCTGAAGATCCTGCCGAAGTCAGCAAAGGCAAGACTTTATATCAGGTGGATTGCCGCGGATGCCATGGACCGGACCTGCGCGGCGGCGACATGGGCGGACCCAACCTGCTGCGGTCGCAAGCAGCTCTGACCGATCAACATGGTGAACTCATTGTTCCGATTATTCATGGAAGCCGGCAAAAGATGGGGATGCCGGCTATTAATATTAGCGATGCGGATGCGCAGGCGGTTGCGGCCTATGTGCGCAGCGTGGTTGGCGCGATAGAAGTGCAAGGTATGCCGCCATCGGCCGGGCATGTGGATCCCGACATTCTGGTCGGCAACGCGGCGGAAGGCAAAGCTTACTTCGATGCCAAGTGCGCCAGTTGCCATTCGGCCGACGGCGACATGAAAGCTTTTGTTGCCAGCGTGAAAGATCAGAAGAAATTGCAAAGCGCCTGGGTTTCGGGCGGCGGAAAGGGCAGCGAGCCATCTCCTAAACGCAATCCGACGGCTGAGGTCACGCTCCCTTCGGGCGAAAAAGTGAGCGGCCTAGTTCTACGCATGGATGAGTTTCTGATTACTCTGCAATTGCCCGACGGCGCCGAGCGCAGCTTTGACAGGATCAGTCTCACGAATCCTGAAATTGTGATTCACGACCCGATGGAAAGGCACCGCCAGTTGCTTGGCGAATATTCAGACAAAGACATCCACGATGTCACTGCCTACCTGGAAACACTTAAGTAATGATGAACTTGAAACTTTTTCTATTTGCGCCGCTGATGGCTTCACTCGCGCTCGGGCAAGGCTCTGGAGTAAAGCCGGAGGATTTATTGAAGCCGCTGAAGGACTCGTGGCCCACTTACAACGGCGACTATACCGGCAAGCGGTTTAGCGAGCTAAAGCAGATCGATACCCACAACGTGCAGCATTTGACGCTTGCCTGGACGATGCACTTTAGCGGAGGTGTCGGCGAACCCCAGGGCGGCCGGCGTTATCAAGCGCCAGAGCACTTAACTGTAGGGGGAGAAGGGCCGGGCGACCTGGTGATTCGCGGCGGCAGCATCAAATGCTCGGTGCTGGAAGTGGACGGCACGTTGTATTTCACCATGCCCGACAACGCTTGGGCGGTAGACGCCCGCGATGGCCGGACGCTCTGGCACTATTATTGGCGGACAAAGGGCGGCACGCACATCGGCAATCGTGGTCTGGCGATGTGGAACGACTATCTGTTCATGGAAACGCCCGACGATTACCTGGT
>PLRJ01000119.1:0-13304 GCA_003163855.1 Bryobacterales bacterium | reverse complement strand
GAAACAGGCGAGCTGCAATGGACCCATTACACGGTTCCGATGGAGAAAGGCGATGCGGGGCTGGATACGTGGAAGACGCTGGATGCGGCCCGGCATGGCGGCGCACAGACCTGGGCGCCTGGCGCGTATGATCCCGAAACAAAACTGTATATCTTCGGCACGGGTAATCCTACGCCCGCTTACACAAACGGAACACGCGGCGACCTGGACAACCTTTTTACCTGCTCATTAATCGCGATAAATGTCGATACGGGCAAGATGGCCTGGTATTTCCAGACTTCGCCGCATGACATGCACGATTACGATTCGGCACAGACGCCGGTGCTGGTGGATGGCATGTTCAACGGGAAGATGCGCAAGCTGGTGATAACCGCTGCGCGCAACGGATATTTTTTCGTTGTGGACCGCGTGACGGGCGAGCACCTGGTGACCAGCAAGTATGGCGAGGACACGAATTGGGCCAAGGGCTTGAACAAGTTTGGCGGTCCTAAGAGGCTGCCCGAAAAGGACGCGACTGTGGGCGGATCTCTGGTATCGCCCGATTCGGGCGGCACCATCAATTGGGAACCGCCGGCGTATTCTCCGCAAACCGGTTATCTTTATGTCGCGGAGAAGGATGGGTATTCGATTTTTTACCTGACCGATACCGATCCGCGCGGCTCCATGGGGCTTGGCGGCAAGGAAGAAGATGAAGTGGGCAGCGGCGGAAGCTACCTGACGGCCATCGATTACAAAACCGGCAAGATTGCCTGGCGGCACCCGTATTATGGCGGTGGTGGAGGGGGCGGTGGTTTATTGACTACGGCCGGTGGTCTGCTGTTTGCCGGCGATGGTTCGGGGAATTTCATGGCGCATGACGTGACCACTGGCAATGTTTTGTGGCATACGCGGATTGGCGGCGTGACTAATTCACCGCAAACCTATATGTTGGACGGGCATCAGTATGTCATTTGCGCCACTGGAGAGACACTATGGGCGTTCCTGTTGTACTAGCTCGATGGCGTGCTGAACTAGCGGCTCCATCAGGCGATAGCCGGCTGCGTTGGGAATGAAACCATCTACTGTGAGATTTTTGTTCATCGCGCGGTTTTGAACGAGGGCGGAATAGTAGTCCACATAGACTAGGCCGCTTTGTGCAGCGTAGTTTTTCAACCAGATGTTTAGGCTGATGATCTTGCCTGCAGGCCGGCGCTGAGTCATCGGCTGAAAACAGTCGCAGACGGGAGTTACGGAGGCCAGAACAACGCGAATGCCGTGGGCTTTTGCTAGTTCCACCATGGACATAAAATTTTCGGCCATGGTGCCTTCAGAAGAGGGGCCCATCACACTGGCTAAGTCATTCGTGCCTGCTTCGATAACCACTACTTTGGGTTCGAGATCGATTACATCCTGGCGGAAACGCACCAGCATCTGCGCGGTGGTCTGGCGGGTGATACCGCGATTCACATAGTGCTTGCCAGTAAGAAAGCCGGGCCACCTTTCGGTAATTTCATCGCCTAGGAAAACGACCCTGTCAGGATCATGATGCAGACCTAGTTCGGCATCGTCGCTGCCATATTGGATGAGGCCCCCAAAGTCCATTAAGACGCGCCTGTACGCATCAAGCTCTTGCTGCTGTTGCTGCGCAAAGGCCATGGAGGCAAGCGCGAGCAACAGGAAAAGCCGTTTCATTTACGCAAGCCGAAGCAATAGAGCATGCCATCGTAGGTATTGATGTAAACTTGGCCGTTGGCGAGCGCCAACCCGCTCCAGTGATTCCAGGTTTTGATCTGATCGCCGCTTGACCAGAGTTCCTTGCCGGTTTGCGCGTCCAAAGCATAAAGGACGGCGTGGGTGGAAAGCGGAACTCGCCGGTCCATGCGAAAGTCGAGACCGACGTCGGGGAATGCCTGCGAGGTATTCTCGCCGCTGCCATAGGCGAACACCATGCCATTAGCAATCAGGGGTGGTTCCGCCTGATTCATATCGCGCGAGATCCAAGCCGGCACAAGTTTGGTTATGCCTCCAGTCTGGTCCATTTTGAACGCTACGATGGCGCCCTTTTTCACTTCGCCGTACTGGAGCGGCGCATCGAATTTAGAGTGCTTGGGACCCCAGAAGGGCGCCAACACCCATCGGGTACCGGCATCATCCTGCCAGGTTGCGAGCGATCCCCAGATTCCTGCTTGCGCAAAGTCAACAATTTCGTTGCAAATCAGCGGCGTGCGATAAACGGGCGTGCGATGATCATCGCCGCCGATAGATTCCGTATCCATCAGGTAAACACGGCACTCCTTGCTGGCGTCCACCATGTACTCTTTCTTGTTGAAGTCGAAGATGGCGGGAGTCACCTGCATGTCGAGGTCGCGCTTCCACAGCCACTCGGCATTGGCTGGACCGTAGTAATCGTATAGATCCAGAGCTTTGGTGGTTGGGTTCTGCTTCACGCCTATGATGCCGTTTCCATAAAGACCATCTTCGGGATCCCACCGTCCATCGCCGGTTCCGGTGTACATGACATGTTCTTTGCTGACGGCGGGACCGGAACGGCCCCACATGCCTCCGCCCGCGGGTCCCCAGCTTCCCACCTTGTGAGTAGCAAGATCGTAGGCATATGCCTCATTCGGATTACCGCCGCAACCTTGACCACTGTGCGTGTAGATAACGTTGTCCACGAGGTTCAGGGCATATGGCTTGCCGTTTGCAGGCATGAACTTGCCGGGTGTGGTCAGTTCTTCGCCATCGGCCGCGTTCACCTGATGAAGACGGCCGTCCCAGGAAGCGGCGTAGATGATGTACTGGTGAGGCTTGTCACCGGGACCGATAGTTACGTTCGCGGTCATTCCTCCCGGACAAAGAACAGCGTAGCGGTCGGTGGCGGAGGGCTGAAAGGTACTCTCAAAATGGCGATGCCAGACCAGTTCGCCATTCTTCGCATCCAGTGCATAGAGGTTGTCCGAGACACCGGCCTGAATAACCAGCTGCTTATCGCCGCTTGCGGTGGCGACGTCGCCGATGACCAGCGGTTCCAGCAGCGAGTGCATCTGGCGCGGCTGGTTATCGAGCTTGCGCGACCAGAGCAACTGCATAGCGCCGACATTGGCTTTGGTCAGGATGGTTTCGTCCTTTTGCCAGTTGTTGCGCTTTGAATCGCCGCCGTCGGTAAGCCAGTCGGCGGCAAATAGCGTGCTGGAAACTATTGCCAGCAAAGGAATGAGAGTGCGGAGTGGTCTGTTCATTCGGCTCAAGTTATATCATTAGCACTTTGGAATGAGGCGTCATTGAAGCTGCAAACCCAAGTAAGACAATCCGCTGTTGTTGCGATTTTATTTGCTTTCGCCCTGCAAACGTCCGAGGGCGACTGGATAACCGCGGGCGGCGACGCACAGCGGTCGTCGTGGGCGCGAACGGACTCGAGAATTTCAGTGGATGCCATAAAAAAATCGGGCTTCAAACTGGAGTGGAAGTTGAAGCCGGAGGGCAGCGCGCGCGAGCTTAACACGCTTATGCCGGCGGTGATGCTGGATTTCTATATTGGCTATCGGGGATTTCGGACATTTGCATTCGTCGCGTCGAGTTCAGGTCAGATGGTTGCTTTCGATTCGGAGTTAGGGCGGCTGGAGTGGCAGAAGGATCTGAGCCAAGGCAATTCAGCGCACGGCAAGAGCATCGTGTGTCCAGGCGGGATTACTTCGGCCGCGGCGCGACCTACGACACCGGCTTATCCTTCCGGTATCGCCGCACGTTCGGGCCGCGGGAGCCCTGCTAAGTCGGGAGTTGGATTGCCGGACGAAGGCGCGGTCACCATAAAACGCGCACCGCCACCACCAAGGCCGGTTCCCGCGGCGACTCCTGGTGCTCCGGCACCGGTGAATCCGTACGCGCCGCACGTGCAGTATGTGTACGTACTGACCGGCGACGGTTCTCTGCATAGCTTGTGGGTTTCGAATGGCAATGAACCGCAGCCTGGAGTTCCTTTCATTCCGGCTGGCGCGGACGCGCGCGGCTTGCTGGTTTTCGGCGACACGGCCTACGTGGCGACTACCAACCATTGCGGAGGCGTTGCAGACGGTGTTTGGGCGCTGGACATGCCTACCGGGCAGGTGAAGAATTGGAAGCCTGAAAGCGGAGGCATTGCAGGTACGGCGGGACCGGCCGCAGGACCGGATGGAACGCTGTATGTCGCCACAACGGCGGGCGAACTGGTGGCTATGGAGCCTAAGACGCTGAACCCGACGGCCAAGCAAAAAGTGAGCGGCGTCGAGTTCACTTCCTCTCCTGTGGTTTTTGACTTCAACGGTAAGAACCTGATTGCGGTAGCGGCGAACGACGGCTGTATTTACCTATTTGACGCAGCTGCAATATCGAGTCCGCCGGTAAAGAGCAACGTTATCTCGGCAGCGGGTTTTGAGCCGGGCTCGTTGACGTCATGGGAGGATGGCCAAAAGAATCGCTGGATACTTTCGTCTTCTCCGGGAGCGCATGGCTCGGTGGTTGCCATGAAGGTGGTGTTGAATTCCTCGGGTATGGCGTTCGAGGAGGGGTGGAAGTCGCGTGAACTGACGGCGCCGCTGGCTCCGATAGTTTCGAATGGAGTGGTGTTTGCGCTGGCGAGCGGCGAGTTTGAATCGTCAGATTCAAAGGTGAAGCTGGCCAAGCGGGTGAAAAATTCCACCAATGCGGTTCTGTATGCCCTGGATGGAGAAACCGGTAAAGAATTGTGGAATAGCGGCAATCAAATTACATCGTTTGTCCATAGCGGCGCCCTGGCGGCTGGGGACACGCGTATTTACCTGGCTGACTATGAGGGAAATGAATACGCGTTTGGCATTCCTATCGAACATTAAGGGATAAAATCGTGGATATGACGTTTCGCCCGTTAGTGGTCATGGTACTGGCATCCTTCTGTCTGGCGGCGCAGGATCTGCCGGATGGTCCAGGCCGGGCCGAGACGGAACGGCTCTGCAAGCAATGTCATGAGCTGTCGCGCGTGACTTCCATGCGTCAGGACCGCGACGGCTGGAACGCCACGATGACCAAGATGGCCGCGGCGGGAATGAAGAGTAACGAGAAGGATTACGCCACGGTTCTGAGCTACTTGTCGGAGCATTTTCCGGCTGACGCGGTGATGAAGGTCAACGTTAATACGGCCTCGGCAATCGAGCTGGAAAGTGGTTTGAGTTTGCGGCGGTCACAGTCGGCTGCCGTTATTGCGTATCGCGAGAAAAATGGGCCGTTCAAGTCGCTGGAAGACTTGAAGAAGGTTCCTGAGCTGGATGCCGGGATGCTTGAAGAGAAAAAGAACCGGATCGCTTTTTAGGCAGATGCTGTTTGGCAAACGAGGTAATTCAGTAACAATCGCGATGTTCCTGATCGCTGCTACGGTCTCCTGCACCTCAGAAAAAAAAGTAGATCCAAGCACGATTTCCACCAAACGGGCGAAGCCTCTTGGTCCGGCGCTGCAACTGCCGAGCCCGCCGCTGGGTTTGCCAGCGGTTCCCGTTCCGGCGGACAATCCAGTCACGCCGGAGACTGTGGCACTGGGTCGAAAACTCTTTTATGACAAGCGGCTATCGCTGAACGACTCCATTTCGTGCTCGTCGTGCCACAATCCGAATTTGCATTTCACGGATAGACTGGCGCACTCGATCGGCGTGGGTGGGAAAACGGGCGTTCGCAACGCGCCCACGTTGTTGAATGCGGCCTATGACCCGTCACAGTTCTGGGATGGCCGCGCGCCCAGTTTAGAAGAGCAGGTTGGCGGGCCGATGGCGAATTCGATTGAGATGAATCAGCCGCATGAGGTGACTGTGGCAAAGCTGAACGCCGATCCGAAAGTGAGACGCGAGTTTCAGGAGGCGTTCGGGCCGGGCGATGTGACGCTGGGGAAGATTGAGCAGGCAATCGCCAGTTTCGAGCGCACTCTGGTCAGCGGTGATTCGCCATTCGATCAATATGAGTATGGCGGGAACAGAAAAGCGCTGAGTCCGGCGGCGATCAGGGGTCTGAAGGTTTTTGAAGATCCCAAAAAAGGCAATTGCGCATCGTGCCATCTGATTGACGCGCACTATGCTTTGTTTACCGACGGCTTGTTTCACAACATCGGCGTGGGCGTTGATGACCAAGGAAACCTGAGGGACATGGGACGCTATAGCGAGACGAAGCGGAATGCGGACAAGGGCGCGTTTAAGACTCCGAGCTTACGAAACGTTGCCTTGACTCCTCCCTATATGCACGATGGGAGCCTGAAAACTCTGAAAGATGTGGTGGATTACTACGCGGGCCACGGAAACTCCAATCCGAATCTCGATCCGGCCATTTCAGCCATTACTCTGTCAGGTCAGGACCGGCAGGACCTTATTGCATTTCTGGAGTCACTGTCGAGTCCCGCCGCGCCTCCGAATTCCGGACCGCCGGCAACGTAGACGGACTCTAGTCTCCTTTAAAGGTGAAATCGGACTCCACTTTGGCGGATGGAGCGATGGTTACTTTTGTTTCCTGAACTCCCAATTTTTCCTGCCACACTTCGATGGTGTAATTGCCGGGCGGCAGGTTCTTTATTTCGAATGTACCGTCTTCGCCTGTAACGGCGAAATAGGGATTGTCTACAACACCGATGAAGGCATGCATCCAACTGTGAATGTTGCATTTCACTCGAATCATCACTTCAGGCTTTAGAAATTTGCGCTCTAGAGGAGGGTCGCCTTCACCCTGGCTGTGGTTCCACTCGCGATTGATTTGAGCCATGGGATGAATATTGTGGGTGACGGGGTCGGAGTTGATGACCTTTAGCTCCTGACCGGTCTGAATGCCCAGCACCCGCGGATGAAACCAGCAGCCACGCTGATCGATTACGACCGGCGTTGACGGGACCTGGAAAGTCTTGCCTTCCAGCCCGCTCTTAACGTATACGAATACGTTAGCGAGAGTGCCGTTGGGATTGACGACCAGCGACTCGTCGTAAGCTTTGCCGTGATGCGCCGCGACACACGCGGGATCTTCACTCATGTCCACGGGTTTTCGCGGCGGCTTCTTCCCCATGTAGCGAATGCGACCGTATAGTGTTCCAGAAGTAGCTGGGTCGACTTTGAAGTAGGAAGGTTGTGGGGGGCCTGTTTGCGCGGGGTTTTCTTTGGGAGTATTGCTGGTGGTGGAGCAACCGGCTAGCAGCGCCAGCAGGCAGGAAACGGATAGCAGCCGTATTCGATTCATGAGGGAAATAAGCGGAAAACAATGGTGAGCCGGGCGGGGCTCGAACCCGCGACCACCGCATTAAAAGTGCGATGCTCTACCAACTGAGCTACCGGCCCGAGGTGACGCGTAAGCGTCCAGACATCAGGATATCATCGCAGCTTATTACGCACGCCAAAGAGTCTCGGCCAGCGGCCATTCCAAGTCGGTCCACGTTTTTTCGGGCACAAAGCCACTGGCGCGCGCGAGTGATTCTAATTCGAGCTCAGTGAACTTGTGGGAAGATTCCGTCCAAATGGTCTCGCCGGCCTCAAAATGGAAACGGCGGCCGATGGCTCCGATATAGACGTCCTGCTGTTTCCAAGCGAGCAAGTGCATCTCAATGCGGCGATTGAAGGCATCCCAGCGGACATGGTGATCGAAAGCTCTTAGATCAAAATGACCACCTAATTCCTTGTTTATTCGGCTGAGAAGGTTCTTGTTGAAAGCTGCTGTAACGCCGGCCGCATCGTCGTAAGCGGCGATCATTTTGTCGACATCCTTAACCAGATCCGCGCCGAGCAGGAAATAATCGCCCGGCCTTAAGAGAGCATGCAATTGGAACAAGAATTTCGAAATGGACGCGCGGTCGAGATTGCCAATGGAACTGCCCAGAAAGAGGAGAAGAAGCGGCTTGTCGGAGACACGCCTGGCTGCTATCTGTCCGACTCCATCAAGCCAATCGCTGCAAATAGGAGAGATCAACGCCAGATCAGACAACTGCCGGCAGCAGGTATCGAGCGCGGCTGGCGATACGTCGATGGGGCTGTAGCGCAAGCCGGGATTGCGGACTCTAAGAGCTTGCAAGATGGAACTAGTTTTGCGGCCACTGCCACTGCCAAGTTCACCAACCAGAGAAACTGACTGGAGAATGCAGCCGAGTTCGCTGGCGTGGCGGCGCAGCACGCGCTCGTCAGCGCGGGTCAGTCCGTACTCAGGGAGCAAAGTAATCGCTTCGAATAAAGCAGAGCCAAGATCGTCGTAGAAATAGCGCGGCGAGAGGCGTTTAACCGGAGAAGAGAGCCCTTCGGCGACATCGGCCGCGAAGGGGGACAATTGAATGTTCAGGGAAGCTGACACTGACACAAAATCCTCAATTTTGAACGCAGCGAAACTTCGCGTACATGTACGGATAGTCTCGCCGGAACCAATTACGAAACGACGATCGAGTGAGGCGCGCGGCGGTGCGGGAAGCGGCGCCCTTCATAACAAAATGCTCACCATCGAAAAAGTTTGCAGAGTAGCCGGGATAGGACGCTCGAGGAACGAAACCCGGAAAAGGTTGAAAAGGGGTAGATGTCCACTCCCAGCCGTTGCCGACCAGTTGAGCGACTCCAAAAAAGCTGTTGCCTTGCGGCGCGGCGAAAACCGCCTCCGGATCCCACCGGCGAAAATCGAAATTCCCAAAACTCGCTTGCGGGACGGAATCGCCCCAAGGATAAGTACGCGATTTCGGACCGTTAGTTCCGTAAGCAGCGCGATGATATTGAGCTTCGGATACGACCGAAAAACCATGAGCCTGAGCATAAGCTTCGGCCTCCCGCTTGGTAACGTACACCGGCCAGTCAAGTGGAAGCGCTATCTCATTGAACATCCCGCGGTAAAAAATGTTACCGTTTCGCTCGATCCAGAAGTTTGGAATGGGAGCGCCCTGCTTGACAAACTCCAGGTACTGACCATTGGTAACAGGGAAGCGCTGAATCGAAAACGCCGGGACGCTGACGGAGTGTTGATCGAATTCATTGTCCCAGCCGAAACCATCAGCTTTCTTGCGGCCGAGTAAAGCATTGCCGGCTGGTATCTGGCGCCATTCGGAAAGCTGGCCGGGCTTCGTAGCAGAGGGCGCTTCCGAGCTCTGACCGTCAGCGATGCGCTTTCGATCATAGGGGAAGTTGTGGAACATGTATGCCAGCGTTTCCAGGTGCATTAGCCGGTGCTCGAGCGCGAGTTGCAGAGCGTCCTCAGGAGCCTCATCCATGGACTGATCCACACGCCGCCGGCAGCTTTGAACGTAGTCCTGAACAGTTCCCAGAGAAGGCCAGTCGGAGGGTGTGTCCGAGGGCAGTTGAGAGGAATCGGGATCGATCCCAGCCTGGAACAGGCTATCAAACGTACCATTCAGCGATTTTTGTCCCATTCCTTCTTGGCAGATATGAATGAAGTCGAAGCAGTCAAGGTGCCCCAGATAGAAGATCACGCGATGACGTTCGGCAATCGGCCGCTCGTACAACGTACCTGGTTTTAAAATATCGAAGAGCCGATCGCTCTCCTGACGGGCCAGTTCGTATTCCTGCAACAAGCGACCTGATAAGACTTGCATAAACAGTTATGTGATGCAAAGGGGACGTCGACGCTTTCAGATATATGACTGTTCTGGTACTGAAAACGCATTGGAAGCAAGCAGCGACTAGTGTACTTGGCGTTCCAGGACCAGTTGCGCCAGGGAAAGCGCCTGCTCGCGAGTGTTTACCGAGCCTTCCAACTGCGCGTTTTCCACAGCTTTCAGTGCTATGCCAAACCATGGACCGGGTTGGTAGCCAGCCTGAATCAGGTCGTCACCCGTAAGTAAACGGGGCAACCGCAGGAGTTCCGTGCCAAACTCAGCCTGCTTCGCCAGCATGAATTTGTAAGTGTGAGTGTTACCGTTGCTTGCCAGACAATCAAGGCGGTGCAGTTCCAGGTGTTCATCAAAATGCGGAAGCCGCAGAAAACGTTTGAGCGTGCTGAGGCGCATCCTTTCGACATCCTTAAACTTCATGTGATTGGCAACGAGTGAAACAACTTGTTCCACGTCATCATTGGAAAAGCGGAGATTGGTGAGGATCCGGCGAGCTATTTGCGCGCCGACTTCCGCGTGACCGTCAAAACGGATCCTCTCGGCAACGCGGAATGTTAGAGGCTTGCCGACGTCGTGCAGCAGCACACCGAGAGCAAGCGTCCGCGACGGAATACGAAGGCCTTCAAGCATGAGCAGGACGTGAATCCAGACATCACCCTCAGGATGATATTCGGGCGGCTGCTGAACACCCTGGAATGCCTTCACATCCGGCAGAATATATGCCAGGAGGCCGGTTTCATCCAGCAATTCGATGCCGGCGCGGGCGTGGCCCTCGATAAGAATGCGGATTAACTCGTCCCTGATACGTTCCGGCGATATCCTGCTGATCTGATGCGCATCCTGGCGGATGGCCGCAAGCGTGTACGATTCGATCTGGAAGGATAGACGCGAGGCAAAGCGAGCGGCCCGCAGCAAGCGTAGATGATCTTCATGAAAGCGCTTAGGAGGATCGCCGATAGCTCTGATGAGGCGAGCTTTTAGATCGGCCTGGCCGCCCACGAAATCGATGATCTGGCCGGTAAATGGGTCTTCGAAAAGGCCATTAATAGTGAAGTCGCGACGACGCGCATCGATGTCAGGTTGCGGGACGAAGCTCACTTCGTCAGGCCTGCGTCCGTCGCTGTACTCTCCTTCGCTTCGAAAAGTAGCGACCTCAACGTGTTCGCCGTGGTCACCCGGCACCAGGACGACTCCGAAGTGGGCGCCAACAGGCTGAGCCTTAGGGAAGAGGCTGAGGACCTGATGGGGTACAGCATCAGTAACAAGATCGAAGTCTTTCGGTTGAATGCCCAGGAGGCGATCTCGAACACAACCCCCGACGAGTAAGGCCTGGAAGCCAGATTGACGGAGGATGGCGGCGATCTGGTGCGCTAAGACAAGCCCGGACAAACCACAACCGCGATCATGCGCCGGACTCTACTTTGAGCGCTGAGTTGCCATCTACCGTAAGCGCCGGTTCTGGATCCGGTGAGGGCTCGAGGCCATCCACTTTACCCGCGGCGGCTTCGGCGGCTGCCAAGGCATCAGCCTCCATCTTTTTCAGTTCTTTTTTCGTCGGAGGGGCTTGCTCATGACGGTAATCGTGGTCGTGATAGCACGTCCGGCAGCGCACCTTTGCGGCGTCACCATCCACTAGTGAAACGATAGAATGGTTGGTGATTCGACGGCATTTTATGCAGTGATCATCAATAACATCGCCTAAACGCTTTTCGCCCATGGCATCAAGAATGAACAATCTGGAGTATATCAAGGTTCGAATGCCGGGCCAAAACCGAGCCTTCCGGAAACCCGGAGACCCTGGGGGGGCGGAAAATTCGCTGGCGGGTTCAGAGCGAATCGGCTATGATAGAGGGGTTGTATTCCAGCGTCATCTTGATGCGCTCTTCGATCTGTTGAAGGGCGTCCTCGCTTCCTGGAAGTTCTTCACTGGAAGTGATCCTTCGAAGAACAACATCTTTTAGGCTAAGTATATGTACGCAGTGATTGAAACAGGCGGAAAACAGTATCGTGTCGCGCCTGGACAGACGATTGAAGTCGACACGATTGACGGCGACGTCGGCGCACTGGTGGAGTTCCCGCGCGTGCTCGCTATTTCAACTGATACGGATGGGCTGCTGCTGGGCGACGCTGTGGGACCTGCCAAGGTTCGGGCGAAGATAACCGGACACGGGCGTGGAGACAAGGTAATCGTCTTCAAGTTCAAGCGGAAGAAACAGTATAAGAAGACCATCGGGCACCGCCAGAACTTTACGCGCGTGCAAGTGGAAGAGATCCTGTCTTAGGGAGTATTTTGAATGGCACATAAAAAAGGCTTAGGCAGTTCAAAGAACGGTCGCGATTCCAATGCACAGCGGCTGGGAATCAAGGTATTTTCGGGTGAATTCGTCACGGGCGGATCCATTATCGTGCGCCAGCGCGGAACTCGCTATAAACCGGGCAAGAACGTGGGATTGGGCAAAGACGACACGCTGTTTGCAACTGTGCCGGGGACTGTGGAATTTCGCGACCGCGGGCGCATGGGCAAGTTCGTCAACATCATTGCCGCACAGAACTAGCACGGCACTGAGTTGTTTTTCTTAAAGGCGGCCTTTGTTGCCGCCTTTTTCATTTTGTATTTTCTAAAAGATTGAAGTTGCCAAGTGTTTATTGATGAAGTTGTTATTACCGTTAAAGCCGGCGACGGTGGCAACGGCTGTCTGGCGTTCCGGCGCGAGAAGTTTGTGCCCCGTGGCGGCCCCAGCGGCGGCGATGGCGGTAAAGGCGGTGACATCGAAATGGTGGCCAGCGATCATTACAATACGCTGTTGCACTTTCGCTTTAATCCGGAGCATTCGGCACAACGCGGGCGGCATGGCGAGGGCAGCCAGCGGACCGGGCACGATGGTAAGGGAATTGAACTGCCGGTGCCGGTGGGAACTGTGGTTTACGATGCAGAGACTGGCGAAGAATTGGTCGACTTTACCGCTCCGGGACAGCGTTACATCGTTGCCCATGGCGGCAAAGGGGGACGCGGCAACGCGCGCTTTGCGACTTCGACTCACCAGGCGCCTACGGAACACGAAGACGGCAAGCCGGGTGACTTAAGAAAACTTCGGCTTGAACTGAAGTTGCTGGCGGACGTTGGATTGGTGGGATTTCCGAATGCCGGCAAGTCGACACTGATCTCCAGACTTTCCGCCGCGAAGCCTAAGATTGCGAACTATCCTTTCACCACGTTGGAGCCGAACCTGGGAGTTGTGCAGGCTGGCGACAGAACCTTCATCATGGCCGATATACCGGGTCTAATTGAAGGCGCGCACGAAGGACACGGCCTGGGCATTCAGTTCCTGAAGCATGTAGAGCGGACAAAAATGCTTGTGCACCTGGTGGACGCTTCGGATTTTACGGGCCGCGATGCTGCACATGACTTCGATGTAATCATGGAGGAACTGTCTTGCTTCAGCGAAGAACTTGCCCGCAAACCGATGATTGTTGTGGCTAGCAAGATAGACGCCTGCCAGGATGAAAGCCGAGTAGATGCGGTGAAGGCCAAAGCGGAACAACACAATCTCCCGTTCCTGAGAATCTCAAGCGTTACGGGTGAAGGATTGGATGACTTGCGCTTTGCACTGAGCGCGCAGGTGTTTTTGATTTCGGCTGTAGCGGACGCTACAATCTCAGTCGGAAGCTAGACTCTGCCGGTGCAGGGCCCGGTCTTCAAAACCGGAGTGTGGTACTTACGTGTCACGGGTGGGTCCGACTCCCATTAGCTTCCGCC
>PLRJ01000166.1 GCA_003163855.1 Bryobacterales bacterium | reverse complement strand
TTCCCGGGCTAATAGCATCCAAAACCTAGTCTAGCAATCGAGCCGCATTTCTCATGATCGCTATCCTGGAGGGTGCGGATAGGCATCCACTGTTCCATTTCGCGCTCGCTCGAAGGCGCGGCCCTGCAAGCGCATGAACTTGGGGCCAATACGCTGCAGATCTTCTCCGCCAGCCCGCGCATGTGGCGCACCCGTCTCCCCGATCCCGCGCAGGTCAAGCTTTTCCAACTAGCGCGCGAAAAACACGACATAACACCGCTGGTCATCCACGACAGCTACCTCATCAACTTGGCAGCACCGCCTTCCATCGTCCGCGACAAGTCGATTGAAGGCTTCACCGGAGAGCTCGAACGCGCGCTGCTGATTGGAGCGGACTACCTGGTGGCACATCCCGGCAACTACAGAGGGCTGACCTGTGAGCAGGGTATGCTGAACGTCGCCGAAGGGCTGGCACTCGCCTGGCGCGCTGTCGACGCAGGTCTGCGCAGCCATTCGCGCCTGCAGATTCTGCTCGAAAACACCGCTGGCGCTGGCGCCCAACTAGGCGGAAAACTGGAGGAACTCGGCAACATTCGCGCGTTGGCCGCGCCTTACATCGACATTCCCATCGGCTTCTGTCTCGATACCTGCCACTGCTATGTCAGCGGCTACGACTTGGCCAGCGCAGCCGGTCTGGATGAGTTGCTCACTGATGCGGACGAATTTCTTGGCGTTGCCAATGTGCCCGTTCTCCACGCTAACGATGCGAAAATGGGACTTAATTCCCACCTGGACCGCCACGCTAGCATCGGCGCTGGTTATATTGGTTTGGAAGGCTTTCGCCGCCTGCTGAATCACCCCAAGCTGCGCGAAAAAGCGTTCATCCTTGAAACACCCGTTGATAAGCCGGGCGACGACTTACGCAATGTCAAGGCATTGAAGGAGCTGGTATCCCCGAAAAAGTTTTCGACCCCCAGGAAATTGAAGCCAAGTGGCACGAAAAGTGGTCCAAGGACCCGTCGCTCTACGTAGCCGATTCGCCTGAAAAACCCAAGTATTACGTCCTGGAAATGCTGCCCTATCCCAGCGGCCAGTTGCATATGGGACACGTGCGCAACTACGCCATCGGCGACGCGCTGGCCCGCCACATGTGGATGCGCGGCTTCAATGTGCTGCACCCCATGGGCTGGGATTCCTTTGGTCTGCCGGCGGAAAACGCGGCCATGAAGCAGAACCGTCATCCGCGCGAATGGACGCTCAGCAATATTGACGCCATGCGCCGGCAGATGAAGCGCCTCGGCTTCGCCTTCGATTGGAGCCGCGAAGTCACCACCTGCGAGCCCGAATATTATCGCTGGAACCAGTGGTTCTTTCTGAAAATGCATGAGCATGGCCTGGCCTATCGTAAGGAGGCGCTGCTCAATTGGTGCCCCGAATGCGCCACGGTTCTGGCCAATGAACAAGTGGTGAACGGTTGCTGCTGGCGGCATGAAACCACACCCGTGGAACAGCGCGCCATGCAGCAGTGGTTTCTGAAAACCAGCGCCTATTCAGAACAGTTGCTCGACGATATGAAGCAACTGCAGGACGGCTGGCCGGAGCGTGTGCTGGCGATGCAGCGCAACTGGATTGGACGATCGGAGGGCGCCGAGGTCGATTTCGCCGTGGTCAGTAAATACCTTGGCGAGACCGAAAAGATCCGCGTTTTCACCACCCGCATCGACACCATTTACGGAGCTACGTGCCTGATTCTCGCGCCCCAGCATCCGCTGGTCGAAAAGCTGATCACCGATGAAGAAGGCCGCCTTAAGGTCAAGGAAATGATCGACGCGGTAGCGCGTCAGGATCCCTCCAATCCCGAAAAGCTGGGCATGAACACCGGCTGCTTCGCCATACATCCGTTTAATGGCTTGCAAGTGCCTATTTGGATTGGAAGCTTTGTGCTGATGGGCTATGGCACCGGCGCCATTATGGCCGTGCCCGCGCATGATGAACGCGATTTCGAGTTCTGCGGCCGGTATGGAATCCCAATTGTTCCGGTGATTAAACCTGAGGATGGTTCAACGCCCGAACTGCCTTTTGGCGACTACGGAATTTTAGAAAATTCGGGCGAATGGTCGGGCCTCGGAAGTGCCGAAGCACGCAAAAAGATGTCCGCTTTTGCCGATCAACACGGCTTCGGCAACGAGACCTTGACTTATCGCCTGAAAGACTGGGGCATTTCGCGCCAGCGCTACTGGGGCACTCCTATTCCCATGGTGCATTGCGCCAAGTGCGGCATTGTGCCGGTGAAAGAAGCGGATCTGCCGGTGGTGTTACCGCTCGACGTCACCATCACAGGCAGAGGCCGTTCGCCGCTGGAAGCTGTGCCTTCCTTCATGAACGTGGCTTGTCCCAATTGCGGCGGCGCAGGCCGGCGTGAAAGCGACACCATGGATACCTTCGTCGATTCCTCCTGGTATTTCTATCGCTACTGCGATCCCCACAACTCCTCCGCTCCGTTCGATTCCGAAGTGATCGCGCGCTGGTTTCCCATCGATCAATACATCGGCGGAGTCGAACACGCCATCTTGCACTTGATCTATTCGCGTTTCTGGACAAAAGTCATGCGCGACATCGGCATCATCAAGAATGGCGAGCCGACTACGCGCCTTTTTACTCAGGGCATGGTGATCAAAGAGGGCGCGAAGATGTCGAAGAGCTTGGGCAACGTCGTTTCACCTGACGAGATGGTAGCCAAATTCGGCGCCGATTCCGCTCGCATGTATTCGCTGTTTGCCGCGCCCCCAGATAAAGATCTCGACTGGCAGGAAGATGGCGTCTCCGGCATCAACCGGTTTCTGGGCCGCATCTACCGCTTTGTCACGCGCAACGCCGACAAGCACGGCCATGAACCGCTGATTGAGGCCGACCGTCAGGCCCTGCGCAAGCTGCATCAGAGCATTCAAAAGATCACGAACGACTTCGACAGCCGCTGGCATTTCAACACTTCCATTGCCTCGCTGATGGAGTTGTTGAACGAACTGTATTCACTGGAGAGCCAGCTGTCACCAGGAGCCGCACACCGCATCTGCGAAGAGATCACCATGCTGCTGGCTCCCTTTGCGCCTTATACGGCGCAAGAGCTGTGGAGTGAATTGGGCCACGAAAAGCCGCTGTTCCGCGAAGTTTGGCCCGCTTTCGATCCCGAACTTGCCAAAGAGGACACCGTTGAAATTCCGGTACAGGTGAACGGAAAGCTGCGCGCGCTCGTAAAGGTTTCGCATGGCACCGGCAAAGAGGAGTTGGAGAGGCTCGCTCTGGCGAATGAGAAGGTGAAGACATTCCTGGACGGCAAACAGATCGTCAAAGCAGTGGTGGTGGCCGATCGGCTAGTGAATATTGTTGTGAGATAGAGGTATTGAGCATTTCCAAGAAGCAGTCCCGCTTTCTGATGTGTCCGCCGCATCATTTCGATGTTGAATACGTCATAAACCCCTGGATGCAGGGTCAAATTAACGCTGCCGATCAGCAGCTTGCCGGCCAACAGTGGACGCGCTTCCATTCGCTGCTAAGCGAATGTGCCGATGTATCGCTGATGACTGCAGTCAGCGGGCTTCCGGATCTGGTGTTCACCGCCAACGCGGCGCTGGTGCACAATCAGACCGCGGTTCTGAGCAGTTTTCGCTGTCCTGAGCGGCAGCCGGAGGCGCAGCACTATGCCGACTGGCTGGAAGCCGACGGGTTCACCGTCAAAACTCTTCCAGCCGGCACTTTGTTCGAAGGAGCAGGCGATGCTCTATTCGACCGTGGCGACAAGGCCCTACTCTGGCTGGGTTATGGGTTCCGGTCCAACGCGGCGGTTGTACCGCACCTGGAAGACTCCATCGCCGTGGAGATACAACAACTGCGCCTCTGCGATCCACGCTTCTACCATCTCGACACCTGTTTTTGTCCCTTGGAAGAAGGCTTTCTCCTCTACTATCCTGCAGCTTTCGATGCAGAATCCAACGCGGCTATTGAAGCGCACGTATCGCCGAACCGCATATTCGCCGTCACCGAGGATGACGCCATTCACTTCGCCTGCAATGCCGTCAACATCGCTAAGAAAGTGATTTTGAACCACGCTTCGTCCGAACTTGAGCAGTGGCTGCTCGCGCGCGGTTTTGAAGTGATTCAAACGGGCATGTCCGAGTTTATGAAGGCCGGCGGTTCAACCAAGTGCCTGTCGCTGCGTCTCGACGAGTGCCGGATCTAGAGCCAGCGGCGAAGGCTCCACGTGAATAAGCACGTCCGCCACCCAAGGCAGGTTCTCCTTGATGGAGATGCGCACATGGGTGGCGATCTCGTGCGATTCGCGGACAGTTAGCGAAGGATCTACTTCCAGATGCAGGTCCACGTGATAACGCAACCCGGTGCGCCGCGCGTAGCACTTCTCAATGCCCAGTGTTCCCGGAACGCGCAGCGCGGTACGCCGGATGTCAGCCAGTTTCTCCGACTCCGGCATCGTATCCAGCAGATTATCGATGGTTCGATGCACCACTTGAATCGATAACGTGACAACAATCAGCCCGATCACAATACCGCCTATCTGGTCGGCATTGCCGAAGCGTTTGGGATCGACCAGGGTAAATCCAACCGCGATAAGCGCCACGCAGGTAGAGAGCAGATCCGTCATGTCATGCCAGGCATCGGCCTCAAGCGAGGCACTCAGGATATTCCTGCCGATTCTAAACTTCAAAGTAGCCATCGCGCTCTTCAGCACCACTGCACCCAGCAGCGGATAAAGCGTATAGACAGGCAGAAAACTGTACTGATGGGCGGAAGTCAGACCATGCCAGAAAATACTCGCTCCGGCCAGCAAAAGAATACCGCCCACCGCTAGACCCGCCAGAGTTTCGTAGCGCCCGTGTCCGTAGGGATGTTCGTTGTCGGGCGGCTTACTGGCCAGCCACAAGCCAAAGAAAACGATAGCCGAGGAAAGAACGTCCCCGGTGCTCTCCAAACCATCGGAGAGAACNNACGCCCACCGAAACGCTGAGCAGAGCGAGACGGCGGCCTGCCAGCGCTTCTTTATCGTGTGTCAGCGCGGGCGGCTTCACCTGCTGCATACGCCTAGAGGATAGCGCGAGTCGGGAACTTTCTGCCGGAATGATTGTATGAGCCGACGCGCTCTCATATCCTTTGAATTCTCAGCCGATATGACGATAGGAGGGCGCAACGCGTTTTGGTGACAAGCAAGCCTAGCGAACGTGGCGTCACCCTGGTCGTGTTCACAATTGTCACGGCCTTCATTATGCTGCCCATGGCGGGGCTTGCGATCGACGTATCCATTCAGTATTGGATAAAAGCCAAGTTGTCGTCGGCGGTGGACGCGGCATCTTTGGCAGCAGCGCGTTCCTTGAGCGTCGGACTGACGGCCGCGGCGCAGCAGAGCAACGCAGTCAGCGTGGGCCAGCAGTATTTTGCCGCGAACTTTCCGTCAGGGATTTTAGGTGCCACCTTAGTAGCCGGCAGTCCCAACATAACCCTGGCAAGCACCAGCCTGCACGTGCGCACCGTGACGACAGTTGCCCAGGTCTCCGCTCCGCTCTATTTTCTTAGAATGCTTCACCTGCAATCCGGCCTCATAACAGCCAGCGGGCAGGCTACACGGAAAGACGCGAATATCATTCTGGTTCTGGATCGGTCAGGCTCGATGAATAATGCGTCCAACTCCTGCGGGGCGCTGGTTTCGTCGGTACAATTCTTTACAAACCAGTTCGTCGATGGACGCGACCAGATTGGCCTTGTCACGTATTCGACGAGCGCCAACGTGGATTACAATCCGACGCTTTATTTCAAGTCGGGCAGTCCGACGGTCAATTCCGTTATCAACACCCTAGTGTGCGCAGGTGCGACCAGCACGGCGCAGGCTTTGACATTGGCTTACGGCGAGATTAAGAAAGTGAATGAGCCAGGCGCGCTGAACGTGATTCTCTTTTTTACCGATGGCGGCGCGAATTCTGTAGTGGCTACCTATCCGATTAAGCGTTTAGCAGATACGCGCTACGACTACGCGAACTACTCGACGCTGACTTCCACGCCAGCCAGCAGTTGCTCCGCGGCGCTAACAAGCCTTTATGGTTTGTACACTGACCTTTCAGCGTCGTTAAACCCCACTGGGCCAACGGGCGGAGTACTTGACGTAACACCGCTGCCCATCAATCAAGGCTCATCTACGCCGCCCGTAGTCAGCGCGCCGGGTTGCAGTTTCACGCAACCGGGGGCCTATGGCAACTGGGGAGCCCCGGAAGGCCGGGCCGATGTTGCCTATATTCCGCTGCTGGATTCCTTTGGTAATGCGACGACTGGCTATAAACCGGTGGATCTGTTTCCCAGCGGCTACGTGTATGCCGGGCAGATTCGTCCCGACACGCCCATTGGAATCCGCTATGCGGCCATCAATGCGGCGGACGCCATTTCGCAGAAGGTCCGGGCCGATGCAACGTACAACATAGTCACTTACTCTATAGGTTTATCAGGTAACGAGCCGATACCTATGGACACAGACTTTCTGGAACGGATTGCAAACGACGAACGAGCGTCAAATTACAATCCCGCCCAGCCGCAGGGTACCTTTATGCTCGCTACTGATAACGCATCCTTGGCCGATGCCTTCAATGCCATCGCATCGGAGATACTGCGGTTGTCAAAATAATCAGAACACCGACCGGGCGCTGATCATGCTCGACTGGAATAGAGTCCACAGTGCCGCGTCGGGCGAGTGGATGAACATCTCCGATACATAAGCGTATTGTCCGGAAACGGTCATCGGAATGACGTTCGAGAAATTGGGTGCGCGGCAGGAAGAATTCGTCAAGTAGTTTGCGCTGCTGATATTGCCCGTGCTGGTGATGATGCTGGCAGCCGGCGTGGCGAAGCCGCTCGACTGCACGCTGGAATTGCCGATAGTGATTCGTTTCACTACCACCATCTGATTGATGTTTGGGCAGTTTGCGGCATCCCCGGGCAGCCCATTTGTGGTGCAAGCAAGCGCGTCTATATAAGTGATGGTCGAAAGATAGATCACCCCAGTGCCACCGGTGGTTGTCATGCCTAACCCTTGCGCGAGTTCCGCTGCGACCAGCGTCTGGCTGGCGGTCTGTGACATGTCGACGCCATACGCATACATATGACCCGCGTCGCGGCACACTTCGGTTACCTGGTTGGCACGAACGAGGCTGAGCCCAATGGCGATGATACCCAGGAAGAGTGGTACAAACAACAGACCGAAGGCGAAAACGAACTCGATAAGCGCGGTGCCGCGCTGATGCCCCCGGCGCGCTGATAGTTTTTCGTCAGGGACAGGGAAGGATGCCATTAGGCGGGCTCTCCAAAACGTCGGAAGCGCTGGCGGAAAGGTTGATGGGGCTGGATGAGTGCCAGACCGGCGAAAAAGAGGTGATGCTGAGTCCTGAGATCGACACCTTCAGCACGTTGCCGCCCGCAGTAGATCCGCTACCTGAGATTACCGCCAGGGTCGAGGGGTTGTAATAGGTTACCTGCACCTCAGTTCCAAGCTTGCTGGCAGGAATAAAGCCAAACGAGTATTGATAGACCACCTGTTGAATGGATGAGCCCAGGCACGAAGCGCCCAGCGTTTGCCCCGTGACACCAAAGCGCACTCCTTCGCGCACGGCATTTTGCAAGGTGGAACGCGCAAACACCACCCAGGCAGTGCTAAAGAGGAGGAAAAGGAAGGCAAATAGCGGCACCATTACCAGCCCGAACTCGACGGATGTACTGCCTGCCTGAGTGCGTGATAGCGAAGAACAGGCCACATACCATGCATCGGCCAAAAAGGCACATGCTTTAACCGTTGGGATTTCCCCGAACGCGCTCCATTATTCGCTTTGGGCGTGTAAAGTAGTGTCGTAATGGCTCAAACGCTGGAAGCGGTAACCCCGCTGAGTACCAATAAGCACCTGGTTAGGTGGGTGGAAAAGATGGCAGAACTGATGAAGCCGTCGGCTATTCACTGGGTGGACGGATCGGAAGGCGAATACCAGAAGCTGTGCGATTTGATGGTGGCGAAAGGCACGTTCATTCGCCTGAATCAGCAGCTATGGCCTGGCTGCTTCTATGCGCGATCGGATGCGGGCGATGTGGCACGGGTGGAGGATAGAACATTCATCTGCTCGCTGTCCAAAGACATGGCGGGCCCAACCAACAACTGGGTGAATCCGTTTGAGATGCGGCGCACCTTGAAAAGCCTTTTTCGCGGCTGCATGCGCGGCCGCACCATGTACGTGCTGCCTTACAGCATGGGTCCGGTTGGCTCGCCCATGTCGCAGATAGGAGTTGAACTGACCGACTCACCTTACGTCGTGGTGAACATGCGCATCATGGCCAGAATCGGCCTGCCTGTGTTCAAAGAGATCGATAAGGACGAAAAGCGTGTCGTGCCGTGCGTGCATAGCGTGGGCATGCCGCTGGGTCCTGGGGATAAAGATGTTGCCTGGCCCTGCAACCAGGAGAAGTACATCGTGCATTTCCCGGAAACGCGCGAGATCTGGTCGTACGGGTCCGGCTATGGCGGCAATGCTTTGCTGGGAAAGAAGTGTTTCGCGCTCCGGATTGCCTCAAATATTGCACGTGACGAAGGCTGGATGGCGGAACATATGCTGATCTTGGGCGTGGAGAATCCGCAGGGCGAGAAGACCTACATCGCCGCGGCCTTTCCCAGTGCCTGCGGCAAAACTAACCTGGCCATGCTGATTCCGCCTCCCGGATTTGAGGGCTGGAAGGTCTGGACGGTAGGCGATGACATTGCCTGGATAAAACCGGATGAAAAGGGCGAACTCCGGGCCATCAATCCCGAAGCCGGCTTCTTCGGTGTGGCTCCCGGCACCTCGCCGAAGACCAATCCGAACGCAATTGAAACGCTGTCAAGGAATACGATATTCACTAACGTGGCGCTAACGCCAGATGGCGGCGTATGGTGGGAAGGTTTGACAGACCAGCCGCCGGCGGAGTGTCTGGACTGGCAGGGAAACCGCTGGACGCCGGAAATCGGCAAGCAGGCGGGCAAAAAAGCGGCGCATCCGAACTCACGCTTTACGGCGCCCGCGCGGCAGTGTCCATCCATCGATCCGCACTGGGAAGATCCGGAAGGCGTACCCATTAGCGCGTTCGTCTTTGGCGGGCGCCGGGCTAGCGGGATTCCACTGGTTTACCAGGCTTTCAACTGGAGCGCCGGCGTCTATGTGGGCGCAACTATGGGATCGGAAACGACGGCGGCAGCAGCCGGAGCGGTGGGCAAAGTGCGGCGCGATCCGATGGCGATGCTGCCGTTCTGCGGCTATCACATGGGAGAATACTTCCGCCATTGGCTACGCATGCAGAGAACATTGAGCGTCACGCCTCGCATCTTTCACGTCAACTGGTTCCGCAAGGATGAGAACGGCGAGTTCCTATGGCCGGGCTTCAGTCAAAATATGCGGGTTCTGAAATGGATTACTGAACGGACGCGCAGCCGCGCCGCCGGCAAGGAGACGCCCATCGGCTGGGTGCCGCATTACGAAGACATCGATTGGCAGGGAATGCCGTTCGCGCGCGAGAAGTTTGAGCAGATTCAGAATGTGGACCGCGCCTGTTGGCGGAGTGAAGTGATTGGGCATGAGGAACTTTTCATCGACCTGCACGACCATCTTCCGCCGGAGATGATTTACGAGCGGGAACTGCTTATCTGCCGCCTTTAGGGCCGATTTCGCGGAATGTTAAATACCCGTAACATTAAGGCGGATTTAATGTAAGTTTCAGGATTCTTTCACCCTCGTTCTGCGAAACTACTTAAGAAAGCACACAGTGCTATCAAGTCAACCAAGGAGCAAACCCAAATGAAGAAGATCGTTATCGCCGCTATGGCCCTGTCGCTGCTGACCGGAACTGTTGTTTTTGCGCATCAGGACACCAGCACCGACACCATGAAGAAGAAGAGCAAGAAGAAGAAGAGCAAGAAGGGTTCGTCGACCGATTCAATGTCGGCCCCCAAGTAGTTTTTTTCTGCCGAATTATTTTTCGGCAGTTTGTTCTTTCATAAGTTCAACGGCACTGAGCCCTAAGCGGGTTCCAGTGCCGTTTATTTTTGTTGCGGAGAATTACGCCGCCGATTTCCGGATGATGATGGAGGGCATGGGCATTATGACGCTGCGGAATCCGGCATTTGCCTTGATAACCGGGTCGTTGTCGGCCAAAGTTTGCGCTGCGTTGTCGTCGTCGACCTCAAGGATGCCCACGCCCCAAGGCCCGTCCGGATCGAGTACGGGACCCACCACAATGACAATGCCCTTATCGGTGAACATCTGCCAGTACTCACTGTGTTTCTGCATCAATTCGCGTTCCGTGTCGGTCATGTCGAAAGGGAACGTGGGACGCGGGGGCAGCAGCTTTAAAAGATAGTACGCCATAGCGAGTATGGTAGCCCGCGCTCGGCGGAACGCCGGCTTCTACCGTCGATGGCCGCGGGCACGACTAAGAAAAGTAATGATGACAAGGATAAGCAGCAGGGTAGCGGGTGGGAACAGACTTCCGCCCAGCACAGTCCTTTCAATGGCGATGGCGGCGATCATGACGGCAGCAAGCAGCGTGGCGGCATAGTAAGTGAATCGCGGAGCGAAGAGTAAGAGCGCACACGCGATTTCCAGTGTTCCGGTCACATAGCGGAAGCCTTGACCTAGGCCGATGAGAGCGAACATCTCCACAGCGGCAGGGAAACCGATGAGTTTGGAAGCACCGGCGGCAAGAAAAGCGATAGCTGCCACCACCTTTAGAACCAAGAGTGTGATTCTTGTGGCATTCGCGGCGGGCGTCATCGCTTCGAGTTTAACGGGCTACAGTCTTCCAGCTAGCGCGTGGTCGGTTGGCACATCGACTCCCGACCAAATCTTCTGCGAAGTCAATTGGGTTTCCGGTTGCGTCCAGAAGCTATCTGTCGACGGAAGTCCGAGCGGCAGAAAAGCGGCTGTGCACAGATAAGTGCTGCCGGTTGAAATATAGGGCTCAGCTATTTGCGGCTGGTGGCCGCAGAGGCCGACCGTCAGCCAGCCCGCTGCGTCGAACGACCCGGGGGCATCCAGGCAGCGTTTGATGACCGTCGTGAGTGCTGTCCGCACGGGCAAATGTTCCCGGAGAGCCATTGCTGCCAGGTGATGAAAGGCTCCGCAGCGATAAGCCAGGGAGCGGCCGACGGCTGGAAAACTGCCGTCAGGGGCGATGAGGCGTTCCTGGATGATAGCGTAGCGGCGCGCGCGTTGCAGCATAGGCTCGCGGAAACTCTTCCATGGTTCGCCGCAAGCATCCAGCACGGCGAGCAGCATGGGCTGAATGACGAAGCTGTTGTAGTAATCCCAGTGGAACTGTGGGCCGTCGCCGTAGATGCCGTCGCCTTTGTACCATTCGTCGAGCTTGCGGATGGCGTAGTCGACACGCATCTGGTCCCAGGACTCCCCAACGGAGCAGAAGAAGGCTTCGATGGTAGCGCTGAAGAGCAGCCAGTTGTTGTAACCGGGCTTTATGACGCGCGTGGAACGCAGGGCATCAAGCAACTGCGAGCGTGTTTTTATGTCGAGCTTTCCCCACAGTTGCTTGGGCGCGCGCAGAAGAGCCAAGGCCAGGAAGGCCGCATCTACGACCGGCTGCGCGCCGCGGTTGAAGTTCATGAAGTCGGATGAGGCGGGATCGACGGCGGCGGTTATGGACTGGCGGCTCATTTCACCGTAGCGTTGCGCCTCCGCGTTCTCCGACAGTTCGATCCAGGGAGCGATGCCGGACATGAGTCGGCCGAATGCTTCCAGGTGTGTGAATTGGGCGCGGTCGGCCATGTTGCCGTGCGGCGCTTCGA
>PLRJ01000241.1 GCA_003163855.1 Bryobacterales bacterium | reverse complement strand
GCTTCGCGATAGTGCCAAGCAGTTCAACGAAAGCCTGGTTCGCCTTTCGCGCTTCGGGCGTAAAGCGAGGCAGTGTGCTTCGGAAATCGTTGCTGGCCAACTCTGTTGTCTCGTCCATTTTTCCTGTCAGGAAGCCCTTGCCAAGCGGACTATACGGAACCAGCCCGATGCCAAGCTCCTCAAGCGTCGGGATCACTTCCACCTCCGGCTTCCGCCACCAANNACCGCGTGCGCGCGCCGGATGGTCTGCACACCCGCCTCTGACAAGCCAAAATGCTTCACTTTACCCGCCTGTATCAGATCCTTCACAGCTCCCGCAACATCTTCAATCGGCACATCGGTATCAACTCTGTGCTGATAAAAAAGGTCGATCACATCGGTATTTAGGCGCTTCAGCGAATCCTCCGCCACCTGTTTGATGCGCTCCGGCCGGCTATTCAAGCCCTGCCATCCCGGACTTCCATCCGGATTCAAATTAAAGCCAAACTTGGTGGCGATCACCACCTGATCCCGCAGCGGCGACAGCGCTTTCCCCAGCAGCGTCTCGTTCGTGAACGGCCCGTACACTTCCGCCGTATCGAAGAACGTGATGCCGCGCTCCACAGCTTTCCGCAGAACGCCGATCATCTCCTGCTCGTCATGCGTCACACCATAACTAAAGCTCATGCCCATGCATCCAAGGCCAAGCGCCGACACTTCCAGACCGCTGTTTCCTAATCTACGTTTTTGCATTGCCTCTTCCCCTTTGCGCTTTTGCGCCTCTATGAAACTGCACTCGACCGATGCGACTCCCGCCACAGTCCCGGCGGAATTCCTTCCCAGTTGCGAAACGCCCGAGTGAACGACTTCGCATCCTCATACCCCAGCAAATAGGCCGCCTCATTCAACTCCAGCACTGAATTGCCCAAGTAGTAGCGCGCCATTTGGTGCCGCGCTTCATCCAGCACGCGCTGATAGCTGGAACCTCCCTCTTGCAACCGCCGCTGCAAAGTCCGCGAACTTATGTGCAGGCTGCGCGCGACGTCTTCGATAGCGGGCCTATGGCCCGTAAGATTCTCTTGAATGGTCCGTCGAACCATCGCCGCAAAATTGTCCTGGTTATCAGACATCTTCAGCTCCCGCTCGAATTGCGGCGCCAGCATTTCCAGCAGCTCGGCATTACGGGTAACGAAAACGCGCTCAGCGTCGCTCGCGCGAAACACCATCGCGTTGTGCGCGGCGTCGCAAACAACCGGGCAGCCAAAATGGCGCTCGATGGCTTTCACGTGTCGTCTAGGTTGTACGAATTCCACACGCAAAGGCGAAAGACGCGTTCCGCTCCCATGACGCGCAATAGTCAGCATCCAGGCAAAGCAATAATCCGTCAGCACCGGAGGTTCCGAGTCAACTGCCAGCAGCCAACGGAACCGGATGCTCCATTCCTCGTTCTTTGTCTCATGCAGCATCTCCTCTGGGCAAGTCAGTTGCTTATAGCGCGCCATGTGTTCGACGGCGGCTCCGAAGTTCGCGGTGGATAGCGCCGCGATCCCGCTTGGATGAAAACGCTCGGTTTTACTCTCAGTGCCCAGTTTGAGACCGATCACTGGATCGCTGCTCACCTGGCCGATGGCGCGCCACAGCGCAAACAACTCGTCGGTGGTAACAAGCACCCGTGTCTGCTCGAATAGATTCGGCGCAAGCTTCGCGCTGCGCAGGACGGCTGCGACAGAGACCCCAAGCTCTTCCAACTTCTGTGCAAGGCGGCCAGCCACTCGAAAATGCGTGTTCATCGGCTAACTCTAAGTTAAGCTGGCCTTGCGCTTAGAGAAGACGCAAACTACGCCGTTTTGGATGCAGAATGCGCCAAGCCGCGGAGAAAACGATTCATCGGCTCGGAGTAGAATCGCGCAACGACTTGTCCAAGTAATCCCGCCACAACTATTACTGTGACAAACAACACCGGCACGCCCCGCATCGGTTTCCCCAAATCAAGAAACAATCCGAAGAGAGCGAATATTACAAACATGTGGGTCAAATAGACCTCATAGCTCCCTTGACCTAGCTTCAACACTGGAGTCAAAAAACTTGGACTCTCCCATCGTGTCTGGCTTGCCGCCACGATAATCATGCATGTTCCCAATGCCAGTGCAGTCATATTCATTATGCGCAGCGAAAAGCACAGCATACCCATCAGAATCGCCATCCCAGCGATACCAAACTCCGCCAGCGTTCGTCGGGAGAAACTATTTGCGGAAACCAGCAGAGCCGTTAGACACCCCAGCGCAATCGAATCCATGCCGCCCAGATACGAGTATTCGCGCCAAACCTCATTGCCTTGCGAAAGCACCGTCCGGGAAAATGGTCCAAGCACAACGAACACCAGCAGAAAGCCGATAAGGCCCCAGCTGCGTCCAAGCGTCCAACACACCAGCGGAAAAAAGAGATAGAACATCTCTTCTACCGACAGCGACCACAAGATATCCCAATTCGCAGGCAGATATCCGCGCGTCGCTTCTAGCACATTCACGTGAAAAGTCAGAGCCGCAAAAAGTGCCTGCCCCAACCCGCCGGTCTTGGGCTGCACAACGAAGTTCTTCACATGCGCGAAATGTAGCGCACTGAGGGTCGCCAACAATAACAGCAGCAGCGGCGCAATGCGGGCGAACCGCAACCAGTAGAAATCACGAACGCTCACCTTTGGGAGCGAACCCCACCGCCGCAGGCTGGTGGATGTAATGAGAAAGCCCGAAATGGCGAAGAAAATCTGGACTCCGGCCTGCCCATTCCACACCAGCGAGGACACGAGTTGCTCCGACATGCCGGCTGTATAAGGAACCTTGGCGCCGCGCAGACGCATGTTCACGTGGTTCATCAACACCAGCAAAATGGCCAGACCGCGCAGCAAGTCTATGCCGTCAATCCTCTGTCGCTTCACGGCTCATTGTACGAACCGAGTCATGGATACCTTTACAATTTCGTCAGTGCCAAAGTATTCATGGCGTCTGCGCAAACACTCGGCAATCGTAGCCGAGAGAACCTGCCCACTGGAGAGCAGC
This sequence comes from Bryobacterales bacterium, assembly GCA_003163855.1. Lineage (GTDB taxonomy): Bacteria > Acidobacteriota > Terriglobia > Bryobacterales > Bryobacteraceae > Bog-105. The sequence continues at coordinate 611 of PLRJ01000241.1, read as the reverse complement.
AACACTCCATTTGGCGCCACCAAATCCGATTCGAGCTTCATTCCTGCTACTAAATCGCCCGAATGTACCTCGCTGATTTCCGCTTGACTCTGCGCTACCGAAAGTTGCTCTGCCGCTTTGATGAGCGCCATAGGGTATGACAAATCATGCAACTCCTGTGTGAACGCGGCACGCGGCAGATTCAGTTTGCTGAAACGCTCCCACCTGATGGCAAGATCCAAAAGGTGCGCGCCGAGTGCCAACCGGTCCATCTGATCTAACGGCAGCCACGGGGGTATTGGAGGCAACACGGCGCCCTGCGTCGCGACGATGCCCGCGACCAGCTCTAGCCGCGGAATCCGCACCAGGAACCTTGCCGCCACTGTGGCATGCGAATCGTAAAGCTTGTGCTCGGCCGCCGACAGTTCTTCCCCATGTCGCGCCTTCTGCAGAATCTCGGAAGGTACGGAAATGTAACCGATGCTGGACAACAGGCCCGCCATTTCAAACTCCCACTTGTTGCCGAGCGGGCTCTCCTCCAACATCGTCCTGATGGTGGAGTAAATGGAAAGCGACTGTCCAATGGAATGCGCTTCTACCAGACTTAGCAGGTCAACCATCACCTCCATGCT
>PLRJ01000026.1 GCA_003163855.1 Bryobacterales bacterium | reverse complement strand
CTTTCGGACACGATTTATAAAACTCCGATCTTTAAGCTTACACAACGGATGTTCATTTATTCCTCATATCTCTCAAATTCAATCTGAGAACGCCGCTGTTTAATCCACTCTAGCCGTTCCTGCAACCGCTTTTCAAAACCTCTATCCGAGGGCTTATAAAAAACCGTGCCCGCTAAAGCTTTCGGCATACAATCCATATCGGTTACCCCGTCTACTTCTTTATGGGCGTGTTTATAACCTTTTGCATAGCCCATTTCCTTCATTAGGCGAGTGGGCGCATTTCGCAAATGCAGCGGCACGGGCGCGGCTGCCGTCGATTCTATAACCGAATTCGCCAGGTTTAGCGCCTGATATCCCGCATCCGATTTCGACGCCAGCGCCAAATACAACGCTAATTGCGCTAAAGCTTGGTCCCCTTCCGGAATGCCCAAAAAATGCACCGTCTGCATGCATGCCATTGCTTGCTCGACAGCATGTGGATCGGCCAGCCCTATATCTTCAATCGCCATGCGCACGAGTCGTCTAGCCAAGTACATCCTGTCTTCGCCGGCTTTCATCATTCGCGCAAGCCAGTAAAGTGCTGCATCGGGATCACTCGATCGAACCGATTTGTGCAGCGCCGAAATCAGGTTATAGTGTTCTTCTCCCGATTTATCGTAGAGCAATATTTTCCGCTGAAGCGCGTCCGATACTGCCTGCCGATTTATGGTACTATCTTTAGTACTTTTTTGCACGCCTAAATCACTATTTCCCGTAGTAAGTTGCGCCGCCAGTTCCAAAGTATTCAGCGCCGCCCTTGCATCTCCGCTCGAAGCTTCCGCTATCTCCTGCAAGAGTTCGACATCCGCGCTTAGCTTTAAGTCACCTAGCCCCCGAACCGGAGTGGTAAGCGCCCGCTGCAGAAGCGCCACTACTTCAGCCGTATCCAACGCGTTCAGCGAGTACACTTTGGTCCTCGACAGCAGCGCCGAAATGACTTCAAAAGACGGATTTTCTGTCGTCGCGCCAATCAGGACGACATCCCCGCGCTCTACATAGGGAAGAAAAGCGTCNNTGCTGCGCCTTGTTGAAGCGGTGGATCTCGTCCACAAAAATGACGGTCTTATGCCCGGCCCGGCGCGCCCGTTCGGCATCGACCATCACCGCTTTTATCTCTTTGATGCCGCTAAGCACGGCGCTGAAGGGTACAAAGTCCGCGCGCGAATGGTTGGCAATCAGTGACGCCAGGGTGGTCTTGCCGGAGCCTGGAGGCCCCCACAAAATAAGTGACGTAACGCGCCCGCTTTCAATTTGAACCCGCAGCGGCTTGCCAGGCCCCAGAATATGCTCCTGGCCGATATATTCGTCAAGCGTCTGCGGCCGCATCCGGTCAGCCAGGGGACGGCCCGTTACGTCAGGGCCGCCTGGCTGGGAATTCGGGGAAGGGATGTCAAACAAACTCATATTGCCTTCTGAAAGCACCCGGTACGCTGCCGCGCGGCCTCAAACAACGCGATGGAGCAGGCTACTGCGGCGTTAAGCGATTCAACAGTCGAAGTGGGTATCGCTAAAGCCGTCGCTGCGGCTTTCAGGACCGATCTAACTCCCAAACCCTCGCTCCCCACGATAAAAGCAAAGCGGCTGTTGACCGGTAAATTGCACAAGCCAGTGTCCGTACCTGCGCTCAAGGCATACAGCATGGTAGCGGACGAGCGGGCTTCTTCAATGAGCTCTGCTGCGCCCACTCCCTCGAGAAATGGTAACCGAAAAATGGACCCGGCCGACGCTCGCAGCAGCTTTGCATTGGCAATACGCACCGAACCTTCGCCGAATACGACGCCCGCCGCGCCAAACGCCTCAGCCGAGCGGACGATGGTGCCGGCATTGCCAGGGTCCTGTATGCCATCAAGAATCACCACCGGACCCGCGCCCCCATGCACGTCGGCCCACTCCCATTTTCTCGGTTCAACCAGCGCCATCACGCCCTGGCTGTGTTCGCTCGGCGCCATGGCCTGAAAAGCCCGCTCCGCCACTTCTATCACTTCAATCCGGCCCTGCCTTGCCACTTCCGTCAGAAGCGCCGGGAATCGCCGCATGCCATCGGAAGACACTAGAACGCGATGCGTCTGCCACTGGCTGCGCAGAGCCTCGCCCAGCAGGTGCGGCCCCTCCGCCACCAGGCAGCCATCCTCCAGCGCGCGCCCCAATTCAGCCGCCTGGCGAACTTTCTTTAGCAGCGGATTGTGCAAACTTGAAAGCGGCATATGGTGTAAACGGCCCTCGCGGACGTAAACTTATAGCAACACGTAGATGACGAAAGGCCAATTCGGAATCGCTGGCAGAGCGTACACGGCGTCAAGCGTGCCGCCCAAGCGCCTGGCCAATTCTCCCGCCCTATGGCTGAGGCGGACAGCCCTGTGCCTTGCGCTCCTCCTCACCGCATCAGTAATAGGCTACCTTGCCAACGTCGCCGCCCAAATCGAGCGCCAGTCAACTGTGGATGAAGCGCAGCCGGCCGACGTCATTATCGTCCTCGGAGCGGCCGAATATCGCGGCAAACCGTCCCCTGTCTTACAGGCGAGGCTCAACCACGCCCTCAAGTTGTACCTGCAGGACCTGGCGCCCTACGTTATGACGACCGGCGGCGCCGGCGGCGACCCCAACTTTACCGAAGGCGAAGTGGGACGCGATTACCTGGTTGAGCATGGCGTGCCTTCCGAATCGATTATTACCGAAAAAGGTTCCACCACCGCCCAAAGCCTGGAGGCGGCCGCCGAAACCATGCATCGCATGAATCTCAGTTCCTGCATTGTGGTCAGCGACGGATACCACATCTACCGGGTAAAGCGGCTGCTGCAGGCCCAGAAGATCAAAGTCTACGGTTCGCCCCGTCCCGGCTCGCTGGATGTCCGCGACCAGCGCTGGCTCTACTGGAAGCAGGCGGCAGGATTTGCCTTGTGGCAGGCCGGCATTAATATTTAGCAAATACGAACCCACTAATCTCGTTTCGGTAGAGTAGGAGAGA
>PLRJ01000042.1 GCA_003163855.1 Bryobacterales bacterium | reverse complement strand
CGAATCCGTTTGCGAAGAATACCTATCGGGTGCTTAACGAGCCTTACAAGCTGCTGGGCACTCTCGATTGGCGCTATGGCTTCTGCGCCGCTGTTCCTGCCGTGTTCTTGGGGCTTGTCGGCCATTCCGTTATGGCCGGGCTGATTGCCTTCGGGTTGCTGGTCTTGCAGGCCTGGCGTATTTCCGAAGACGATTCGAACTGGCCGCTGGTCTGGTTCATTACGCTCTTCGACAAGCAACATTGCGGCGGCTTCGCCCATGAACAGAACAGGAAGAGGAAGTGAATGCAAAGTATCTTTAACGTTTTCGGTAAGCCGCAGGATTCGGACCCGCTAAGCCGGTGGATTCCTTACGACTGCTTTGTGGATGAGTCGGTTTTCAGCACAAAGACCGGCTGCATCGGTATGACGCTGCAAATGGATGGTGTGGAATACGACACGCGGGCGCAGGAAAACCTGGAACGCGTGGCGGAACGCTTCGCGGCGGCCCACCGTTGTTTTGACGGCCGTTTCCGCATTCATCACCACTTGATCAAGCGGGGCGGTGAGCGCGTTTCGCGCAAAGGTCGTTATTCAAATCCCATTGTCGAGCGGGCCGTTCGGGAACGGGCTGACTTTCTGGAAAGTACTGGCCTGTATTCAATCCGGCTGTTCACGACCGTGCTTTTTGAAGCCGAGCCGGTCAAGCGCGCTTACTCCGCGGACTTGGATCCATTGGAGACCGAACTGGGTCTTCAACTTAATCAGAATATCGGTCTTCTGAAAGATGCCGTGGCTTCTTACGCCGCAGCTTTGGGCTCATTGGTCGGCATCACGGTGTTAGACCGCTTTGGCATCTTTGAACATCTTTGTCTGCTGGCTAACCCGGATGCCGAACTGATCCCGCGCCTCAAATATAACGAGCACGTCGACTACTTCGCCGGTAACACCGAGATCCAGCAGCGGGCTTATGATCTGGACTGGGGTGGCTACCGCACCCGCGTCTTTGCCCTGAAAGAAGAGCCGGACGCCACGTTTGCTCACATGCTGCGCGCCCTCATGAAGGTGGAAAGCAATCTGATTCTGGCTTATGAATGGAAGCGCGAATCCAATCTGACCATTACGCAAATGCTGCGCGGAAAGCGGGAACGGGTCTGGGGCCAACGTTATGGAGCGACGAAGAAAGCCGAGCATGCCATAGCCGATGAAGCCTCTACCGATAAGGCGAAACGGCTGAACGAAGCCCTGGCGCAGATACAGGTAGAGGGCAATCATTTTGGGCATTTTTCTTTGCTCGCGGTTATTTTTGATCAGGATGCGGAGCGCTCGCGGCGCGCCGTCAGTGCTCTTCATTCGTGTTTCCGAGATGCCGAGGCCACGCTGTTAGAAGAAAGCCGGCACCGACTGCGCTCGTTCTTCTCCATCCTTCCAGGCAACAGCAAGCTGAACATCCGGTATCGCTATCTTTCTAGCCGCAATTATGCAGACCTAGTGCCGCTGTATCGCTCCAGCTCGGGAAGCGAGTACAACGCCCATTTGGATTCTGAGTATCTGACGGTTCTGGAATCGAGCGACGGCACTCCTTACTATCTGAATCTGCACGTCGGCCAGGTCGCGGCCACGCTGGTGACCGGAACAACCGGCTCGGGAAAGTCAGTTCTGCTGAACCAGCTCATCGAGGACAGCCAGAAGAACGAAGGCCAGATTACCTTCATCGTGGATGTCGGGGGCAGCTTTCGCGGCCTAACGAAAAAGCAGGGCGGTACGTACATCTCGGTCAGCCTGAAGGACCGCAATTTCCGCATCAATCCGTTCCGTCAGCCGTACTCGCCGCATAACGTGAACGCCATCAAGCTTCTGATTTACAGCTTCCTGGCCAATGAGAAGTATGAACCTACCAGTGAGGAACGGCAGGAGATTCACGAAGCAATTCACGAGGTTTATGCGCTGAGTGAAAGCCACCGTCGTCTGGGTAAGATCTCGCTCCGCAAGGATTTGAAGAAGGCCCTGCACCTGTGGATCAATGACGGGCCGCTGGCGCATATCTTCGATAACGAAGAAGACGACTTAAGGGCGAACCGCTGGTCCTGCTGGGATTACACAGACCTGGAAGACGCGCCGGAGGTGCTCGGGCCGCTGATGTTCTATCAGCTTCACTGGATCAGTAACATCGTGCGTGATCCGGCACTGGCGTCAGCCCCGAAAGCTCTTTGGTGTGATGAGGGCTGGCGCTTTGGAGGCAGTCAGATGGCGGATCTGATCCGCACTGCTGCCAAGACCTGGCGTAAGCATAACGCCTGGGTGGTCTTCGCCACACAAGACGAAATCGACATGCGGAAATCCGGCTTGCTGGAAGTGCTGAATGCCGCTTGCCATACCAAGATCTTCCTGCCCAACCCGAGCGCCGACTTCGGCATTCTGGGCACAACGTTCAAGCTCACGGAGCGCGAGCAGCAGTTACTACGGGAGATGCGCACCGGGGAAATGTTGGTCAAAACAACGCAAGATTCCCGCCGGCTGAAGCTTCGGCTGTCCCCGGCTAGGCTGGCGGAATACGCGCAACAATTTTCGGCGGAAGCCACTGCCGAGTACCAGGAAACGGCAGAAGTTTAAGGACGAATCGATGACTAAACAGAACTTACTTGCTTCTCTTTTATTGGCATCTGCGGCCGTGCTGACGGCGGCGGAAGCCAAAGACCCTAAACCAGCTGCTGGTGAACCGCTGGCCGATGCCCAGCGCATTCCCTATCACCTCGGCCAGACGCCGACGGTACCCGTTGCCCTGAAGTGGAAGACGATTTTCGTATTGCCGTCTTCCGAAAAAATCCTCGACGTCGTTTGCGGATTCAAGGATGACTGGGACGTGTATGCACCGCGCGATAGCAACTTCGCCATGGTGCAACCGCTCAAAGCGGGCGCTCGTACCGACCTGGCGTTTGTCACCAAAGCCGGCAACATCTACACCTTCGCGATTCAGGATGTGTCCGGCCAGGCGGGCGGCCATGCCTATACGCAAGTCCTGATTGATGCCACCGATGACAAGATGCGGGCGGCACTGAATGCCGAGCCGAAGTATTACAGCTCCGACGACGTGGCAGCGTTCCGGGCGCAGGCGCAGAAGGCCGAAAAGCAAAGCCAAGAGTTAGCGGCAAGAGCGGCGAAGGAGACGGAAGACGCGCAAGCTGCCGCTCGCATGGAAGCAGCAAAGAGAATCAAACACGATTATCGCTACGACGAAGCGGCTGCGGCGAAAGCGCCTTGGAGCATCGCCAGCATGTGGCATGACGACAAGTTCAGCTACATCGAGGCGACACCCTCGGAGCAGTTCGCCGTGTACGAGGTCGTCGACGGAAAACCCACGGTCATCAACATTTATCCAACCGGTGACGGGTCCTTCCGCACGGACCGGGTTTTAAGTGCGGGTTACTTCAAGCTCGGCAA
>PLRJ01000040.1 GCA_003163855.1 Bryobacterales bacterium | reverse complement strand
GAAATCACAAGATCAACCAGCAATTTGGCTTTGAATCGGAGAAGCGCAAAAACGAGCGTCACCAAAGCGTCCTCGAACTCGAAAAAATCAATCACCGGGCCCTGTATGTGAAGGCCTACATGGCCGAACACAATGCTGCCAAGCAAATTAATGCCGACGAAAAGGCGGAACAGGCCCAACAGGCCGCCTAAACCGCCTCCAACCAAGCCGCACGACCTACGCCAGCACCCGAACTGCGCCCGCCCTACAGCGTCCTCAAAAAATTAATCAAATCCGCCTGTTCCTGCGCCGTGAAATTGATTTGGAAGCGTTTGTTATAGAAGTTCACCACGTCTTGCAGCGTCGCGGCCGATCCGTCGTGGAAATAAGGAGCCCGCGCCGCCAGTCCGCGCAACTGCGCCGACTTCACCTTTCCGATGTCCGCGCACTTTCCGGTAATCAAAGCTTTGCCCGGATCGCGCACAATTACCGTTGAACCATCAAACGGAGTCGTCTTACCCGCGCTGCAAACCAGCTTAAACGTGGGTAAATCGTTTGCCGGCAAAGCAAAAGCGCCTCCCGTGGTTCCTTCGTTAATCTCCGCTTGCGGGTGCACGTCATTGCCGTCGCTCGTGTTCGCATGACACAGAGTGCAGGTCGCGCTAAGGCTGTTTGTGCCTATTAAATCGTTGATGCCGGCCACGTTCGAAACAATAAACGTTCGGCTATTAAAAATCGCTTCCCCGCGCGCCACAGACTCCCTTTGCACAGCTTGCAGATCGTACCAGGGAAGGGTTGCCCATCCGGCATATTCCGAAAAAGTATTCGGAGCCGCCGTCAAACCCGCCGTAGCAGCCGCCAGTGCCGACGGTCCGCCAGTCGCACCCAGGTCCGTCAGCGAAAGCGCCTGCGCATCGAAGTTCTGCGCCACGTAAATCCCATTCTCAAAATCGACAATTTGCTGAATCACTGCCGCACTGGGAAGCGCCGCCGCCTGGGCGTGGCCCATAATCGCGTCCGCCGCCTGGCTCTGCAGAGTAGGTTCGCGCCCGTCATACATGATGTTGCCCGATTCCGGTTGCCCATTGCTATCAAGCGGTAGAATCTGTCCCGGCGCCGCAGCTCCCGGCCCCACCGTCGTCACAAACTTCAGGTTTCCCGCCATCAACGATCGCCGGTAGACCGAAACCGTCGGCTGTGCGCTGAAGATTCCATAAGTCGGACTCAGTTCGCAGCGTGTCGGGTCGTAAACTCCCGCAATCGTGAACTCAGGCGTCACACCCTTCGGCGGCCACGGCAGCCCGATCCGAATCAAGGCCCGGTTCAATAACAGCGAATGAGGATTGCTCGGGTCTCCAATCGCAAACGGCAACGCCGTGGACGATACCGCATCCGGACAATTGGCGCCATCGAACGCCGCGAAGAGCGGATCTTTACCGCCCGACAACAAATAACGCAGTTGCACCGAGAACGCCGAAATACTCATCGCGTTTTCCGGTTGGTGGCACGTAGCGCAGCTGCGCCCGTTCGTCCCCAGCGACTGAAAAAACGGGTTTGAAGCCGCTACCGTCGGTCCATTAACGTTCAAAATGCCTAGCGTCCCAGTCGCGTTAGGGCTGATTTGACTCTTCGGAAGCACCGGCGAATAAAGCAGCGCCGAAGTCGATCCGGCCGCTCCCACCTGACCGTCCACAGGGTTTGTGGCCATGACCATCGCTCCACACAGCAACACCGCTACCCAACTTCTTCTTAAGTTCCGTGACCTGCCGTACCTTGAATGTTGATGCACGTCTCAGCATCGCGTACGGAATACCCCAGAGGAAATACCAGCCAAACCGGAAGTACTACCATGTATTCGGGTGGGGTGAGTACTACTGCATTCCCCTGATAGCCCGCACCCCGATTTTTTGTTATCCTACTGACTCAAGTGTTTCCTGCGAGGGCCTCCAGTCCGGCCTCCTAAAAATTGATCCGATAGTCAATGTCATGGAATCTTGCTCGAATTAAGTGCCGGTGTGCAAGCTCCAGCGTCTAAACCGCGCTACGGAGAAGCCTGAAGGTGCTCGGAGGGTTCCCCCCTGGTCTTATAGGGGTCAATGACGGAGGTCGGGTCCTGGAGGCTCTCGCAGGTCACGCTCCCCCCGCCTCATCTTAATGAACATCCTCTTTATAGGCGACATCTTCGCCTCCGGCGGCCGCACCATGGTCGCCGAAAACCTCGCCCGCCTCACTAAAGAACACGACGTTGACCTGGCTATCGCCAACGGTGAAAATAGCGCCGGGGGCTTCGGCATCACGCCCCTCATCGCCGAGGAATTCCTTACCCAGGGCATCGACGTCATCACCGGCGGCAACCACAGCTTCGACAAGCGTGAAATTAACGACTATTTGACCGCCCATCCGCGCCTGCTCCGCCCCGCCAACTATCCCGCCGGACTGCCCGGCTCCGGCGTCTTCACCGGCGTCACAAAAACCGGCATAGCCTACGCGGTCATCAACCTGCAGGGCCGCGCCCAGATGTCCAACATCGACTGCCCCTTCCGCAAAGCCGACGAAATTCTCGCCGCCATCGACCCCGCCATCCGAATTCGTTTCGTAGATTTCCACGCCGAACTCACCAGCGANNTATCAGACCGACGCCGGCATGACCGGCCCCTACGATTCCGTCATCGGCATTGAAAAAGAGACCATCGTCAAACGCTTCCTCACCGGCCTCCCCGGTCGCATGGAAGCCGCCCGCAACGGCCTGGAACTTCACGGCGTCCTCATCAACGCCGACGAGTCCAGCGGTAAAGCCCGCGCCATCGAACGCGTCGTCTGCTACAAATAAAGGCGCATGGCCGGTGTCCCTCTTGATGGAAAGAAAATCAGCGCCCAAATTCTTGAAGAATTAAAGCCGCGCATTGCCGCTCTTCCCCGCCCTCCCGCGCTCGCCGTTGTCCTCGTCGGCGACAATCCCGCCTCTCAAATCTACGTCCGCAACAAGATCAAGGCCTGCCACGACCTCGGCATCCGCAGCATGGAGTTCCGTCCCTCCGGCGACATCTCAACCGAATGTCTGCTCGAAACTCTCTCCGGCCTCGCGCGCGACCGTTCCATCGACGGCATCCTGGTCCAAATGGCGCTGCCGCCGCAGATCGACACCGAACGCGTCATGTCCTTCGTCGTCGATCCGTCGCGCGATGTAGACGGCTTCGGCCCCACCAGTCTCGGCCTCCTGGTCGCCAATAAACCCGGCCCCCGCGCCTGCACCCCGGCAGGTGTCATGGAACTGCTCAAGCGTTACAACATTCCCATCGCCGGCAAACACGCCGTTGTCGTCGGACGCAGCGACATCGTCGGCAAACCCATGGCGCTGATGCTGCTGCACGCCAACGCCACCGTTACCATCTGCCACTCGCGCACCCGAAACCTGGCAGAAGAATGCCGCCGCGCCGATATCCTGGTCGCCGCCATCGGCCAGCCAGCCCTTATCACCGCCGAACACATCAAGCCCGGAGCCGTCATCATCGACGTTGGCATGAACCGCCTCACCGACGCCACCATCGTCGAATCGCTCTTTGAACACGACGACTTCCGCCTGGCCAGTTTCGCCAAAACCGGCAGCACCCTCGTAGGCGACGTCGCCCCGCTCCCCATGCAGGCGCTCTCCTCCTTCTATACGCCCGTCCCCGGCGGCGTCGGCCCCCTCACCATCGCCATGCTCATGGCCAACACCGTCCAACTCGCCGAACAACACCAATAAGAGGAATGAAAATAAAGCCCACCCAAAAGCCCCTCGGGGACACTCCGGGCTGGTTCCCGATTCACCACCCAAGTCCGACCCGCAGGAGTGTCCCCTACCGCCAAGCCCCTAATCCTCCTTCTCCCATCACCCAAACATCCCTCGGGGACACTCCGGGCTGGTTCCCGACTCACTACCCAAGTCCAACCCGCAGGAGTGTCCCC
>PLRJ01000106.1:9406-10201 GCA_003163855.1 Bryobacterales bacterium | reverse complement strand
TCACTGGCACACCAAAACGCCAATATCCGCCCTTTTTCCACCAGCCAAAAAACCCAGTTCAAATCGGCCCGATTTTTCTTCTGCCCTGTTTTCAACAACTTCGTCCATTCGGAAAGCCCTCGCCGAAACGGCCGTCTGGCAAGCTCAAGAATATTGGACACCCAGACCCATCGGCACTCTCGGTCATACTAAGAAAGCGTCCAGGCTCGACGCCGTCACAATGAAAATTATCGTCTCAATCAAGCAGGTCCCGGCGCGGGATTCCGCACTTCGCCCCAACGCCGCCAGCGACTGGCTTGACGAATCGGATCTCAGCTACGAAATGAACGAACCCGACGCCTATGCGTTGGAAGAAGCGCTGCAACTGCGTGAAAAGCTTGGCGGCGAAGTGGTGGTTTTGTGCGCCGGTCCGGCGCAAGCCGCCCAAACCATCCGCGAAGCTTTGGCCAAAGGCGCCGACCGCGCCATCCATGTCGAACTGGACGCCTCCGCCCCTAAACTCGATTCCTTGGCCACGGCGCGCCTTCTCGCCGACGCCATCAAAACAGAACAGCCGGACTTCCTGCTCACCGGTCTGCAATCGGATGACTTGGGTTACGGGCAAACCGGCGTCGTGCTGGCCGAACTGCTGGGGTTCGCCCACGCCACCATCGTGATGGAGGTGGAGCCCGCCGGAACCAGCGTGCGCGTGAAACGTGAGTTGGAAGACGGCTGGTTTCAGTACGTCACCCTGCCGCTGCCGGTGGTTCTCACCATTCAATCCGGCATCAAGAAGCTGCGCTACGCCACGCTGAT
>PLRJ01000106.1:0-9390 GCA_003163855.1 Bryobacterales bacterium | reverse complement strand
AAGCAACTGGTCGAAAAATTGAAGTTCGAGGCGCGCGTTCTATGAGTGTTCTGGTGGTGCTGGAGCATCAAAGCGGCAAATGGAACCGCATGTCGTTTGAAGCGCTGGCCGCGGGTGCCAAGCTGGCCGCTCTGCTTGGAACCAATGTAGAAGCTGCGGCTCTGGGTGAGTTTTCGGGCAGCGTCAACGGAGCGGAAAAACTCTACGTCCTCAAACATGAGCTGCTGAACGCCTACACGCCCGATGGCTTTACTGTTGCGCTGGGACAGCTCATTAAACAGTTGAATCCGGCAGCCGTTCTGTTCCCCCATACTTATCAAGTGCGTGACTATGCACCCAAATTGGCCACACGTTTCGGTAAGCCGCTCGTCAGTGATGTCGTGGGTATTCAAAACGAAAACGGCTCCGTCACGCTGACCCGGCAACTGTTTCAAGGCAAGTTGTACGCCAGCATCAAGACCGCGGGCGCGCCGCAGTTCATCTCCGTGCAAGCCGGAGCTTTTCGCGCCGAAGCCCAGGGATGTGCCGCCTCACTTGAAGCATTCTCAGTCGAACTCACGGCCGCGCAGATCCGCAGCAAACCCGAAGCTCCCTTCCGCGAATCGCAGCGGTCGGTTGATTTGGGCAAGGCTAACATTATCGTGTCTGTGGGACGTGGCATCAAGGAGAAGGACAACATCGCCATCGTGGAACAACTGGCTAGCGCGCTGGGCGGAGAACTGGCTGCCTCGCGGCCCATCTGCGACAACGGCTGGCTGCCCATGGAGCGGCAGGTTGGCAGTTCCGGCCAGACCGTCGCGCCTGCCATGTACCTTGCTGTCGGCATCTCGGGCGCAATTCAGCATCTGGTAGGTATGAAAGGTTCAAAGATCGTGGTGGCCATCAATCAGGATGAGAACGCTCCGATTTTTGAAACTGCGGACTACGGCATTGTGGGTGATCTCTTTGAGGTCGTCCCGGCACTAACAGAAGAGATCAGGAAAGCTAGAAGCTAAGTGTTGAAGAACAAAACCTCTGTGGTTTTCATCGTATTGAGCCTGTTTCTTATGGCTCTGGCTGGTTGCAACAAGTCGGTTGCACCCGACGTTGCAGCTACCGTAAATGGCCGGCCAATCACCTATCACGACCTGGATCGCGCCATTGCCGAACAGTTCCCTAATGCACCGCTGAAAGCCACGCCCGATCAAACCACGCAACTCCGCCTGGAAGCTCTGCGCGCCCTCATCGACAGCTCGATCCTGGTGCAGCGCGCTGAAAAAGAGGGTCTGCTGGCTTCCGATTCCGACATCGATGCCAAATTCAATGAGTACAAGGCACCCTATACCCAGGAGCAGTTTCAGAAGCTGCTGGATCAGCGTAAGATCACCGCCGCTGACTTAAAGGCGCAGATCCGCCGCGATATTAGCGTCGAGAAGCTGATGAATAAGGAAATTGGATCGCATATCACCATTTCAGACGCCGATGTCAGCGCTTTTTACGAAGCTAATAAGGCAAGTTTCAATTTGGCTGAGAACAAAATCCGGCTGGCGCAGATACTGGTCACGCCGGTTCCGGACGGCAATGTCAGCAATCTGAAAAACAACAAAGCGCAAAACGAATTAGAGGCGCGCAACAAAATTGAAATGCTCAACACGCGCTTGAAACAGGGCGAAGACTTCAGTATGCTCGCCTCAAACTACTCAGAGGATCAGTTCGCCACCAATGGTGGCGATGTGGGATTCATCCCCGAGTCAAACCTGGACAAGGCCAACCCGGACTTACGCAAGCTGATTCTAAACATGACGCCGGGACAGATTTCGCCCATCATGCACACACCGGAAGGCTATCGAATTATCAAGCTTGTAGCGCGTGAGATGGCTGGCCAGCGCTTATTAAGCGATCCGCGTGTGCAGGAAGAGATCCGTCAGGAAATTTTCCAGGGCAAGCAACAGACGCTGCGGGCTGCGTTCTATGAAGTCGCGCGCAGCGAAACCAAAATTGTAAATTACTATGCCGAATCGGTATTGGAAAGCCGCGATAAGAAGTAGCCTTGCCCATGAAGGATTTCGGACAACGCGGCCCTAACGAAGAGTTCGAATCGGATATCTGGTTCGCCAAGCTTGAAAGGCTGGCAACGGAACGTGCCGCGTCATCGGGCGATCTGAACGATCTGGAAAAGGCGGCCACCGCCGCCAAACTCTTCGCCGACGCGCGCAAGACACGCAGCGAACTGCAGTATATAAACAGCCACATCCATCTGGAAGATGCGAAGTCGTGGGCGTTCCTGGCCATTCCTTTGTTGATGTTGGTAGGTCTGTTGGTGTTTTCGCCCGGACCCGATCAGCAGGCGCGCGCCATGCGGGAGGCTAACTCGGAAACCCAATGGCATGAGGTGGAGCGTAACTTTATTACGCAGTTGAACCAAACTAGCGGACGTCCCGACGTGCTTCTTCTGACGACGCCTTTACAGCCTTTCCTGAACGAGCCCAAGCACGGTAAAGAGGCAGCCGACCTTTCTTTGCTGGCCCTTGCGCGTGTGACTTCCGCCGACTCTTTTCAGGATTACTTTGTATCGCGCAACATCAGGGTCGGCTCGCAAAACCTGTCCTCCATTGCCACGCTCGACCGCATGCTTTACACCAGCTTCAATGAACTCGACGACGCCTTGAACACCGAAACGAATGGAATTATGGCAATTCCAGGGCGCACTTTGAACAAGGAGCAAGGTGCGCGCGCGCGCGACGCTATTCTCCTTGAACTCACCTTTCTCAGCGGCCGAGTGGGCCTTTATTTTCGCAGTCTAGGCGGGTCCACGCCTGTCAATGCAGACCTGCGCCGCGTCTTCCTCAAGAACGTCGATCTGTCTGGCGTCGATTTCGGACACTCTCTGCTTGATAACAGTCAATGGGAAGGAGTCGCACTGGCCGGTGCGGACCTTTCCGGCATTCAGGACTACGAAAACTCGCAATGGATTGATGCCAGCTGGTGGGATGCAAAAAGAATCAGCAAGCCTCTGCTCGGCTACCTGATTGCCAATCAGTATCCGTATCATCCTCCGGTAACCGATTACGCCAACCCGCCGAAATCAAAAGAAGTTTACGTCTCGAAAGTTCTCGCGCTATGCGATGCCGCTGCTCTGACTTGCAGCTCCGAACACATGCCGTATGGTTCGCTGGCGCCGCCTAAACCAGCCAAGCCAGTAAAGCCGAGCGTTGTGCCTTCCGCTGAACCGTAACTTACTTGTTGGTCGAAGTTGTACTGCTGCTGTGCTGCTGCGCCTGCTTGTGGGCCAGTTCCATGTACTCGCGAACATATTGCTGGTCCTCAACCGGCACCTGGTCACGATTGATCTCGCCGCCCAGGTCGGCATGGTGGCCTTGCGCATGAGTGTAACTGGTTTGAAGCTGCTGTTTGCCGGATGGATTCTCGACTGTCATGTCGCCTGTGATGCTGGCCGACCGCTTGCCGATAATCTCGGCCAGCTTGCCCATGGCTTTCGCCTGCTCGGCTGCTTTAATGTCTTTCTCACCATCGGAGTGGCCGGCGCCGGAGTGCGAATCCGAGCCTTTCTTATCGGAACCCTGCTGTGAATCCTTGCCCTGCGACGTCTGGGCCTTCTCAGCAGATTGCCCTTGCTGCTGACCGTCGGCATTTTGTTCCTGCGCCATCTGCTGGTTCTGCGACTTCTGCTGCGCATCGCCTTTCTGATCTTTTGCCTGCTGCTGATCCGACCCCTTCTGGTCCTCGGCGCCCTTCTGATTCTGCTGGCTATTATTGTTCGCCGATTTCTGTCCCGATGGATTGGGCTTGATTTTGGACATCATGCTGGAGATGGCATCCTTCATCTTGTCCATCATGCTATTTGAGTTCGGCTGGCTGTCGGCCTTCATTTCCTTTGCGCCCGACTCTCCTGGCTTGGCATCCTGTTGCGAAGATGCTTCCGACTTCTCGCCGCCCTTCGACTTATCGGATGAGGACGTGCTGTCCGGCTTGCCATTCTGACCGTCGCCTGAGGGATCGCCCTTAGCCTCAGGATTAGCCGTCGGATCGGTCGGTTTGCTCACCGCGGCTGACTGGTCGCTGCTGTTGCCTTTCGCCTCGCTGCCCGGAGTCTTGGCATTCTTGTCGCCTTGTTCGGGAGCCTTCTGTGCATCCGGCGTGGAAGCTGTGGAGGAGGCGTCCGCGTTCGCAGAATATTTCTTTGAGCCGGTCAGATCGGCGCTTTTCTTCTCGATGTACTCAACCACATCCGCGATGCGCAGCGGGATGAGCGACCGCTGCAAGCTCATGCTGTCCGTGATGAGATAGCGAACGGTAAACATGCCTATCGACAAAATAGTGACGGCGGCAGCCGCAGCCCACAAGCGCCCACCCGTAAAAGGAAGGACAACAGACGGCATAATGCCAACGACAGCTTTTTCCGCGCTGGCAAGCTGGTAGCGCGAGGCTTCGGCATTCTGTGTTTCGGGCTGTCCGCGCAGATACCAGGCAGTGGAAAGCGTGTCACTGAGTTGCAGCCGCCGGTCGAGCATCTGCGCCAGGCGGTAACGGTCGGTCAACCGGCTGCGGACGCGGTAAACAGCTACCGCGACGCCGATGGCAGCCAAGGCCCACAGCCAGTAACCCGCCAGAATCTGCGTGCCCAGCAACATCATTAAGGCTGCACCGGCCATTACCAGGATGACTGCGATGGCGAGTTGCTCCACCACCAGCACCAGCATGCGACGCCGCCAGGCTTGCTCGACTATCGTTTGTACGTTATTCATGAAACATTAGCTTCTATGGTAATCGGTGCTTAATCAGTAGATTTTTGCCTCTGTCCATCCAGCTTCGTTTTGATAGGCAAGAGAACTCGAAGCGCAACCATAGTAAGCAAGGTCAAGACGATAGCGGTGGGGTAGTGGTCGAGCGCGACTGCAGCTCCAATTGCGCCTGCGCACCAGACGCTGGCGGCAGTTGCGGTGCCGTGCGCCGTGGCGCCTTCCTTAACGATGGCTCCCCCGCCCACAAAGCCGATGCCGGTAATCATGCCCTGCAGCACGCGCGATAAATCTCCCGTATCGAAAGGTGCCCGATGCATCAGCAGCAGATAGCCGCAACTGGCCACGCCCACGATCGGAAAGGCGCGGATGCCGAGGTTGTGCTGCTCCTGTTCGCGATTCCAGCCGATTATTCCGGTCAGCGTAAAGGCGACGCTCAGGTGCAGCAGTGTCTGGAGCGCCTCGTGCCAGTCAAACATAACGAGTTTCGCCGTCCTTGTCCGTTAACATTGAATTAGTTCCCCCTCAATCATCCAATGCTGCGCTTTGAAACTGCTGGAGAATCCCATGGTGAGTGCCTCGTCGCCACTCTCACCGGACTGCCCGCGGGCGTTCCTGTTTCTATCGAATATCTAGATCGGCAGTTGTGGCGGAGGCAACAAGGTTTTGGGCGCGGCGGCAGGATGAAGATTGAGACCGATAAGGTGCATATAGTTTCGGGTATCCGCCATTCTATGACTATCGGTTCGCCTATCGCTTTGCTGCTGGAGAATAAGGATTGGAAGAACTGGAGCGGCATCCTTCCAGTGGAAGCGAAAGATGCCGAGGAAGGCAAGGATAAGCAGGTGACGCGGCCTAGGCCGGGGCATGCGGACCTGCCGGGCGCGATCAAGTACAACTTTCCTGAAGCGCGCTATATTCTGGAGCGAGCCAGCGCACGGGAAACTACCGCTCGGGTTGCCGTTGGCGCGCTGGCCAAAACGTTTCTCAAGCAGTTTGGTATCGAGATTCTCAGCCACGTGGTGGGAGTTGGGTCGGTGAAGATGGAACGGCACGCGAACTGGGACGAGATTGTGGAACTGAGCGAACGCGATGAGGTTCTGCTGGGCTGCGTGGATACGCCGACGGAAGCGCGCATGAAAGAAGTGGTGGACCACGCGTACCGGACCGGCGACACAGTAGGCGGAGTGTTTGAAGTGGTGGCGCACGGTTTGCCTACCGGACTTGGTTCGCATATCGCCTGGGACACGCGGCTGGACGGAAGGTTGGCGCAGGCGATTGTTTCGATTCAGGCAGTCAAGGGTGTGGAGATCGGTTTTGCCGAGGAAGGTGCGTCGTCATTCGGTTCAGCGGTGCAGGATACGATTCACTACGACAAGCAGCAGCAGCAGTTTTATCGGGGATCGAATCGAGCGGGCGGACTGGAAGGGGGTATCACGAACGGCGAAGAGTTGCGGGTGCGCGGATTGTTGAAACCGATCTCGACCCTGCGGCGGCCTCTAGAATCGGTTGACCTGACCTCGCGCGATACGGCGCTGGCAGCTTACGAACGCAGCGATGTCGCGGTTATTCCGGCGGCGGGTGTTATTGGCGAGGCGATGGTGGCGATTGTTCTGTCGAGCGCCTTTCTGGAGAAGTTCGGCGGCGATTCGATAGCAGAGACCCGACGCAATTACGAGGGATACATGGCTCAGATCAAGAGCTTTTAGAGTAAAGATGGTTCGAAAAATAGTTAAGTATGGAGAGCCTGTCCTTGAGACAAAGGCGAAGACGGTGGAGCAGTTCGATACGCCGGAGTTGAAGCAGACGATTGAGGACATGTTCGAAACGATGTATGCGGCCAAAGGTGTGGGATTGGCTGCACCGCAGATTGGCTTGAGCCAACGCATCTCCGTGATTGACATCAGCGTAGGGGAAGACGAGACCAAGAAGCTGGTTCTGATCAATCCGGAGATCACGTTTCGGGAGGGCGAGCAGGTGGGGGAAGAGGGATGCCTCAGCATTCCCGGTTTTCGCGAGCCGGTGAAGCGCGCCAACAGAGTTAGCGTGAAGGCGCAGAACGAGCGTGGCGAGCAGGTCGACCTAGAAGGCGAAGAGTTGCTGGCGCGGGCGTTTGAGCATGAGATTGATCATCTGAACGGAGTGCTGTTCATCTCGCACCTGAGCGCCTTGAAGCGGGACATCATACGGCGCAAGATTAAGAAGCTGCAAAAAGCCGGCGAGTGGGATTAGGTGCGCGCGGTTTTTCTGGGCACGCCTGAGTTTGCCGTTCCTTCATTGAAGGCGCTGTCGGGCCAGCATGAAGTTGTGGCGGTGTTCACTCAGCCGGACAGACCTAAAGGGCGCGGCGGCCAACTGGCTGAATCGCCTGTGAAAGTGGCCGCGCGTGAACTGGACCTTGCGGTTCATCAACCAGAGCGTGTTCGCAGGCCGGAGAGCTTTGAACTGCTGAAATCGCTGGCGGCAGAGATCATGGTGGTGGTGGGTTATGGGCAGATCATTCCGCAGTCGATTATTGATTTGCCTCGGCGCGGCATTCTGAATGTGCATGCGTCGCTGTTGCCTAAGTATCGAGGCGCGGCGCCGATTCAATGGGCGCTTGCGAGCGGCGAGACGGAGACGGGCGTCACGATCATGCGGATTGACGCGGGTCTGGATACGGGCGACATGCTGAGGAAGGCTTCGTTGACCATTGGCGTGGATGAAACTGCACCTGAGTTGAGCGCGCGACTGGCTCCATTGGGCGCGGAATTGTTAATTGAAACGATTGCGAGTGATCCGGCAGCCGAAAAGCAAAATGATGCCGAGGCGACGCTCGCTCCGATCTTGAAAAAAGAAGATGCGCTGATTGACTGGAGTCGCCCGGCGGTGGAAATTTACAACCGGTTTCGCGGATTCAATCCGTGGCCCGGCGCTTACACCGTTTTTCGTGGCCAGCAGCTTTCCGTCACCGGTATGAAGCCCATAGATGGCCCGTCGAGTTTGAAGCCCGGTGAATGCGCCGTGCAGAGCAAGAGATGGATTGTGGGCTGTGGCCATGCGTCCTCGCTGGAACTGAACGAAGTGCAACTGGCGGGCAAGAAACGCATGAGCGGCGAGGCGTTGCTGAATGGGTATAAACTCGCGGCTGAAGAGATTCTTGGAGTAACGGCTTGAAACTTCCCCTGGGCTTTCGCTATGCCTCCGCTTACGCGGGCATTCGGAAAATTGAAAAGGATGACATTGCGCTGATTGTGCCGGACCAGCCTGCGAATGCGGCCGCAGTGTTCACGACCAATATGGTGCAGGCGGCTCCGGTGCGGCGGGCGCGGAAGAACCTGATTGAAATGGGCAAGGTTGGCGCAGTCCTGGTTAACGCCGGAAACGCGAACTGCGCTACACGAACTGGAGAGCGGGTGGTCCAGTTGTCATGCGCTGCAGTGGCAAAAGCTCTGAAGCTGGCTCAAAAAGAGTTGGTCTTCCCCGCCTCAACAGGCGTGATTGGCGTCGAACTCAATCCAAAGCTGTTGACCAACGCGGTGCCCAAACTGGTTCAGGAGCTATCGCCTGAAAACTTTGAAGCGGTGGCCTCTGCCATCATGACAACTGACACCTGCATGAAAGTGGCTTCGGAAGAAGTGCCGTTCAAAGACGGCACCATTCGCGTGGCGGGCATGACCAAAGGGTCCGGCATGATTCATCCGAACATGGCCACCACGCTGGCCTTCGTGATGACGGACGCCGTTGTCAGCCCCAAGACCTTGCGCGAGATTTTAAAGGCAGGAACGGAGCGGTCGTTCAACTCGCTTACCGTGGATGGCGATATGTCGACCAATGACACGCTTCTGTTAATGGCCAGCGGTGCTTCGCAGGTGAAGCCAATGCTGAAAGAGAAGCAGGTTCTGGCTGAGGTTGTGGCGTGGGTGCTGGAAAGTCTGGCGGAACAGATTGCGGCCGATGGCGAGGGCGCGCGGAAGTTGATTGTCATTCGCACCGTAGGGTTCAACACATGCGAAGATGCCAGGCGTGTGGCGCGTGCGGTTGCCAATTCGCCTCTGGTGAAAACGGCGATCGCCGGAAGTGATCCGAACTGGGGACGCATTTTGTCAGCGGCCGGTTATGCAGGTGTGCAGTTTGATCCGTCCGACATTGATGTGGAATTACAGAAGACTGTTGTGTGCAATTCAGGCTTGGCAGCGGAATATGATGAGCCTGAGCTGAAGAAGAAGTTGGACGAAAAGGAGGTCCGCATCCGCATCATCAACAAGAAGAACGGCAAGGGTGAGGCGCGGTTTTTCACGTGCGACCTGACGGAAGGTTACATTCAAATCAATGGCAGCTACCGCACGTAGAGCATTCATTTCAGCGCTGTTTTTGTGTTGCGCCGCAGTGATGCAGGCAGATGATTCGGCTGCTGTTCACATGGTGATCGGTGATGTGGCGAATGCACTATCGGGCGGAGACGCGGAGCAGGCGATGGAAGGCTTCAGCAAGAAATGTGCAAACCTCCAGAAGCTGAGCGGTGATTTTCAGACGCTGACGAATGCCTACCTGGTGACTAACCGAGTGCAGTTTATCGATGAAGAAGTAAAGGCGACAGAGGCGACGATGAAAGTGCGCTGGGAGATATCGGTGACGACCAAGGGCGCGGAGTTTAGCACCTACAGGAATG
>PLRJ01000097.1 GCA_003163855.1 Bryobacterales bacterium | reverse complement strand
AGCGGCATTTCGAACTCTTTCAGATCATAGTCATCCACGCGCTGTTGAAGTTGATGGAGGAAAAGATCGTGCGAGATCAAATCCTGCTCCGGGAAGCCGGTGGGATCGATGGCTTTGATACGCGCAAGGTCGGCAATGTCGCGCTGGTGGCGTGCGGCAGAGGCGGCGAGGGAGTAGTCACCGAGTTGGTCGTTGTAGCGATAGTCGCCGACAGCCGTCGCCAGCGTGGGAGAGATCTTGAGAGTGGCTTGCCAGGAGTCTTCAAAGAGGCTGTTCTGCGCGGCCAGGCGCGTAACCACAGAAGACGGCGTTTGCGCGGTGGCGAATTGCGACAGAGCGGCCAGGATAAAAGCGGAGGTAGCGAGC
Organism: Bryobacterales bacterium; assembly: GCA_003163855.1. GTDB lineage: Bacteria > Acidobacteriota > Terriglobia > Bryobacterales > Bryobacteraceae > Bog-105. The sequence goes on along the minus strand of PLRJ01000097.1, from coordinate 5,871 downwards.
TTGTAACGCATTTTGACAAGGGTAGCAGAGGTAGTATCGTGCCTGATATGGCGAACATTAAGATAACCCTCACGCTTCAGGACCATCAGGTTCAGGCAATCCAATCATTGGTAGCCGCTGGGCAGGCTGCCAGTGTTTCGGCGTTCGTTAAGCATGCCGTTGGCGTGGCTCTTGCGGATCCGGCAGGATGGAGCGAGATGCTGGATCTGGCGCTGAAGGAGACGGGAGGCCCGCTGACGGCGAAGGAAAAAAGATGGGCGGACTCGATTATCGGGCCTTGATCTTGACTTCTTTCCCCTGCCATATAGTCAAATGATCGACATGGCCGCGCTCGAAGTGTTTTACTCTTACTCTCACAAAGACGAATCCCTCCGACAGAAACTCGAAACTCACCTCTCTCTGCTCCAGCGCAAAGGCCTGATCAAACCCTGGACCGACCGCCGCATCACCGCCGGCAGCGAATGGAGCAACCAAATCGACGATCACGTTCGCTCGGCCGACATCATCCTGCTCCTGATCAGCCCGGACTTCCTCGCTTCCAACTACTGCTTCGATATCGAAATGAAAATCGCCTTGGAACGACACGAAAAGAAAGAAGCCGTCGTCGTCCCCATCATTCTGCGGCCGGTCGATTCGCACACGTCTCCGTTCGGCAAACTGCAATGTGTGCCACGCGACGGTAAACCCGTTACAAAGTTCACCAACCGGGACGAAGCCTTTGCCGCCATCGCCAGGGAACTGCGCGCCCTGGTGACAAACAAGCAAGCCGGCGATAACAGCAAACACGCCGAAGCTTACGAGAAATACCGTTCATGGGTTGTTGCCCAACATCGTTACATTCGCTTCTCCGGCATGGCTGTCGTGGATGAGCGCGCCGAAGTGGAGATGGCCAAGGTATTCGTCTTGCCCCGTGTGCGGCCGCAAAAGTATTCCATGCAGGTGGTCGGCGACAAAAGACCCGAAGCCGTGGCTGTAAGCGAAATTCTAACCGCCGCCGGTGCTGCGAATCGGCTGATGATCCTGGGCGGCCCCGGCAGCGGCAAAACCACTCTGCTTGAGGCGCTGGCGCTGGCCTTTGTACAGCCCGGCAACTTCCCCTGGGCGGAGAAATTGCCCAATCTGCTGCCGGTCTTCTACCGCATCCGCGACTTGGATAAAGATCTGCAGGAGAAGGGCGGCGTTATCTGGGACCGCATACAAGACCACTGCTGCCGCGGCATGCAAGAAACCCTGCCAGCCGGATTCTTTCAACGGCAAATGCACGCCGGAGGGTTGGCCATCCTCTTCGACGGTTTGGATGAAGCCGGTTCCCTGGCGCGCCGTAATGAGATCGTCAAAATGCTTGGCTCCTTTGCCGCCCAGCTTCCCGCCCATTGCCGCCTGGTGGTAACCAGCCGCCCGCACGATTACCGTAACCGCTTTGATGAATCCGCGTGGCAGCATCTTGACCTGGACGAGTTCAGCGACGAAGAGATACAGACTTTTATTGCGGGTTGGGAAAAGATTCACCAGCCAGGCAGTGGTTCGGCCCGGCAAAGCGGGAAAGATCTTTGGCAGGCGTTGAAGTCGCGCCCAGACATTCTGCCGCTGGCCCGCAATGCGCTGCTGCTCACCATGATTGTGCGCGTGCATTTCGGCTTAGGCGCGCTGCCTGACAGCCGCCTGGGCCTGTATGAAAAATGCACCGAGACCCTGTTGAAGCACTGGGCGGAAGCCAAGGGTTTGGACCAGAGCCCAATCGATATAGAACAGAAACGCAAGCTGCTGCAGCGCCTGGCCTACGAGATGCAGGGCGAAGCCGAGCAGCTTACCGACAATATGACGCTGCAGATCGACCGTTCCGACTTGGCGCGCCGATTTGCCGCTCACCTGAAGGAGGACGGCGGACCCTATCAACAAGTGGATAAAGTGATTGATCGGTTGCACGCCCGCGACGCGATTCTGGTCCAGTACGGCACCAGCAAGAGAGGGCAAGATCAGTTTGGCTTTGTTCATCGATCGTTCCAGGAATTTTTCGCGGCGGGCTGGCTGGCGAATGAAATAGCTGAAGACGAATTTAGAAGGCAACTCTTCGCCGCGCGCGATGGCTGGAACGAAACGTTGTGTCTGGCGGTCGGCCAGTTGCGTCCCGATATGCGGCGGCGCAAAACGCTGCTGGAATTGCTCAAACTAGGCCATGCGGGATTTGCCGTGCAGTGCTTAAAAGCGGCGGCTTCCGAACAGCCGTGGCTGCGCTTGTTGGTGCAGTTCCTGTCGAAATATACATGGGAGGGGCGCGAGTACCGCAATCTGCAGTTGGACGACTGTGCCGGGGCTTGTGCCGATCGCCCGGAAACCATGGCCGTACTGCGCTCAATGTTTCAGCGGGACAATCGCGAAGGACAATCGCTGGCCGCCGCAGTGGAACTGGCGGAACAATTCGCGCGCAACGGAAATGAGGAAGCGCGAGCTCTGTTAGATGAATTCTTCGCCGAGGCCGCGGCGTGGCCCGAAGATATGGTACCCGTTCCTGGCGGACCATTTCCCTTCGGTAGTGCTAATCAGATGGTCCAAGCGGCATCCTTCAGCATCGACCGCCATCCGGTGACAAATGCACAGTATGAACGCATGGCGCCAGGGCATCGGAAGCTCAGAAAAAGGTATTCAGACAGCGACCAGCAACCCGCTATCTATGTGAACTTTTTTGAAGCGCAGCTCTATGCGCGCTGGCGAGGATGCCGCTTGCCTACTGAGCAGGAATGGGAGAAGGCGGCTTCTTGGAATGCGCAGAAGCAGAGGAAACGCGTGTTTCCCTGGGGCGACACATTCGATGCCTCTCTTTGCAATACATACGAGTCAAGAATCCGAAAGACAACTATGGTCGGTTCTTATCCTAAGGGGACAAGCCATTATGGCGTTCATGATATGGCCGGCAACGTCTGGGAGTGGACCAGCAGCCCTTGGAGCGAGTCCGACAGCGATCCTGTGATTCGGGGCGGGTCGTGGAACGACAACCATGACTACGCCGCCTGTGTTTACCGCGGCGACTACTACGGCCCGGACGTCCGCTGCAACATAGTGGGGTTCCGGTGTGCCAGGACGCAAATTTAAGCTATATACTTTTTCCGGTTACCCTTTTCACTTTGTTTAAGACAATGTTGGTAACACAACGTTGGAGTCGCGGAGGCCAAACATTTTTGTATAACATTGTGTGCAGGAGAATGCTCTTTTAATCTAAATGGCAAGAGGCCCCACATTTTTGCGCCCGCCAGTTGCCGAAGTCATCTGCGGCATACAGTTCCAGGACGTACCAAGATGGGCAACCGCGCAATTTGGCCGTTTCTGGTCGGAAATTGCTTCAGAGTATCCGGAGACTGAGGACCAATCGCCGCTTGCTAAGTTGTCTCCCGATATGAAAATACGGCGCCCGGAAGGACAGATTCTGGAGTACCCACCGCTAAGACGGGTATTTCTTAAGGAGTCAAATGGCAGACACTTGATGCAGATTCAGGCCGACCGATTTCTTCACAGCTGGCGTAAGACTAGCGAGCGCGACGAGTACCCAACCCCAGTCCTGAAGGCCATCACAGCGCAGGATGCGACAGGAAAGGCGCTTCAAGCGTCCAACATGTTCCTGCACTTCGATTGGACGCTGCCCGACAACGCAGGCATACTTTCGCTCGAAGTGAAGCACGGTTCGCGGGTTCCTGATCAAAAGGCCGGTATTGGTTTTGGAACTCACTTGCAGGGGAAAGATCATCCTGCCCGAGTCGGATCTGCGAACCCGATTCGAAATCGGACACGATGCAATCGTAAACACGTTTGCGAAATTGACAAGCGAACGGGGTAATAACATCTGGTAGATGGCCCAATGAGCACTCGAACGTCAACCGCAACGGTGATAAACCCGTTCAACAAAGACGATCAGCTTTGGCCGCGACGTCGAAATTGTCGCGCGGCACGATCCGCTACAGTCGAGATCGAGATGGACGAACACGCGGCGTCCGCAGCCGATAACTATTCGACGGGATCCTCGTCAACTGCTTTCCAGGACATCTTTGAATCCTCAGAGTTCTTCACAACGATCAACCGGGTAAAGGCATTGGAGGAGGAGGAGTTTCAGGAAGATAGGCCTTCTCCATTTGCCCTTGAAACGGCGATGTGTGTTCTGACGCGAGCTGCGCAGTTTATGACACGCGAGTTCCCGAGGGGTTCTGCGTCGGTCGGAGCGGGCCAGGGAGTGCGATTGACTTGGAGGCTTCCAATGGGTGAGATACGACTCATAGTGGACGGAGCAAAAGCCTCAAAGAGCTATATTTACGCCGAGCCGCGGAACGCTGATTCCTATATCGAAAATACGTTTTCGGGAGACAAGTTGGCCGGCGCAATTCTAAACCTACTCGGCTAGGTCAGAACTGTGGACGAAACGCCTTTATTGTGTCCAGAAATTATCCTGCGAGCCATCATCAAGGCACGGTGGATTGATGAAGATACAGGGGAGATAAAGGCGGATGCATTCATTCGCGACTCGGCACGGGATGCGGACGGACTGTCCGTTAATATAGTTAGTCTGACCAACCTGGAAGTCTGGCTTTCGAGTTTCAAGGCTTCCTATGGTGCCGATAGCCTACACACCGGCCGAGTGCGCGCGCTTGGTATCGATGTCGTCCAAACACCTGAGGATATAACGTCAGATCCAGCTCACGCGCCAATTGTGGGCATTCCTCCACAGGAAGAAGATGCGCGTTGGCAGCCGAAAGAACCGCATCTTCACTGCGTAACATGTCTCGATCCGTGGACCGCACGAGACGAAAGCAGCGAAAATAGAGTTCATCCGTGTATCAAACAGCCGATCTCGACGCAGATACCGACACCCGGCTCGCCATCTACGGAACCCTGGCGCCCGGCAAAGTCAACCATCATCAGATTTCGGCACTTGCCGGGACGTGGCAACGCGGGACTGTAAGAGGCAAGCTCTTTCCTTCTGGCTGGGGCGCCGCGCTGGGTTTCCCTGGACTGGTCTTGGATCCGCTTGGCCCGATAGTCGAAGTGGACCTTTTCGAATCCGCAGAACTCCCGGCCCATTGGGCCCGGCTGGACGAGTTTGAAGGGAGTGGCTACGAGCGTGTTGTTGTGACAGTAAGCACCGAAGAAGGTGAACGGCGTGCTTGGATTTACGCCTTGGCTGAAGACCAGCTACGGGATGATTTCTAGTAATTCGCCGAAGCCACCTGCGCCGAAAGCACGATAGCCTGTCGATCATTTCGTAATCAGCAGCATTATTCGTTATCAAAGCTACCTGATAGTAGATCGCAGTCGCCGCGATCCAAGCATCGGCGGTCTGAATCGGTCGGCCGATGCTGCGTGCCGAAAGGTCACTAATGCCCATTCCATGCAAAGCTCTCGACTGACCGGAATGACCGTATATTTTGAGATATAACGGGTAAAATCAGCCTTGCGAGCAGGTCCCCATCTACGCTCGAGCGACCAGCGCTCCAACTCGGCGAGAGTCATAAAAGAGATTCCAAGAAGGCCGCCGGCAAGATGGTTGCGGAAACTGGCAGCACGCGAGTCGCCTTTGAACAGCATGGACACCACATCGGTGTCAACGAGGGCGGCGTTCACCGCTGTGACTCAACACCCGTTCCTTCCGAACGCCAGCCGCGTAGAAGCTTTGAGAATTCTTCCGTGGACTCGTCGGCCGGGTCATGCGGACCAAGTAATTCATCAAACTCAACGACCGGCTGGACGCCCTGCTGCGCGGCGAGTTCCTCGAATGAGGGCACAGCTCTTTCCGTGAGTGGTGATCGGATCTCCATTTACTTAATGATACGCGGCAAAACGCCCGGCGAAAAAACGAACCCACCGATTTCGTTTCGGTAGAGTAGGAGA
>PLRJ01000113.1 GCA_003163855.1 Bryobacterales bacterium | reverse complement strand
TTCTCCATGCCCGGCATGATGAATACGATTCTGAACCTTGGCTTAAACGACAAGAGCACCGAGGGGCTGGTGAAGAAGACCGGCAATCCGCGCTTTGCTTACGACTGTTACCGGCGCTTTATTCAGATGTTTGGCGAAGTGGCGCTGGGCGTGGAGATGGAGCATTTCGACCACATTTTCGACGCGCGCAAGGCCAAGATCAAGGCCAAGCTGGATACCGATCTTACGGCGGAAGACCTGCAGGCCGTCATTGCCGACTACAAAAAGCTGGTGAAGAAAGAGACCGGCAAAGATTTTCCGCAGGATCCGATGCAGCAGTTGACGCTGGCGCGCGATGCTGTTTTTAATAGCTGGCATACTCCGAAGGCTGTGTACTACCGCAAGATGGAGAAGATTCCAGATTCCATCGGCACAGCGGCGAATGTGCAGGCGATGGTGTTTGGGAACATGGGCGACACGTCCGGCACGGGCGTGGGCTTTACGCGAAATCCATCGACGGGCGAGCGCATTTTCTACGGCGAATTTCTTGTAAATGCCCAGGGTGAAGACGTGGTGGCCGGCATCCGGACGCCGCAGCCGATTGCCGAACTTGAGCAGGTAATGCCGGCGGCTTATAAGCAACTGCGCGAGATTACGGCAAGCCTTGAGAAGCATTACCGCGATGTGCAGGATTTCGAATTCACTATTGAAGACGGCACGCTCTACATGCTGCAGACGCGCAACGGTAAGCGCACCGGTCCGGCGGCGGTTCGGATTGCGGTGGACATGGTGGAAGAAGGCATCTTGAGCAAGAAGGAAGCGGTGCAGCGGGTTGCTCCGAATCAGCTTGATCAGTTGCTGCATCCAGTGCTTGACCCGTCGATGCGCAAGGGGCTGCAGAAGATTGCCACCGGCTTGCCGGCTTCGCCAGGAGCGGCCGTGGGAATGGCTGCGTTTTCGTCGGAAGATGCGGTGGAACTGTCGGCGAAGGGTCCAGTGATTCTGATCCGCAAGGAGACGACGCCCGATGATATTCACGGCATGGACGTTTCTAAAGGAATTCTGACAGCTGTCGGCGGGTTGACCAGCCATGCTGCAGTGGTTGCGCGCGGTATGGGTCGGCCTTGTGTGGTTGGTGCCGCATCGGTGACCGTTGATGACAAGAAGAAGACGGCGACCATCGTCAGCGAAGGCAAGAAGCTGACGTTGAAAGAGGGTGACTGGATTTCACTCGATGGAACGCTGGGTGAAGTTTACCTGGGCCAGTGCAAGACCAGCGAGCCCGATCCAAAGTCGCACTACTTCGCCACGTTCATGAGTTGGGCGGATGAATTCCGCGGAAAGTTTGGCGTTCGGGCGAATGCGGATATTCCGCGCGATGCGAAACAGGCGCGGTTGTTTGGCGCTGAGGGAATCGGGCTGTGCCGCACCGAGCATATGTTCTTTGCCGAAGACCGTCTGCCTCACGTGCAGGCGATGATTCTGGCGCGCGATGAGAAGACGCGCAAGAAGGCGCTGGAAAAACTGCTGCCGATGCAGCGCAAGGATTTTGCTGGCTTGTTCATGGCTATGGACGGTTTTCCGGTGGTGATTCGCACGCTGGATCCGCCGCTGCATGAGTTTCTTCCCAAGCGCGAAAATCTGATGGTGGATCTGGCTAAGCTGCCGCACGCCGATAACAAGGCGAAGAAGGAAATGGCCGCCACGTATGGCGTCATGGTTAGTGAACTGAAGAAGCATCTGCCCGAATTGCTGCATCGGGTGGAAGAACTGCATGAGTTCAATCCGATGCTGGGGCATCGCGGCTGCCGTTTGGGCATTACGTTTCCTGAAGTAACGGAAATGCAGGCGCGCGCCATCTTTGAAGCTGTAGTTCAGGTGACGAAGAAGGGCAAGACGGTTATTCCTGAGGTGATGATTCCGCTGATCGGGAACGTTAAGGAATTCGAAAATCAAAAAGAAATCGTGGTTAAGGTGGCGACGGAAGTTCTGGGCGCCGCGGGCTTGAAGAAGTTCAAGTACATGGTGGGCACGATGATCGAAATTCCACGCGCGGCTCTGACAGCGGATGAGGTTGCGAAGGAGGCCGAGTTCTTCAGCTTCGGCACCAACGACCTTACCCAGACAACTATGGGGCTTTCCCGAGACGACTATACGAAATTCTCCAAACACTATGAAGATCTAAAGATTTTCAAGGCTGATCCGTTTGCGGTCCTCGATCAGGATGGTGTGGGCAAGCTGGTTGAACACGCTGTGAAGTTGGGGCGCACGACACGGCCGGATTTAGAGATCGGAATTTGCGGCGAACATGGCGGTGAGCCGAGTTCGGTGGAATTCTGTTACCGGATCGGTATGGATTACGTTTCGTGTTCGCCTTACCGGGTGCCGATTGCGCGATTGGCGGCGGCGCAGGCTGCTATTGCCGAAGGACATGCTGAGTCGGCCCGAACGGCTTGACGCCGTCATAGTCGGCGCCGGACACAATGGCCTTGCCTGCGCCGCTTATCTGGCGCGGGCGGGCCGGCGGGTACTTGTTCTTGAAGCGCGCGATCGGATTGGTGGGGCTTGCACTTTTGAAGAGCCCTTTCCCAATGTGCGCATGTCGCCTTGTGCTTACCTGGCTGGCCTGCTGCATCCTCTGGTTATTGAGGAGCTTGGGCTGGCTGGTTATGGCTATTCGTGGAAACCGGCTTCGAACGGCCTGTTTGTGCCGTTTGAAGACGGTTCCAGTATTCAGCTTTATGACGATGATGAGTTGTGCGCGGCGGAGATCAGACGACTTTCTCCTCAAGACGTAGAGGGTTGGCGGGCGATGTCGGATGTGATCCGGCGGACGCGTGATGCCATTCGGCCGGCGGGTGATGGCGATATGTGGATCGGTCCGGCTCCTAGTCGTGAAGCTATGGACGAACGGCTGGGGAACGATGAGGAAGCGCGCAATCTGCTGTTTCATTGGTCGATGGCTGAGTTTGTTGAGCGGTATTTGACGGACGAACGGCTGCAGGTTGCTTATTTAGGGCAAGGCGTTATTGGCACGAATGCCAGTCCTTTCGATGGGGGAACGGCGTCGATACGTTTTCATCATGCGTCGGGGCGTTTAGGTGGCTTGCCAGGCGCGTGGGGTTATGTGGAAGGCGGCATGGGCATGGTGTCGTACTATTTGGCCGATGCTGCGAAAGCCGCTGGCGCCGAGATTGCCACCGGCGTTCCGGTTGCCCGCATTGTGCCGGGCCAAGGGGTGCTGCTTGAGAGCGGTGAACGCATTGATGCGCCGGTGGTTGTTTCGAACGCCGATCCGCGCGTCACATTGCGGCTGTTGGGGGACGCGGCCGATGCGGCATGGCGCGAAAAGGTGGAGAGCATTCCGATAGAAGGCTGCACGCTGAAGGTGAACGTGTTGCTGCGCGAACAGCCCGATTTTCGCGCGCGTCCTGGGCAGAATCAACCACATCATTTCGGCCAGTTGAACACCCCGCTGAGCAAGCAGGAATGGCGCGAGGGCTATGCCGCGGCGCGGGCTGGCCGTTTGCCGGAGCGCCTTTGGACCGAGCTCTACCTGCAGGGCAACACGATGAGCATTTTCTCGCAATATGTGCCTTATCATTTCGCCGACGGCAAGAGTTGGGATCATCATCGCGACGACGCACGAAAGCTGGCGCTGGATGCGGTGGGGCGATTCTGTTCTAACTTCCCCGACGCCGTGATTGACTCGGTGGCAATGGGTCCGCCTGACATTGAGCGCAATGTGGGATTGACCGGCGGGCATATCTTCCAGGGGGAATGCCTGCCCGCTTATATGTGGAGCAATCGGCTAAGCGCCAGTACGCCGATGCCGGGTGTGTTTCTGTGTGGGGCATGCACGCATCCGGGCGGATCGGTGATTGCTATGAATGGGCGGAATGCGGCTATGGCGGTTATCGAGAGCGGGCAGTCCCCAAACTTGATCCAGGGGCGTTAGTCCATAAGCGCCTGCGTTCAGGCCAAGGCCCACAAAAAGCTCAATACCCGAGCCATCGGAGCAAGCCCTCGCCGACAAGATCGAACTGCTCTTTCCTCAACACGGCCTTCGAATCGCTCGAACGACAGGATAAGTTGCGATTCTGCACCAGGAAGGCGCCGGGTTTCAGGAACACTACTGGAACAGTGATCTCGAATTCCGATCCACGCAGACTGGTTGTATGCGGTACGACAGTAATCAGCGCGCGCTCAAGGTCGCCGTAACTGCCACTCATCACGAGAGCGGGCCGGACTTTCTCGATCATGCCGAGATCCCAGAGCCAAACCTCACCTCGACGCGGCGTCATCGTCGCCTGCCTCTTCCGCATCCAGCATGCTGAAGATTGCATCGGCGGCGCAAGCCGGTTCTTCATCATCGAGCGGCCCCGAATCGAAGGGGATCGCGCGGCGGAAAAACTCAGCTGTAAAGGCCCGCTTTTCTTCGGTCGGCAAAGCGTCGAATGCCTCAAGCAATTGGCTTGTTTGGCGTCTCCTAACCTGAAGTTTAGACCTGCGAGCGCCGCGAGACAAGCCCCCCGGGGCCCCGATGCCTCCACGATCAACGGCGATGTGTTTATCCTCGCGCCTACGGGCACTAATCCCACTCCACCCGTTCGTACAGATCGGGCAACGAAATTTCCATTCTCTGGAGGGAAACAAGTGGAACAGGCACCAGCAGGTATTCCGTAAACGATTCTATGAGCTGGTTGTGAAACTGACTCCCCGGTCGCGGCGTTCGGTGCTGGGTGAAAGCGCTTCGATGATCAGCAACGGGTTCTGAATCACGTTGGTTCGCCCTGGCCGGAACTTGGTCTCGCCGCAGAAGTACGCCCGGCAGTTCCGGAACGACGATGCCGTTTTCATACTCGGCTCTATGGCCGCCGTCTGCGGCGGACTCGGTGTCTAGATATTGCTCTGCGGTTATGAAGATTCTTATCGGTAGCGCCCGACTCCCATCTTCTTCCGCAGCCAGCGGTTAAGAACAAACGCCAGCGCGGCGAACGGCACCATGGCGATGTACGGCCAGTAAGTAGCCGCGGGCGAGAGTGCGGACAGCACGTGGATGTTGTCGGCGGCGGTGCCCTTTTCGCCGGCGGCGCTGACGTCTACCGAGAGTCTCCAGACGCCTGGCGACGGCATGTTAAGACTAGCTGCGTAGAGGGTTTTGTTGGTAGCCTTGGCGTGTGTTGCGATAGCGGTCAGACGTTCAATTTCGCCGCCAGCGTTGCGGGTGAGGTGCACTTGGATGCTGGCATCCATGACGTTGCTCTGGCCTTTCTGGACCATTACGCTTAAATCGTTCGGACCCACACGGATGGCGTCGCTCTTGCTTAGAATAGCCACATCAAAGGGTCCGGCTGGTGCTCTAAAGACGACGGCTCCGCCATCGGCGAAAGCTAGTCCGGCAGAGGCCAACAAAAATAAAACTCTTATCACATCATGCCCCGCATTTTCATCGGCTGGAACAAAATCCACACTCCCGCGCAGTAAAGCGATATCGCCAGCGCGGCCCAGGGAGCCGCTAACTGCAGCGTCTTCATTGTGCCTGATGCGAGTTCGGCGGCTACGCGCCAGATGAGATAGAGGGCCAATAGCAGGCCTGCGTCGAGCAGTAGAATTTCCAGCGGCATGGCTGCCAGGGCGTGATAGGCGGCGTGCGCTGCCCACATTCCGATGCCGACCGGCGCTAGAGCGAGCGCGAAGCGGGTTGACTTGCCGGCACATAGCGCCAGCGCGGCGAAAGGCAACAGCAGCAGCAGCCATTTGTAGGGCCACATCATGACGGGATCGGTCATGGCGGCGGCGTTGCCGAATGCGCCGAAGACAATAATCAGGACGAGAAACACCCAGTCTTTTCGTTTCGACAGGCGGCCGATGGAGGAGCGGTAGGTGTCGGTAAGCAGCGTCTTTCCGGGTATGACCGAGATCAAGCCGACATTGTCATGCGGACAGGCTTTGACGCAATCGAGACAGAAGGTGCAATCGAGATTGCCGACTTTCTTGGGCTGGAAGAGATCGAGTTCGCAGCCACGCGCTTTACTGTTGCCTTTGATGCAATCGAAGGTTTTACAGCTTTGGCAAACGGCCTGGTTCTTTACAGCAATCTCTCGCGGCGAGACCAAGGATGTCACAAAGTGGAACTGGCCGATGGGGCAAACGTACTTGCAGAAGGTGGCGCCTTTAAATAAGCCGTCTACGAGCACAGCGGCCAGGAAATAGCCGGCGATGATCCAGGCGGTCAGCCATGGGCTGTTCCAAAGGCCGAACTTTTCATATGCCCAGAGGTACGCGATAAAGATGACCGATACGAGCCACTTGTTGCGCAAGGCTTTGGGCCAGCGCAGCTTTGGCGGGAACACTTTACGGGCCGCGTCGCGCACCAGCATGAACGGGCATGCCATGCAAAAGAGATTGCCGACGGCAAGGAGTGCTGCTATGGAGAGTGCGCGCCAGTAGATCCAGGGCAGAGTGCCTGCCAGATTGAGTGGCGTAATCTGCTTGCCGAAGAAACCATCCCACATCACTGCGATGGCCAGCAGCAGGAGCGCAGCTTGGGCCACGCGCCTCCATTTCCATGGGGCGAATTTAACCGGTGACGGCTTGCGCAGGATTTTGCGACGGTATGGCTGCTGTAGCTGGTCGCTGGAAAATAAGCGCATGACCAGAATAAACGCGGGTACCAGGTAAACGATGGAGCCTGGCACCCACATGATTAATCCGGCGAGGACCTGGTCGTCGAGCGACCGGTAGCTTGGATAGAGCAGCCGTCCGGAGAAGACGAAGGTTGCGGACAGGCCGGTGTTGACCAGATCAGCCGATAGCAGATAGGGAATGGCGAACCACTTCG
>PLRJ01000131.1 GCA_003163855.1 Bryobacterales bacterium | reverse complement strand
GGGAGATCCACCGCCGGTATCGAAGATCTGGGGCCGCCTCGGCGAGGAACTGGCGGTCTATCGCTTCGAGGACATGGTGCCGCTCGGCCCGATCAGCGTGGACGTGTGGCCGGTGGATTGGAAAATTGCGATGGACAATTACCTCGAGTCCTATCACGTTCCCATCGGCCATCCCGGCTTGTTCCGCATGTTCAGTCCGGACTACGACGATCAGGCGTCGGTGCCCGGCGTCGCCCGCGGTGTGAGCTGGCTGCGGGACACCGAGTCCTCAAATTGGTCCGAGCGCATGTATCAGCGCCTGATCGGCCGCGCGGCCACCCAGCTGCCGGAGGCGCAACGGCGCTGCTGGCGCTTCTACAGCATGCTGCCGAACCTCGGAATCGACGTGTTTCCCGATCAGATGGATTTCTTCCAGGTGCTGCCCGATGTTCCCGGCCGCTGCATCGTGCGCAGCGGCCTGTTCGGACTGCCGAATGCCAGTGCGGAGATGCGCGCCGTGCGCTTCCTGGGAAACCGCATCAACACCCAGGTGAACAACGAGGACAAGTGGTTGTGTACGCGGGTACAGCGCGGACTCGGATCGCGAAGCTACGAGCCCGGCCCGCTGTCGACCCTCGAGTCCTGGATGTTCGAATTCCACAATCTGCTGCGCGAGCGCATTCCCGAGGCGCGTCTGCCGAGCGCGCCCCGGCAATTCGTCTGATCAATCCCTCCGGGGCAGAAAGGCCCGCACCTGGGCGGCGAACGTCGCCACGTCGATCGGCTTGGACAGATACCCGTCGCATCCGGCGGCCAGCATCCGGGCCTCGTCGCCGCGCATCGCATAGGCGGTGAATGCGATCACGACGATGTGCCGGGTGCCCGGCTCCCTTTTGATGATCCTGGCAAACTCCAGACCATCCATGCCGGGCAATTGAACGTCCATCAGGATCAGATCGTAAGAAGTGGATTGGATAGCCGCGAGCGCCTCCATCCCATTCTCGACGCCGTCTGCATCCAAGCCCATCTTCTTCAAAATGCCTAAGGCCACATAGCGGTTGGTGAGGACATCGTCGGCCACCAGAATTCTCAACTCTCGGCCGGCAAACAGCTGCTGGATTCTATCGCTGTCGCGCGCCCGAATAGTGGATGACTCCGCCATGGCGGCCGCTTTGGCGGACGTGCCGCGACGAACGCGGATGTTGAACCAAAAGGTTGTACCCACACCAACCTGGCTGGTGACGCCTATGGTTCCATCCATCATCTCCACCATGCGCTTGGCAATGCTAAGGCCTAAACCGGTGCCACCGAAGCGCCGCGTGGTGGAGCGGTCCGCCTGCGTGAACGCCTGGAAGAGCCGGCCTTGCTGTTCCGCCGTCAGCCCAATGCCGGTATCACGAACGCTGAAGGCAAGTCTAACCGTACCGTCCGGCTCGCCCGGGCCGCTCTGGCCAGGAAGTGAGGGCTGACAACCCAAAGTGACGAATACCGAACCACGCTCAGTGAACTTCACCGCGTTGGAAAGAAGATTAAGCAGGACTTGGCGCAGGCGCCCGCCGTCGCCGATTACATTGGACGGCACGTCGTCAGCCACTTCGATGCAGAGGTCCAAGCCCTTTTTGGCAGCCGTGACAGAAACCACATCGCGGCACTCTTCCAGGACGTTCCGCACCTCAAATTCGGCATTTTCCAGTTCCATCTTGCCAGCCTCGATCTTTGAGAAGTCGAGAATGTCATTGATGATAGACAGCAAAGCTTGTCCGCTGGACCGGATGGTTTTGACATAGTCCAGTTGCACCTGAGTGAGCGAGGTCTCCAGGATCAGGTGTGTCATGCCGATGACGCCGTTCATAGGGGTGCGGATTTCGTGGCTCATGTTGGCTACAAAGTCACTCTTGGCCCGGTTGGCCGTCTCAGCCGCCTCTTTCAGCGCGGCCGCTTCGCTTAGCTGAACTTGGATCACGCCTGTCTGCCGCTTCACCTGCCTGCGCAGCAGAATAACCCAGCCCACAACGGTCAGCGTCAGTGCCAGAGCCGCGGTGAGAACTGCCGAGGCATGCTCAGCAGTCCACCAGGAGGGTTCGGATAGAACCGTGATATCGCGCGGCGACCGCAGCAGGATTTGAAATCCCTTCGGCACGCGAAAATGGCGAATGGCCTTTGTTTCCGGGATCATGCAGATTCCGGTCATTCGAATTTGGCTGCCATCACGAAGGTCGTCGAGTGCATGCTCGTCCGAAATTACCGGCAGCACAGCAGGAAAAACGGTGCCCGCCGATTCCAGCAGGAACGTGTATTGGTTATTGGACCGCTGCTGCTTTACTAATTGACCATCAATGCGTACCAAATCGCCTTCGTCATCGCCGGAAAGCGCATCTTTAGTGCTCACAGGTTTGGCGCTGGGAAGCGCGCCGGTACCGAGACGTCGGAAGATAGCGTCCTGCATCGTGCGCGTGTAATCGCCTAAGGCCGGGAACCCGACGGCATCCACCACGTCGCCTGGTTTTAGCGAGGCATTCTCGCCGCTTAGCACGGTGGCACTCCGCGTTCCATCGCTAATGAACCACCCGTTACTCCAGCGCCCGGTCACGACACCGCGAATGCGGACACGGTGATCCGGATCGGCGCCCGGCCTGTACTCAAAGAGATTCTTAGCGCTGGTGATGGGTAGGGAGAAGGGGTCGGACGGGGCTGGTCCGATAACCCGGATGGAGGTCATGCCCGCGATATTGAGGCTGACTGCGACAAGTTGGTGCCGCTTATCAAAGATGGGACCGACGCAACCCTGCACCTCGATACGCGAATCGATAAGACGTTGATAGCCGGTGGAATGCGCAAGCGGCATTTTCACTTCCACGCGCATCTCGCCCGACGCCACCGTCAGGGCCAACCTGTCACCCTGTGTTTCCGCCGAACGTACCACGCCCTCAACCGCAACCCACTGCCCATCTTCAATGCCGGTCGAGAGACGGTCCAAACTAACCCTGCGAGCGGGCGGCAGCGGCGCCTCTCCCAGAATCGTAATCAAGCCTTGATCGACTATGGGTGCAAACTCGCCGGCTCCCGTAACGCCTTGAATATCCAGCAGCGAACCTGCATGGATTGCGCTGGTTAACAGGACTTGCCCCTTGGTCTCAACGTAGACGCTCGTCTTGCCGTCATCCACCCAAAAACCGTGCCAGTTGGGATAGCAGACGACGCAAACTGATTTCAGATGGACCGGATAGTGTTTGGCGGCTTCTGCCGGCGAAAGATTGTGAACTTCGTCAGCGGTCGTCAGAGTAGCGGCGAAAGAAGCGACGCTGAGCAGGAGGAGCGTAGCTAGGAAACGCAAAAGTCGCTGCACTGGCGTCAACATATTCATGAAGTCGAATAGGATTTCACGAAATAGCCTCTGAAGTTTCTATCGGATCTTTGTGGTTTGAACGATAGAATTTCATCACAAATTCTGAGGTGTTCATTTCGCGAATGTCCATCGCTTCCTCGGACTGCTCGTATACGACACACCAACTGGAGTTTAATTTCCGTAAATACGAACCCACCGAATCTTGTTTCGCAAAATGCCCCTCCGCAATCCTGGTAATGCAGCTAAATGAATGCGCTGTCAAATCCCATATCCGCATGGGCCAGGATTTGTCGCAGGAAGGTCCAGGTCGTTGGTCTCCTTCCGCAGTTGCGCCAGCCGTTCTTTCATTTCGTTAAACACGTTTCTGTACTTGGTGTCCGAGGCCAGGTTGTGCACTTCGTCGGGATCGGATTTCAGGTCGTACAGTTCAAACGATTCCGGCTCCTCCCAGAAATGGATCAACTTCCATTGCGACGTCCGCACGCCGCGGTTTTTGCGCACGCAATGGACCGCCGGATATTCGAAATACTCGTACAGAAAGGAAGCGCGCCAATCGGACACCTCTTTGCCCTCCAGTAAGGGCCGGACGCTCTTACCTTGCATGCTGGCTGGCGCCGGCAGGCCGGCCAAATCGAGCAGTGTGGGTGCGAAATCGATGTTCAGGACCATGTGCCGATCGTCCACCTGGCCTTTGGGCAGCGCAGCCGGCCAGGAGATGACGTAAGGAACGCTGATGGATTCTTCGTACATCAGACGCTTGTCCATCAGCCCGTGGTCGCCCAGGAAGAAGCCATTGTCCGATGTGTAAATGATGATCGTGTTCTCCAACAGGGACTCGTCCTCCAGGTAATCCAGAATGCGTCCTACGTTTTCATCCACGCCCAATAAAACACGATAGTAGTTCTTCACCAGTTCCTGCAGGTTGCACTCCTTGCGTGGTTGCGGCGCCAGTTTATCGGAGCAGCCGCGATCCCGAAAATCGGGAAGATCGGCCAGATGCATCGAGGAGTTCCGCACAGCATCGCTGCGGCCGGCCAGATTGTCGTTAAACGTGCGCGGTTCGGGAATGTGGACATCTTCAAAACGATGCTCAAAGCGAGTGGCCGGAATCCAGGACCGGTGCGGCGCTTTGAAGTGCGCCAGAAAACAGAAAGGCTTGTCTTTGGGACGATTGCGCAGCATGTGCAGCGCCTGATCGCCGATAACGTCCTCCACATGCCCGCGGAACTGCACGTGCGCGCCGTTAACGAGCATAGGCGGATCGAGATAAACGCCTTGACCGGGGAGGATGGCGTACTCATAGAAGCCGCCGGGTTCGTTCACCAGGTGCCATTTGCCGACCAGCGCGGTCCAATAGCCGGCCGCTTTGAAGAGATGCGGGAAGGTGATCTGATCCGGCAGCAAGCCGGCGCGGCCCGGAAGGTTGCGGCCATCGGAGTTGGTCAGTACCTGATGCGTGTGCGAGTACTGACCGGTGAGTATGGACGTGCGCGACGGCCGGCACAGCGCGTTGGTGGCAAACCCGAGATCGAACCGGGTCCCTTGCGCCGCGATACGGTCCATGTTCGGCGTTTTCAGCAGTTTGTTCCCGTAAGCGCTCATGGCGTCGCGGCGCTGATCGTCTGTCAGGAAGAACAGAATGTTAGGCGGACGACTAGAGGGCGCGGGTTTGAGCGAAGATGTGGCCGCCGCCGCACTGGCGACCATCCGCGCAAGAGCGTTTCGACGTGAAAGTGACATCACAACTTCAAATTTATCTTGTAGCTCGATTGAGACAATGCGAAACGGCAGCGCAGCCAGCTTCACTAAGTTCATGAACGGAGTAATCGTTACTCCTTCGACTAAAGTTCACAGGAGATACACATATGCCAGCCCCTGCTGCCACAGCAACATGGTCCGCGACTCTTCATGCACATGACTTGAAGGTCCGCGGAGAATTAACCTTTCCGACGCCCGGATACAAGGTGACCCTGAAGAAGAAGCATCCTCAGGGAATCAATCCTTCGGTTCTGCTGCTTGAGAAGACCGTGGTTCCTCCCACGGGCATCGAGCCCGATCATGTCGTTCAAATGCCGGTGGATTTTGAGGAACACACCCTGGTTGATTATCACGAGGTGGAAATTCTGCCCGACGGGGTCAAGATCAAGGTCAAACATTAACGTTTCTACAGGCGCAAACACAGGTTTTCGCCTCAAAGACGAGCTGCGCCTGCACATTTGGTTGCAAGTCACCAGGATGCGGCAGCCGCACCACCGAGCCAAAACCGCTTTCTTACGATGATGCCCTCTTATCAATCACTTACGTACTGGCACAAGCCGTGCATATAAGTCTGGCGTAAGTGGTAAGGAGGAAATCAAATGAAAAAAGCAGTTTTGGCATTGATGCTCTTGGCGGGTTCCGCTTTTGCTGGGCCTCGCATCTCGGTAGGCATTGGATTCGGAGTTCCCGCGCCGGTCGTTGTAGCGCGGCCAGTCTGCCCGGGTCCCGGCTTCGTTTGGGTGGATGGCTATTACGGACCAGCCGGCGTCTGGGTGCCAGGCTTCTGGCGAGCGCCGGTGGTCGGCTATGCGGTAGGACCGCGCTACGTCGCACCCGCTCCCCATTATTTCGCCTATGAACATGGCCGTGAATTCCGCCGTGAATTCCATCGCTAATCGATTTGGCCGCGAGTGACGCGCCCGGCTTAAATGCCGGGCGCGTCGCTTTTTCTGAACGGAATCCGTTACCCATAAACATCTAGCACGTCTACTAGTGCTAAATTGGCACTGGCCTGGGGAGCATTATGATGTTCAGAACGATACTTCTAGCTGTTAGTCTCATGGCTCAACAGCAAACTGCACCCGCGCCGGCCTTCGATGTCATTTCCATCAAGCCCGACACCTCAGGCAGTATGGCCATGAGGTTGAACATTGCGCCGGGCGGGACTTTTCGCGCTGACGGAGTTCCGCTCAAGCTTTTAATGCAGGAAGCTTACGACGTCAAAGAATCGCAAATTATCGGCGCGCCCGCCTGGTTCAACACCGACAAGTACAACATTGAGGCCAGAGCGGACGAAGCTACCGCCGAAGAAATGAAGCATCTTGATCCCGATAAACGCAAAGACAAAATGATGCTCATGATCCGCTCGTTATTGGTGGAGAGATGCAAGCTGGCTGTGCATCAGGAGACGAAGGATATGGCGATTCTGTCGCTGGTGGTGGCGAAAAACGGTCCCAAGTTGAAAGCTTCCGCGCCGCCCGATATGGCCACTGCTGATCCAGGATCTGCCCCTGGCCCAGGCGCGGGTCCGAATGGGCCGCGTCGAGGAATGCGCATGGGGCGTGGTGAGGTTCATGGGAATTCAGCCGGCATGGAGATGCTTGCGAATATCCTCTCTCGCCAGCTAGGACGTACGGTAGTGGATAACACCGGCCTGACCGGTACATACGATTTTGATTTGAAGTGGACACCGGATGAGAACCAGGGGCAGATGTTCCGCACACCCGGCGGAGATGCGGGGGCCGCTCCACCGCCCGTGCAGACCGCCGGACCGACCGTCTTTACCGCCATCCAGGAACAGCTTGGTTTAAAGCTGGAATCTACGAAAGCGCCCGTCGCGGTGTGGGTGATTGATCACGTGGAAAAGCCCTCGGCGAATTAAGGATGTTCAAGCTCGCCGTCGTGTTCCTTCTGGCCAGCGTGCTGCATGCTGCCGTCCAGCGCGGCGTAGTCACGTTTGGCGGGCTGCCGGTTCCGGGAGCGACGGTGACGGCGTCTCAGGGCAAGCAGCACACGGAAACCTCCACAGACTTGACCGGCTGGTATTCGTTCGCCGATCTCGCCGACGGCGTCTGGACGGTGGAAGTTCAAATGACAGGCTTCGCGGCGCTGAAGCGCGAAGTAGCGGTGACGCCGACGAGCGCACCAGAAAAATGGGAACTGACGCTGCTTCCGCTAGCTGCGATAAAGGCTGCCGCCGCAGTAAGTAAGGCGCCCGCTCCTCCGAAAGAAGCAGACACGGAGGGACTACTCATCAATGGCAGCACGAACAACGGAGCCGCGTCTCCGTTCGCCCAGGCGCAGGCCTTCGGAAACAATCGCAACGGCGGCAAAAGCTTGTATAACGGGGGCATTGGCCTGATGTTGGACAACTCGGCGCTGGATGCTAAGCCGTTTTCGATCACCGGACAAGATACGCCGAAAGCCGCCTACAACAGGCTGACCGGGACCGCCACATTGGGTGGTCCGCTAAAGATTCGCCGCCTCTGGCAGACTCCGCCGACTTTTTTTATCGCGTATCAGTGGTCGCGGAACAACGACACCAGTACGCAGCCCGGGTTGGTGCCCACTCTGGCGGAACGCAGCGGCATACTGGCAGGCAACGTAATTCCGCTGAGTAAGATTTCACCGCAGGCAGCCGCTCTGCTTGGTTACTACCCGCTACCGAACCTTAACAATGGCGGCAGCTACAACTATCAGGCATCTATCACGAATCCGTCGCATGTGGATGACATGCAAATGCGCCTCAACAAGAGCGTGAACCAGAGGAACCAGATCTATGGCCGCTTCTCCTTCGGTGATAGCCGGTCGAACAACAACAATCTGTTCGGCTTCCGCGATACTGACGATTCCTTGGGCATGAACGGAGACCTGAACTGGTTCTATCGCATCAACACGCAGTTTTCGCTCAAACTGGGTTATCAGTTCAGCCGTGTGGCTGAGCGCATCACCCCTTATTTTGCGAACAAGCTGAATGTCTCAGGGCTGGCTGGCATCGAAGGAAATGACCAATCACCTATCGATTGGGGACCTCCCAGCCTTACCTTTTCAGGCGGCACTGCAGGTCTCTCCGATGTGCAAAGTTCATTCAACCGCAAGCAGACCAGCGGTGTTTCTTACTCCATGATTTGGAACCGCGGCACGCATAACGTGACGTTCGGAACCGATTTCCGCCGTCAGCAGTTTAACTACCTCTCGCAGCAGGATCCGCGCGGGTCCTTCACTTTCACCGGAGCTGCCACCGGTTCAGACCTCGGCGATTTTCTGCTCGGCGTTCCCGATACCAGTTCCATCGCTTTTGGAAACGCGGACAAGTATCTGCGGCAGTCGGTTTATGACGGCTATGTAACCGACGATTGGCGCGTCAGTCCCGAGCTGAGCATCGACGCCGGCATCCGTTGGGAATATGGCGCGCCTGAAACAGAGCTGTATGGACGATTAGCGAACCTGGCCATCACGCCAGGATTTAGTTCGGCCACACCCGTTGTGAATTCTTTGCTGCAGCCGGATAAACATGGCTTCCAGCCTCGCATCGGGCTCGCCTGGCGCTCCGGCTCGTCTTTAGTCGTCCGCGCAGGTTACGGAATTTATGACAACACCTCCGTCTATCAGTCCATCGCGTTGCAGATGGCGCAGCAGCCGCCGCTCTCGAGAACGCTAAGTGTGCAGAACAGCGCGGTCGACCCTTTGACCCTGGCCAATGGCTTCGTCGCTTCACCCACCACCACAACCAACACGTTTGCGGTGGATCCAAAGTTCCGCGTCGGCTACGCGCAGGTATGGCAAGTGACGGCGCAACGCGATCTGCCCGCGTCGCTGCAAGTGTCCGCGCAATATCAAGGTGTGAAAGGCACGCGCGGCGAACAGGAGTTTCTGCCCAACACCTATCCAGCCGGCCAGGCGACGCCCTGTCCGTCATGCCCGGTGGGATTCGAATATTTGGCTTCGAACGGAAATTCCATCCGCCACGCTTTGGATCTGACACTGCGGCGCCGTCTGCATAGCGGGCTGACGGCGTCGCTGCATTACAGACTTTCGAAATCCATCGACGACGATGCCGCGCTGGCAACCGGCGGCTACGTCATGGATAACGTCAGCGGTTCTTCCGCCAGCGCTTCCAGCCTGGCGCTGGCACAGAATTGGTTAAACCTGCGCGCTGAACGCAGCCTCTCCAGCTTCGACCAACGCAACGTCTTGGACGCGACCGCCCAGTACACCACCGGCATGGGGACCAGCGGCGGCACTTTGCTGAGCGGATGGAAGGGCGCGCTGTTCAAAGAGTGGACCTTCGTCACCACCATCGCCGCCGGCAGCGGAATGCCCGAAACTCCCATCTATTTGACGACTGTTCAAGGCACCGGCTTTACCGGCAGCGTGCGCGCCGACTACACCGGCGCCGCTCTTTACACCGCACCCGCCGGGCTGTTCCTCAACCCGTCGGCATACACGGCCCCGCTCCCCGGGCAATGGGGCACCGCAGGCCGCAATTCCATCACCGGACCAAGCCAATTCAGTTTGAACGCTTCTTTGGGTCGAACGTTCCGGTTGAAAGACCGTTTCAACCTGGATCTGCGCTTCGATTCTATGAATGCTCTGAACCACGTCGCTTATACAGCCTGGAACACTACGGTAAATAACGCACAGTTCGGTTTACCAACCGGCGCCAACAACATGCGATCCGTGCAAACCACTCTTCGGTTGAGGTTTTAAGCGATGAAGAGACTGCTGCTTTTTATCGTTTCGCTGACTTCATTGCGCGCCCAACAAGAGACCGCCACATTCAGCAGCCACACGCAATTGGTTGTCGAGAGTATCGCCGTCACCGGCAAAAAGGGAGCGCCGGTAGAGGGCCTAACGGCAAAAGACTTCACCATAACCGAGAACGGCGTCGCGCAGGAGATTCGCTTCTTCGACCACGAAAAGCTAGCGAACGAAAAACGCGCGGCGCTGCCGAAAGAACATATTCATCTTTACGACAAACTCGGCCGCGTGAAAATTTCAGCCGAGATCCAAACCAGCAGCAAGTATAAAGACAAGCGTCTGCTCGCGCTTTATTTCGACATGACGGCGATGCCGCCTTCCGACCAGGTGCGCGCCATGACAGCGGCGGAAAAGTTCATCCGCACACAAATGACTACGGCTGACGAAATGGCGATCCTACGCTACTCCGGCGGCTCGGTAGACGTGCTGCAGGATTTCACCGACGACCAGAACCGCCTGCTGAGCATTCTGCAAACCATGGTCGTGGGCGAAGGCCAGGGCATGGATGAATCTACCGACGACGCGAGTTCCTCCGACGCCGGCGCCGCCTTCGGACAGGACGATAGCGAGTTCAACATCTTCAATACCGACCGGCAGTTGGCAGCTTTGCAGACCGCGGCCAACATGCTGGGCCAGCTTAGCGAAAAGAAGAGCTTGATTTATTTCGCCAGCGGCTTGCGGCTAAACGGCCTGGATAATCAGGCACAACTGCACGCAACGACTAACGCCGCGGTGCGAGCGGGCGTTTCGTTCTGGCCCATTGATGCTCGCGGCTTGCTAGCCAGCGCTCCATTGGGTGACGCCACGCAGGGTTCGCAGGGCAATGTAGGCATGTATTCCGGAACCGCGGGACAGGCCGTGCGAGCAAATTTTCTGCAATCGCAGGATACGTTGTATGCGCTCGCGTCCGATACCGGCGGTAAAGCATTGCTCGATACCAACGACCTGACGAAAGGCATGATTGAGGCGCAACAGGCGGTTTCCAGTTACTACATCATTGGCTACTACACCAGCAATACCGCGCAGGATGGAAAATTTCGCCGCATCAAAATCTCGGTCAATCCGGAACTGGCCGCTAAGCTCGATTACCGGCAAGGCTACTTCGCCAGCAAGCTGTTCAGCAAATTCACAGCCGCCGACAAAGAGCGCCAGCTTGAAGATGCGCTGATGCTGCCCGATCCTGTCACTGAATTGACCATCGCCATGGAGATCGACTATTTTCAACTGAACAGCGCCGAATATTTCGTACCGCTTGTTGTGAAAATTCCCGGACGCGAGTTGGCGTTGGCCAAGCGCGGAGGCGCCGAGCATACGCTGATCGACTTCATGGGCGAAATTAAAGACGACTATGGATCGACCATGACCAATGTCCGCGACAAAGTGGATGTGAAGCTGAGCGATGCTACGGCCCAGGATCTTTCCCGGCGGCCCGTGGAATATGATGCCGGCTTCACGCTTCTGCCCGGTAAATACACGCTTAAGTTTCTCGCCAGAGACGCCGAGACGGGACGCATCGGCACTTATCAGACATCGTTCCGCGTTCCGAATTTAAATCGCGAACTGGCGCGCGTACCCATCAGTTCAGTCGTGCTCAGCAGCCAGCGCCTGGATTTGCGCGATGCGCTTTATAACGCCGCCAAGGGGAAGGACAAGAGCGAATCGACCAACCCGCTGGTGGAGGACGGACGCAAGCTGATTCCTAGCGTCACTCGGGTCTTTAAGAAGAGCCGCGAGATGTTCGTGTATCTGCAGGCCTATGGCCCGGAAGCAAGCGCGAGCCAGCCGTTTGTCGCCTTCGTGAGCTTGTACAGCGGACAGAAAAAGATGCTTGAAACCCAGCCCGTGCAGGTGCAGGGCGTATTGAAGGGCAAATTGAAGGTCGCGCCCATTGAGTTCAGCGTCGGTCTCACCGGTTTGCAGCTTGGGGAATATGAGTGCCAGGTAACCGTACTCGATGTGACTGGCAAGAAAGCCGCGTTCTGGCGAGCGCCGATCGCAGTAGCTGAGTAAATAAGACTCGTCCGCTATAGTTATCTGATATTTTACTCGCAAAACTAGAATCGTATTTTGAGTTTCAGAAGCTCGGCACCGGCTGGCGCACCGAGTTCCTCGCAGGCTTCACCACGTTCATCACGATGGCCTACATCGTGTTTGTCAATCCGGCCATTTTGCATGAAGCCGGCATGCCGCTGGCGGCGGTAACCGCAGCTACCTGTTTTTCCGCCGCGTTCGGCAGCGTCCTGATGGGCGTACTCGCACGCTACCCTATCGCGCTAGCGCCCGGCATGGGATTGAACGCCTACTTCACCTACACAGTAGTGAAGCAAATGGGGGTCCCGTGGCAGGTAGCCTTGGGCGCGGTCTTCTTATCCGGTTGCACTTTTCTGCTGCTGACGCTTTTCGGCGTGCGCCAGATGATTCTTTCAGCCATTCCGTTGGAACTGTATTCGGCAGTGTCAGCCGGCATTGGCCTGTTCATCGCTTTCATCGGATTACGCGACGGCGGCTTGATAGCGGCGAACGCGGCCACACTGGTTACTCTCGGCAATCTGCGCAGCCCTACCGCCATCCTCACCGTCATCGGGCTGATTATCACGGCTGCGCTG
This sequence comes from Bryobacterales bacterium, assembly GCA_003163855.1. GTDB lineage: Bacteria > Acidobacteriota > Terriglobia > Bryobacterales > Bryobacteraceae > Bog-105. The sequence continues at coordinate 15,686 of PLRJ01000131.1, read as the reverse complement.
TTATCGCGAGGCGTCCGCTCGGCCATTCTCATCGGCATTCTCGCCTCCACTTTCATCGGCATCTTCATGGGCCTGACGCAGTGGCACCCGGTGCAATACAGCATGCACGATCTAACAGCCACTGCTTTTAAGCTCGATTTGCGGTCTGGCATGAAGCTCGGCTTCTGGGAAATCATGTTTGTGTTTCTGTTCGTCGACCTCTTTGACAACTTGGGAACCCTGCTGGCCGTCGGCAAAGCGGCGGGCATCGTGCAGTCAGGGGAGGCCGTATCCGGGAAAGAGCGAATTCCGCGTCTCGGTCTCATTCTCACTTCCGACTCCATCGCGTCGATCTTCAGTTCTCTGGCAGGCACCTCGACCGTGGTCAGTTACATCGAGAGCGCAGCCGGCGTAGGCGTGGGTGGACGTTCGGGTGTAACGGCCATCGTCACCGGTGTCTTATTCCTGTTGTCGTTATTCGCGCTGCCGGTAATCGGCGCCATTCCGTCAGCCGCAACCGCGCCCGCGCTCATTATCGTGGGGAGTTTAATGATGACTAACGTCGTAGACATCGACTGGAAAAACCATGTCATGGCCATTCCGGCGTTCCTCACAATGCTGATGATTCCTTTGACCTTCAGCATCGCCAACGGTTTGGCCCTAGGGTTTATCGCTTATACATTAATCCGTGTCCTACGCGGCGAGTGGCGCTTAGTGCACTGGCTTGTTTACTTACTTACCGTGCTGTTTGTGGCGCGCTTTCTTTACTTGGGCTCGTCTTGAGCTTTTTTAACCGTCATTACCACCTTATAAGTGGAAAAAGACGGCTAAGCGTGTTATTTTTAGGTGATCCTCTATAACTGCTAGTTTTTCCAGGTCGCTATAACTGTGTTCCATGGGGTTTTCCACGAATGTGCTTATTAGCCATGTACTTACTACGAGAGTGTAACGTTTGACGATGCAGCCTTCTGTGCGGCTGTTGCCCTTATTAGCACTTGTTTTCGCGGCTTATTCGCCTGCCGATCCCATCTTAGTTTCAGCTGGAACCAAACTTGAGGTAAGACTCGTCAAGCCGCTCGGTTCGCGCGTTTCTCACGTCGGCGATACCGTCGAAGCGACTGTCATTTCGCCCGTTTTTGAAGACGGTACTCTTGTCGTCCCCACCGGTTCCACCGTCGCCGGCACGGTGGAGCGAGTGGACCGGCTCGGTCTGGGACTCAAACATCTAACGGCCAGCGTCACAGTCACCTTTCGGGAACTCCGTTTTGAAAACGGCAAGCGCAGCGTTATCAACGGTCAGGTTGAAGTTGTGGAGACTGCGCGCGAGCAGGTGAGCCCCACCGGCACCATCGGCGGCATTAATCCGGCTGCCAATTTTTCTACCGGAGTTTCCTTCGTCGTCACCCGCCTGGTGTTCGAACCGTATACCGCCGCGCCCGCGCTTGCGGTCAAGTTCCTTACCGCTCGTTCTCCCGACCCCGAAATCTACTTCGCGGCGGGCACCGAGCTGATCGTTCGTCTTAGAAGCAACGCTGAAGTGGATTCTTCGGTCAAGTCGGCTGAGGTGGTTCATGGTTTGTCGGCAGAGGAAGTCAGCAGCGTGCAAAAGCTCTTGCAAGGGCTGCCGGAGCAGCGCACCAATCGCGGCCGCGATCATCCCTCGGACTTAGTGAACTTGTTGTTTCTGGGCAATCGCGATGAATTAGAAAAAACTTTTCACGCAGCCGGGTGGACAGGAGCGCAGCCGCACAATGTTATGGCGCTGTATCGCATGTTCCACTGCGCCGTACAGCGCACTGGCTACCGCATGGCGCCGATGACAAAGCTGACCTTGAACGGTTTAGCGCCCGACGCTGCCTACCAGAAGAGTCTCGACACATTCGCGAAACGGCATCACATCCGCGTGTGGCAGCAGGCGGCGCCGGGAGTTTGGCTTGGCGCGGCAACCGAAGATACTGGCTACGGCTTCACCCACATGCACATGACCCACCTCACTGATCGAAACATCGACAACGAACGGGCCAAGGTGGTGAATGACCTGGCCTTCACAGGGTGCGTAGACGCTGGTTCTTTAATACCGCGTGACGCGCTTAAGCCAGTGGTTGCCGCCACCAGTTCCATCGCCACCGACGGACAAATAGCGGCATTAAGGCTCAACGGCTGCAAGAACCCGCGCGCTTTTCCGGTAGCTTCGCACGTGGGTCCCCAACCGCGTCTGCGCATTGTGCAGATGATGGCGGCGATGTACAACGACGTGCTGCGTTCCAATCCCATTTCACTGGGTTATGAGTTGACCAAGTCCCTGGCCGGCAGCGAACATCGCCGGGTTAAGGAGTATGGTACCCTTGCCGAGGCCAGGCGGCAAAAGGCGGAAGCTGCGGACCTGCGGCGCGACTGGAAACGCCCCACAGTTGTTAGCAGCGCACCTTCCATGGTTGCGAAAAAAGAATAAAGTCTTTTATTCGTGCCTGAAGGTAACGAGTTACACCGCTATAGCGACCTTCACCGGGCAGCGTTCGCAGGAAGAATTGTGAACGTGGATGCTCCGAACGGGCGCTTTGCCGATGGCGCAAAGCTGCTCAACCGGCGGCGGCTTAGATCTGTCGAAGCCTTTGGCAAGCACCTGTTTTACGATTTCGGCAAGAATCGTCAATTGCACGTCCATCTAGGCTTGTACGGGAAATTTCGCGACGGCGCAATGCCCTATCCGGAACCCAAAGGCGCGCTGCGGCTTCGCATTTGGATATCAACGCACTGGTTGGAGTTGCGAGGACCAACTGCTTGTGACGTCCTAAACGAGGAGCAGCGAGACAAACTGCTGGCGCGCCTTGGTCCCGATCCGCTGCGCGACGATGCCGATGTCAAAGTGGTGATCAATCGCATCACGAAAAGCCGTGCTCCAATTGGAGCTCTGCTGATGGATCAGGCGGTGATCGGCGGCCTCGGTAATATCTATCGGGCTGAGCTTCTGTTTCGCGCCAAATTGAATCCCTTCTGCCCCGGCAATCTGGTTACGCCCAAGCAGGTGACTGCGTTGTGGAAAGATGCGCAGACTTTGATGCGCTCCGGTATGGCAGACCGTCGCATTGTCACCACCAAACCATCCGACCGGCCGCACAAGACCGGCAAAGCGCGCCGTTTTGAGACGCATTATGTGTATAGGCGAAAAGACTTGCCGTGCTTCCTCTGCAAAACAAAAATTTCCATGCAGGAGTTCGTGGGCCGCAAGCTTTATTGGTGCCCCACTTGTCAGTCTGCCGATAGACTGGTAGTTCAGACCAATGGGGGAAGCGCAGTCAGTTAGCGGTGTTATTGCGGTGCTCGCCGAAAAGCCTTCGGTGGCGCGCGACATTGCGCGGGTGCTGGGCGCAGACAAAAAAGGTGACGGTTATTTGCAAGGCGGCGGCTATGTCGTCACCTGGGCCATTGGTCACCTGGTAGGTCTCGCGCAGCCGCATGAAATCAATGGCGCCTGGAAACAATGGCGCAGCGATCTGCTGCCTATGCTGCCCGATCGCTGGCCGCTGGTGGTGCAGGATAAAACAAAAGATCAGTTCGATGTTGTCCGTCGAATCTTGAACTCGCCGCGCGTTACGCGCGTTGTTTGCGCCACCGACGCCGGACGCGAAGGCGAGCTTATTTTCCGCTATATCTACGAAGCGGCCGATTGCGAAAAGCCCTTTGACCGGCTTTGGATTTCATCCCTGACACCCGACGCGATTCGCAAGGGCTTCAGCGATTTGAAGCCGGGCGCGGACTATGATCCGCTGGCGCACGCGGCCACTGGCCGCAGCCGTGCCGACTGGCTGGTAGGCATGAACCTTTCGCGCGCCTATTCGCTGGCATTGGACGAAGAAATTTCAGTTGGACGCGTCCAAACGCCAACACTGGCAATGGTGGTGGAGCGCGAACTCGCAATAAGAGACTTTGTGCCCGAAGAGTATGTGGAAGTTACGGCGACCTTCCACCCCGTGGGGTTTGCGGCGGCGAACAAGTACCAAGGAACGTGGTTCCAGCCGAAACCGGGTGAGGCTGCTGCACAGAACACGCGCCTGCCGGCGGACGGCAAGCAGGCTGCGGCCATTGTGGAGCGCGCGAAACTTGGCAGCGCTGCCATTGAATCGATGCAGATGGAACTGCAGCGCACACTGCCTCCGCCGCTCTACGACCTGACCGAGTTGCAGCGGCACGCAAACCGTTTGTACGGCTTCAGCGCGCAGAAAACGTTGGACGCGGCCCAGGCGCTCTACGAACGTTACAAGCTGATCAGTTATCCGCGAACCGACAGCCGTCATCTGACGCAGGACGTCGCCAAGACTTTGCCGCAAATTGTCCGTGTTATTCAGGATCGCTACGCGCCTAACGCCGCCGCGGGTTCGGGCGAGCGTGCCTTAGGCCGGCGCTTCGTCGACAACACAAAGGTGCGCGACCACCACGCGATCATTCCCACCGCCGTGAATGCGGCGGCAGTCTCGCTGCCGCCCGAGGAGCAGAAACTCTACGATTTAATCTGCCGCCGCTTACTCAGCGCGTGGCATGACGATTATGTGGTCGCCGTGACAACCATCATCACAGCCATCACCGGAGCGAGCTTTGTCGATCGTTTTCACACGACCGGAACCGCGGTCCAGCAGATGGGTTGGAAGGTTCTGGACGTCGTCCCAGAAAAAAAGAAAACAGCAAAGAAAGAGGCGGAAGCCGACCCCGGCGGAGGCCAGGCTTTACCCAGCGGTCTGCAAGAAGGACAGGCGCAAGATGTAGTCGATATTGAAGCCGTAAAGAAGAAAACGCGGCCACCGAAGAGGTTCACCGAAGCCACTCTGCTGACTGCTATGGAAACGGCGGGCAAGACACTAGACGAAAAAGAATTGTCGGATGCCATGAAGGAATCGGGCTTAGGAACGCCCGCCACACGTGCGGCCATCATTGAAGTGCTGCTGACCCGCAACTACATTCTGCGCAACGGCAAGATGCTGGAGGCGACTGAAAAAGGCATTCACCTGATTGAAGTTGTTCATCCTGAAGTAAAAAGTCCCGCCATGACCGGCCAGTGGGAAGCGTATCTGCGGCGCATCCAGCAAGGCTCGGCGCAACTGGAACCGTTCATCGACGGCATTGAAGAGTACGTCAAGCAAGTGATCGGCAAAGTGGGCACGGTAGCGCCAAATGGCCATGTCGAGGTAAAACCCGCCGCGTTGCCTGCTGAAGGCGCCTCGCTGACTGAAATTCTAAAACAGTCCTTCGGCTTTGATTCGTTCCGGCCTAGCCAGCAGCCGGTCTGCGAGGCCGTCATGGAAGCAAAAGACGTCTTGCTGGTGATGCCCACGGGCGCCGGCAAATCTCTCTGCTATCAACTGCCGGGCCTCGCGCGCGGCGGCACGACGCTGATTATCAGTCCGCTAATCGCACTGATGGAGGATCAAGTGGCGAAGCTTAAGGCGCTTGGCTTCGCCGTCGAACGCGTCCACTCCGGGCGCGATCGTACCGCATCCAGGCAAGTTTGCGTCGATTACCTGCAGGGCCGCTTGCAATTTCTCTTCATTGCTCCTGAGCGCTTACGCGTGCCCGGTTTCCCTGAGATGCTGGCCAAGCGCAAACCCACTCTGGTCGCCGTAGACGAAGCACACTGCATCTCGCAATGGGGCCATGACTTTCGGCCCGATTACCGCATGCTGGGCCAGTATCTGCCCACGTTGCGTCCGGCGCCGGTGATTGCCCTAACGGCAACGGCTACGCGCATCGTACAGAAAGACATTGTGGAGCAACTAGGCTTGCAGAACTCGGCAAGCTTCATCCACGGCTTCCGGCGCGAGAACATCGCCATCGAAGTGGTGGAAGTGAATCCATCGGAACGCGGCGAAGCGCTGGAAGCCATCCTGCAAGACGAAGAGCGCATGCCGGCCATAGTCTACGTGCCGACGCGAAAGCAATGCGAAGCGTTTTCGGCGCAGATTTCGCACCAGCATTCGGCTGGCGCGTACCATGCGGGCCTGGATGCCGCGCGGCGTTCGCGCGTGCAGACGCAATTCCTCGAAGGCAAGATTCGGGTGATGGTGGCCACCACGGCGTTCGGTATGGGCATCGATAAACCGGATGTGCGCACCGTCATTCACACCGCGCTGCCGGGCAGCCTGGAAGGCTATTACCAGGAGATTGGCCGCGCCGGACGTGATGGCAAGCCAAGCCGCGCCATTCTGATGCAGAGTTACGTGGACCGCTACACGCACGACTTTTTCTACGAGCGCGACTATCCGGATGTTGCGCTGCTTGATGAGATCTACCGCCACTTGAAGGACGAACCCGTTGCCAAGCAGGATCTGCAGAGCCGGCTGCGGATGAACGCCGACTCTTTCGAAAAGGCGCTTGAAAAACTCTGGATCCACTCCGGCGCCGTCATCGACTATGCCGAGAACATCGCGCGGGGCGATGCGAAATGGCGACCGATGTACCTGGCGCAAGGCGACCGGAGGGGCGCGCAGATAGACGAGATGATTCGCTACGCCAGAAGCTCGCAGTGCCGCATGGGAACACTGGTGCGTTACTTCGGCGACGTCGCCGGTGGCCGCGACGACTGCGGCATCTGTGACTTCTGCGCTCCCGATGAATGCGTCGGTCAGAAGTTTCGACCAGCGACAAAGCGCGAACATGACGCCATGTCGCGCGTGCTTAAGACGCTGCGCGGCGGTGTCTCGCGAAGCACCGGCAAACTCCATCTGGAACTTTATCCGCACGGGGACATGAATCGCCGCGACTTTGAAGAAGTTCTGGGAGGGATGGCGCGCGGCGGCTTGCTCGACCACATGGATGCTGTCTTTGAGAAGGATGGCAAGAAGATTCCCTACCAGACGGTGACTCTGACCAAGCAGGGTGAAGCGTTAAAAGATCCCGCGCCGATAGAACTTCTGATGAAAGACGGCGGTGCGCCGCCGCCTAAGCCAGAGAAGAAGACAAAGGCGGCAAAGAAGAAGACCGCAAAGATGACGGAAGTAGATGGCGCGTTGGAAAAGGCCCTGCGCGCGTGGCGCCTGGCGGAGGCAAAGAAGCGAGGCGTTCCCGCATTTCGCATTCTTACTGACAACGTACTTCGCAGCATGGCTTCGGACCGGCCGAAAACCGAAGCGGAACTGCTGGCCATTCCCGGCGTAGGAATGGCAACCGTTCAAAAGTATGGAAGCGACATCTATAGAATTCTGGGGGCCGCTGAGGCCGCCAACTAAAGAACCCGCCTGTTGCCGAATCGTTTAGCCGGCGTTTAAGCGATGTCACCACTTCGTCAGCAAAGTTTAACCTCCTAGCAATACAAGACCTGTACCGTAGGGAATTCACTTATCGCAAGTAGTTCCGGGAGGTTAGTGTGTCTGAAGGTTTCTTGAGTCTGCGCCCAGGCGCGATAGCGGCTTGTTTATTGATGTGTCTGGTTTTTCCTGCGGGACTGCTCGCCAAGCAGGATATGGCAACGGGTTCGTTGTCGGGCAGCGTATCAGATCCAAGCGGTAAGCCGTTACAAAGCGCCGTGGTCTCAGTACAGAGCGAGGCAACGAGTTCGTTCGTGCGGAAAACCACTACCGACCTGGACGGCCACTTCAGCTTGACGGGATTGCCGGCCGGGAGTTACAAAGTTGAGATAACGGCCCAGGGCTTTGCGACCAATGTAAAGACGGGACAGCAGGTTGGAGCGCAAGCCACCAACCTGGACATTACACTAAGCGTCGCCACTCTGTCGCAGGCAGTGACAGTAGAGGCTGAACCCACGTCCCTCGCTTCACAGACGTCGCCGATAAAGGTCTCGCTGGATGAACACTCGCCACATTCCGAGATCAACCAGGCCACCATCGAGAACTTCGACTCACCCGTAGCCGATTTCACCTCGATTTTGCAGATGGCTCCCGGCACTTTCAGCGTCAGCCCTAACGGCGTTGGTCTCGGTCAGAGCAACACTTATTTCCGGGGCTTCTCCGACGGTCAATACACGATCACCTTCGACGGCATTCCATTCGAGGATACAAACAGCCCAACCCATCACTCATGGGCGTTCTTTCCCTCTCAGTGGATCGGCGGAGTTGACTTCGACCGCAGCCCCGGGTCGGCTTCTACTATTGGACCGACGAATTTCGGAGGCTCCATCAACCTGGAGTCGAGAGAAGAGACCGCATCCCCTGACATCCGTGTCTCGGCATCGTATGGATCCTTTCAGACCCGCCTCCTCGACCTGAGCATGGACTCAGGCCAGTTCGGAAATGGCAAATCGAGTCTCCTGGTTGACGTTCATCAACTGTTGTCAAGCGGCTATCAGACCTTCAACAAACAGAAGCGTGACGCCGGCTCGCTGAAGTATCAATACAAGCTGTCTGACAAAACGACCATCACGCTGTTTACCGGCATTGTCGATCTGTGGACCAACACGCCTAACTTCAGCGGCCCCACCCGCGGGCAAGTGGCGGAATATGGCGATGACTTCTTACTGACCGGCAGCCCTTCCAGCCCGACTTTCTTCGGCTACAACTACTATCACGTCCAGACGGATTTCGAATATATCGGATTCAAGTCAGACCTGGGGCATGGCTGGAGGTTTGACAACAAGGCCTACACATACCGCTATTGGAACAAGCAGAATTACAACAGCACCACGGTTATCAACGCCACCAGCGCAGTGGACAAACTGAACGGCTACCGGAAGGCGGGCGACATCGTGACGTTGAGCCAGGAATCAAGATACGGCATTCTTCGCTTTGGCGCTTGGTACGAGTGGGCTTACACCGACCGTTATCAAAATCCGACCAGTCCGCTAACCGGCGTGGATACCCTGCTGCCGAATTTTCATGAACACTTTATCACGCAATCGATGCAGCCTTATGCCGAATATGAGTTAAAGCTGACCGAGCGGTTCAGCATCAAAGCCGGCGTCAAGTTCGCCTACTACAACATGGCTCTGCAGCAGTATGCGGACAACGGCAAGACGGTTGGGAATTTGGGCGGCGTGGCTTTCGTCAAGCACTCGGCAGGCTACGACTCCTGGCTTCCCTCCGTGGATGCGAATTACCGCCTCACCAACAACTGGTCGCTTTACGGGCAGTATGCGATGGGCAGCGTTATTCCGCCCAGCAGCGTGTTCGACGTGAAGAACGCAGTCGTGGAAACGGTGCCGAAACCCACCAACGTGCGTACCTTCCAGGTCGGCTCGGTAGTAAAGTTTAAGCGCTTCAGCGGCGACTTCGATGCGTATTACAGCCACTTCCAAAATGCCTATTCGTCAACGCTTGACCCGACCACGGGCGAACCAGTGTACTACCTCACCCCTGATTCCATCACAAAGGGTGTTGAGGCGGAAGGGAACGTTTACATCGCCGCCGGTGTCAGTGTCTACGCAAACGCCACCGCGGGCAATGCCAAATACGTTGGCAGCGAACTGTGGGTGCAGAACGCGCCTAGAAATACCCAATCGATTGGACTTACTTATCAGTGGAAGAACTGGGACTTCGGCTTCTTTGATAAACGCATCGGCCAGATGTACAACGACAACGGTTCTACACATGAGGCGGTTACTATCAGCCCGTTCAGCGTGGTGAACATGTATATCAACTACACAGTGAAGAACCAGTCGTACCTGCGTGATTCGAAGATTCGCCTGAGCTTCAACAATCTTCTTAACAACCAGAGCATCGTCGGCGTCACACCCGCGTCCACCGCGACCTCAGTGGCTTCGCCCAACGACATACTGACGATTTTGGCACCGCGCAGCATCATGGTTTCCTTCACTGCTGGCTTCGCACCGAAGCGTTAGTGGTGACTCGAAGAGATACTAAGCTCGAAGCCCGATAATTTTCGCAGCGCATCTGCGTCAACAGTTCGATGCAGGTGCGCTCGAGACGAGGTGCGGCCAAACTGCCGCCCGAAGTTCAGTCTGCCCAAGAGGCGGGACTGCGCTACATAATTCCAGCCGGTACAGGCATTCGGAGGCGGCGGGCTGGAAAAGGATTTGTTTATCTCGACGGGAACGATCGGTCAGTTCGAGACAAGCAGGTATTAGATCGGATCAGGTCTTTAGTAATTCCACCCGCGTGGAAATCGGTTTGGATTTGTCCCGCGTCAAACGGTCACATTCAAGCCGTCGGCTGGGATGCAAAGAACCGGAAGCAATATCGTTACCACCCTGCCTACCGTGCTGTGCGTGACCTGGCTAAGTTCGACCGCATGTTTGCTTTCGGCAAAACGCTGCCGCGCATCCGGCGGACGGTGGCACGCGATCTGCGCCGCCGCGGCATGCCGAAACGTAAAGTGTTGGCCGCGGTGGTGAAACTGCTGGAGACAACTTTCATACGCATCGGCAACGAAGAGTACGCCGAAGAGAACGGATCGTTCGGTTTAACCACTTTGCGCAATCGGCATGTGGAAGTACTAGGCGAGACCCTCAAATTCAAATTCCGTGGTAAGAGCGGGCAAAGCCACGAGATCCGCCTGGCAGATAAGCGTCTAGCGGCAATAGTGCGCCGCTGCAAGGACCTGCCTGGGAGCGCCCTCTTCGAGTACATTGACGAAGAGGGGAGGCCGCAATCGCTTGAATCGAACGATGTTAATGAATACCTGCGCTCAGTTAGCGGCGGAGACTTCACCGCCAAGGATTTTAGAACTTGGGGCGGCACTTGTCTGGCAGCGCATTTCCTTTTAGAACAAATTCCGGAGAGCGACGCACCAAGCGCCCGGGCAATCAAGACAGCGCTAGTGGCAGTGGTGAAAGACGTAGCTTGTAAATTGGGAAACAAGCCTGCTACTTGCAGGAAGTATTACATCCACCCGACCGTTATGGAAGCGTTTTCCGCCGGAACACTGCGAAGTTTGGGGGAAAGCTTGAAACCAAGCCGTAGCAATTACATATACGAACAACTGGTGCTGTCGCTGCTGAAGCCACTGAAGCGCGCGGTTACTCAAGGCAACCGACGGGCGGCATAGTCTGGCGGTCAAATACGCTTTGTTGTCAGGCTCTTTGAAACCGAGAGGTAAACCATGATTTCATGGCATCAATGGAAGTAGTGAAATCGTCGCCTTCCATGTCTTCGACTTCGCTAGCAGCCCCTTCGAATGAAAAGTGGGTCAGCGTCTCATTTAAATCACCAGCGAGGTTCGCAAGTTGCTGTGCCGTGCTTGACAAAGTTTGTGTCTTCGAGCTTGTCTCCTTAACCACTAAATCTACCCGAGTCATGGCATCGGTAATGTGATCGACGCCGGCGCTCTGCTGCTTGGAGGAAACGGCGATCTGGTCAACTATGCCGGCAAGAGTCCTGACCGAGTCGAGAATGACACTCAAGGCCTCGCCCGATGAATTCACAAGTTGAGTGCCGTTCTTCACGCGCTCCAACGAGTTGGCGATGAGATGCCCGATCTCCTTGGCGGAAGCCTTACTGCGCTCGGCCAAGTGACGCATTTCTTCGCCGACCACCGCAAAGCTGCGCCCGCTCTCACCGGCCCGAGCCGCCTCGATAGAAGCATTGACAGCCAGAAGATTACTCTGAAAGGCCAAGTCATTGATAGCCTCGGCAACTCTTGATATAGCGTCGGAAGACTTTCGAATTTCGTCCATGGCGGTGATGGCACTTAGCACCGATTCGTCGCCCTTCTCGGCCGCTTCACGTGCAGCAACGCCAAACTCACTGGCGCGATTTGTGGAATCCGAGTTGCTCCGGATTGTGGCTGACATTTGCTCCAGACCACTGGTGGACGCTTCGACGCTTGCCGCTTGCGTAGCGGAGCCAGCGGCCAGGGACGAGGCGGTTGCCGCCAGTCCGCGCGAGGCGGATTCAACTTCACGCGACGACGCACTGACTTCGCTCAGGGTGCGGCGTAGCGACGCTAACGCTCGATTCAAGCTTCTGGCCACCTGCCCCGTTTCGTCTGTCGATTTCACAGGCAAATTCTGCGTCAAGTCGCCTTGAGCGACACTCTCGAGAACCTTTACCATTCGCGCCAGTGGCGCCGCAATGATGGCGCTCATTAGAAAACTCATGGAAATCGCCAGCAGTCCGCTCACAACCACCGTCGGTGCCATGAGCGTCAGAGCGCCCCAGTATGTGGCACTGGCTATTGATTCTGATTGTGCCGCCTGCTTTTCGGTGATCTGGCTGATCAGGTCAAAAGAGTGCTGGATCTTATCACTTATCGGAACCAGATCCAAGATGGCGCTTCGGAACCCGACAACGTCGCCGGCTTTAGCTGCAACGACGATATCGGAGGCTCCTTTTTCAAAGGTGGGCAGCAGCTTCTCGGCCGCGAGGAGTTCGGCTTTCCCTTCCGCTGAGCGTAATTTTGAATTGCAGAGCAGCAGTTGCTTGCGTTCGCTTTCCAGCGCTTGATTCAGTTCGGCGTTTTGCTTCCCGATTTCGTCGTTATCGCCGGCCGCCAACACCACGCGAAGTAAGACCCGCATGGCTTTAAGTTGGGAGATACCGGCTTCCTTGATGGCCGAGACCGCCGGTAAATCCTGCTGATAAGCAGCTTCCACGCGCCACTTCAGCATGGACATAGTGAACAAGCCGCCCAATCCTACAGCTGCGGCGATGGCCGCCAGTAAGGCGAACGCAAGCCTAAGCTTGATAGTGATCTTTAAATTCTGATACCAGACCAGCACTCAGGAACCTTAACCTTTCAGACGAACGGCGCACCAACATGGAACATTGTTGACTCCAACGTTCACTCAACTTTCAGCACCTTCACGCCGGCTCCAGCGTCCGCCGACGGCACACAGCCAACGGCTCCCGGATAAGTGCTTACAAACTTTGCAATAGCCGCCGTACTTTCCAGCGAGCGCGGCGGCGGCACCACCTTGCCGAGAAAGCTTAGCTGGATGAAATAGCGCTTGAAATCTGCCGCAGACATCCCCGTCGCCCTTTTTATAGCCGCCCCGTAGGCTGGTGTTTCGGCGCCCGGAGTGACAGCAGTCACTTTGGCGCCGCTGGGCCAAGTGCTTTTTTCGCCCAGGAACATCTTTCTAAGATCGGCAGCGCTTACCGATTCAGCCGGGTTGGCTTTGTTCACAATAACGACGAAATCGTCCGCTGCGGGAGATGGTGAAGCCAGGCCAAATAGCGCAACGGCTATGGCCAGAGCGGGAGCTACCTTCTTGAGGTGTGAACCTTGATTTATCATCATTGTCTTAGAAAGTAAACGCCATCTGAGCTTCAAGACCATTCTGAGCCGCCGCGTTACGCAGGAAAATACGGTTATATTGCAGTTTTAAACATGCGTAGTCGAAGAAATCCATCCTCAAACCCACCGATGGTCCTTCATATCTGCCGGTGAAACTGGCGGCTGGATCGTTGTTCGGGATATTTACTTCCTGAAAGCGAAAGTAGGGACGATATTTGTCGATGTGATAAGCGATCTGCGTATAGGCGAGCGGTGAATCATAAGTGCGGCCGTCAGGAATCTGATGGTGCAGCAGCACTGCTTCATTCAGGAATTCCCACTTGGGATTGATGAAGACTGCATACGCACTCGATACTGTTTGATTAACTTTCGTGATCGGGCTGGCATAGGGTAGCAGTTCGCCAGTCAGGAAAGAACCGCCAAACTGAAGACCGGGAATCCATTCAGGCCTGCTGTAAAAGGCAAAGTTCAAGTCCTTACGATTCCTGTCCGAAGCGAAATTCTCTACACCGTCCCCGTAAAGCGGGCTGCCGAATTCGGCACTTCCGTTGCCTATTTCAGCGGTCCAATGAATATTCATCTTTCCTGAGCCAGGCACATACCCGGTGGTGGTTATCCCCAATTCATGCACCGGCAGCACACCGCCGCTGTCTTCGAAGTAGTACATAAACGGTCGCCCGGTAGCGGTGGAAAACCATGTTCCATGGTGAAAAGCTGTGTTGTAGTAGCCTATATCGGTGTGAAATCGTCCTCCGCTGATTTCGAAGTACCTGGAAGGCCGATAGGTCAATTGAAATCGTTCCATATCGATACCAAAAGCGTTAGTCTGATCGGTGGAGGCCACAAATTCGGTAAGGAAACTAAGCTTGTCAGACAGCTGCGACGTCATGAACAGATCGAATTCACCCGCCCGGAAGGTACTGTTCGAGGTGGCTCCAAGGGGATACTGCAGGTTCTGGGCCGCCATTCCCTTATCGAAGTCGAAATCGAAAAAGCCGCGAATGTGGAGCACTGGCCCGCCGGGAATTTCCATCATGTGCTCGTGTGATTCCGGCCCTGCGGGAGGCGGCTCGGGCGGTTCCGGCGGGGGAGGTTCGGCTGCGGGCGGAGCAGCCGCCTGGCTTGCAGGTGCTGGAACGGCGGTTGAAGCGGGCGGGGTAGCGGACGGCTGCGATGCGCCCTGAGCGGCCATCTGGGACTGAAGTTGTTGAATCTTTGCCTCGGCGGCGCTTAATCGGTCAAGCAACTGCTTGATGGTGTCGCTGGACGCCGACCCGGCTTCTTGCGCGCTGGCTGATGATAATCCCAACACAAGGGAGAGCGCAATGGGCGCATACCGAGTGCTCCTTATGCTAGTAAGCAAATACGTAAAGATACCTGACACTGTCATAACCAATATGTGCTCGTCTCCAGGAATTGCTCGTTAAGAGAGATGTCCGTGATGCTTAAGATTTGTCTTGCCCGTTAGCTCGGGCGGAATACTCGCTCAAACACATCGTCCTTGAATTCCAACGGATTGGGAGCCCCAAAACTTTAGAGGATCTGGCGTGTGATCGCACAACACGCTGCTGGAGCTTGACAGCGCAGCCGCGTTAGAAGACGCTTATGCCCTCGGCATTTTGGGGAAACTTCCGCCTCGGAAACTTCGTAACCATCGCTATGACATCTTTCCGGGGTCAAATGAAGCAGGTGTTCCGCCGGCTGCGGCGTTCACCCATGTTCACCTTCGTCGCCATCATGACACTCGCGGTCGGCATCGGCGCCAATACGGCCATCTTTAGCGTGCTCGACGGGGTTCTGCTTAAACCGCTTCCCTACCCTGATCCAGACCGCCTGGTCGGCCTTTGGTGCACCGCGCCCGGCGTCAATATTCAGGACCTGAACATATCCCCCTCTCAGTTCTTCACCTATCGCGAGGAGAACCACACATTCGAGAACCTGGGAGTTTACGACGGCGATCGCGTGACGATTACCGGCTTGGCCGAACCCGAACAAGTCGATTCACTGCTTGTCACAGCCGGCCTGCTTCCTACGCTGGGCGTGCAGCCTTTTATCGGGCGCACCTTTTCAGCCAGCGATGACACGCCCGGCACGCCGGAAACACTCATCCTCAGTTACGGTTATTGGCAGCGCCGTTTTGCCGGCGACCGTTCCATCCTGGGGCGCCGCCTTATGATTGACGGCAAGGCAAAAGAAGTAATCGGCATCATGCCCGCTTCCTTCCGCTTTCTGGACATGGATGCTGCCTTGCTGCAGCCCTTTCGTTTCGACCGCAATCGAACCAAACTGGGAAACTTTAGCCAGCGCGGCGTTGCTCGTCTGAAACCGGGTGTGACGCTTGCACAGGCCAATGCAGATGGTGCTCGTATGCAACCCATTGTCAGCCGCAAGTTCCAACCGCCGGCGGGTTTCAGCGCTAAACTTTTCGAGCAGGCTCGCATCACTCCCACTTTTCGTCCCTTCAAAGACGATCTAACGGGCGACACTGGTCCCATGCTTTGGGTGCTGATGGGGACCATCGGCATAGTTCTGCTGATTGCGTGCGCCAATGTGGCGAATCTGCTGCTGGT
>PLRJ01000078.1 GCA_003163855.1 Bryobacterales bacterium | reverse complement strand
GAGGATTTCATTCCGACAGGCTCTGAAGAAGTCCCGGTCCACGAATTTCAGGACCAGCCTTTCAATTCATCTTCATTGCCCGTAACTGGCAGGCCGATCCAACGCGCTGGCGACTGCGGAATCCACCCAAGGGCTGGTTACTGCGCGATGCAGATTGGCGGACGGCACGCTCCTGGGGAACAGAACTGCCGCAATCGGTGATCATCGGCAAAGATGCTTGCATTCTGTGCTTTTGCCAACATCTGGACGAATTTCTCTTAGAGACAGTCGCCGCTGGCAAACCCCGAAATCCCCCCGCCTAAAGCCGTTCCTCTTCGGTGGCGACAAGCACGACCTCCCGCCGTCCTTTACGGTGCACGTTTCACCCAGCAAGAGAGACGTTAAAGAAGGCACCTCGGCCGTTTCCGGTATTGACCATTGGAGCAGACTTGGCTTCCAACTAAAACCCTTCCTGGCGGAAGTCTACGGCATTGAAGAAAGCCACATCGACCTGCTCGCAGAAACATGACTGCAGGGTCCTGGAACTCAACCGCTAAACGGAGAAGCCCCTCCCGCTCCAAACCAGTCGTAGTTGACAACCTGTCCATTCAGCCGCCATCTCTGCGGTTCGTTATTCTCCAGCCAATCTAACGGCTCGCCCACGGGCTGAGGCATGGCGGCTTCCGCAAACGCCCGCTTTATGGCAGCCTTCTTTTCCTCGTCCAGCGCATCCGGCGCCGCCGAGACAAACAACGGAGTCCCACTCCGGGCGAGCAGATCCAGCCACTGCCTGTTCAAACTCCATGGCACTTGCCTGGTCACTCCAACGCAATCGGCATCAATAGCAAAAAAGCTGCCATGTTGGGCGGCCCGAAACGCCAGTGTATTCACACCCATTCTGCGAGTCCGATCCCAATCGCGCCCGCTCGTATCGTCGCCAATCCTCTGCAGTTCGAACAAACCTGCCGCAAGATGTCCGATCGTGTTGCAGCCCAGCAGCATGGTGCTGCCCGCGGTCGCCCTCAATAGAACATAGAAGTCGCGAATCACTTCAGCATTGGTCTTGCTCGTGTCGGCAAAACTCCAATTTGCATCAGTAATAGCGGCACCCATACGAAAGCCCCAGCGGCCCAGCAGGTCATAGGTGGAGAAATCATGTTTGATCAAACCGTAGCCCCAACTGATGACTGTTTTCAGGTCCAGCTTAATCTTTTCAGCGGCTTCGGGAACTGTTGGATCTAAGGTGTACTCATTGTGCGCAGCATATTCGATCATGGCGTTCGGTGATTGTAAGCGCCAATTAGCCGGCGCTTCCTCTTTGGTGAAGAGCGGCCGCATCCAGAGCCCTGGCTGCACTCCACTTCGTTTCATAGCGGCCGCCAGACCCGGCATATCGGGAAACTTCTCGTTTCCATGTGACCACGGTCCCGCCGTTGAGTTCGGCTGCCAGCCATCGTCAATCACCATGAACGGCCGGTTGCTGCCGGAACTCGCAAAAGAGGCAACGCGCTCGGAATCGTCTCGGATATCCGAGGCTGAGCTTTTCCCATAAGCGTAGTACCAGTTATTACCTCCATAAACAGTCGCTGACGGCATCCGTGGATGCGCGCACATTCGCCTGCAAAATTGCTGCGCAGCGGAAAACGGCTTGGTGTCTCGGTACAACTCGGTCACGATTGTCGCCATCGTCAAAGGACGCTGCCCCAGTTTGACGCCGCGGCCGCCATTGCGCACATCCAGCCACAGTGAGATCCCCTGCGGATCTACCTGCCAGAAGCACAACGACGCTCCTCCGGTCTCTACTCCGAAGGCCCATGTCGATGCGCCATCCAAGGCCAGAAAATACCACGGCATCACTCGCTCAGGTTCCATTCCGCGCCAAGCGAGGTCACCATACGAGCGCTCCCATGCGTCTCCCAACAACCGCCAGCCTTCGGGGACCCGCCAGTTCCAGCGAAGCTGAACTCTTACTACAGCTTCATCTGGTGACACAAGGGTCACACTGGCGCCGCTCTTTACTCTTGCGATGTCTAATTCAACTCGCCGGCTTAGCCATTTCGTTCCGCTCTTATTCAGAGCTGATACGCCTTTCTCAGTCCAGACGGCAACCGAAGCGGGTGAGTCCAAGACTGCGAGAAAAGGGTTGCCGTTCAAACCTTGTGCGCGTGCTAAACCCGGCAATAACAGGGCAGAGGTTGAGTTCCAAAGGAAGTTGCGGCGGCGCAGCATGTTCTTCACAGACTAACCGTAGCACCAGTAATTCCATGACGGTTTACGCGGTGTTAGGTCTCTACTTTGGTTGAAAACCGCTAAGAGATTTCTGTCGTGCACCGATTAGGGACTTGAGCGTTCCTGACGCCCAATCTGAATCCTCTGCACAACGGCACCCGCCGTTAGGAGCCTAATGCAAAGCCGGAATCTGTTCGTCTCGACCGTTGCCCTCTCTCTGTCTCTGTGCACGTTTGCGGGAGCGCAAAGCTTGCCGCTTGCGCAGCCTCAAGCACAAATCGTCTCCGCGGTAGATGAGAGCGCCACCGTTACGCTGGTGGGCAACGTACACCCGCTGGTAGCCTCAGCCTCGAGTTCCAAACCAGCTGACTTGGGCACGCAAATGCAGCACATGGTGATCACTCTGAACGGAACCGCCGCGCAGGACGCCGCTTTGGCACAACTTGTAGCGGCGCAGAATGATCCCAAGTCACCTTCCTACCATCAATATCTAACGCCGCAGGCTTATGCATCCACCTTTGGAGCGGCCCAGGCAGACATAACAGCGGTCACCAACTGGCTGCAAAGCCACGGCTTCACCGTGGAGCAGGTCCCCGCCGGTAACCGCTCGGTGATCTTTAGCGGCACCGCGGCGCAGGTTAACAGCGCCTTCAAAACGCAGGTCCGCCAATATACGGTCGCCGGAGCCAGCTACTATGCCAACGCCACTGATCCCTCCATCCCCGCAGCCTTCGGTGGAGCGGTAGGCGGAGTGGTCAAGCTGCACAATTTTCAGCATTCGCCAAACATCACCACCAAGGCGGCTGTCAGCGCCGCTCAATTATCCAGCCCTCAATACACTTCCGGATCAAGCCATAGCTTGACCCCCGCCGACTACGCCGTCATCTACGACATCAATCCGCTTTACGCGGCCGGCATCAATGGCAGCGGGCAAACTATCGCTATTCTGGCTCGCTCCGACATCAGCATGAGCGATGTTGAAAACTTTCGTTCGACCTTTGGCCTGAAGGCCAACAATCCGCAGTTCATTGTCACCAACAGCGACCCGGGCATCGTTTCCGGCGACACAGTCGAGACTACGCTCGATACAGAGTGGTCGGGTGCGGTGGCTCCCAACGCAACCATAAAGGTAATCATCTCCGCCAGCACCAACTCGGCCGACGGTATCGACCTCTCGGCCATCTATGCCGTCAACAACAACGTCGCTCCAGTCATCAGCCTTAGTTATGGATCGTGCGAGCTTGGCATGGGATCCTCGGAGTTGAGCTTCTACAACTCACTGTGGAAGCAAGCCGCTGCACAAGGACAGACAGTACTGGTCTCCTCCGGCGACTCAGGAGCAGCAGGCTGCGACTACGGCAGCACTGCTCAGTACGGCCAAAACGTGAATGGACTTTGCACCTCCCCCTACGACACCTGCG
This sequence comes from Bryobacterales bacterium, assembly GCA_003163855.1. Taxonomy (GTDB): domain Bacteria; phylum Acidobacteriota; class Terriglobia; order Bryobacterales; family Bryobacteraceae; genus Bog-105. The sequence goes on along the minus strand of PLRJ01000078.1, from coordinate 17,046 downwards.
TGGGGGGAACGGAATTCGCCGACACCACCAATCCCGGCCAGTACTGGCTTAGCAGCAACAGCGCCACCTATGGCTCAGCTCTAAGCTATATTCCAGAGGCCGTATGGAATGAAAGCGGTACAGTATCGGGCGGCTCAGGCTTATGGGCCGGCGGCGGCGGCGCCAGCATTTATTACTCCAAGCCTTCCTGGCAAGCGGGTGTCGGCGTACCCGCCGACGGCAAGCGGGACGTTCCCGATGTGGCGATGACTGCGGCGCAGCATGACGGCTACTTCATCGCCTACGATGGCGGCTTCTATCTGGTCGGAGGAACCTCCGCCGCGGCACCCTCCTTCGCGGGCATTATGGCCCTGGTCGATCAGAAGACCAATGCGCGCCAGGGAGTTGTGAATCCCATTCTTTATCCGCTGGCAACCACCCAGGCGGGCGGGGGCGCAGCCGTGTTTCATGACGTTACAACCGGCAACAACTCAGTGCCCGGCCAGGTTGGCTTCTCCGCTACCAAGGGCTTCGATCTCGCATCAGGCTTAGGGAGCGTCGATGCCAACCTTCTGGTCAATCACTGGTCAGCCACCAGCAGCACACCCTCGTTAACGTTAACGGCGGCTTCTTCCTCGTTGACTCTGTTAGCGGGTCAGAGTGTCCAAACTACGATCACGACTGCCGCTACCGCTTTGAATAGCGCGGTTGCGCTTGCAGTTAGCGGCGCTCCCAACGGAGTGACACCAGCCCTTTCCGCCGCCAGCATCGCTTCTCCCGGGTCCGGGTCGGTCACACTGAAACTCACCGCATCTTCCAGCATCACTCCCGGAACCTACACCTTAACTGTCACCGGAACCGGCGGCTCGCAAACCTCGAAAGCAACGATTAGCGTCATTGTGCCTACACCGACGTTTGCAGTTGCGACTACCGCCTCATCGCTGACGGTGCAGGCCGGCAACTCAGGTTCGATTCCGGTATCCACCACGCCGCAGAATGGTTTTTCTGCCGCTATCGCGCTCACGGCAACAGGCTTGCCCAGCGGCGTTACCGCAGCGTTCACACCGGCCAGCGTCACGGGTGCAACTGCCGGTGCCAGCACGCTTAAGGTTACCGTAGCTTCGTCCGCTGCGGCCGGCACCTACACTGTCACAATCAAAGGAACCAGCGGCAGCCTCGCTACTACGGCAACGTTCTCACTGATCATCACCGCGCCTACTTTCACACTTACCGGCAGCGCAGCCACTTTGAGCGTGACGCAGGGCAATAAGGCTCAGCTCACCGTTACAACGGCTGCCCAGAATGGCTTTAACACCGCTCAGGCACTGTCAGTGACGGGCTTACCTACGGGAGTCGGCGCGGCGTTCTCCCCCGCCTCCATCGGAGCCTCCGGTGGTCAAAGCACACTTACCTTTACCGCTGCTGTTACGGCGGCGCTCAATTCCTATCCGGTTGTCATTACCGCCACGGGAGGCGGCGTCACCAAGACGCTTTCCCTAAACCTCACCGTGGCTTCAACGGCAAGTTGCACCCTTGGCAGCAATCCGGCGACCGCCACTATAAACTCCGGCTCTTCGACCAGCTTCGTGGTGTCCTGCGGCTCACCTAAAGGAACATTCAGCGGACCTCTGGCGCTCTCGGTCTCAGGCGCGCCCAACGGTATGACAGCCAGCTTCGCCGCCAGCACCCTGACGCCTGGGAACACCACTACGCTAAACATCGCAACGGCAAACTCCACCCTCGGTGGAACCTACAATCTGGTTTACACGGTAAGCGGCTCTGGCTATACCGAGTCGCTCATCATCCCGGTGAAGGTTGTGGTGCCGGCGCCCTTCGCCGTCAGTGCCTCGCAAGGTGTTCTCCAGATGAAGCCGGGGACCAGCACCCAATTTACTTTCACTACGAACAGCTACGGCAGCTTTAGCAGTTCGGTCGCCATCGCCACCGCCCTGACTGGTAATCCCGCTGGCATCACCGCCACTTTGTCAAAGTCCACCATCGCCGCGCCCGGGGATGGCTCGGTAACAGTCACAGTGAACGTAGCATCGACAGTTGCCGCCGGCACCTATCCGCTGCAGGTAACCGCAACTACTGTCGGTGCTCCTGCGGCTACCGCTTACATGAGTGTTGTGGTCTCCTCAGGACCGAGCTTTTCCTTCGCCGTGAACACCACGGCACTAACCATCAAGCAGGGCAGCAGCGGTTCCGTGACCGGCTCCACCGGAAACTACGACGGCGGCTTCAATGGCCAGCTTTCCGAATCGTTCGGCGGCATGCCATACGGTATGAACTATGCCGTAAGCTCAGTCACGGCAGCCAACAACCTGGTAAATGCAACCTACTCCATCAACGTATCGACCGCGGTTGCACCTGGAACCTATCCCGTTACTCTGACAGCAAGCGGAAGCGGCATCGTCCATTCGGCCACCATCCAGGTGACGGTAACCAAGTAGCCAATAAGGGAGGGGCGGCCGTCTCACGGGGCCTCCCCGCCTGTTATATAGTTGGCTTGCTCATGGCCATCAAAGCTCTGACTTTCGACATCATCGGTACCGTCTTCGATTGGTACAGCACCTTCTATACAAGCGTGCCGCCCCTGGCACATAAATACGGTTTGACCCTGAATGCTGCCGCGTTCACTCTGGGCGCGGAAGAGGGTTACTCTTCAGGCGTTGCGGCGGTTTCCAGCAGCGGAAAATGGACTCCGCCCGATCCGATCCTGCTCAGTTCCATCACCGCGCTCTTATCCGCCCAGAAAAAGCCGACATCGCAGGAAGCGGATGACTTCTTCAACATCTGGCGATCGTTGAATCCATGGCCGGATGTCACTGGCGCTTTCTATGCGCTGCATAACCACTTCTCGCTCGCCATTCTTTCGAACATGAGCGTTGCCACACAGACGGCGCTGGCGGGTCATGCCGGCTTACCTTTTGACCACACGCTGTCGGCCGAAGAGGTGAAGGCTTACAAGCCTAATCCCGCCGTTTATCAGATGGCGGTGACCAAGCTCGGATTAAAACCTGACGAGATCCTGATGGTGGCCGCGCACAAATACGACCTCGATGCGGCCAAGGCTCAAGGATTTCAAACCGCTTTCGTGAGCCGACCGCTTGAACTCGGTCCTGGCGGAAATGTCGATACTACTCTCAACCCCGCTTATACTTTCAACGTCACCAGCATGGCCCAACTCGCCACCGCGCTGAAGGCCGGCGCGCCCACGCTCCAGGAAGACTGCCTGGCGTTAAATCCTGCAGCCATCGAGGTTAAACAATTCGGAAGCAGTTGGAAAGTGGTCGATGGCTCCGAGTCGGTCCTGGACTTCGGAGCAAGCGAAAGCAACGCCAGCCGAGCGAAAGAGATCATCAGTCACTACAAGTTCGACCGCATCTGCTTCGTTGCCCGTCCTAATCCACCGATGACTTACTTGACAGTCAACGGAGCCGCGCCGATTGGCCCGGTAGCGGGAGAGGACGCCATTGCGTTCGTCCTGGAACAGCTTCGCGCCGAGGCGTCCGGTCCCAACTGGATTGTCACTGACGGCGCCAGCATCCTGCTTAATTTCGGCTCGAATCAACTTGCAGCCGTTCACGCCGTGGCTGTCATTCGCAACTACGGGTTTACGCACCAATGTTTCGTGGGGCGCCCGAACGCGCCCATGATGTATTTCAGAAAGTAGCCGTCTACTTCTCCGGAGATGAAAACGCGCCGGCTGGCCGCTGTCCCCAAGTCGGAGGCGGCGGTTCGGTGGTGCGCCGTTCCACTGGCTTCTCCTTCAACATACGAAGCGCTTCTTCGACCGCCCGCTCGAGTTGAGGATCATGTCCCTCGATCACTTCCTTGGGCCAGTTCTCGACATCCACTTCCGGAGTGGTACCCGTGTTCTCTACCGCCCAGTGTCCCTCACGATCGAAAAATCCGCCACGAGGAGCAATCATCGATCCACCATCAATGAACGGCGGCGTGTCGGCAGTATGAACCAGGCCACCCCAGGTGCGTTTGCCTACCAAGAGACCTACATGGCGGTGTTGGAACATCCAGGGCATCAAATCGCCGCCCGAACCAGCCATCTCATTCACTAGCATCACCTTCGGTCCCCAGATGCCGGCAGACGGGCTGGTAAACGGGTAACGGTCGCCGGCCGTATTGTTAAAGTAGCCGTCAAACTGGCGCTGCAGCACGTCGATGACATAGTCGGCCGCTGATCCGCCGCCGTTAAAGCGCTCGTCAATCACCGCGCCAAGCTTGTCCTGCTGCGAGAAGTAGTACCGGTTGAAACTCGTATAACCTGGCTGTCCGGTGTTGGGCATGTATACATAGGCGATCTTGCCGCCTGACAGCTTTTCAACCAGCCGCCGATTTGACTCAACCCAGGCCCTGGTGCGCAAACCTTGCTCACTCGCGACCGGCACAACCGTCACCTGCCAAGCGCCATCCGGCACTGGACGGCTGTTCACGGTGAGTACGACTTGCTTGTCCGCAGTGCCATCCAACAACCGGTAAATGTTGTCGGGTGCTTTCAAGTCAGTGCCATTCACCGCGAGAACGTAATCGCCAGTCGATACCTTGATGCCTGGCGTGGCCAAGGGCGCGCGCAACTCCGGGTTCCAGCTCTCGGCATCGTAGATGTGGGTAATTTTGAAGCGGCTGCTGTCGATGGAGAAATCGGCTCCGAGCAGGCCCGCGCGCGAACTGGCGATGAAAGGAATGTCACCGCCGCGCACAAAAGAGTGACCAATAGCGATTTCCGCGCCCATCGTGTCGAGCAAGTAGTTCAGGTCGGCCCGATGCATGACATAGGGCAGCATGGAGCCATACATGTCCTTCATTTTGGGCCAGTCGGCACCATGCAGATTAGGAACATAAAGGTAATCGCGCTGGTTACGCCAGCCTTCGTTGAAGATCTGTTTGAACTCTTCCTTAGGGTCGAGATACATGCGCAGTGACACCTCCAGGCGTCCTGTGCCGGCTGTCGGAGGTACGCGATCGGCATCGACCAGGAATAGCGACGGAGCCGGGGGAGGACCTTGCAAGCCGGCACCGGGACCTCCGCGGCCTCCGGGTATTGTATAAGCCAATTTGTGGCCGTCGGCACTTACGTTGTAATCACCCACACCAGCCACGAACTGAATTGCCTTACGATCGCTCAACTTGAAGCGATGCAGGATGCGGCGCGCTTCGCCCGGGCCTGCGCGCCCGGCCGGCGTCTCAAGAAAGAAGACCGTTCCAGCAACTCCAGGGCGGAGGGTCGAATACTGCCGCTCAGGGACTCCCGGAACCGCTAAGATGCGCTGTTGAATACCGTCAAAGTCGATATGAACCTGGACGGGGGTGGCCGCGCGCGGTGTCCGAGTTCTTCCTTCAGGCGGCTCGGCTTCACTGCCCACGCCCTTATCTTCGTCGCTTTCCGGCAGCAAGGGGCTTGCATCCGTCTTGCTCAGCACTGCCATGTAAAGCGAAAAGCCTTCGTCGTGGTCGTAAGACGTCATGTCGAGCCACTGGGACTTCAAGCCGAAGTCAGTGGAGGCGAAGAACCACAAATACTTGCCGCTTGCGTCCCAAACCGGCCACACTGAATCGGCGAGTCCGTCGGTTACCTGTTTGCAGTCGCCGCTTTCAACATCGACGACGAAGATGGCGTGATACAGCGATTTCAGGCGGGCTGAGTAAGCTACGTATTTCGAATCGGGACTCCAGGTTGGATTCAGCGTTCGCGCCGGTACCATCCAGGTGTCTTCTCCGACAATTTTTGTCTCGCCGCTGGCTATATCCAAGACCCAAACTTTCAGATTGGTATCGGTGTAAAGCAGTTTTTTCGAATCGGGAGACCAGGCGGGCGTGTAGTAATGAGTCGGATGCGGGAGAGTGATCTCGCGTGGCTTAGCGACTCCGTCCTGTGACTCGACAACCAGCTTGTACTCACCCGATTTATCGCTGAAGTAAGACAGATATTTGCCGTCCGGAGACCATACCGGGTCGCGCTCGGCAGATCCACTGGAGTTGCTCAAGTTGCGAACGTCGCCCTTTTCGGAGGGAATGGTGAAGATTTCACCGCGGGCTTCGACTGCCACTCGCTTACCGGTCGGAGAGAGCGTCAAGTTCGTCATGCGGTTCGCCACATCTTCCCAGTGCGGCATCATCCAGGGAAAGTCACCCGTAGCCGTGATTGGCACCCTATGGGACTTGCCGGTTTTTGGATCCAACTCGTGAATATAGCCGGCCTGCTCGAACACCACCGCATCTGTGGACGCGTCCAGGGACTTCACGTCGAAGCCGGTGAACTTGGTCACCTGCGCCAGTTTCTTCTGCTTCGTCTCGAATGACCAGATATTGGCCACTCCGTCCCGATCGGAGATGAAATAGACGGTATCTCCCACCCACACGGGATCCATATCTTTGGAGTCTTTCCACGGAGGCGTCACGACATCGAAGGTCTTGAGATCGGCAATCCAGATGGGCCGGTTTTGGCCGCCGCGGTAGTTGCGCCGCTCTTCATCCCATGAGTTGTTCATGCGATAGGCGATGTGTGTGCCATCGGCTGAGATCTTTCCCTGATAGCCGCGCGGCAGCTTCATGGGCTCTGGAACTCCGCCCTCAACCGGCACAGTCCAAAAGCGCGGCATTGCGTTCGGCGCCCAGGAAGCGCGCGTGGAAGTGAACAGAATGGACTTGCCATCGGGCGTCCAACCTGCCACGAGATCGGGATCGGGATGCCAGGTCAAGCGCTTCGGTTCGCCGCCTGATGAGGGCATCACATAAACGTCGATATTGCCGCCGTATTCCGCGCTAAACGCCAACATGCTGCCATCCGGCGAGAAATGCGGATTGCTGGTTAGCCCCTGGGAACTGGTCAGACGGCGCGCCGGACCTCCGGTACGGTCCACAATCCAGATGTTGTTCGCGTAGGCGAAGGCGATCTTGTCCTTGGTGACGGTGGGCGTTCGGAGCAGGCGTGTGCCGCCTGCATCGGTGGCTGCGTGCATGTGCAGCGAGAAGCTAAGTGCGAGAAGACAGATGTTGCGTAGAGAATGCATGGTTACCCTTTGTGCCGGTCCATAGACGACTGTTTGGATGGAATATAGGTTACCGCGAAAGGGTGGACGGAGTGAGTTTTGTCTGGTGCGGGCTATGCGCCATCGGATTAAACTACCTCCGTCCACTTTTTCGCGTCCACTTTTTCGCGGTTTCCGTTCCTGCCGGTTGGAGAGACTGGCGCCTCGTAAGCGGGGTGGTTGGGGCGGTAGACGCCGGGGATGATGGGCTCGGAGACGTAGTTGGGTGGCGGCGGGTATTCGTTGCCGAAGGCGTCGATGGATTCGCCGGTTTCGTTGTTGATGAAGCGGATTTCGGGCAGTTCGCCTGAGAATTTGGGTTGTTCGGGCTCTTTGGCGGGTTTCCTGGGCTCGGGAGCTGGTTTATGGTGTGTTTTCCAGTGTTGTTCGAGCATGCGGTATTCGCGCTGGAAGCGGCGTTCGGCGGCGGTGAGATAGCGGGAAACGAGGTCGTAATCTTTGATTTCGCGCGGATCCCAGGCGGTCATCGGCGGAGTGCCCTGGGTGAGAAGGAAGTAATCGAATTCGCGCTGGATGCGGAGGCGCTGCCATTCGGCTTGCGCGGTTTTTAGAACGAAATTATAGAGGAGCGTGTTTTCTTCGGGGTTTTGATAGGCGTCGAGCCAGGTATTGAGGAGCAGGAGCCAGTCGCCTTCGCTTTCGTGGAGGAGGATGAGGGTTTGGGCGCACATGCCGTGACGGACGGCGTTGCGGGCGGAGACGGCTCGGCCTTCGGAACTGATCGGGCCGGTGTGGCCGGAGTTACGTTTTTTGATTTCGGGGTGATCGACGGCGGAATCCGCGAAATCTTGGTCGTCAGAAAGCATAGTTTCTGACTTGATGGTCGGATTGGAGGGTTCAGGGCGAGGGTGGGATTTGGCGGTAAGTGATTGGAAAGATAAGTAGAAAAAAATCATGGCCGGGTTGTGGATGGGGATTTCCGGGGAGAGACGGAAAAGAAAATGCGCTCGCAGAGGCGCAAAAACGGCAAAGGGGACGGAGGAGGGCTGGGAAGAGGAGGAAAAGAGGGGAAATGGTAGTGGAATGAGTTATTTACGAAACGAACTTGGGCGGTGGGTTCGTTTTTTCGTTTTTCAGGGGCGTTTTAAGCCGAAGAGTTTCATGGCGAAGGCTCCGAATACATCGCGGGTCTTGGAGTCGCGCAGAAACATCCAGTCGAGGGCCCGGACGGAGGTGGGCACACGCCAGTTTGGATCCCGCTGCTTGCGCCGATCAATAATTCCGTTCAAAGCGGCGCGGGGCTGGGTGCGAAAAGTGTCGAGCATGGCGGTTTGGTGCACACAAGAGATGGTGCAGAAGGGTGCGCAGCCTTTGGGCTTGGCTCCCTCGCGCAGAATGTCTTCGGTGGTGTATTGCAGCAGCGGAATGGCCGGATGTCCGCGCTGCTGAGAACAGTAATGGACCAGCCCGTCCTCACAGACGTAAAGAAAACGGCCACCCGCGGGACAATGCCAGGCATTCGGCAGCGCATGGACGATGTTGCGCTGAAAACCGTCGTGATGGGCGAAGGAGAACAGGCCTGTGCCCAGCCGCTGAATGCGTTCGTACACGCCAGTCTGGCTGGCACTCAGGGCTTTTAGCTGGCCGAGGCCGTCATGCAGCACGCCCACCGTGCTGGTAAACCCAAGTTCGCGGGCGCGCGTGGCAATCTGGAAGGCATCTTCCGATTGCGAGATTTCACTGCCCAGGACTGAGTTAATCGTGACATCGAAATCGGCGTATTCGGCCAGCCACTCGAGTTTGCGGTCGAGCACCTTCAAACTCTTCTTCGAGACTTCGTCAGGCTGCACGTTGTCGATGCTGATCTGCAGATAATCGAGACCGGCCGCGTTGAGTTTCTTGATGCGGTCGGGAACCAGGAGATAGCCGTTGCTGATCAGCGTGACGATGGCGCCGCCTTTTCTGGCGCGTGCGATGAGCAGATCGAGATCGGGGTGCAGCGTTGGTTCGCCGCCGCTGAAAGTGATGATGCCGGTGCCCAGGTCGCACAGCTTGTCGACACGGCGCAGCATTTCGTCGGTCGGGACGGGCGGGGAATCTTTATCGAACTCGTTGCAGTAGGTGCAGGCGAGATTGCAGCGGCGGATGGGGATGATCTGCGCCAGAATCGGCGTCTCCGGCGATGCCACTGCACGTGCGAACATACTAGCTTCACGCCATTTGCGCCGTGCTTTTAGAAGCGAGACCACTTGAGGCAATTATACGATCGGGACATTCGAACCCTCATTGCAGTAGTTGCAGGTGTGGCGCTTGCCTTGCTGCCTGTCGGCGCTGGCTACGTGAAACGGTACGCGATTCCGCACTCGTCAGCGGCTGGCATCTACGGCTGCTTTCTTCTGCTGCTTGTCTATGTGGTCGTACCTGGTGTACCGAACAAATTCATTCCCGGCAGATACCCAGCTCTCAAAATAGGAGCGCTCCTGACGTTGCCCTATCTGGTTTATGCCGCTGGAACGGGCAGCTTTCAGTGGCTTGCCTTGGGCCGACTCTTGTCCATATTCGCGCCCGTGCTGATTCTCTATTCGGCACTGCCTGTAGCCGATGAAGGCAAATTAAACTGGCAGGACGTCGTTATCGCCATCTGGTTAGTGTCAGTCGTTCTGTTCCACTTCCTCAATGGGATCTGGGCCGTTCCTACCAACCTCGATTTCATGTCACGGCTTTTCGTAGTGAGTCTCGGAGCACTCTCGTGGACCTATCTGCGACCGATACCCGATCTCGGTTATGAACTCGTATTCAGCCGAAAGGTACTTCTCGCAGCGGTGACAAATTTCCTCTTGTTTGCGGCCATTGCGATACCGCTGGGTTTGTTGCTGGGATTTACCTCGTGGAATCCGCGCTGGCACGGCATCGTGGACTTTCTGCTGGCTTATGTCGAGATTTTCCTGTTCATCGCAGTACTGGAGGAATTATTTTTCCGAGGTTTCCTCCAGAATCTACTGACCAAGTCACTTGGGTCGTGGTGGCGCGCTCAACTCATCGCGTCGCTAATCTTTGGACTGTTCCATATTCTGCATGCGCCCTTTCCGAATTGGCGCTATGTGATACTCGCGTCGATTGCGGGTTGGTTTTATGGATCGGCGTATCGGTCTGGCGGGACGCTTGTTTCGTCGGCGCTGCTACATGCGATGGTGGATACGACTTGGCGTACGTTTTTTACTAAGGGCTAGTGGGTTTGCATATGGGGACGCCCCATAAGCATGAGTGTGAAAACTCTTGCCAATCACCGTGAGCGAAGGGCCAATCGCTAAACTCTTCGCCGTTAGAACGAGGTCGCCCTCGCCTCCAAGTTGGAGCTTTATACCAGTGGCGCGTGACTAGCCCGAATCGCAGCCGACACTTCCTACAAGCAGACTTCGGGCCAATCGACAATCAGGGTGGCCGCAAGCGATCAAAGGATCGGCGGAGGCAATCCCGTCAAGCACGTCTGAGACTGTAGCGCTTTCAGCTCACGCAGCAAGCGTAGAAACGAATCTTGTATCCGCGACTTCCGGAAACTAATCCAAATTTTGTCCCGATAGTTTGATGCCAGTTCCACTCCAGGCTCTTTCATGTAGACGATTCGGTTACCAATGTTTTTCATTGCCTGCAGCATGCCAATTTCGTGGAGGATGTTGTCGCGCGTCTTTCCGGGAGCCGTTGCAGTTTCCTCAGTTGCAAGGACTACTGCGAATCGGCAGAGCCGTGCACAGTTTTGAACTTTTTGGTTCACTGTAGGGCTCAGGCTGTCTGGTTGGAATTTAGCAACCACTGGGCAAAAGTTAGCGAAGGGAAGCAATTCTGCGAGCCGTTCAACGTGCCCCATAAACCTACCGCCATGCGAAATGAAAACATTTCGCCAAAGTGGAGAGGGGGCTTGCTTCTCGGTACATAGCGAATGTCTCGATTCGAATTTCTCAAGTGCCATCTTCATCACGGCTATCTCGGTTTCGGCCCTTTCGACCGCCATGACGCAAGATTCACAGCACAGCAGATGCGACTCGAATTGCTCGAACTCTGCACCCTGCAGTTTGTCGAGGACGAATCTCTCAAACACCTCATCAGGAAAATGCGCGTCATCATGTGCTCGCAACATGGGCTGCTTTGATGGACAAAATGTGTCCCTGCGTAATAGTGGCGGTTCAAGCCTATTACTCTCACCAATTTTCCTGGATACTTCAGAAGAACCCTATTGCCCAGATCACGTTCGTCCCAAACGGCGTTGTGGGAGGTGCTTCTCCGCGCTCCGGTTGAATCGTCCGGTACTCTTCCAAAGCCGGTCTTCTAAGCAGTGCAGAATGGCGACAGAGGAGTAATGCCTAATTCGGCCAGAGTGGGGCTCAAGCTCCACTGCTTGCGGCCAACTTCGGCATGAGGCGTTGTGTACCAGGACTGCCACGGGCCCTATCTGTCAGCTAAACCCTTGCGCGCCGCGGGATCTCAACGAATTGAGCCGACTATTTGAAACAATATGGCTTAGCTGTTCGCCATCTCCAGCCTTCGATGAGAGAAGTTGTGCATATGAATGAATTTGATTTTGATTCGGCCAAGGCGAAGTTTCACCTCTTACAACTTCGAGAGATCGACAATAAGAAAAGAGTTTGCGGTTGCGCTTGCGGTCGCTGGACATGGCCCGAGCCAGTCGATTTCCCCGTACCCGATTCTGAGCGGAAATGCCCAGTTTCCGAAGGGGACGCCTGGAGGCGAGTTCTGCAAGCTCACGAAGAGCACCAAAAGTCTCATAAGGAAGAAATCGCCTCATTACGGCCCGAGGATTGGCCCTGGCCAGAAGATTTCAAATGTCGCTAATCTCGGCAATCTGCGATTGGTCAGGATTCAAAACATATTTGCGAGGGACCGCTTCCGAAGGTTGGTGATCCTGTCGATAAGAAGAGTATGAAATGGCAGGACAAGCTAGTTCGGCTACAGCGCCTCGCGTGTGGCCTGAATTGTGATCTCAAGGTTCAGATTCCACAGGTTTGCAAGACAGGTGGGCGCCTTATATCAAGTTCTTGTTACGGACAATCGGGGGCTTTGTTTCTTGGATTAAACCCTGGAGATGTGGAAGGGGTATCCAGCGTATTCGATGTGGAGCGGAACACTGCTTCGCCGCTTCTGACTTGGGCGGAATTGAAGTACTGGCGTACTTGTGGCATATTCCTTAAGCAGGCGCCTGGATTACTGGACTGGTTCGACGGCGGCGTTACGAGCGGGTTCGTATGCCCGTGGCGCACACGAAATCGAGATGAGCTCTATCGACTGAACCGAAATCCCAGAGGATTGATCTTTCGCTACTCTGGGGACATTCTGGCGCAAATGGTTGAAGACCATGAAGCGCGCCTGTTGGTCGTAACCGGCTTTTGTGGCCCCCGAATGATCGAGGATGTATTGCATTTACCGGACGTGCGACATTCCGAACTCAGGTGCACGGATGGACCATACGACATGCACCCGTATCGGTACAGCGGGTGGGATCTCACGTTGAACGGTCGCCACCTTAAGGTCCTCCAGATACCCCATTTCTCGCGCGCTGTCTCGCCAAGCCGCCTTCAGCCTTGCGCCGATTGGCTGTCAAGGAAATTACGCCTAGCGTAGCGCCAGGCGATTGGCGATCCGTATGTTGGCAATAAACAGCGTTGCGGGAAGCGTTTGACGTCGCTTCACAAATGATTTGTCAATGGGTGTTCGAACCGTGGACAAAGGCGCGATGGGATCGGGTGGGCGGAAACTTATCCGGCATTATCTTAGAGCCTAGTGGGACGCCCCTGCGCTTCGGGCGTCAGGTGTATCGGACGCGCCCGGAGGGGCTAGCCAAAGCTACGGGCAAACTACATCGGCTCTTGGGTAAGTCTGTTGTCGATGCGCCGCCAGATGCCTCTGGGATTGGCATTCTGTAACTCAGGGGGCAGCATGGTCTCTGGAAAATTCTGATAACACACCGGCCGCGCGAAGCGTACTATGGCGGTCGCTCCCACCGAAGTGAATTTTGAATCGGTCGTCGCTGGATAGGGGCCGCCATGATGCATGGCGCTTCCTACTTCCACTCCTGTTGGATAGCCATTGAAAACCATGCGGCCTGCCTTGGTGGTCAGCATATCCACCAGTGCTCCCTTCTCCGTTAATTCGTGCGGTGTGGCGTGGATCGTTGCCGTTAACGAACCTTGCAAGTGACCGCTGCATTCCAGCATCTCCGCAATCGACTCGCACTCTATCACGATGGTCGCCGGGCCGAAAATTTCGTGGTGCAGATCGTTGTTCTGCATCCATGCATCGGCTCTTACAAACAGAACGCTGGGGCGGCCTTCGGTGTGTTGGGCCATGGGCTCGCGCGTGGAGCGGTACACATCTACGCCGGGCACTCCCGCGGCGCGTTGGAAATATTCCTCATATAGTTTGGCCACGTTGGGGTTGAGCATGGTACCGGGCGTGGCTTGCTCGAATTGCTCCATCAGGCTTTTTGCGAAGGCCTGGTAAGCAGTTCCTTGAATCGCGAACACAAGGCCCGGACAGGTGCAGAACTGGCCCACACCGGCCGTTACTGATTTGAACAAGCCTTCGGCAATGGCCGCGCCGCGCTCGTCCATCGCTTGCGGCAGGATGAAGAGCGGATTGACGCTGCCCATCTCGGCATAAACAGGTATGGGCTCAGGACGCCTGGAAGCAGCATCGAACAGCGCCCGGCCTGCTCGCTCGGAACCGGTGAATCCGACTGCTTTGATGCTGGGATGCGTCACCAGGGCAATGCTCAGTTCGGGCGAGGTACCTTGCAGCAAAGAAAACGTTCCTTCGGGCAAGCCGCAGGATTTAACGGCACGACCGATGGCTTCGGCCACTAGTGCCGAGGTGCCGGGATGGGCCGGGTGTCCTTTGACAACAACCGGATTGCCGGCAGCTAAAGCGGAAGCTGTATCGCCGCCCGCCACGGAAAAGGCCAGCGGGAAATTGCTGGCTCCGAAGACAGCCACTGGACCAAGCGCGCGCAGCATGCGGCGCAGGTCCGGCCGCGGCAGAGGCTTGCGGTCGGGCAATGCGGTTTCGATGCGGACGTCCGCCCAGGAGCCTTCGCGCACAATGCCGGCGAACATGAGCAACTGGTTTGTGGTGCGGCCGCGTTCGCCCGAAAGACGGGTAAGATCAAGACCGGATTCCTGCGAGGCCCGTTCCAGCAGCGTGTCGCCCAGCGCGATGATCTCATCACTGATAGCCGTCAAGAAGATGGCGATTTTCTCCGCCGGCAGGTTGCGCAGGATAGGCGCGGCCGCGTCTGCCAATGCCAGCGAACGGTTCACATCCTCCGGCCCGGCTGCATAAAACGCGGGCTCTATCGGTTTGCCTTCGCGCGGGTTGAAGGCGTGGAACACTTCGGCAGTGGCGGTAGCTTGCATAGACATAAATTAGGCTTTCATCTGTTTCTTGGCGATGATGACGCTGTCAACGGGCTGCAACAGTTCGTCGAGGCGCGTCATCTCAAGCATTTTACGAAGATTTGGTAAAACGCCGACGATGCGCAACGGACAGGATCGCTTGTTGGCGTAGCTGTAGACAATGGTTAATTCTCCCAGCCCGGCGCTGTCGGTGTAAGTCACGTCGGCGACGCGGAGAATGAGCCCAATGAGGTTAGGAGTTCCGAGCAAGTTGCGGGCGGTATCGCGCAACGTGGAAAGAGAGGGAGACAGCGTAAGCGCACCAGCGAGGTCGATGATGGCAAAGTCATCCTCGACCCAGCTCTTCACGCTGAGGGACGTCAAAGGGTTTTTCTTCACAGCGTCTTCGATAAGGCTATTATCCACTTCGATAATCTCCATTATCCGATTAGTGCTATGCGGACTAGCAGGATTGACTGGGCGACGGCGAAAGACTGCGGAAAGCAGGAGAGATTTCACGGCAGGGGCCTTGGTCCAAAGAATGCTCTAGTAAGGTCACCCTTCAGTCTTGATGGAAATCACGGAGGTGTTCCATTAAGCCTTGGGTTACCGCTCAAAAGCGTCGATCAACTTGCAGCGCGCCTGAATCCCCTTCACGGCGCGCTGCCCCTCAAAAAGAACAACTAGTAAGTTTCTACTTTGCGCTGCTTGTAGGGCGGCGATACAAAAGCCGCCGGCAGGCTTTCATCGCCTTCTTTGTCCACCGACTTAACTCCCAGGTCGACCTCGTCGATATTCACGTTTGGAAGAGTGTAGGCGCCGGTGACGCCAACGTTGATTTCCCGTTCCCAGTCGGGCGCTGTGGTCTTTCGCGTTACAACAATATAGCCGGCCAGATCGGGTTCCGGATTCGCGTTGTCCCACTTCATCACGGCATCATAACCACTGCCGCGTGATAGCGGCGAACCAAAAGAACGTCCTTCCGACGGCAGCGTCACCTGAATCGCAGGCGTCCTGGGTGCCAGCGCCAAGCTGGCCACGGCGGCGGCGTTGGCGCGCGTTACCAGGGCTGTGTATTGCGGCGCCGTGTTGGCAAAGGTGTCGGTGGCGGTGTGCTGGTTTGAGAAATTCTCCATTGGCGTGGTGATGCGGACGGCTGAGAAGCCAATGGCGTTGAACGGGCTGTGGTCGCCGCCACGGCCGAACCGATCATGGCGGAAAACAAGGTTTACAGCAAAGCCGGGCTGATAGCGCTCGGCCATCTCTTTTAAGTAGCGAGCAGCCTGGCGCGAACCGGAGTCGTTGGGATCTTCGGAATAGACGTTGACGTAACGATTGCTAGTCTCGCCATTGCCCGTCACGTTGCTGCCGATGATGTCGTTGTTGAAGACCGCCTCAATCTGGTCGTGCCGCGCGGCCGCATCCTCAGCATAGAGGGCGCTGCCGAAAAGACCGTACTCTTCCGCCGCGAAGGTGACGAAGACGATGGTCTTGCGGAACTGATATTGGCTCATGACACGAGCCAGTTCCATCACCGCGGCGGTGCCGCTGCCATCGTCGGTAACGCCGGGCGCCGGTGCCGCGACGGTGCCCTCCGGATCGAGTTCGCGCTTGCCGCCGGCATCTTTCCGGTAGACCATATTAATGCTGTCGTAGTGGCCGGTGACCAGAACCTGGCGTTCAGGTTCAGACGTGCCCGGGAGAACGGCGACGACGTTCCAGATTTCCACATTTTTGAAGGCGCGGCCTTGTTTGGCCACGCGGTGCTTATCGAATGAGACCTTCAGACGGGGACTGTATTCCTTGAATTCCGCGGCGATCCATTCACGTGCGGCGCCGATGCCATGCGCCGGATCGTCAGTGGCGGAATAGATGTTGCGCGTGCCAAAACTTTCCAGTTTCTGCTGAATGCGGGCGATTTTATCGGGCGATATTTGAGAAACAATGGCTTGCACTTCGGGATTTAGCGGTTTTTGCGCGAAGGCGAATGTGCCGGCCAGCAACAGAAGAAAAAAAGGTTTGAGTGCGTTCTGCATGAGGATTTTCTCGATAGTACCGCAATGCAAACCGCGCTATGGAATTTAGTTTTCGGGAGCGCTTGCTATGGAATTTAGTAGTTTTTAACTACGCAACGACGGATTCCTTGGCTTTTTCAGCCGCCTGTTCGCCGCCTTGGGTGGTCAATCGAGTGACCGCCACTTTGCCGTCCACGGGAGCCCTGAACTTCACCGAGACGAGCTTGGAGACGCCCGGTTCCTGCATGGTGACGCCGTATAGGGACTCGGCAATTTCCATGGTCCGTTTGGCGTGCGTGATGACGATGAACTGAGTCTTCTCCGCCATTTCGCGGAGCAGGCGGGTCAGCCGTTCGATGTTCGGTTCATCCAGCGGCGCGTCGACCTCGTCCAGAATGCAGAACGGGCTGGGCGTGTATTGGAAGATGGACATCAACAACGCCATAGCGGTCATCGATTTCTCACCGCCCGAAAGCAGCAGCACCGATTGCAGGCGTTTCCCGGGAGGCGACGCCACAATATCGATGCCGGATTCGGCCAGATTGTCTTCATCGGTGAGGCGCATTTCGCCCGTGCCGCCGCCAAACAACACTTGAAACATGGTTTTGAAGTTGGCGTTGATGGCGTGGAAGGCTTCGC
>PLRJ01000050.1 GCA_003163855.1 Bryobacterales bacterium | reverse complement strand
GGCCTTTATGGATCCGGTGGTCGCCCTAAGGGCGGAATAAACAGATGAATCTCAACACAAGCGAAACGCTGGCCATGTCGTTCGATGCCATCTGGGCGCACAAAATGCGTTCCGGACTCACCATTCTGGGAATTGTGGTCGGCATCACCACTGTCATAACTGTTGCCTCGCTGCTGACCGGCTTACAGAAGAGCATCGTCGACTTCTTCAAAGAATTCGGTACCAATAGCATTTTCGTTTCGCGTGTAAGCGGCGATCCGAGCGGCCAGGGCGCGCGTCCCAAAGAGTTGCGCCGCAAGTACCTCAAGCCGGAATACGCCGACTATCTAAAAGCGACCGTCCGTTCCATTGACGACGTTGCTTTGAGCTTGTATCCGCGCGCTCCCAGCGGCCAGGTCATCACCGCCAAGGTGCCCGGTTATGAATCGGACAACCTGATGCTGATGGGCGCCACGCCCAACCTCTATGACATCTCGCCGCGCGAAATNNAGCGGGAAGGCCGCATTTACAACATGGCCGAAGAAAAGCGCGGCATGCGGGTGTGCGTGCTAGGTTCGAGTTTGGCGGACGCGCTTTTCCCGGGTGGCGGAGCCGCAGGTCGCAGTATGATTCTGGACGGCACTGAGTTCCAGATACTCGGCGTATTCCAGCCCGCCAAGGGGGGGTTTTTCGGCGAGAATGGGCTCGACCGGCAGGTGGTGATTCCGTTCGAAACGGCGCGTCTGCGCTACCCGGCTTCGCAGAATTTCTACATTACGGCGCGAGCGATTGAAGGGCAGCGCGCCGACGCCATCGAGGAAATGCGTGCCGCTTTGCGCAAACTACGGCACGATCCGCCGGGCAGCGAAGACGATTTTTCGCTCACCACACCGGATTCGATCATCGAGAACTTCAACAAAGTCACGGGCATGATTCTGCTGATTTCTATTGCCATTTCAGCGGTGGGATTGCTGGTGGGCGGCATTGGGGTGATGAACATCATGCTGGTGTCTGTGACGGAACGGACTCGCGAAATTGGCGTCCGCAAGGCTATGGGCGCGCGCCGGCAGGATATTGTGGCGCAATTTCTGACGGAAGCGGTGGCGCTGACGGGCGCCGGCGGCGTCATGGGAATCGTCATCTCAGCCCTGGTGATTCTGTTGATGAGCCTGCTGTTTCCCAGCTTGAACGCAGAGGTGCCGGCCTGGGCTGTCATAGCCGGCTTATCCATGTCCATCGGCGTCGGCGTATTCTTTGGAGTTTGGCCGGCGGTGATGGCGTCGCGTCTGGATCCGGTGGAAGCATTACGCTACGAGTGAGAGAGAACGCCAGGTTTTGGCTCTAAGTAACAAATGGATCTGCCTCTGCTGAGCCGCCTAAGCAATGAAACACGCGATCTCCATGAGTTGGTTAAGGCCAGCCCACTACACCGCTCCATTGTGGATGGTACGGTGACTCGACACAGCTACATTCGGCTGTTGCAGCGTTTGTATGGAGTGCATAGCAGCTTTGAACGTTATGCCGGCGGCCGCAAAGAGTGGTTCTCGCTGCACTTTAATTTTGACGAGCGACGTAAGCTGCCCCTATTGGAGCGCGATTTGACTGCGCTTGGAAGCGCTCCTGGAGCGGTCCAGCCGCCGGCGGCTCCGCTTCCTCTCCAAGGTGCCAATTTCCATTTTCTGCTTGGCTATCTTTATGTGCTGGAAGATTCCACCCTGGCGGGGCAGGAATTAATCCGCTTCATCGTGCGGCACTTGGGCCTGGTGCCGGATTGGGGCGCGGCTTACTTTTATGGCTATGGTCCTTTAACCGCGGGCCGCTGGCGTAATCTGCAATCGCTGCTAACGCGCTTCGAAGAAACCGGAATGGAAGCCGATTTGATGGTGCAAGGAGCGCGCGATGCGTTCAGCCGCATAAATTCCTGGCTGCGTGCTGGTATCTACGTAGAGGAAGCAGTTGCGGTTTAGAGTCAGCAACCGCCTATCCGCTAAAATCGGCGCATGAACCATCGTGCTCTGGGCCGCACCGGCTGGAAGGTTTCCGAGGTAAGCTTCGGGGCTTGGGCCATTGGCGGATCGTGGGGCAATGTCAGTGACGAGGAGTCGTTGGCCGCTCTGAATAAAGCGTTAGATTGCGGAATCAACTTCATCGATACGGCGGATGTTTATGGAGCGGGGCGGAGCGAACGGCTGATTGCGCAACTGAAGAAGTCACGCTCGGAACAGGTAATTGTGGCAACCAAGGCTGGCCGCTTTCTTCCTAAGCAGACCGTTGAAGGTTACACCCGTGAAAACCTGACTATGTGGGTGGAACAGAGCCTGCGCAACCTGGAGGTTGAAACCCTGGATCTTTTGCAGCTTCATTGCCCGCCTACGGATCTTTACTACCAGCCTGAAATCTTCGGGATTCTGGACGACCTGGTGAAGGCCGGCAAGATTCGTTTTTACGGCGTCAGCGTCGAGCGGGTAGAGGAAGCACTGAAAGCAATCGATTTTCCGAATGTGCAGACCGTGCAGATTATCTTCAACTGCTTTCGCCAACGTCCGGCTGAAGTTTTTTTCCCGGAGGCAAAACGCCGCCAGGTGGGGATACTGGCGCGCGTGCCGCTGGCAAGCGGCCTGCTGACCGGCAAGCTGAATCGCAACTGGCAATTTGCGGCCGACGATCACCGCAACTTCAACCGCCACGGCGAAGCGTTTGATGTGGGAGAAACCTTCGCGGGAGTGGATTACGACAGCGCTTTAACCGCCGTTGAAGAGATTCGCAGGCTGATTCCTTCCGCCCTCACGATGAGCCAGTTTGCGCTGCGCTGGATTCTGATGTTCGACGCGGTTACCTGCGCCATTCCGGGAGGCAAGCGGCCGGAACAAGTAGCCGAAAACGCCGCTGCATCGGGACTGCCGGCGTTCTCGGAGTATCAGATGAAGGCGGTTCGGGAGCTATACGAAACGAAGATAAAGCCGCTTGTTCATTACCGTTGGTGATCCCCGCGGCGGCAGAGTTGGAGGGGAAGGGGTTCTGCGTTCTCAGAGCGCAATTTCCGGCGCCGTTAGTTGAGGCATGCCGCGCTGCCTTCTGGCCCATTCTGGATGCTTATCTGGTAAAGCATGCGCGCGAACCTAACCGCGGACCCGGCCGTCACTTTCTGCCGATGCCCTTTGAATCACCCTGTTTCGTGCCCGAATTCTTTTTCAATCCCGTTGTGCTGAGTATCGTTCAGGGCGCCATGGATGAGAGAATCGTCGCCGATCAATGGGGCTGCGATGTACCTCTTCGAGGATCAGAATATCAGGAGCTGCATGTCGATTATCAGCGCCCTTTGTTTACGGAAGCTCCAGACCTTTCCTTACCTTGCTATATGTTGGCGGTCAGCTTTGGGTTAGTCCGCATCACAAAGGATAACGGCCCGATCGAGATCGCGCCAGGGACGCATCGCATGACCAGAGAGCAAGCAGCACGTGCGGTGAAAAGCGGAGAGATTGAGATGCGGCAAGTTCCACTCGAGATCGGGGACGTGCTCATTCGTCATCCCTGGGCGCTGCATCGAGGTACGCCCAACCAGGCGGACACGCCGCGTGCCCTTGTCACCATTCGCTACGTGCGCCACTGGTATACAGATGGCAGCCGTGAGGCGAAGCCCATTCCCGCCAAGGTCTGGGATTCACTAACTCCGGAGCAACGCCGTTTGATGCGCTTTTCCGTTGCTACTGCGGCGGCTTAGCCGGATGCAGATAGGAAGCCAGGAACTTGTAAACTTCCTGCCGCGATTCGCGGGCCATCTTCGTGTCAGTGCGATTGAAATAATGGCCTCCGGGAGCGTTCTCGTAAATCTTGTACTCGAACTTCTTGCCTTCCGCTTTTAGCGCTTGAATGAGGTGCTCCACCTCAAGATAGTTGACGTCTTCATCGTTAGTGTTGCCGTGAATCAGCAGCGGAGTATCCAGATCCTTGACATGGTTTACGGGCGAACGCTTGCGATATTCCTCGATGTCATCTCTAACTGATTTGCCGATGTGATAGGGAGCCGAGTAAAGTTCACGATAGGATTCGTTTTCATAGCCCATGCGCGCCACCAGATCGCTCACGGGAACACCTGCATAAGCGACCGCATACGTCTTCGGATGCTCCATAATGTTCATTAGGGTGATGCCGCCACCGTGACTCCAACCCATCATGCCGACGCGCTTAGGGTCGAGAAAGCTGTAGGTATCCAGCATCCATTGTGTGCTGAGATAAACGTCGTCCACTTCGCGGCCGCCGTAGTCGATTAGCTCGTAGAAGCCGCGCCCATAGCCGGTGCTGCCGCGGTAGTCGCAGGCCACGACACTATAGCCCTGTTCGATCAGTTCGCGCATGACATGCAGGTCGCTGGTGTCGAAATTGGCATGTACCCCCTGATGAGCAAATGTAATAAGCGGCTGCTTCTTGGTGCGGTCCAGATTCTTCGGAATGAAGGTGTAGGCGTGAACGATAATGGGGTTTACCGCGCCCGGCGCCTTAGGGTTGCGGGCACGCGTGGGCGGAAGGCTGGTGTACTCGCTTTTATCCACATCGGCGATGTCGCTCATGCGGGTAAACCAAAGCACGTCGTCAACGCGCTTAAGCAGTTGATCGTTCGAGGAACTTGCCGCAGCAGCGCCTGCGCCGCCTGCAGGGGCAGTTTGTCCGGCAGCAGGCGCGGGCGAAGCTGCAGGAGTGTTAGTTTGGCCGAAAAGAGCGTTCAGGCTAAGAGAAAGGCAAAGGCAGAATTTTGCAGTTGATTTCATGGGAATTGAACTAGCTTTGCACACGCAGCCTTTCAGAATCCTGCCGGGAAACTTTCAGTGAGAAATTGCGGGGTGGTGGATACTAGTTTGTAAGGGTACGTCTGCATGGAACAAGAAAAAACGTGGGCAATAACGCACAGAATTTCTATCGCCGAGAAGCAACCCGAACTCGCCGAAAACGTGGACGACGCAGACGCAGGGCGATCCCTTGCCGCAATTAAGAAGAATTCTTCTTATATCACTCAGCTTTGCGAAGAAGTAGCGGGCATGCTGGGAAAGCACCGCTATCGCGAGATTGAATCAGGCGGCCTCGAACCTTCCGTTAAGGTCATTTCCTATATGGGTTCTGCAACCGACAAGGTTGGAAACGACGGAGACTTCTACGTGGACGAACTGACCAACATTCTCTATGGACCGAAGGCTGGGGGAGTGTGGCCGGAAGCGGGCGTTGCGGTGGATGGTCCGGTTGTCTGCAAGCGCACGTTTTTACAGCTTAGCGGGCGGCGAATGCGCCGCGCCTCCGGTTTTAGTGTTTTTCTTCGGAAACTACGCTCACGGCTGCGTGCCGCCTAGAGGGTCAACGGAGCCGTCAGGCGAAAAGTCAGTGGCGTTTCGGATGGAATGCTGACTTGCTGGCCGTGAGTGAATAACTGAAATCCAGCCCCCGCGCCGCCTCCCGCAAGAGCGCCGATACCGGCGCCTTTACCGCCTCCCGCCAGCGCTCCGATAACAGTTCCAGCTACCGCGCCGACGCCGGTACGCACCGCGGTTTGTTTTCCTCGACCCTTCCCTTCTTGTTCACGCACGTTGGTCTCGATATTGTAGGTTCGGCCATGATGTTCAATGCTGACCGCGCGCACTTCCAGTTCGCTGCTTCCCTTGATGTGTCCGGCTGATTTCGCCTGATCGAGCAGAATAGTTACCGGCGCACCAACGGGGATGATGGTTTCGCCATCTACCCTTACCGGGGCGTCAAGCGAGGCGCGGAATGTCTGGCCGGCCTGGTTAGTCTTTGAGTTAATGGAGTCAATCATGCGAACTGCCAGATCTGTGCCCGCAGGAATGGTCAACGTCCTGGGCCTGGGACGTTCGGCGGGAGGGGGAGGCGGCGCTTGCCTGGTGTCATCAACCGGCGCGGGAGGCTGCATGTTCTGCGAAGTCGGCTGCGCCCCGAGCGCGGGTGCGCTGGAAGCGGTTTGCACGGGAGCAACGCCCGCAGCCAGCTTTATCTGATTGTCTACAACCTTGATGCCGCTGGTGCCGTTTGCGATATTTACTGCCTGAAGAGCCGCATCCGAATTGGGCACGTCACCTGTCAGCGTTACTACACCATTGTTTACCGCCACCTTCACATTTGCCGATTTGGTTACAGGATCGGCATACAATTTCGCCTGAATGTCGGTGGCCAAAGTCTGGTCTGATACTCCCTTGGGGCCGCATCCAGTAAAAACGATGCAAAGAAGAAGAATCGAGTAAAGGTAGCTTTGCAGTTTCATAGCTTCTTTCAGAGTAACCGCTTAATGGTCGGCCAGCGACTGGCTTATTTGTTGCATTTTGCCGTCAGTGGTGATCGATATAACCAACTTGCGCCCTTCCTTCGTGGCGATGAACGAGTTCATCTGCGCCGTCGTGATGGTACTTTCAATTTTCCAGCCTTTGCTGGCCAATTCCGATTTATAAAAATCCGAGATTTTATCCATCGGATCCGGAGTTTGTAGGGCAACCGTCCGGGCGTGATCCTTTTCCGACTTCGCGTCCATCAAGGATTTGCCCTGGTAAAGCGGCGTGTCGCCAGGATAGTCCGCTATTGGCTTCCCGCTGTTGAAGTCGAGCGAAGCGCCATCTTTGCCATTGACATGGATGGCGGCTTCGTTATTGCCTTTGGTGTCGATAGTGACCGAAGCATCTTTGGTGTTGTAGGTATGCGAATGCGAACAAGCGCAGAGAAAGGCAAGGCCCGTAACAGCGGCCAGGTGCAATTTGGGCATGCGCATATTAGATCAAACTGCGAAGTTACAATGAAGGTTGGCGAATGGACGGTAATTCAGACATCGGTGCGGCTAGAACCGCAGCGCGCGGCTTCCTTGCCGAATGGGCGGTTACCATTCTCATGATGCTATTTGTGTCTACCAGCCTGGGATGGTCTTATGTCATTCCTACCGGGTCGATGGAAGACACGCTTCTGGTGGGGGACCACATACTTGTGGATAAACTTGCTTATTCGCCCGCCGGATCCTTCAGCCGCCATCTGCTTCCCTATGAAGAGCCGAAAGATGGAGATATTATCGCCTTCCATTACCCGGTGGATCCGTCACAGATGTTCGTTAAAAGGGTTATCGGGCAGCCGGGCGATCGCATCCGGATCGTGAATCAGCAGTTATATCGAAACGGCGTGGCAGTTCGTGAGCCGTACGTGTATCACAAGTCGAAGTTTTTTAGCGCGTACCGCGACAATTTTCCAGTGGACATGGCGTGGAGCGACGTGGCGCCCGACTGGAAGCGCGAAGAACTGCTGTCGAAGATGTTAACCAACTACATCAAGGATGGCGAACTGGTGGTTCCCGCCAATTCGTTCTTTGCTATGGGGGATAATCGCGACAATTCGCTGGACAGCCGTTATTGGGGATTGGTTCCGCGCGACAATATTGTTGGGAAGCCAGTGCTGGTGTTCTGGTCGTATGATGCCAGTACCAGCGAATTGATGGGTGCAACCGGCGGCGATGTGCTGCGTCACGTTGTAAGCGTGGGTGAGCACTTTTTTTCACGCACACGCTGGAACCGGACGTTTCGGCTGATTCGGGGGGCATAAGAGGACTGAATGGAAGAAAAGACTGCAATCATAGCCGATCCGAAGACGGGTCAAGTGGCCGAAATAAAGCGCGAACCGATACGCAATAGCATTGCCGAGTGGGCGGTGACGATTCTGTTGTTGTTGTTCGGAACGACGACCCTGGTACAGGCATTTGTCATTCCTACCGGCTCTATGGAAGACACGCTGTTGGTGGGCGATCACTTGTTGGTGGATAAGCTTGCCTATGCGCCAGCCGGCAGCATCAGCAAGTACATTCTGCCCTACGAAACCCCCAAGCACGGCGACATTATTGTCTTTCGCTATCCGGGAGATATCCAGCAGACCTTTGTGAAGCGGGTTATTGGCGCGCCGGGCGACCACCTAAAGATGATAAATCGGGTGATTTATCGCAATGGAGTGCAATTGAACGAGCCCTACGTTTACCATAAGCTGCCGTATGAGGAAACGCGCGATAACTTTCCTATCGCTTCCCCGCCCTTCGTAGATGGCTTGCCGGGTCAGCTTCAGCACGAGATGTACGAGCGCGATGTCGTGAACGGCGAAGTAGTGGTGCCGCCAAATTCGTATTTCGCGATGGGTGACAACCGCGATAATTCGCTCGACAGCCGCTACTGGGGTTTTGTTCCGCGTGAAAATATCATTGGTAAGCCGCTGCTGATCTACTGGTCTTATCGTGCTTCTACCGAAGACCTGGCGGGCGGGTCGATTGGTTCGCTGGTTACGCATGCAATCGACCTTGGAGAACATTTTTTCACACGCACGCGCTGGAATCGGACCCTGCGTGTGATCCGAGGGTTTCCGGATGCAGATTTGCCGACGCATGAATTGCCGCTGAATCCAGGTTCGCCAAATCCGTAAGCAGAATTATTGCTCCGTTCTAGACTAAGTCGTAATGAGCAATCATCGATACGGTCTGATCATGGCTGGCGGGCGCGGAACGCGCTTCTGGCCGCGCAGCCGCAAACGCAACGCAAAGCAGGTTCTGAAGTTTTTCGGAGAACGGTCCCTTATTCAGCAGACGGTGGATCGGCTGAAGGCGGTGATTCCGCCGGAAAACATCTGGGTGGTGACGAACGATTTTCTGCAGGCCGAGATACGGAAGCAGTTACCCGAAGTTCCGAAACAGCAGATTGTGGCTGAGCCCGCCCAACGCAACACGGCGCCCTGCATCGCGTTGGCGGCGCAGATAATTGCTTCACTGGACGAAGACTCTATCCTCGGCGTATTTCCAGCCGACCATCTGATTCTGAAAGAAGGGCGCTTCCGCAACTTCGTGAAGGTGGCATTCAAGGCTGCCGAGACCAGTGACGTCGTGGTGCTGGGCATAGAACCCCGCTGGGCGGAGACCGGTTATGGCTATATCGAATTCCCCAAGAACCTGAAGCCGGGCAATAACGAGGTTCTGGATATCACCAGCTTTCGCGAGAAACCGGACGCGAAAACAGCGAAGAAGTTTGTCGAGCGCGGCAACTTCCTGTGGAATGCAGGCATGTTTTTCTGGAAGACTTCGGCCGTGCTGCAACTGATGCGCGAGCACCAGCCTAAGACGGCAACGTTACTGGCTGGTTTGCCGAAGTTCGGCAGCAAGAATTTTGCCACCAAGTTGGCCGAAGCGTATCCACTCTGCGACAACATTTCCATCGATTACGCCGTAATCGAAAAGGCAGAATCGGTAAAAGGCTTAGCCTTGGACGATATCGGTTGGAACGATGTAGGCAGTTGGGAGGCGGTCTACGATCTCGCGAAGAAAGACGATGCCGGCAATGCCAGCAACAGCCGAGTTATCAGCGAGGACAGCCGCGGCAATTATGTCGATGCGGCCAAGACGGTTGCGCTGGTGGGAGTCGAAAACATGATTATCGTGGACACGCCGGACGCGCTCCTGGTGGCGCAGCGCAGCCGGGCGCAAGATGTGAGCAAGGTTGTCAAGGCGCTAGAGAGCAGCGGGGCGGAAGAACTGTTATAGCGGCCCTACTCCGCTCTCCTGACGGGGGCCGTAGGCTCTTCGAGAATGCCTGGTTGCGGCTTGGACCAGTGCATCCAAATGCCGAACTTCATAAGTTCCGGCATGCGGATAGCCGATTGCTTCAGAGCGAGTACAATTTGGCCGCGATGATGTGCCTCGTGCGAGATGAGGTAGCCGAGCAGCGCAAGGCCTGACCGTTCCTTGAAGCGGGCGTTTTCCTGGACGGTGCGGCAGAGGCGCTGTTCAATGCCCTTGCCCGCGGCTTCAAACGCCTGCAAAAGTTCAGCGCGCGTGGGAACGTACTCGTCAGCAAACGCCGGCACGCCCTTCAGGAAGTCGCGGCCGATGTGACTGCGCCGCACTTCATGCAGGTGGCAAAAAATTCGTGCGACATTGCGACCTTTAGATGGCTGGCCGTTTTTAAGCAGGGTGACCGCGTCAAAACCTTCATCGGGAATGTGGCGAAGCAGGTAGAGATTGATCTCATCATGCGTTCGCCAGCATTCCAAAATGCCTTCAATCATGCTTAAGCTTCTGGCGGTTTGGCGTTGCGGAAGACGCGCGCGAGAGCGCTCATGGCGCGGTCCACATCCTGCTCGGTCAAGATGTAAGGCGGCAGGAAGCGCAGTACGGTGTCGTGCGTGCAGTTGAACAAAAGTCCTTCCTTGATACCTTCCAGCACCAGGTGCTTTCCTGAAAACTCTAGCTCGGCGCCGATCATCAGGCCGTGTCCGCGCACTTCTTTGATGAACGAAAACTCGTGCATCATTTCGGTAAGGCGCATGCGGAAATAGCCGCCCACGGTGATGATGGACGGCATCAGTTCGTCCAGTATGTCGAAGAATTCAAGCGCCACGCGACAGGCTAGCGGACCACCGCCATAAGTAGAACCATGCATGCCGGGCTTGATGGCGGATGCCGCTTTCTCATTCGCAATGACGACGCCCAGCGGAATACCGCATGCCATCGGTTTCGCGGCGATGACAACATCGGGCAGCAAAACGGGATCGGTCAACTGGAAGGCGAAGTAAGCGCCAGGACGGCCGACGCCGCACTGAATCTCATCGAAGACCAGCAGTGCGTTATACTCCTGCGCGAGTTCGTGCGCACGCCGTGCGAAGGCTTCGGAGATCGGATAGATGCCGCCCTCGCCCTGGATAAACTCAAGCACGATCCCGGCGGTGTTATGACTAAAGGCAGCTTCCAGCGCTTGAATATCGTTGCGCGGAACAAAGCGCGCGCCGGGGAGTAGCGGCTCGAAATCCTTGCGGTATTTGGGCTGGCCGGTAATGGAGATGGCGCCCAAAGTTCGTCCGTGGAAGGAATTCTCGAGCGAAATGATATCGATCTTCCGAGGCGAGATGGAATTGCCGTGCGCGCGAATCATTTTTAACGCGCCTTCCATGGCCTCCGTACCGGAGTTGCAGAAGAAAGTGCGCTGTAAACCACTGATTTGGGCTAGGCGCTCCGCCAGCCGTCCCTGATACTCGTGATAGTAAAGATTGGAAGTGTGCAGCAGCAGCCCGGCTTGCTGGCGGATCACTTTGGTGATGCGCGGATGAGAGTATCCGAGCGAATTCACGCCGATTCCGCTGATTAAATCGAGATAACGCTTACCGTCCAGATCATACAGGTAACAGCCTTTGCCGCGATGCAGCACCAGGGGATAACGCGCATAGTTCTGGAGAAGATAACTCCGTTCGAGCCCCATGATTTCTTCCACTGGGGTAAGAATCGCGGGCTCTGGGATGAGAGTTGAGGCCATATATGCATTCTACGGCCTGACCGATTCCTCTTATTGGCCGCGGGCAATGCGCGGCGCGGATGCACGGCTACTAATCTCCCTCACGGCCTAAGATCCGCTTGGCTGCCAGGTTCCAGGCGATTTTCAATCACCTGCGCGGGGGTTTCGGGCGGCAGCTTCAGCAATTGACAGAAGGCGAGTTCCATAGCTTTGCGCGGCAGCAGGCCGATGAGTTCGCTTTCTTCGATGACAACCCCATGCTGCGCGGCCAGACGCTCTACTTCGGCGAACACAATGTGTGGAGGCGTCACCTCAAAGTCGGTGAGGTTCATGGAAATTTGAACCAGACCGCGCGAGGCCAGCGGCAAACCCAGTGCTTTCAGACATGGCAGGCCGCCGCTGCTAGTGCGAATGGCACGTGCAATCTGCTTGGCGATGGTGAGGTCGCTGCTTTTCAGATTGATGTTGTAGGCAATGAGTATTTTCCTTGCACCGACAATGACAGCACCTGCGGTGGGGTGAAGCGCCGGTCCGCCGACGTCAGGCGCCCTGGACTCGTCAATTAGCACAGCTTCGCGCAGCCCCTCAAACTGCGTTCGGCGAACATCTTCAAGGTTTACCCGACCGGGCTGGAGCGCAGCAGCCTGATAGTAGTAAACCGGAATGCCAAGTTCATTCCAGATTCGCTCGCCAGCTTGATGGGCCAGTTCAGCGCAATCGGCTAGAGTCAACCCCGCCAGCGGCACAAAGGGAAGAACGTCCAGCGCGCCGAGCCGGGGATGGACCCCCCGATGCCGGGTTAAATCGATTAGGCTGGCAGCTTTGGCGGCGGCGCGAACAGCAGCCTCAAGCACGCAGGCAGGCGAACCGGCAAAGGTGATCACACTGCGGTTGTGGTCAGCGTCACTGGTGCGGTGCAGCAGGTACGCGCCCGGGGTTCCGGCTATGGCTAGTTCCAGCTGAGTGACGCGGCCGAGATCGCGCCCTTCAGAAAAATTGGGAACACACTCGACTAGTTGCTTCAGGCCGCGCCCACCCTCCAGCGGCTGCGGTTCAGAACGATGTTTCCATCGCGGATCACCATGCCGACATGGTTGGTGCCCAGCCGGCGCGGCAGCTCGCGATAGTCATCGAGGTTCAGCACAAGAATCTCGGCGCGTTTATTCACTTCCAAGCTGCCCAGTTCGCTTCCGCATCGCATGGCGTAGGCAGCGTTGATAGTTGACGCCACAATCGCTTGTTCGACGGAGAGACGCAGCCGCATCACAGCCAGCGCCACAACCCACTGCATATTGAAATTGTTTTCACTCTCCGCATCATATCCGCTCGTCAGCGCGAGCGCACCTCCGGCATCCGCCAAATCGCGCAGCGACCCGCCTGGTGCGTCCTCCAGCAGGTCGCGATGAGCGGTAAAGATTGCGGTGGATCTGGACTTCGCCAGGACCTGGCATTCGGCACTGGACAAGTTGCTGTCGCAAAAGACACAGGCTGGCGAAGCGGCTTGCAAAGCTCGAGCGAGTTGATCGTGATCGCTCCCACGCCAGTTGAGGCTGACCTCCATTTGTGCGTTATTGAGCATGCATAGCAAGGCGGAATCGGAGCGAAGGTTATGGGCACCAAGTTCCACCATCGTGGCAAGCCTGTGTTTGCGAAGCGTAGTCAAGGTGTTGTTTATCGCCTCCAGCGGCGGGCATTCGCCCCCCTGCCATCCGATTCGCCAAGCACGGACCACATTAACGGGATTATTTCCAATGCGCGCCATCTGCCTGAGGAGCGCCACGTCCGATCCGGTGAAGCCGTTCACAGGGCGGGCTCTAATTCCAGCGGTAAGAGTACCGTGCTGCAGGCAGCCACGCATGAGGGCAACGCTCTCCTCGTAAAAAGACTGTAAACGCTTGCGGCGTGGACGCAAAGCGTCTTTCGAATCAAAAAGCGATAGCTGCATGCCCGGGTCAACAAATCCAGGCATGACAACGCAGCCATGCACGGGCACATCGATGGCGTCGCGTGCTTCCTGCATGTTCTCCAATCGCCTTGTGGATCCAACGGAAGCAATTCGGCCATTGCGGATAAGAATGGAACCGTCCTGGATAACTGCCAGGTCCTCGGACTGGGCGCCGCGACGGACGTTGGGAGCACCGCGAAGCGTCAACAATTGCTTGGCGCCACGCAGCAGTAGTAGCTGCGGCAACTTCTTTTTAGATTGTATACAACGTTTGCAAAGTCTGTCCAGCTGACGACTCTAACTGGCGGACGCCATGTACAAACCGGCCTGTAACCAAGCTAGTGCGACAAGAAGTACAGCCGCTCCAGCGGCTACTTTCCAGATAGTTTCCCGCGGTGTGCCGGGTAAGCCTGGCAGGCCGGCTATAAAACCAACCACCAGGCCGCCGAGAAAACCTCCTATATGACCGGTGAGGCTGATGCCACCGCCAATACTCATCAGTAGTCCGAATACCAGCCAGTTGCCATAGTGGCTGCGAACTGCCTGCGCCAACGGATCGGCACGGCCGCGCAGGCCCATTGCCAGCATCGTGCCCATCAGTCCGAATGCCGCACAGGACGCGCCAAGTACCTGGGAATAGGGAGTGACCAAAGCAGCCAGCAAAAAGCCGGTGAACGTCGACACTACATAGGAAACCAGCAGCCGCGATGTGCCATAGAACTGTTCGACTTCAGTGACTAGAATCCAAAGCGACCATGAATTCATCGCAATGTGAAGGATGCCGCCATGCAAAAAACCTGCAGTCAGCAGACGCCACCATTGATGCCCCAGAAATTCGGCCGGACCATATTCGATGCCGGCGCTGGTCAGTCGCTGGCTGGAAAGCGTTTGTCCGGCGTAGAAAATGACGTTCAGCGCCAGAATGAGAATGCTGGTGACATTGGCGCGCGGCATGAACGAGGCAACGAACTGTCCGCCCCTGGTATCGACGGCTCGCGGACCTACTTGCGCATCGCAATACGGACACACGCGGTCTGTAACAGTAATAAAGGCCCGGCAGTTGGGGCACATGCGCCGTTTTTCCACGGCTTAATTGTAGCGGGCGGCACATAAACCAATGCGGTGGCCCGCCGGGCGCAGCCGCGTTAACTGCTTTGAGGTAAATTTGTTGAATTGATAAAATCGGATGGCGCATGAGTAAGAGTGAGCAGGAGTACCGCGAAGACCTGGTTCGCGTTTGCCGCCTGATATATGAAAAAGGCTGGGTGGCAATGAACGACGGGAACGTGAGTATCCGGCTGGGTGAAAATTGCATTCTGTGCACGCCAACCGCCGTCAGCAAGGGACTGGTGACGTCCGCCGACCTGATTCTGTGCGATATGAGCGGAACTAAAGTGGCCGGGGCACGCGACTGCACCAGCGAGATTGCGATGCATACAACCGTTTACGGGCTGCGTCCCGATATTCGCAGCGTAGTGCATGCGCATCCGCCCGTTGCTACCGGATTTGCTACAGCAGGCCGCGCGCTGGACAAAGCGCTGCTGCCGGAAGTGGTAATTCAACTGGGTGCCGTGCCACTGGCGCGCTATGGACTGCCGGGCACGCCGGCGCTCAGCGACGGCATGCTCCCCTTCATCCCGAATTATGATGCGCTGCTGCTTGAAAACCATGGCTGCACAGCCTGGGGGCAAGATGTCTGGCAGGCGTACTTCCGCATGGAGATGGTGGAACATTTTGCGCGGATAACTTTTGTGGCGGAGATGATGGGCGGCGCACAAGCTCTGCCTCGCGACGAAGTGGCGAAGCTTTTTGCAGCGCGCAGCCGTTATAACGTGAATTCGAAAGCCACCATGGCGCCGGGAATGCCGCTGGTAGCTGAAGATTGCGCTCCTGAAAAAATAAGGTGACTAGCCTCAAAAGGCGCGGGTTTCTGGGCCGCTTGTCAGTCTGGCTGGAAAGCGCTAAGCGCGCCTTTTCTCAGCAGCCCACTCGACCGAAACTTGTATTCCTCATTCGCCATGGCGAAAAGACTGGTAAGAAGAACGACACCCACTTGAACGCGCGAGGCGAGGAGCGCGCTAATGCACTACCGGGCCTCTTTCCAGCCGTCTTCCCCGCCCCAGATTTTATTTTTGCCACGAAAGCCACGGCCAACAGCAACCGCCCGGTTGAAACGGTAATGCCGCTGGCGAAAGCTCTCGGGCTAACGGTGCAAGCGGCGTTCGCAAACGACGAAGCGCTTTTGCTGGCGCGCGAACTGCTGGCCAGTGGCAGGTATGCCGGAAAGACATTGCTGATCTGCTGGCACAAAGGCAAGATTCCCGCACTTGCGACCGCCTTAGGTGTCGCCGGAAAACTTCCCGAATGGACCGAGCAGCATTATGACCGGATCTGGCGGCTTCACTATCCGCCTTGTGGAAATGTGGTGTTCGCTAATCTGCCGCAGCGCTTGCTGCCGGGCGATGCGGAAGTTTAACGTTTCGAAGAAACAGCAGCACGACCAACTCCCAATATCGTTCGCATATTTCTGAACACTTTGCGCCCCAACGGATCTGCAGATTGCGCCGGTTCCGTCCGCTAGATGCGGCATTGCATCAATTGACCGGCCTTAATACCGCTTTCTTAATGGTCTAATCGTTGCGTCCAGCCCAACCTTAGTCCCTGCTTTTTTCATTGAATCGTCGTGACCCCCGAGAAAATCTATTTCTGACGGCACTTCAAGTGCGAGCGCGGAACTTTAAGGGTGGACATAAGGAACAAGCTACAGGAAATTGATCATCCAGCCGATCAGTATGACAACTATGGGCTCCCGGACAAGCGTGGGGCACTAAGTTCTTATGTCACGGTGTCGAACGCGGACGCCGTAGGAGTTAACTCTTGCGCGCGACCATGGAGGGAGATGAATGCCGCACGCCGATAAAGCTGGAAGGCGACTGCATGCTGAAGTCTGCCGCGGACTCGAAGCTAAGGCTGCTCGCGGCTTTGAATTTTGAACGCGCCGGTCAGCTTGCCAGCACGCCTATGCAACCAAAAGGGCGGCCGCTCGTGGAGAGAACCGGAAGGGTATTGCAGGGACGCTCCGTTTGAGGGACGAATGCAGACAGATAGCCATTTTGGCCTGCACACGTGAGTAGATGATCGACAACTTCAAACAGACATTTCAGGACGAGGCACGCGAGTTGCTTAGCGAATTGGAATCGTCATTGCTGGAGCTGAATGAAGACCGGGTTAATCTTGACGTGGTGGACAAGGCGTTCCGGGCCCTGCACACCATAAAAGGATCGGGTGCGATGTTCGGCTTCGACGACATCGCCGGTTTTGTTCACAATCTTGAAACGGCTTTCGACTTTCTGCGCAGCGGGGAACTCACTGCCACGGCGGAACTCATCAGCCTCACGCTGTCGGCTGGCGACCAGATCAGGAGCATGCTGGACGCAGCCGCCGGCAATGGCAGCGTGGACCAGACCAAGTCTGCCGCGATCTTAGCGGAGTTGTCCCGTCTGACTGGTTCACCAGCGGTTTCGCCTTCTACTCCCGAATCCGTGCCCCAACCGACAGAAACAGCAGCCAGCAGCGCGCTCCAGAAATGGAAAATCTACTTTCGGCCGCGGCAGCATGTTCTATCGAATGGAACCAACCCGCTGCTTCTCTTGCGTGAGTTGCGAACTCTCGGTGAGCTGAAAGTCGAACTAGATAGCAGCAAAATTCCGCTGCTGGACGAGTTGGATCCGGAACGCTGCTACGTGGCCTGGAACATGGTTCTGGAAACGGCTTCCGATCACGACGCCATTCTCGATGTCTTCATCTTTGTCCAGGGCGAGTGTGTTCTTACCATCGATCTGGCGAAAGAGCAAGCATCCGAAACGCCTGCGGCCAATGCACTAACCGGACCCAACCCGGCAGAGCCGCGCAGTTCGGGCGCCGAAGTGGGTTCGTCGAACATTCGCGTGTCGGTCGACAAGCTGGATCAACTCGTCAACCTGGTGGGTGAACTCGTTACCGTGCAGGCGCGCCTGGCGGAAATAGCAGGACACTACGACAATAGCGACATTCTGGGTGTTTCGGAGGCGGTGGACCGGCTCACCATAGCGCTGCGCGAGAATTCGATGAGCATTCGCATGTTGCCGCTTCGCACCACGCTACAGCGTTTTCGCCGTCTTGTTCACGACTTGTCGGACGAACTGGGCAAGGAGGTTGATCTCGTCATCGAGGGTGCGGATACGGAACTGGACAAGACTGTGATCGATCAGTTGAACGATCCGCTTGTCCATCTGATCCGTAACAGCATGGATCATGGTATTGAAACCCCTGAAGTCCGCCGTGCAGCCGGGAAAAGCTCGGTTGGAACTATCCGCATTGCGGCCCGCCAGTCCGGCGCCAGTGTACAAATCACGATCAGCGATGACGGAGGCGGACTGGACGTTGAAGCGGTGCGCAGCCGCGCCATCCAAAGAGGCTTGATTCATGACGACGCCCACCTTACTGAGGCGGAAACTTTCTCGCTCATCATGACGCCGGGGTTCTCGACGGCGGCGGCGGTTACAGCGCTTAGCGGGCGAGGCGTGGGCATGGACGTCGTCCGCCGCAACATAGAGGGTCTGCGTGGATCGGTGGACATTGCCAGCCGCCTGGGTGCAGGCATGACCGTCACCCTTCGCCTCCCCTTGACGCTAGCCATCATTGATGGGCTGCTGGTCCGCGTTGGTGACACCCACTTCGTGCTGCCTCTGGCCAACAGCTTGGAGTGCGTCGAATTGACCCGCGAGGAAATTGAGGCGGCGCGCGGCAAACACATTGCTAATGTCCGCGGCACGATCATACCTTACATTCGCCTGAGCGAGTACTTCGAGATGGATACTCCGCGCCCTGATCGTGAGCAGATCATGATCGTCGAGACTGAGCACGGGCATTATGGCTTTGTTGTCGACCAGGTTTTAGGAGATCATCAGACGGTCATCAAAAGCCTGGGCAGGCTGTATCGAAACGTACAGGTCGTCTCGGGAGCCACCATCCTCGGCAACGGCACCGTGGCCCTGATTATCGATCCATCTCGAGTGGTGCAGAACGTAATACAGGCTGCTTCTCTCAAAAAGCGCAACCAGCGCCCGCGAGTACGCAGCAACAAGATCGTGAACTCGCAAGAATCCATTCAACCAAACGCATTCGTTAGAAAAGGAAACTAATAAATCGATGGCAACCAGGCAGCAGAAAGTGTCTCCAAGGTCAAATAAAAGCAATCGGACCGCTCCCGGACCGAACGAGAAGATTGAGCGCGCGGACGCGGGCAAGCCGCGAAAGACGGACGAGGATATGCAGCGCGTGTCGCAAGAGATTCTGCGCCTGGTAGAGGCGTCGCGCGAGGGACGCCTGGAGGAGCGTGGCAGAGTTGACCAATTTCAAGGCGTCTACCAGGAGATGGTGCAGGGTCTCAACTCAATGCTGGATGCGATCCTGTTACCTATCGGCGAAGGCAACCGCATTCTCGCACAAATCTCGGATGGCAAAATTGACGAGCTGATTGCACAGACTTACAAGGGCGATCACGAGAAGATGAAAATCGCCGTTAACAATGTAGGTCTCGTCGTGCAGAGCCTGCAGCGTGAATTGATGCGACTGACGGAAGCTTCCCGAGAAGGCCAGCTCACTGAGCGCGGCAAGCCCGACCAGTTCCGCGGCGCCTACGGCGATATCGTGCGTGGTGTCAACGCTATGTTGGACGCCATTTTGTTGCCCATCGGCGAAGGCAATCGCATTCTCGCCCAAATCTCAGACGGCAAGATTGATGAACTGATTGCACAAACTTACAAGGGCGACCACGAGAAGATGAAATTGGCCGTCAACAATGTAGGCAACGTGGTGCAAAGTCTGCAGCGTGAATTGATGCGCCTCACGGAAGCTTCCCGAGAAGGCCAGCTCACTGAGCGCGGCAAGCCCGACCAGTTCCGCGGCGCCTACGGCGACATCGTGCGTGGTGTCAACGCCATGTTGGACGCCATTTTGTTGCCCATCGGCGAAGGCAATCGCATCCTCGCACAAATCTCAGACGGCAAGATTGATGAACTTATTGCACAGACTTACAGGGGCGATCACGAGAAGATGAAAATCGCCGTCAACAATGTAGGTGTCGTCGTGCAGAGCTTGCAGCGTGAGTTGATGCGCCTCACGGAAGCTTCCCGAGAAGGTCAGCTCACTGAGCGCGGCAGGCCCGATCAGTTCCGCGGCGCCTACGGCGATATCGTGCGTGGCGTCAACGCTATGTTGGATGCCATTTTACTACCTATCGGCGAAGGCAATCGCATTCTCGCTCAAATCTCGGACGGCAAGATTGATGAACTGATCGCGCACACTTACAAAGGCGATCACGAGAAAATGAAATTGGCGGTCAATAATGTAGGCATTGTCGTGCAGAGCCTGCAGCGGGAGTTAACGCGGCTCACGGAAGCTTCCAGAGAAGGCCAACTCACTGAGCGCGGCAAGCCTGACCAGTTCCGCGGCGCCTACGGCGATATCGTCCGTGGTGTCAACGCCATGTTGGACGCCATTTTGTTGCCCATTGGCGAAGGCAATCGCATTCTCGCTCAAATCTCGGACGGCAAGATTGATGAACTGATTGCGCAAACTTACAAAGGCGATCACGAGAAGATGAAAATCGCTGTCAACAATGTAGGGTCTGTGCTGCAGAGCTTGCAGAAGGAACTCAGCCGCTTGACGATCGCGTCGAAGGAGGGAAAACTAAATGAGCGGGGCGATCAGGACGAGTTTCAAGGCGCTTACTCCGGCATCGTGAGAGGTGTAAATGCCATCCTGGATGCCGTTATTTCCCCGCTTACCGTCGCAGCTACTTATGTGGACCGCATCAGCAAGGGAGACCTGCCGCCTCAAATTACCGACACCTACCATGGTGAATTTAATACCATCAAAAATAACCTAAATACGCTTATCGCGGCTATGGATGATGTAACCCGGACTGCCGAGGAGATAGCGCAAGGCAATCTGACCGTTTCAATCCGCGAGCGTTCCGCCCAGGACAAGTTGATGCAAGCCCTCACCGCGATGGTCGAAGGCTTGACTCGAACGGTGACCGAAATTCGCACAATCGCGGGCGAAGTATCGGCCGCCAGCCAATCCATCAGTACAGCCTCGGTGGAGGTCTCTAACGGGGCCAGTTCACAGGCCGCTTCCGCTGAGGAGGCGTCATCCTCTATGGAGGAAATGGGCGCTAACATCAAGCAAAACGCCGACAGCGCTCAGCAGACGGACAAGATCGCCACCAAATCGGCGAACGACGCGCAGGAGAGCGGCAAGCGTGTTCTCGAAGCCGTTGCGGCAATGAAGGAGATCGCCAGCCGTATCTCGATCATTGAGGAGATTGCGAGACAGACGAACCTGCTCGCGCTCAACGCAGCTATCGAGGCCGCGCGGGCCGGCGAGCACGGCAAAGGCTTCGCTGTGGTGGCGGCCGAGGTCCGAAAACTGGCTGAGCGAAGCCAGAAAGCAGCGGGCGAGATCAATCTGCTTTCCGTAACCACCGTTAAGGCTTCTGAAAAAGCCGGTGAGATGCTCGATAAGCTCGTGCCTGACATTCAGAAGACGGCGGAACTGGTGCAGGAAATCACTGCGTCCAGCAAGGAGCAGGACGCAGGCGCAGAACAGATTAATAAGGCGCTTCAGCAACTGGAGCGGGTAATTCAGCAAAATGCCGCTGCCGCCGAAGAGATGGCCTCTACAACGGAAGAACTCACCGGGCAGGCCGATCAGCTCTTAAGTGCACTCGGGTTCTTCAGAACCGCCGAAGCCGTCCAAGTGCCTGGCGCAAGGCACTCGGCTGTCAAGTCTCACGGATCTTTGAGCAAGCTTAAAGAGGCCGTTTCCCATAGGGGTCCGAACCCCGCCTCAAAAAAGCTTGTCAAATCCGGAGTTGCTCTCAACTTGGGGGAAACCGGCGACCAGGTCGATAAGGAATTCGAACGGTTTTAGAGGCGGTGACGCGCCGCATCCAAGCCCGCGCGCTTACTTCTCCATGGGAAAGGAACCTACAACATTGAGCGTTACTCAAATTACCGATACACGGCAATATCTTACCTTCAGGCTAGGCGGCGAAGTGTTCGCAACGGACGTCTCCAAAGTGCGTGAAGTACTCGATTTCACAACCATCACTAAGATTCCACGTACGCCGGACTTTATGAGTGGAGTGATCAACCTAAGGGGCAAAGTTGTCCCGGTAGTTGACCTACGGTTATGCTTCGAGATTTCGAAAACGGAGATCACCGTCAACACTTGCATTGTTGTGGTGGAGATGTTACTCGAGGGCGAAACTATTGTGATCGGCGCGCTGGCTGATTCAGTAGAAGAAGTCATTGACCTGGACCCGGACCAGATTGAGCCTGCGCCGCGAGTGGGCACCCGAATCCGGACCGACTTTATAAAAGGGATGGGAAAGCGCGAGGGCAATTTCATAATGATCCTCGATATTGACCGGGTTTTTGCGGTCGACGAACTGTCGGTGATCCGAGGCGCCGAAGGAACCAGCGCGCCCAGTGACGGCTAGACCCTGAAAGAGCGGCTGTCATTGATCGAGTCCGGCCACTCATCTTTTATCTCTCGAATCGTTTATGAAGAACGCGACCCAGGAACTATCTAAAGCCGACTACGACCGGCTCCGTGACCTGATCTACAAAGAATCTGGCATTAATCTAGGCTCGGAACGGAAGACCATGGTGGAGGTGCGTTTAAGGCACCGGCTTCGCACCCTGGGAATCGCCTCGCTGCGCGAATACAGCGAGCACGTCTTTTCGGCTGAAGGAATAAAGAGCGAGTTGGTTCATCTTATCGATGTCATCACAACCAATAAGACCGATTTCTTTCGCGAGGCAAGCCACTTTAAGTATCTTGTCGCAAATGCGCTTCCGGACCTCGCAGCCCGCAGAGGCGTCATTCGCCACAGCCTGATCTGGAGCGCTGGGTGTTCAACCGGCGAGGAACCCTATACGCTAGGTATGGTTCTCAGCGAATACGCACTTGGTTGCCCCGGCTTTCGGTTCAGCGTTCTGGCCACTGATATCTGTACAGACGTGTTAGAACGCGCTGCTGCCGGAATCTACAAAAAAAGCGTATTGGAGCCGGTGCCACCGGGACTTCTGCGCAAATATTTTATGCGGAGTCGCGACCCTAAATCCGAAATGTATCGGGTGGTCCCGGAACTGAGGGCGTTGATGGACTTTCGGCGTCTCAATTTTATGGATGCCGACTTTGGCATTAGCCAGCCACCCGAAATCATCTTTTGCCGTAACGTCATTATCTATTTCGACCGGCCAACGCAGATCCGGCTGCTAGAAAAACTGATCCGGCAACTCCAGCCTGGCGGCTACTTCTTCTCTGGCCATTCCGAGTCATTCCAGGGGATGGATCTTAATCTTGTTCAGGTAGCACCTGCCATTTATCGGAAGCCCGAATGACGAAAGAGCTTGGCCGCCTCGCCGGAATCGATCTACTGCCAGGTAAACTGCATTTGGCTCAAAGTCCAAGCATTCTACGCACCATTCTCGGATCTTGTATCAGTCTCACGTTCTTCAGTTCGCGCCTGGGCGCCGGCGCCATGTGCCACAGTATCTTCCCTCGATTGCCGAAGAACGGGCCAGCTGGCTTTAACCCTTGGGACGAACACCGCTATGTCGATGCCAGTATTCGCTATCTCGCGCGGCGGTTCGAGTCACTTGGCGCTCATCGCTCCGAACTGCAAATAAAAGTGTTTGGTGGCGCCGACGTGTTGAGCATAACCAGAGTGGACGGCTGCCGGCCTACCGTCGGACGAATGAATTGCGTTGCAGCCGCCGAGGTGCTGGCAGAAGAGGGATTCACCATAGTCGCCTCTGATGTAGGCGGTACTCGCGGCCGCAAAATTCAATTCGATACGAGTACCGGTGAGGTGTTAGTACAGCGTCTGAATAACAGCCTTCAAAGCGCGCTCCTGCATCGGAGAACTACGAAATGAAGGCGCCTCGAATCCGCGTACTGATCGTCGATGATTCCGCCGTCGTTCGCCAGACTTTGAGCGAAATACTGTCGGCCGATCCTGCCATCGAAGTCATCGGAACAGCCACCGATCCATTTGTCGCCGCAGAGCGGATCGGGGAGCAAGTTCCGGACGTCATCACACTCGACATTGAAATGCCTCGCATGGACGGTTTGACCTTTTTGCGGAAGATCATGTCGCAGCATCCTATACCGGTAATCATCTGCTCGAGCCTAGCGGGAGAAGGCGGACACAGCGCGCTAGAAGCATTGGAATGTGGCGCGGTAGAAATCATTGCCAAACCGAAGGTCGGCACAAAGAAGTTTTTGGAGGAGTCGTCTGCCATCCTGTGCGACGCTATCAAGGCAGCGGCGGTATCTCGACTTCGAAGTCTCACGAGCACTACGATTCAACCGAAACTCACCGCTGATGCCATTCTTTCGCGCGCCACCAGCGCGATGCTCGAAACCACTGAAAAGGTGATTGTTATAGGCGCATCCACGGGCGGCACGGAGGCGCTGCGGTCTCTGCTAGAAGTGCTGCCGCCTGACGCCCCCGGTATCGTAATCGTGCAACATATGCCGGAATCGTTCACACGGACATTTGCCAACCGCCTAGACGGCCTCTGCCAGATCTCGGTAAAAGAGGCCGAGGCCAACGACACCGTAATCCGCGGACGTGCCTTGATTGCGCCGGGCAATCACCACATGCTTCTGAAGCGTAGCGGCGCACGCTACTACGTAGAAATAAAGGATGGTCCTCTGGTTTGCAGACATCGTCCCTCGGTGGATGTGCTTTTTCGATCAGCGGCGCGTTACGCCGGAAGCAATGCGGTGGCTGTGATCATGACTGGGATGGGAGACGACGGCGCGCGTGGAATGCTCGAAATGAAAGAGGCGGGCGCAGCCACGATTGCCCAGGATGAAGCCACATCGGTTGTCTTTGGCATGCCTAACGAAGCTATTAAGCGGAAGGCTGTTGACATTGTTCTTCCGCTGCAAGCTATCGCCGCAAACATGCTCGCACGAGCTCGCTGATATGTGCTAGGCGATACCCAGTTTCTTCTGCATCTCTTCCAGCGTGACGCCTTTGGTTTCGGGATAACCGAGGAGCACGACAACGAACTGCACGGCCATCATGGCGGCGAAGAAAACGAAGGGCAGGCCCTTTGACTTCGCTGCGATGATGGGAAAGCTGTAGGAGATGGCCGCGTTCATGATCCAGTGGGTAAAGCTGCCGAGGCTTTGGCCTTTGGCACGCACGCGGTTGGGGAAGACTTCACTGATGTAAACCCAGATGACGGCGCCTTGCGAGAAGGCGAAGAATGCAATGAAGCCCACGAGCATCCAGACGAGCAGATTTTCATGGCTGCCGCTGAGGAATACGTAGGCGACACCGGCTAGCGCGAAAGTGCAGCCGACTGATCCGACCAGCAACAAAGTTTTGCGGCCTACCTTGTCGATGATACTCATGGCGGTCATAGTGAATATCAGGTTAGTGAAACCGATCATCACCGATTGCAGATCGCCCGAAACTTTACTGAAGCCGGCTTTGGCGAAGATGTCGTTGAGGTAATAGAGAATCGCGTTGATACCGGAGAGCTGGTTGAACATCGCGATGGAAATGGCCAGGAACAGCGGTACGCGGTATTTCGATTTGAAGAGCGGTTCCGTGCCATGGCCGTGCTCAACGTCGATGGAGCGCACGATATCCTGCATTTCGGCCTCTGCGTTCTCTTCGCCGATCTGGTCGAGTAC
Organism: Bryobacterales bacterium; assembly: GCA_003163855.1. Taxonomy (GTDB): domain Bacteria; phylum Acidobacteriota; class Terriglobia; order Bryobacterales; family Bryobacteraceae; genus Bog-105. Next base: position 7,041 of record PLRJ01000050.1, on the reverse strand, counting down.
GGCGCGCGCCTCAACCAGGCGAGACTTCGCCGCCAGCCAGCGCGGACTGCGCGGAATCGTGAAAAGCATAAACATGAAAAGCAGCGCGGGAAGGCCGGAAACGCCGAGCATCCAGCGCCATTCGCTCAGACCGAAGGCGGCCAGCCCTATCAGGTAGTTGGAAAGGTAGGCAATCAAAATGCCGGCGACGATGTTGAACTGGAACAGGCCGACGAGACGGCCGCGGAGCCGGGCGGGCGCGATTTCGGCGATATACATGGGACCCAGTACTGACGAACCGCCAATCCCTAAGCCGCCGATGAAGCGGAAGAAGACGAGCGAATACCAGTCCCAGGCAAACGCGCAGCCCAGCGCCGAGATGAGGTAAAGAGCCGCCATGAAACGGAGGCTGTCGCGCCGGCCATACTTGTCTCCAGGGATGCTGGCTACCACCGAACCGATGATGGTTCCAATCAGAGCGATGGAGACAGTAAGGCCAAGAGTGCTGGGAGTCAGCGCGAAGGCCTTGGTCAAATCGGAAGTGGTGCCCGCGATGACGGCCGTGTCAAAGCCAAATAAAAGACCGCCCAAAGCGGCCACAATCGTACTCTTAACCAGCGTTGCGTTGACGCTCATGCTTTGTTCCCCCGATTCTCACGTTCACGTATAACGTGGTCCAGCATAGTGGCGGCCTGCTCAAGCTCGGCCAGCACAAGACTACCTAAGACGCCGGCGCGCGAACCTAAACCTGGCGGCTGAATGAACTGGTCCAGACCGGTGAGCACGTCCGGATGCTGGACATAGCCGTTCATCAGCTTTGAGAATTCGGCACGCACCAGAGCGAACAACTGCGGCTGCTGCATGACGCCGCCGCCCAGCAGAATACGCTGCGGCGAGAGCGTGAGCGTCAGGTTGACCAAGGCCAGCGCCAGGTAGTTCGCCTCCAGCGCCCATGCCGGATGATCGTGAGGCAGAGTAGCGGCTGGAGCATTCCAGCGCTTTTGCATGGCCGGTCCGCAGGCGAGACCTTCCAGGCAGTCGCCGTGGTAGGGGCAGGTTCCGGGAAATGGGTCCTTAGCCCAATCGTGCGGCAAGCGCAGATGACCGATTTCAGGATGCACCAGACCGTGGATGACCTGGCCTTGCACCATCGCTCCGCCGCCAACGCCGGTGCCGATGGTGAGGTAAATGGCGTGCGCCAGATCCTGCGCCGCACCCCAACGCGCCTCACCCAGTAAGGCGGCGTTCACGTCGGTATCGAAGCCAACGGGAACGTTCAGGGCGCGTGCGACTGTGCCGGCCAGATCGAAGTTGGCCCAACCTTGCTTGGGTGTTGTGGTGATGAATCCGTAGGTGTCGGAAGCGGTATCCAGATCGACTGGACCGAAGGAGCCGATGCCGACCGCTTCGAGGTCTTTGCCCGCGTTCACTTGAAAGTATTCTATGACCTGACGAAGCGTCACGTCGGGATCGGAAGTTGGGAAACTGGCCGTCTTTAAATCATCGGGTCCGGTGCCGATACCGCAGACAAACTTTGTCCCACCTGCTTCAATGCCACCAAGCATGCCCTTGAGTATAGTTCAAGGGCGGAAGACGGCATTAAAGAGTAAGTACTAGGCCCGCAATTCACTCAGGGTCTTACCGACGGCGCCAGGTCCGAAATCGATGCGAGCTTCTTTCAGACTCAGCCCGACGACTTCTATACGGTTCAGGTCGCGCGTACCGATGCCTGCTTGTTCGGCGAACTTCAAGGAATTGTCACCGCGAATGAAGCAGGATTGGCCGCGATCGGCATTTACGTCGTAACTCATGACGGCCATGCCGACGGCGTCGGTGTTGACGGGATTGCGGCCGACGATGATGACGCCTGGAGTCATGCGCTCCAATCCTTTCAGCCAGGGACCTTCGCCGCCGCGTACGGTTTCCACTCCGTCCACAATGGCAAGGTCGATGGGCCTGATACCGACTTGATCTACCAGAATGCGAGGAACGCGATAGCCGGGATCGCGCGGGGAATCGGGATGCAGTTCGGCATCAACACCGGACGGCGCTTTAGTTGTTCCCGCGTGCAGCACGTCGCCGCGCTCCTTGGTGGCGTGCTCGTTACCGCTAGGGCCGCAATCGCTGCCGTAGAGCGAACAGGGGGTGTCGCCGAAATTGTTCTTCATCGACATGGTGACGCCGGCGATCCAGTGGTTCTTCAGCTTTGAGAGCGAGGCGTACACGTCGCATTCGGTAAAGGCTTTGTTCAGGTAGTAAGCCGGATACATATACCCGCCCCACGGCACTTTCAAGCGGACGTACTGCTTGTAACTGCCCAGGTTCTGGACGTTTTCCCATTCCACCTTTGTGCCCAGGTTGTTGATGGCGTTAACGTCAAGGCCATAGCGGGCCCAAAGCGAAATGTCCTGGGTGGCTGGGAAAAAACTTTCGATCAGCCGGACGCGCGTGGCTCCGGCTTGCGCCAGCAGGTGAACGGTCTTGGCTACCGTGTCGCCGTTGGTGCGGTATGGGAGATCGGGCGTGAGCGGGAAATTCTTTGGATTGCCGGTGAGGTTCAGTTTCAGTGCAACGGTTTTGCCCTTCACAAGTTTGGCAACGTCGAGCGTCTTGAAAGCGCCGGAGAGCTGAGCTTGGAAGTCGTTATAACTGCGGCAGCGCATCAGTGCTACTTTTTCCGCGGGCGCGTCGGCCTTGGCGAATTTGGGAAGAGCGATGGCCGCGCCGGTGGCAGCAACGCCCGATAGGAGATTACGCCGAGTTACTTGAGAGTTCATGTCACCTCTGGATAGATAGAGTTTATCTTGTTTTGGTGAGGGGCTGGATATCATCAATTTCGACATCATGAGTAACTCGACACATCAATTGACCAGGCGCACCGCCTGCGGCCTGCTCGCTTCCCTTCCCTTAGCCTTCACGGCGGAGGGCGCCGGCCGGAACATGTTCCTGGCTTTGAATAGCGTGCTGATCTCGAATCGCGTGCCGTGGCCTGATTTCGCTCGACTGGCGGCGAAGGTTGGTTTTCCGGGCACGGACGTGATGTTGGAAGAAGCTATGAAGCAGGGCGCGGGGGCGACGAAGGATCTGCTGGCCGAGTTGAAATTGCGACCGGCGGCTATTAATTTTGCACCTGAGTTCCGCAAGGACGACGCCACGTTTGCGGCGGGGTTGGTGAAGCTGAAGGAATCGGCTCCGTTTGCGGCGGCGATCGGCTGCCCGCGGATGGTGACGTATATCATGTCTTCGAGTCCGACGCCGAAGGAGGAACTGCGCGAACTGTATCGCAAGCGCTTCAGTGAAGCGGCGAAGATTTTGGGTGATTCGAATGTTCGCTTAGGTTTGGAGTTCTTAGGTCCGCTGCACATTCGCAAAGCTTTTCCGCATGAGTTTATCTGGCGCATGGACGAGATGCTGGAATTCGCGAAGAGTTGCGGGCCGAATGTGGGTTTGCTGCTGGATGCCTGGCATTGGCACCATGCGGGAGCGACAACCGAAGACATCATCAAAGCGGGTAAGCAGCGGATTGTGCATGTTCACTTTGACGATGCGCCGAATCTGCCGCCGGAGCAGATTCGCGACAACGAGCGGCTGCTACCGGGCGAGGGTGTTATCAACTTGACAGGTTTCCTGCAGGCGCTGGCGAAGATCGGCTATACGGATGCTTTGAGTGTGGAGGTGTTTGGGCGCGGTTTGAAGAATTATACGCCTGAAGTGGCGGCGAAGATGGGGCTGGATGCGTCACTGGGAGTGTTCAAGAAGGCGGGAGTAGCGGAAGGCTGAGTTGACGATCGCGGCGGTCGTCGTTTACGGTGCGGCCTGCGAGCAAGGGTGAAATGGCGCGTTCATGCTGGATGAGGTTGTCGAAATTGGCTTGCGGCTGGTGTACTTCTTCAACGCGGCGGACCATGTGATCGAGTTTGCGGAGGCCGTCGAGTTTATCGGTGTGTCCGAGCTTAGCTTTATCGAGCGATCGCTTGAGAACCGAGAGCGACTCGTCGTAGGTCTTGAGCGGCACTGGAAAAGGATGACCGTCTTTGCCGCCTAGCGAGAAGGAAAAGCGCGCCGGATCTGTGAAGCGGCTGGGTGCGCCGTGCACAACTTCGGCTACGAGGGCCAGCGTTTGCAGGGTGCGGGGGCCGAGGTTTTCGAGCAGCAGAAGCGAGGCGAAGTCGCGCAACTGCCGTTCATAACTGACGGCGAGAATGGCTCCTAAGCGCTTCAAGTCCACGTCGCGCGAGAGAACTTCGTGCTGGCGCGGCATGGTCAAGTGGCGCGAGACCTGTTCGAGGTCGCGCATGGTCTTTTCGGGGTGATCGCAGGCGATTTCGAGCAGGGCGCGCTGGGCGGAATCGGCACGGGCGTCAACGAGATTCAGAATGGTGCCGGCGTTTTGACCGACGATGGCCGTGTGCGGGTCGGTGACGAAATCGCGGACGCTGTGGGAATGCCAGTGATAGCGGCGCGCCAGGCCCGACTGGTCGTTCAAACCCTGCTGCACTACGGCCCACTCGCCGGCGGCGGAGACCACAAACGAATGCAAGTAGATTTGAAAGCCGTCGGCGACGGCGTTGTTGTCGACCTTGGCGGTTAAGCGGCTGGCGCGGACTAGTGCGACGCCATCGAGGCCGCGGTTATCGGCGACTTGTAGCAGCTCATCGGGCGTTTTGCGCGACTGCTTACCTCGGCCCCCGCAGAAGTAGAGACCCAGTTCAGCGGCGCGCGGGTTGATGCCGCGCTTCAAGGCACCCAGTACTGAAGTAGTGATGCCGGAGGAGTGCCAGTCCATGCCCATGACGCAGCCCAAGGCCTGGAACCAGAATGGATCGCTTAAACGAGTAAGGAATTCCGAGGGGCCGTATTCGAGCAGAATGCTTTCAACGATGGCGGCACCGAGGGTCTGCATGCGGGCGGCGAGCCAGGGCGGGACGTGTCCGCCATGCAGAGGTAAGTCGGCGAAGCCTGAGCGTTTCATTGGGGAGCAGATATCACTGCGTTCTATTCTGTAGACGCATGCCTCCGTCTGAAGAATACATTAGCCGACAAGACCGCTGGCGCGCGCAGCAGGCACGACTGCAAGCAATGTTTATTCGAATTGGCAACGTGCGTCTGCTTATCGCCGTTGGAGCCGCTGTGATGGCCTGGTTCATTTTCGGCCGGGATGCGCTAGGGGCATGGTGGCTGCTGGTTCCGGTAGTGGCTTTTGTTGCGCTGGTCATCTGGCATGAGCGGGTGATTAAGCGGCGCACTCTGGCCGAGCGGGCAATTCGTTTGTATGATCGCGGACTTGCTCGTATCAAAGACGCATGGGCGGGTTCAGGAGATACGGGCGAGGCGTATCGCAATGCGGATCACGTTTACGCGGAAGACCTGGATGTTTTCGGCAAGGGATCGCTGTTTGAATTGATCTCGACTGTACGGACCGAAGCGGGTGAGCGAACACTGGCGACGTGGCTGTTAACGCCCGCGCCTTTGGAGACAGCGCTGGCGCGGCAGGAGGCGGTACGGGAACTCAGCGGCAGGCTGGATTTGCGCGAAGATGTAGCGCTGCTGGGCGATGATATACGGTCGCGGGTGAACGCCGATGAACTAGAGCGATGGGGAACGGGGGCAGCCGTTACCTTTCCTGCCTTCTTTCGTCCGGCAACGATGGTGCTGGCGATCATTGGCTTGACGCTGCTGGTTTTGAAACTCGCGAGCGTGCTGCCGTTATGGCCATTGCTGGTGATTTTGGGAATCGACTTCAGCATTATCTTTGGGAGTCGGCATCAAGTAGCGGCGATTAACAGTTCGGTTGAGACAGCCGCGCACGACCTTTCGCTGCTGTCGGTGATGATCGGACGACTGGAACGTGAGCAATTCGCCAGTCCTTATCTACGACAGCTTCACCGGGCCTTGCAAACGGATGGTTTACCGGCTTCGCGGCGCATCGGACATCTGCAGCGTTGGATGGAACTGCTGGATTCAAGCGACCATGTGGTGATGCGGATTCTTGGTCCGCTGCTGTTATGGAAGCAGCAAATAGCAGCCGCCCTGGAGGCGTGGCGGCAGCTTAACGGATTGCGCGTAGGGGCGTGGGTGCATGCGCTGGCCGAGCTTGAAGCGTTGTCCTCACTGGCCACGCTTGCGTTCGAGAGACCGCAGTGGACGTTTCCCGAGTTGGATTCTTCGGCTGGCGCGCTGTTTGAGGCGAGCGCTTTGCAGCATCCATTGATGGCTTCTTCGGTGAGTGTGGCGAATGATGTGAAGCTAGGAGTGCCGTTGCGACTGCTGGTTGTTAGTGGATCGAACATGTCGGGGAAAAGCACGTTGTTGCGAGCCATGGGCTTGAATACGGTGCTGGCGTGGTGTGGCGCTCCAGTGGCTGCAGCTAATTTGCGGATCTCGCCCTTGTTGGTTGGAGCTTCGATCCGGGTGACGGATTCGCTGCAGGACAACCGGTCGCGCTTCTTCGCCGAGATTAGCCGGCTGCGGCAGATTGTGGAGCTGACAAGGTCGGGAGAGCCGGTTTTGTTTCTTCTGGATGAGCTTTTGAGCGGCACTAATTCGCACGACCGGTTGATTGGAGCGGCGGGCGTTGTGCGGGTTCTGCTGAAAGCTAATTCAATAAAGGCGGGCAACACACTGCGCGGCGGCCCGGCATCTGACGCTCCTTCTGAGCCGAGCGCGGCTTCGCTGCCACGCTCCATCGGGTTGCTGACGACGCACGATCTGGCGCTTACGCAGATGGAGCAGGAGTTGGGCGCGGCGATGGCGAACGTTCACTTTGAAGACCGCATCATCAATGGAACGGTGGAGTTCGATTACAAGCTGAAGCCGGGGGTGGTTACGCATAGCAATGCGCTGGAGCTGATGCGATCGATAGGGTTGGATATTTGAGGGCGCAATTGTAGCGCTGACGTGGCAGGACGTGTGATGTTCGAGGCGGTTTAGGCGGCCTGTTGGGCCTGTTTTGCCTTGTAATCGGCCTCAATCTGCTTGGCAGCGCGGTGTTCGGCCATTACTGCCTGCACTCGACGCATCTGGTGGTTGTATTCTTCGAGTTCGAGGAAGCTTTGGTGGCGC
>PLRJ01000023.1 GCA_003163855.1 Bryobacterales bacterium | reverse complement strand
TACCGCGAAGCGGTTTAGTTCATTCGCGCACGGCCGGATCTGTATTTCAATATCGTTGAGCCAGCCTTCCGACCCAGCCCCATTTTGACCCATCACTTGCGAGGTAAAAAATCAGGAGTTTTCGAAGGAGCGAGTTCGCAGGGTGTGCACGGTCTTCCCAACTCTGCCAGTAGTGCGCAGGCCTCTGCCGCTACGGGTGGCGTTTCCTTTTCGGCAGTCTCCCTGAGAAGAGCCAGGTAGGTTTCGGGCAGGTAGTCTACCCATCTGCGTGCGTAGCCGACTCGCGTAGCGGCGAGCAGATCCACCATTTCGCCATTGCTGACATGCTCTCCCCTGGTTATCAGGAGGCGCAAGATGTCGTTCGCGGGCGGCTTGTTGGGGTCGCGTACAAAGTCAGGGTGTCGGCCCGTCCTTAAGACGTCGAAGCATGCCCCCGATGAATCGCAGGCGGTCCTCCACTCGCCCGATTCCTTGTTCAGGTAGAAGATATAAGTTCCGCCGGGTTCGAAGCGCATTGGCGGCATCGATCCTGTAAAGCTGCCTTCGAATACAAAGGAGTAGAACGTGGCGTAGTTCGACGGGAGTCCCCCCTTGAGAACCTGTGCAACGGAAGCGGTTATTCGGCAAAGCTGTAAATGTTGGTACGGCCATGTTTCTTCGCTCCGCCACCCAAGGCGTTCCACGCGATCCACCGTGCCTGCGAGAATCAGGGTTGCGTCTAAAAGGTAGCGTACCGGCTTGAATCCGAAGCCGACTTCGACCGGCTTGAGGGCTGGGTCAGTGCAGGCACAAGAAAGCGCGACGATTGCTGTGATGAGAATACGTCTATACGCTGAAGGGCTCATCTTACTTCGAGTTCCTTCCTAATAGAGAATACCGCCGCCGGTGGAGAAGATGCCGGTTTGCGTCAGGGGTTTGGCGCCCACCGGCGTTCGAGTGGGGCTCTTCTTTGCGGCGGATGCTGTGGATGCTGCCAGAACGGGGTGCGGCGCGCCTGGCAGATCGATGCAGATGCCGCCGCCACGTTCTGGCAGGTTGGGTACTGCACCTGGGAGGAGTCAGGTTGGCGGCGAAGGAACCGGAATGTGAGAGCAGGTAGGAAGAAAAGGAGAGAACTAGAACTGGCGTGCCAGGACTTGATAGCGTCAGGAATCTACCTCCAAGGGTGCGACGAGAGTAGATTATCGGGGGTATAGCTATTAGTGGCCGGGGAGTCTTTCTGGAGTTAGGTCGCGTTTCGACCTGCTTGCAAATGGGTTTTGATGACGGCCCGCAGCGCTGGCGCACAATAGAGAAGGATGCTGCAATTTACCGGCGCGGGCAAGCGCTTTGGACACAAGCTTCTTTTTGAAGACTTGGACTGGCTGATTACGACCAAGGAAAGAACCGGGCTGGTGGGCGGTAATGGCACCGGCAAATCCACGCTGCTGAAGACGATTGCGGGGATGGAGACGCTCGACTACGGCTCGGTGCAGGTGATGCGTGGCATCAAGATCGGCTACCTGCCGCAAGATGGCTTGCGCGTGAGCGGCCGCTCAGTTTTTGCCGAATGCATGAGCGTGTTCGACAGTGTGCGCGAACTGGAACTCGAGCTCGAAGCACTGACGGTGAAATTCAGCGAATTAGACCCGGCTTCGGAAGAATATCGGGCAGTGGCCGAACGATTCGAGCGCGTTGACAGTGAATTTCGCGCGCGTGACGGCTACACGATTGAATCGCAGGTGGGAGCGGTGCTCACGGGGCTGGGCTTTCACAAGCAGGATTGGACGCGGCAGACGGAGGAGTTTTCGGGCGGCTGGCAGATGCGGCTCGCTTTGGCAAAATTGCTGCTGGAGAAGCCGAACCTGCTGCTGCTGGATGAGCCAACCAACCACCTGGACATTGAGGCGCGTGACTGGCTGGAAGAATATCTTTCCAACTACGAATTCGCCTTCATCCTGATCTCACACGATCGCTATTTCCTGGATGTGACGGTGAAGAAGATTGCCGAGATCTGGAACAAGCACGTCACCTTCTACACCGGCGGGTATGAAAAGTACCGCACGCAGAAGGCGGAGCGGCTGGCACAGCTTGAATCGGCATACAAGAATCAGCAGGACAAGATTCAGCAGTTGGAAGCGTTCATCAACCGTTTCCGCGCGCAGGCGACTAAGGCTAAACAGGTGCAGAGCCGCATTAAGGAACTGGAAAAGATTGAGCGCATTGTTCTGCCGCCCGAAGAAAAGACAATCCACTTTTCGTTTCCCCAGCCGAAGCCGAGCGGACGCGTGGTGGCGGAGTTCAAGAACGTCAGCAAGAGCTACGGTGAAAAACAGATTCTGAAGGATGTCGATTTCATCATCGAACGCGGCGACCGCATTGCGCTGGTGGGTGTGAACGGCGCGGGCAAATCGACGCTGATCAAGCTGCTGGCCGGCACCGAGCCTCTGACGCATGGCGAGTACACGCTGGGACATAACGTCGATGTCGATTACTTCGCGCAGGATCAATACAAGGAACTCGACACCGAAGCGCGAGTGCTGGACGACCTGGGCCGCGCCGCACCGCGCATGCCGGAGACGGAGTTGCGCAACCTGCTGGGATGTTTCCTCTTCAGTGAAGACGATGTGTTCAAACGCATCGGGGTCTTATCGGGCGGCGAGCGCAACCGTTATGCCCTGGCGCGGATGCTGCTGAAGCCTTCGAACTTTCTGCTGCTGGACGAGCCGACGAA
>PLRJ01000240.1 GCA_003163855.1 Bryobacterales bacterium | reverse complement strand
GGTTGTCTTTCTGGGCACGCCGGAGTTTGCCGTTCCGTCGCTGGAAGCAGTGGCCAAGCAGCATGAAGTAGTGGCAGTGTTCACGCAGCCGGACCGTCCGAAAGGGCGCGCGCAGCAACTGGCGCAATCGGCGGTGAAGATGGGGGCGCTGAAACTCGGCATTCCGGTGCATCAGCCGGAGCGGGTACGACGGCCGGAGAGTTTAGCGCTGCTGCAATCATTGGCCGCCGACATCATGATTGTCGTTGGATACGGCCAGATCATTCCTCAAAGCATCATCGATTTGCCTCGGTTTGGCATATTGAACGTGCATGCTTCGCTGCTGCCAAAGTATCGCGGGGCGGCGCCTATTCAGTGGGCGATTGCCCATGGTGAAAGCGAAACGGGCGTTACGATTATGCAGATTGATGCGGGGCTGGATACGGGCGCTATGCTGCTGAAGGGTTCGCTGAAGATTGCGCCTGATGAGACTGCGCCCGAGTTGAGTGCGCGGTTGGCTCCGCTGGGCGCGGAGCTGCTGGTGCAAGCGGTAGCGCAGATGGAAGCTGGAACGGCGCGGCCGGAGAAGCAGGATGGCACGCAAGCAACCTTGGCGCGCATCCTTATTAAAGAGGATGGGCAGGTGCACTGGAGCGAGCCGGCGGCAACGATTTACAACAGGTATCGAGGATTTTATTCGTGGCCGGGGAGCTATACGACGTTTCGCGGGCAGCAGTTGTCGATAACGGCGATGCGGCCGGGGGATGGGGCGCGCGATGCACAGCCGGGACGTTTGCTGCAGGAGCGGCGACGCTTGCTGGTGGCTTGCGGCGAGTCTTCGGCTGTGGAATTGATGGAAGTGCAACTTGCCGGTAAGAAGCGCATGACAGCCGAGGCGTTTCTTAACGGCTATAAACTCGAAGCGGACGAGACATTCGGAGAACAGACTTGAAAATTCCATTAGGCTATCGCTTCTCCTCCACCTATGCGGGCATTCGGAAGGTGGAGAAGGACGATGTGGCGCTGATAGTGCCCGACCAGCCAGTCAATGCGGCGGCGGTGTTCACGACCAACATGGTGCAGGCGGCTCCGGTTCGGCTGGCGCGTAAGAATTTGAAAGTTTCGAAAGGCAAAGTCGGCGCGGTGCTGATCAATGCCGGCAATGCCAATTGCGCTACGCAGACCGGCGATAAGGTGGCGGAGACGTGCTGCAAGTCGGTGGCGAGGGCGCTTAAGCTGGCGCCTCAGTTGGTGTTTCCGGCATCGACTGGTGTGATCGGCGTTGAGATGAATGCGGCACTGGTTACGAAGGCTGTGCCGAAGCTGGTGGAAGAGCTCTCGGCGGATAAGTTTGAAGCGGTGGCGACAGCGATTATGACCACCGATACGCGTGTGAAGACTGCGTCGGAAGAGGTGCAGTTCAGCGATGGCACGGTGCGGGTTGCGGGCATGACGAAGGGCTCGGGAATGATCCATCCGAATCTGGCCACTACGCTGGCTTTTGTCATGACGGACGCGGTGGTGAGTGCGACGGCGCTGCGCCAGATGATTGTTGCGGGCGTTGCGCGGAGCTTCAATTCGCTGACGGTGGACGGCGACATGTCCACCAACGACACGATGCTGCTGATGGCGAGCGGAGCTTCCAGGATCAAGCCGAATGAAAAAGAGCGCAAGGTTCTGCAGGAAGTGACGACGTGGGTGATGGAGAGCCTGGCGGAACAGATAGCCGCCGACGGGGAAGGCGCGCGCAAGTTGATTGTGGTGCGTGCGGTGGGATTCAAGACAACGGACGATGCGCGGCGGATTGCTCGGGCGATTGCGAATTCTCCGCTGGTGAAGACGGCGATTGCGGGCAGCGATCCAAACTGGGGGCGCATTCTTTCGGCGGCGGGGTATGCGGGCGTGACGTTCGACCCGCGGGACATTGATATTGAGTTGCAGCGAACGGCGGTGTGCCGGGGCGGACTGGCGGCCGACTTTAGCGAGGCTGAGTTGAAGCAGAAACTGGATGAAGCCGAAGTGCGCATTCGCATCGTCCATAAGAGGGGCGGTAAAGGCGAGGCGCGCTTCTTTACGTGCGATTTGACAGAGGGATACATCCAGATTAATGGCAGTTACAGGACGTAGTTCCGCCGCCATCGCCCTCCTGTTTGCACTGGCACTGCCTGGTTACGGTGACGAATCGGCCGATCTGCGACGGCGCCTGAGCGATGTGGCGACGGCGCTAGCGAGCGGCCATCCCAGGCAGGCGATGGAGTGTTTCGATAAGCAGAAGTTTGCCGATTACGACAAGCTGAGCGGCTATTTCGATGGGCTGACGGGCGCGTATCAAGTTGACAGTCAGATTGACGTGAACGATGAAGAGGGCACCGAGACTGAGGCCAAGTTGACGGTGCATTGGACGCTGACGTTGACTGATTCGGCGACAAGTCTGGATCTGCGGCGCGATGCCGAAGTGACGGTGAAGCTGCTGCGCATTAAGAATAGCTGGCAGATTGTGGCGATGGCGCCGTTGGATATTTTCGATCCTGCGATGAAGAAGAGTGAGCGTAACTCGAATGCGGAGCTTGGCGGAACGTCTGAATTCGAGGGGAGTTAGGCGGTTTTTGCCTCCTTTGGCGTGCTGGGCCGCACTTCGGGTGCTGGCTTAGTTCGTACGGCTGAGTTGGGGGCGATTTTAGGCGGCCTGTTTGGCCAGTTTCGCTATCTCATCGGCCTCAATTTGCCTGCCCGCATTGTACTCAGCCATGTACGCTTTCACCGTTTGCAGGCGCTGATGGCTTACTTCGTTTTTGAGGAAGCTTTGGTGGCGGTCAGCTTTGCGCTTTTCCGATTCAAAGCCATTTTGCTGGTTGATCTTGTGATTTC
>PLRJ01000110.1 GCA_003163855.1 Bryobacterales bacterium | reverse complement strand
CGCGTCGAAGACGCGCTGCACGCCACCCGTGCGGCCGTGGAAGAAGGCATCGTCCCTGGCGGCGGTGTGGCTCTTCTCCGCGCTGGTAAAGTCCTCGCGACCCTCAAGGCCGATGGCGACGAACAGATCGGCATCGACATCATCCGCAAGGCCACCGAAGAGCCCCTGCGCCAGATCTCTGGCAACGCCGGCTACGAAGGCGCCATCGTGATCGAAAAGGTGCGTGCCAGCGAAGAAGCCAACTTCGGCTTCAACGCCGCCACCGGCGTGTTCGAAGACCTGGTGAAAGCCGGCGTCATCGATCCCACCAAGGTGACGCGTTCCGCCCTCCAGCACGCCGCTTCCATCAGCGCCCTCATGCTGACCACCGAAGCGATGATCTGCGAGATCCCCGAGAAGAAGGGTCCCGCCGGCCCGCCCGCCGGTCACGGCCCCGAGATGGATTACTAAACCACTCTCTCCTAAAAGCCAAAAAAGCCCGCCGAGCAGCAATGCTCAGGCGGGCTTTTTTCGTCGTCCGCTGGGGACTCAATCCTTCCCGGTCTCTTCTTCCTCTCCGCCCTCGGGCCCACCGGCAGTTTCTACGCCCCGCCCACCAACCGAGTGGTTGGCGTCGTGCGCGATCGTGTCATCTATGTTCAGACCTTTTCGCAGCACGGTGCTGCCTGCTTGTACGTGGCGATCTTCGAAATCACCCTCCTGCTCGACTGGCAGCACGTCTAGTTTCAAATCAATCATGGTTGGACTCCCGGGTATTGGAGCATTCCGGAGACTGGAAGTAGCACGCTAGGAAAACTACTGGCACTAAAGCTATCTAATTTCACCGCCGATGGGAGAAGTAGATCTGCCGCTGCAGCAGATCTACGCTGCCATGCTCGTCAACTTTCTCGTTACCTTGACAGTGTTGCTCCTTTTTAGCGGACTTGCGCTGGACGGAGGCATGCTGCAACTCAGAAAACTTCAACTGCAGCATGCGGCTGACGCCGCCGCCTGGGGAGCTGTTTACGAACGCGGCCGGGGCAACTCAGACTGGGTGGCGGCCGGCAAGGCGGATGCCGCGCTGAACGGATTTACAGACGGGGCAAACGGCGTCACCGTCACAATTCAAAGCCCTCCGGTCGGCGGCAGTTATGCCGGGGACGCCACGGCAATCCAGGCTATCGTCAGCCAAACTTACCACCTGACTTTTATGAGCCTCGTCAGCAGAGGCAGCGCCACTCCTGCCAGCGGCGCGGTTGCCAGGCCTTCCACAACTCCCAATTGCATTTTCCTGATGGGTTCCGGCAATTCGTACTACCCTCTGCTTAATCAGGGCGCAGGGTACACCTCGGCCGATTGCAATATATATGTCAACTCAACCACCAGGTCCCTCGAAAACGACGCCGGCAGTCCCCTTGTCGTACCATCGCCGGATTCCATCCTTCTTCCGGGATCGCCAAGCACGGCATCTTACACCAACCTTGGTCAAACGCCGTCAGCTACCATTCACTACTACGTCTCCAGTCTGTCCGACCCCTTAGCTTCGCTCACAGCGCCGGCCTCGCCCACCTCCCTGGCACAGTGCAACCAGCGCGGCTTCTCTACCTCTACCAGCAGAACACTCAGCCCTGGCATCTATTGCGGGGGAATGAACATCACAGGCGGAACCGTTACTCTTAGTGCCGGCCTCTATATTGTCACTGGAGGGATGACTTGGTCCAATGCAACGGTTCAGGGAACTGGCGTCACTATCTATCTCACCAGCGGGCCCGCGCCAACCTATACGAACGGAACATTCACCATCAACATGTCCTCGGTTTATCTGTCCGCACCAACTAGCACCAGCAACGGCGGGTACACCGGAATCCTGATATTTGGCGATCGCGGTTGGTCCACTGATGGATCCCAGGGGCTGCAGATCCTCGCCTCCTATATTGTTTCTGACGGAATCTGGTACGCGCTGAACACCGGGATTTACAACTATGCCTCCACTCTCACCGCCGCCAACTATTTGGGACTCGTGGTGAACAATCTCAAAAACGCGAATGGCACAAACATGGCCCCCGCGCCTAATTACTCGTCGCTAAGCGGAGGCTCACCGCTCACCTCAACTACCGTGGAAAGCATTGTGCAATGAGTCAAAACCAGCGCGGCATGGCCCTCATTGAATTCAGCTTCACCATGACCCTCCTACTGCTGCTAGTTATGGGTGTGATCGATTTCGCACTCGTCATTCAGAAAGCGATGGTTGTCAATGAGGCCGCTTACGTAGCCGCCCAGTGGGGCGCTAGCCCTTACAACTCGTGGAATCTGACCGAAATGCAAACCATCGCCCAAAATTCGGCCACCGGCGTCGCGGGATTCTCAGCCGTGGCTACAAAATGGTGCACGTGTTCTCCTGCGGGATCGGCCGTTGCTTGCACCTCTACCTGCACCGGTAACGGCACGCCCATCGCCTATGTCCAAGTGGCTACGTCGGCCACGGCTCCCGTCCTATTTCGTTATTCCGTTCTGCCCATTTCCGTTCCTCTCGGTGGCCTTTGCGTGATGCGGGTGCAGTGACCCTCGCGCAGCCTCCGCGCCACCGCGGACGCAAAGGCTCAGCCATGGTCGAAGGCGCGCTCGTACTGGCACTCTTTATCATGATCGTCTATGGCTTTGTGCAGATTGCCTTGGTCCTTTTCGGATACAACAACCTGACCTACGCCAGCCGAGTGGCCATGCGCTATGCCGTTATACATGGATCCACCGCCACCTACACATGCACTACTACCTATATTCAAAACATCGTGACCCCGCTGCTGTGGGGCGCGCCTTCCAGCGGTACAACAGTGACGACAACTTGGAACCCAAACAACAGTCCCGGCAGCGCGGTCTCAATCAGCGTGACGGTGAAATACACTTCCGTCATCCCTTTCACCTCGACGAAAGGTTTTACAATCGGCACAACCGCATACGGCGTGGTCATTCAGTAATGCAAATGAGCAAACTCGATCTGCTCGCCATATTTGAGTAAGGCAACAAGCAACCATGGCAGCCATAACCAGCACGACGCCTGAAACGGAAGCCGCGCTCGTCTCGGTCGAAGAATCCATCAACCACTTTGTGGACGGCAGTGAAAAGCCGGCCTGCGACTACGTGGAGGGCGAACTCTTTCCGAAGCCAGGGGGAACCAAGCAGCACAGCATAACCCAGCAGAACATCCAATACGACATTCGCCGGAAATACGGCGACGCTTTTGACCCGTTGCCCGAACTCACGGCACGCCTGCGAGGAATATCACAAGGGGGGGCGTCCGCTACTGCTGGGTGGGAATACACGCCTGACGACAGCGAGCCGCGCCGGATGACGGATGCCTTGACCGCGGTCCCCATTACCCTACAACTCGACGAAGTTTTCGAGCGCGTCTCAGCGTTACGAACCCTAAAACAGCTGCAAGCGCGCAGCACCCACAAGCAGAACTCACGTTAGGCCCGCAATCGCAAACTCGCCAAGGATAGACCGCGCCATGCGGCCAGTAACTGATGTTGGGAAAGGTAAGTCGTGCTATTCGAGCCAAGCAGACCGGAAATCCCACTCACCCGTCCGGCGCTGTCATAGCTCGGCGAGACAATGCGCCCACTCGGATACTGCTCTTTCGTCGACTCACCCGCCAGGTTGTACCAGTAGCAGAACGCAGGATACGTCACACTTCCCGTCTGCTGCTGGCTCGTTGTCACCCGGCCTACTGCGTCAAAGTGAGTGAAGCTAGTCACTGAATTTCCGTTGCTGATGCTGGTTAACTGACCAATCGCCTGTGCTGCCGCGCCGCCCGCTTGATAGCCAAAAGCAGCACTGGAGGTGCGTCGGTATAAGAAATGCTCATGACTTCCATGGTTCTCATCGTAAGGCTCTGCCGGGGAACACTTTGTGTTTGAATGTCCCGCCAACGATTACCCTAGCCACCGATTACTGGGGCGGGACCTCGGACTTAGGAAACGAGTGAGACGTCCCCGAGTTACCCCAACCCATTGCCATTCAGATCCTCCGCACGCTGGCGCGCTTCCTCGATTCCGAAGAAGGCAACGTCAAGCGATTGCAGGGCGTCGATCCGCCGCTCTACCGCCTCCGCACCCAGGATCATCGCGTGATCTTCCGCGACCTCGGCGAGCATATCGAAGTGACGCGCATCCGCGACCGCAAGGAGGCTTACCGCTAATGGGCTCCGAAGCAAAGAAGACCGAAGACTGCGCCGCTTCCAAAGCTGAACCGGTGGCAGTCAAGCCGCCGTCGCTCTTTGTATAAAACGAGGACGATGCTCAAAAGCCGCTGGAAATGCTGCCGAAAAAGTGAACGTCGCTTCGGCATTTCTGTCGGCCCGCCCATCCGCCGCTCATAGCGGCTAAAAAGAAAAGCTTTGTTTTCAACGGTTGCCATTTGGAAACCGCAGGTTTCTGTTCAGCAACCGGAATCGGGTTCGCGCTTTGTTTTCAGTGGTTACCATATGGAAACCAAAGTTCCTTTACAGCAACCTCCCCAGGGGTGACGTGTCTCTCTCAAGCCGGTGCGCCAGCACCGCTTGGAAATTTAGATTATTGTGTCCCGAGTTCCAAGAGGGAAACCGGGACTCGATCCGTCCAGCGACAACTAGAGTGGAATGGCGTTACGGTCAAGCTGCTTTTTTGAAGCACTCCCAGTGGAAGCCTCCGCGGTCGTCGTCGAGATATAGATAAATATCTTGATCGATCCGGGTGACCGTGCCTGTGTCACCAGGCTTCAACCGCAGTCGATCAAACGAAGACCATGCCGAGCCTACTGTGCGGTCATCGGGAACGAACATTACGAAATCTCCGATGTGGAACGGGTTTATTGTCTGAGTATCAGTCATAAAGGTTGCTATTGAGGCGGGATAGGCGTTGCTGGCCCAACCGTGCCGGGTAACTAGGGGTAACTAGGGGNNGGTGAGACGTCCCCTAGTTACCGCCAGGTTGTACCAATAGTAGAACGGATACGTCACCCCTCCCGTCTGCTGCTGGCTCGCTGTCACTCGCCCCACTGCGTCAAAGGTAGTGAAACTGGCAACCGAATTCCCATTGCTGATGCTGGTTAACTGACCAATCGCATGCGCCGCCGCGCCGCCCGCGTCATGGTAACTAGGGGGTAACTAGGGGACGTCTCACCCGTTTCCTGGTAACTAGGGGGTAACTAGGGGACGTCTCACCCGTTTCCTGGGTTTGAGATCTTATTCTAACGTGCGCACCCCCCAAGGGAAACGAGGGGCGGTGACGCGGAGGTGCCCGGGCTCCCACGGAAAACGGGTGAGACATCCCCTAGTTACCAGAATCCTTCTCATCGAACGATTACCCGGCGGTGTCGCATTGGAGCGGGATTTGCCCGCGCTCTCTTCTCGCCCCGGGCAAACGCCTACCCAGGAGGCCACCCGGCGCTCGGAGGCGAAGGCTGCTGCTTCCGGCCCAAGCTCCGCTACAATCTGTTCCGCCGCGCAAACCGCTATGCCAGGCACCGCGCACAACCTTGTGATCGCTTCGCGGTGCTTCTGCAAACTTTCCTGTAAGAGGCTCGATAACTCCTCAATGAACTGTTCCAGCAGTCGCACCCGGTTGAGTTGCTGCTTCAACACCAGCCGTTGCGTCAGACTCAACGTGCCTTCCAGCGCCGCTTCCAATTCTTCATTGCTGGCGCGCACGCGTGCGTCGGCCAACGCGGTCTAAGCGCTTGTGCGTCTCGCTCGCCGGCGGCCAAAGCGTCCAGCATGCGCCGCCCGCTCAGTCCGAGCAGATCGCTCAGATAGCCGCTGATCTTGATACCTGCTGTTTCCAGCAGCACCTCCATCTGGTTGCGAATATGATTGATCTCCCGCGTATATTCGACCCGCGTCCGCGTCAGCATGCGCCATTCCTGCTGCTCAGGTTCGGGTACGAAACTCAACACCAGCTCTCCGGCAGCCAGCCTTCGGACAAGCCGCTCGGCGTCGCCGAAATCCGTCTTGCGCCCGCTGCGCGCACGGTTCGACTGCGCCTGCGCCAGAAACAAACGAAAGCTGCCGGCCAGTGCTGCCCACACCGGACGCCAATACTGCGCGGTGGATTCCATCACGATGCTATCGGTGCCCTTCTCCGACAGCCAGGTGCGCAGCGCGCGCAATTCAAGCGGTGTGGTTCCGGTCCGCCGCCGCTCTCCTTCCACTGTGACGTACAACCATTTCTTGTGCACGTCAATGCCGGCGATTCTGCCATAATCCTGGTTCATCTTGCCTCCTTGAGCAAGCGGCCAGAAACGCATCAACTACTTAGAATCACCCTTTCGTGCTGACCTTTTGGCCGCACACTCTCCGCCTCTTGCGTCCCCTGGGCACATACTGGCGCTCGGTCTTAACTGCACACACTGATACTATCGGCCTCAGCGCCGCCCGCTCAGCGCTATTTTCATCCCTCCCGCCGTGTGAGTCAATCATCGTCACTGGCGCCAAAGTAATCCAGCCCGGATTCAGAATCTCGTTCTTTGCCGGTACACAGTACGGAAGTCACTGCAATTCGATTGGATCGAGAACTCGAAACAGTAGTTCATTCGATTTCAGGTCCTTGGCAAATACACCCCGCAAGTTCGATGCGCCTAGCGACCCAGAGAAGACCGCCGAGAAAACGAAGTACCCCGGCTTTCTCATGCTTTGTGGAAGCCGAATGCGGGCCTCTCGCCATACGGTCTCGCCAGGACGGATGGTCAGAAGGTTCGCGAATGTTTGGCCGGTGCCTGGGTCGAGGATTGCCGTTTCCGTTACCGGATCCTCACTGAGCGAGCTAGGTATGTTTGAGAACAGTATTTGGGAACCGAGCCCGGCGAGAGAAACCTTAACAGCACTTCGGCTCCTGTTACGTAACACAAAACTCATTTCTACCTCATTATCGTCGGTCCTCAACTCGCACTTTTCCGCAACTATCTGAAAGATGATGCCGTTATCCGTGGCCGATGCCCGGGCAGATGGGACAAATGCCAACACTAACGAAACGACGACCAAGAATCCTATCCGCATCACTGAGTCTGTTTCCTTCCGTGGTCGGTGCGCGCGTCGTAATCAATTGGTAACTAGGGGACGTCTCACCCGTTTCCTGGTAACTAGGGGTAACTAGGGGANNTCCCACGGAAAACGGGTGAGACGTCCCGTAGTTACCATGACTTTCGATAGTGCCACAACACGAAATCGAGCATCGACCGGAGCCGCAGAGACTCAAATCGGGAGTATTCGAATTCTATGACGGCTCGGTTCGATAATAACCAGCGCGCCCGTTTCCAGGTGCACGCGGACCTCTAAGACAGCTTTGATCACGAGAGATCCAACAGCATCTGGCAGCAGATCTTGCGCGCGAATTTGGATGACACTCGGGCCGGCCATTCTGCTGGAAGCGAGCAGAGTCCCGAAATCCAAGTCATTAGTGAATACAACGAACTGGTTCTCTGCGGCATGCGCCATAATCTCGGCGTCCGCAGCCCTGATCGATCCCACACTCGACCAGTGAACAGCCTGGAACCCATTCTGCTGAAAGAACTGAACCAGGTCGGGCTCAGATTCATGTCAATTAGAATCGTCACGCCGCTGGTAGCGGCAACTCGATCTCCTCGACCCGCCATGCCGCGTAAGTTAACGCCTGCCGAATGTCATCTTGTTCGAGGTAGGGATAGGCGCCGAGGATCTCAGCAGGGGATCGCCCGGCGGCGACCAACCCCACCAGCGTACCCACGGTTACTCGCATGCCGCGAATGCACGGCTTGCCGCCCATGATCTGCGGATCTCTTGTGATGCGATCAAGCGGTGGCATATCGTTCTCCTAATTCTAGCGACGTCTGTAAAGCCGCTTGGCAGCCGTGCGGCTTTGAGCGCATTCACGCTATTTGGGATCGTAGGACGCTCATGCGTGATTGTCAAAGTTTAAATGCTCACACGCTAGAGCTTTCTTCTTTTTGAACCCATTCGCGAAGTTGGGCGAGCCAATTTCATCGGTGGGGAGCATCCGGCCGCCTCCTTTTGGAAGACTCAGAGAGAAACTATGGCCGCATCAATCGAAACGTATACTCTTGTATGATTCCCTTTCGGAGCATTAAGTGATTCGCGTTCTAAGTGCTCGCCCCATCCGGCTCTCTTCCGGTTCATCCACTTGTTCGTGCAGCGGGATGCGAATCTTTGTAGCGTCAAACTGATCGAGCCGGTAGTCGCAAGATTAGGCGTCAAAGTAGTCGGATCGGTCGTCAAACTGGAGTTCCCGCTATAGGTCGTGCTGGTCACGGACCCATCCGGCGGCTGCGGCGTCTGGGTTAACCGATTCAGCCCGTCGTAAGTATAGGTGGTCGCGTAGTTCAGATTGTCGCCGGCAATGGACGGATTTGTCGTCTGCGAAACCCTGCCCAACGCATCGTACGACTGTGTCACGGCAATCGCCTGGCCGCTACTGTTGTAGCTATCGGCCTCGACAAGCCGGCCGAATCCATCCAGCAGCCGCTGCGTCTTTATCAACCCATCGCCCGCATTCGTTTCATCCTGCTGCTGAATGATTGTGGTTGGGTTCGAATAGGTGTACGTCATCGTTCCGCCATCCGCATACTGCACCTTCGTCAGCCGCTCCAACGAATCACTATAAGTATATTGCGTTTGCGCCCCATTTAGATCGGTAGCAATCGCGGGCTTGCCCGTGTTGTAGTCGTATTGGGATTTCCGGGGCAGTTACTCAATGCGCGGAACTCGGTAAACGAGTGAGACGTCCCCGAGTTACCCAAGGCTTTAAGCGAAAACTTAAGACGGTATGGGATCATGCCAGCAGAAAAGGCACTGGCACAACTGCCCGCATCCTTCTTTGCTGCGTTCATGATGATTTGCAGTTGCGCCGACGTGATCCCGTTCTTTGCCGGTATCACGGGGTCCTTGTCCTTTGGAGTTCACAAATGCTCGTGATCACTTCGTTAGGTACGAAACTGCAAAATCGTCCACATGGTCAGATCTCTTATAGACACGAGCACTCGACGGATATGTTATGACTATTCCTGATTTGGAATTCCAGTGGCCGTCCACGTCCATCGGGGATGCCGCGCCGTGGTTGGAATCAGCCACAAAAATATCCCCGACCGTTGCATTCGAAAGCGAGTCATTTTTCCTTAGCAAAGCTACGTGCGTCACAAAACCTGTCGTTGCGCCGCAATCGCGCTCGAAGATCGCTAGTTTGAAGCTGCCGCCGGGCTCAGGGACCTCCCGAACCAGGTTATTTCCACAGGCCGAAGAACACGAAGACGTAACGCAAAGGAGGCTGGCCAGCGCCGACAGTAGGACAACCGCTAGCCATCTGAATTGCTTAGCCGACGCTTTAGTAGCAGGGGAACTCGGGACAGCACACTCAAACACGACATCCCAACACCTGCTCATGGAAAAGAGGGGACGTCTCACCCGTCTACTGAGTCTGAGATCTCGGCACTCGGGCTCGACCGCGAAGGAGCCTGAAGCGGCACCGGGCGACGAACTGAAGAAGAAGGAGTCGGCGGCGTTCGCAGGGCGGCAGGAGGAGTTTGCATGATGCATAGGAGGGGGTTGGCTACTGGCGAGGCGTCCCCAAGTTTCCATTTTGGGGTGCACTCCACTCCAGGACGTCTCCGAGTTATGAAAGGTGTCTGGCGGCCCGCGCAGTCTGGAAAGGAATATCGTCCGTCACCGTTAGTTCGTTAGTTCGTTAGTTAGCCTTCGCCGTTAGCCTCAGCGACCGGACCCGCCGCCTTCCTCTCGCGCACTTATATTGACATCAAAACATTTCACCGCCTGGAACTGAATGATGCGTTTGGGCTTGTAGCTTATTTCTAAATGAGTTGGGCTCAACCAAACAATTCCCACCTTCATGTTGTCCGGCTGATCCACGTCGCCGACGAACTGGAAAATTTGGTTCGGACCCTGAGACTCGGTCGTCCAATTCAGATCAACGCTTGTCTCAGGCGGAGACCCCGTGCCCCAGCCGCCTGGCTGCAAAGTGCGAGCGGTGGAAACGAACTTTCCGTCGGGCGACGGTACTTTTGCGAACCACATCTGTTCAGAGTGGCCACAGGTACGTGTACTCAGACACGCAGCCAGGACCGCAAGCAAACAAACGGTTCGAATCAAGCGCGAGGGCTCATAAGTCGTTATCTGTGGCATAGGGTACCGTTCTTCTGGCCGTTATAGCCACGCACCATGTTGATCACGTTCGCAGCGGGCAACGATCTGAAGATCAAATTCATTTGCCTATTCGCGTATTGGCCAGAATTCCCGCGAGTTACCCCAGGAGTCACCACCGAACAAATAACAACCAAAACGCGATGAAGTACGCTAGGATGCCTCGCAGAACATTCCAATGCTGGTCTCTTTTCGGCCACCAAAGGAAGAGTACCGAAGCCAAACTGAAGTTGAGAATCCCGACAACCACCTGCAGCGGGAACGGCCACGCTGAAAACTTCATTTCGAAACCTAGGGGATATTCGAATATCCAACGACAGCCATCTGGCCCGTCTGTTGGCGCGCGATACTGGCGCAGCCCGCGTGTGCGATAACGTCCAGCCCGGCCGAATATACGTACGCTCGCAAGGCGAACCGCCCACCCAATTCGAGAATGCTGTTCGCCGCCTTACCGAGCAGATTTTCAAGCGGACCGACGAAACTCGTTCCTGAGTTGTTGAATATCGTCTGAACCGCAGGCTGCCCGGCATTATCCGCAATCGTCTTAATAACCAGGACCTTTGCACTGCCCCCGGCGACAGTTTCCGTAATGTTCTTGCCGGGTTCCTGCCCCCAGCCGGGAATCATCTGGAGAGGGCTAACAAAGCCGATTACACTTCCCGGAGCCGAGTTGTAGAACTGATTAAGACAGGCCTGCTGAATCTGCTGCCTAGTGGGCGTCCTCGTATTTCCAGGCGAACCGGAAGGCGAACCGGAACTAGATGAGCCCGTAGCCCCGCTACCGCTAGGCGCACCGTAGGTGCTGGCAACGGACGGCAGGCACGGGTCGGCCGCCTGAGGCAAATTTTCCCCGCCAGTTATCAAAATCGTGCAAAGTTGCGTCGGGGACACCGGAGCCGCTGGTGGCTTTTCGCCAAACATCCCACTCGGATCCGTATAAACCACCGGATTCCCCAACCCATACAAATACCCATTCCAACTCTGCGGATTCCCCACATCCGCCCCCGCATTCATCGGATCCGGACTCACAAACCTCCCCAGTCCCGGCCCGAAATACCGCGCATTGAAAAAGTCCAGCCCGCTCTCCGCATCCCGCATCTGCCCCGTAAACCGCGGATTCACATAATCCGTATTCCCAAACGGAGCCGTCCTCCCCGCATACGGCGGAGAAATCTCTTCCCCATACGGCACATAATCATGCCGCGCCACAACGTTCGCATTCTGGTCCGTCAC
>PLRJ01000183.1 GCA_003163855.1 Bryobacterales bacterium | reverse complement strand
GAAAGCGGCTTCAAAGCGATAGCCTCTTCCAGGTTCTTCAGCTTGCCGGAAGCGCGCCTGACATCGAGGCATCTATCTTCCCGAAAAACAGCAACGCCGGCCGAATCATAACCGCGGTACTCCAACTTCCGGAGTCCTTCCACAATCACAGGAACGGCGTCCTGACTTCCGATATAGCCCACAATTCCGCACATATTTGTTACTTACTTACTTACTTACTTACTAGTCCTGCTCGAGAATCTCCACTGCATAGTTCTCAATCACCGGATTCGACAGCACATCGCGCGCTACCTCATCCAGCAGCTTCGATGCATCCTCCAGCGACATTCCGTCCGCCAGTGCTACTTCGAAGTACTTGCCCTGCCGCACCGCCGCAATCTCCTTGTGTCCCATTCCATTCAACGCCGCGCACACCGTTTGACCCTGCGGGTCCAGCACCGTCGGCTTCATCGACACAAATACACGAGCTTTCATAAGAACCTTCATTGTAAGGTTTCGCGATCAAAACATTCTTCATAAATATGTTTCCCCACCACCGCGAATCTGCTATAACAATTACAATTAGCTGCACTTCCCCCGATATGCTTTCTAGGAGCCGCCCCCATCGTCAAAGTTTGCATTCTGTCGAGCAGCAGCGCCGGTAATGCCACCTTTGTGGCTACGGGACGGACGCGCATTCTCATCGATGCGGGCTTGAGCCGCCGCGAGATCACCAAGCGTCTGGCCGCCATCGGCGAAGATATTGCCGCGCTCGACGCCATTCTGGTGACGCACGAGCACTCCGACCATACCTGCGGCCTGGGCGCCGTTTCGCGCGCCGGCCAGCGCACCATTCCTATCTACACTACGCGCGGTAGTCAGCCCTACATTGATTGCGGCGAAAATCAGCCGCCGTTTGAGTGTTTTCAGGCCGGTTGTGGTTTTACCGTCGGCGACTTCAATATCGGCAGTTTCACCATTCCGCATGACGCGGCTGATCCAGTGGGCTATACACTCTCCGCGGAAGGGATCAAAATAGCCATCGCCACCGATCTGGGCTACGTCACAGACTCGCTGCGCGTGCACCTGCGCCACACAGACTTCTTGCTGCTGGAATCCAACCACGACCTGGAAATGCTCCGCGTCGGCCCTTATCCCTGGTCGGTAAAGCAGCGCGTCATGAGCCGCCGCGGGCATCTGTCAAATGAAGTAGCCGCCGATTTCATTCAAAAAGATCTGGACACGCGCGTCTCCACATTAGTTCTCGGCCACATTAGTGAACACAACAACCACCCCGAACTGGTCCGCAATCTGGCGCTGAAAGCACTGCATGGCAGGACGCTTTTTACCAAGCTGATCGTGGCTGAACCCGGCGTGCAATCCGAGGTTTTTTGTTATTGATCGCCTCGAAGGCACAGTACAGAAACTAAGGCGCCACGACATTTCCGGCTGGGCGCTGACCGGCGGCATCGCCACTGAACTTCACCTGCAGGCAGCAGGCGCCGAGACTAGCGCGCGACCGCTAAACGACATCGACTTCATCACCGGCACCTTCGACGCGATCCCTGCCAGTCTGGGCGGCGAGTTCTTGTTCCGCCACGTTCATCCGCTGGATCCTCCCGGCAAAACCCTGCTGCAATTTGTAGATCCTGAACCGGCACTCCGCGTTGATGTTTTCCGGGCGTTTGGCGACACCATGCGGCGCACTTCGGCAGTGAAACTCGCAGGCGGAACGTTGCGGCTCATTGCGATTCAGGATTTACTCGCCCGCAGCGCCCGTTTGGCCTTAGCTCTGGCCGCGGGCGAACCTGTTCCCGCGAAGTATGCGACCGATTTTCTACGGCTGGCACAAACAAACCCTAATGGGATGGAAACTGCCTGGCAGGATCAAAGAAAATCAAGTCAACCCGCGACCTTTGCGGAAGCCGAGCGTCTACTCCGCGCTTTGATTCCGGCAAGGCGTCACCTTTTGATCACACCTGAATATTCACGGGACGTGAACCAGATCTGCAGAAGGTGCACGACCTACCCCGCATTCGCGTTGGCAAATCCCGCAGACGTGCTCCATTTGCTGGGTTATTGCTAAAAGGACAAAATTTTTCTAAAGAAAAGCGAAAATCCAGACCGAAAGTTTCGATAGAGCATGGAAGGGATAAGTTCAAAGATGAGCTCAACCGCAATATCCACTCTGAACACCGACTATTTACAAATAGCGTTCAGCAGTACTTCCTCCTATCAAGGCTCCAGCGTCGCAAATAATGGTATCGGCAGCTATGGCAATAGTCTTAGCAGTCTTGCATCCTATAATGAGGGCTCCGATAGCGGACAGCTGTCTCCTTTTGCGCAATTAGTCAGCACGCTGCAGCAGGTCCAACAACAAAATCCAGCCGAATATCAGCAACTGACGCAGCAGATCGCCGTCAATTTGCAAAGTGCCGCGCAAACGGCGCAGGCATCAGGCGATTCGCCACAAGCCAATCAACTTGGCCAACTGGCCACCGATTTCACCAACGCCTCGGGCACCGGACAACTTCCCAACTTACAGGATCTGGCGCAAGCCGTCGGCGGATCGCAGCAACAGGCCGGCAACGGCAGCGAGTTCCAAAGTTTCTCGTTCAGCGAATCCATCACCATCAGCAGCGCCAGTTTCAGCAGCGGCAACGCGACCCCAACTGCTACGGCCGGCAACGGAACCAGCGCGAACGCTGCCCCAAGCACCGCAAGCAGCAGTTCGGCCAACGGTCCGCTCAGTGAGCTGAAGAAGCTTCTAGAGTCCTTCCTCGCCAGCATCACCCAGGACCAGGGTCAGTCGCTGAACCCACTCTCCATAATCCAGAACGCACTATCCAGTGCTGGTATCAATTACTCCAGCGGCAACAGCAGCAGCTACTAAGACGCCGTTGCTATTTTGCCGCCGGTAACGCCCAGGCAAACAGCACCGAACCGCTACCCGCCAGCACATATTGCCGGCCGTCAAGCTGAAACGTCGAAGGGGACGTCTGCATACTGGCGCCCGTTCCCGCATGCCACAAGGTCTCGCCCGTTGCCGTCTCCAGTGCCATAAAGTTGCCATTCGCGTCGCCCGTAAAGCACACGCCGGAATCGGTAGTCAGCACTCCTGCGCCCGACCCGTGCGGCCCCAGCGGATGCGACCATTTGATCTTTCCTGTCTGGTAATCAATAGCCTCCAGCACCCCGCTGCCCCACACGCCGTAGTCCGCCCCGGCCCAGCCAAAGGTCCCGTCTTCCGGCTTGGCGAAATAGATGGCATAGCTCGGGTGCGCATCCACCAGGAATAACCCGGTTTTCGGATCGAAACTCGGTGAGCGGTAATTCGTCATGCCGCCTTCATCCGGAGCCACCAATCGTCCATCGCGCGCCGGTTCCTTTGCCGGGTTAGGAATGGGCTGCCCCTTCTTATCGATACCGGACGCCCAGTTCACCGGGCCGAAAGGCGCGGTCAGTAAGCTCTTGCCGTCGGTCCGGTCCAGCACAAAGAAATAGCCGTTGCGCGAAGTCTGCATCAGCATCTTGTGCGGCTTGCCATGGAAGTCGCCATCTACCAGCACGGGCGTTTCAGATGCATCCCAATCGTGGGTGTCATGCGGCGAAGCCTGGAAAGCCCATTTCAATGTCCCGGTCGATGGATCCAGCGCCACAATGCTGCAGGTGTAAAGATCGTCGCCGGGCCGCGTCGCGGCGGTCAGCACTGGCGTTGGATTCCCGGTGCCCCAATAGATAAGATTCAGTTCCGGATCGTAGGTGCCGGTCATCCAACTGGTTCCGCCGGTGGTAGCGTTGGGCGTACCGGGCGGCGGCGTGCTGTCCCATTCCCACTGCGTCTTCCCTGTCTCCGGATCTATCGAGCGCACATAACCCCGCAGATTGTCGAAGTCCCCGGAAACACCCACCAGAACATGATTCTGGACAATTAACGGCGCCATGGAGGTCCAATAGCCCTTCTCCACTTCAGCCACTTTGACGTTCCAGCGCACGCTGCCGTCACTGGAATTCAGCGAAATCAAATGCGCATCGGGAGTTGTGAAGTAAAGCCAGTCGCCGTACATCGCCACTCCGCGATGACCGATGTGGAGGCCTTTGTTGGGTGGATAGGTATAGTGCCATAGCTGATGTCCCGAGCGGGCATCGACGGCCCAGACGTTGTCCGGAACAGACAGATAAACGACGCCGTTAACCACCAGCGGGCTCGACTTCAATTCAGCTTGCTGATGCGTTTGAAAGGCCCACGCCAGGCCTAATTGACTCACGTTGCCCGGATTTATTTGATCCAGCTTGCTATGGCGGCGGCCCGAGTAATCGCCGTGATAGCCGGGCCACGTGTCGGCGGGCGGGTCCAGCAGCATGGCGCCCGTAGTGCCCTGCGCAAAAACGGCCGGGGCGAGGGCAAGAAAACTAACGAGGCACAGAACAGTTTTTTTCATTTTTGGGATAGCCTTTGAAACTAATGCAAGGTCTGCAGATACGCCATTAAATTATGGATATCGTCATCGCTATATTTGGCAAGCAAGTCGGCATGTTTGGCCGCTGGATCGTCGACGGTAAAGCTCACTTGTTTGGTGGACCAGGAATGATAATGACCGTCGGAATCCTTCAGCCCTACCGTAAATTCATCCAGGTAAGCCAGTTTGCCTGCCATCGACTCACCCGACTTCAGATGCACCGTAACCTTGGCTACCGCATCGCGCGGGAACAACATCTGCTGCTCCAGTTTCAATCCTTGATATTTGTTGGCAATGCCGGCCAGATCGCCGGTCGCCGAGTGGCAACTCGAACATGTCCCGGCGCCATTGAAATAGGCTTTGCCCGCCGCGGCGTCGCCGGTTTGCAGATCGGACACATCCACGCCTCGGCGGCCGCCTTTCTGCGATTCGGCGATCGTCTTCTGCGTATGCAGAAACGCCGCCAATCCAGCCAGTTCCATGTCTGACACACTAAACGCCGGCATGCCTTTTTCGGTGCGTCCGGCGCGCACAAGCGGACCAATCTTATCGCCTTTAACGTCGTCGGCGACGATCTTGGAACGGGTTAAGTCAGGACCGCTCTCGCCGCCTCCCGCATCGCGGCCATGGCAAAACGCACACTTTTGTTCAAAATATTGATGGCCGCTCTCGATCACTTCCTTGGGAAACGGTGGTGTCTGGGCAGCCGCCGGCCAGACGGCAAAGGCAAGGCATGCGCCTGCGCACGTACGCATTAAAATTCGCAACATGGGTCGGCAACGATTCTATACGATTCGTAGGGAGCGAAGTGGCGCGGCCCATGGCGGTTGTTCTGAAAACAATTTCGCCAAGCTCTAATTCCAACTCTTCCCGCAACCGAAAAGCCTCGGGGACACTCCGGGCTCTTCGTCCACCAAACCACCCAAGTCCGAAGCGCAGGCGTGTACCCTCACCGCAAAGCCTAATCCCTCTTCTTCCCGCAACCGAAAAGCCTCGGGGACACTCCGGGCTTGTCGTCCACCAAAACACCCAAGTCCGAACCGCAGGCGTGTCCCCTCACGGCAAGGCCCGTAGTTCGTCGTCTTTCCAAAACTTTCACCCCACATGGGCCGCTCATGGCGCGGCCCATGGCGGTTTATCCGTGTTCATCTGCGGCCGATGATCTTGTCAACGAACTCAGACGCGAGACAATGGAGAGTCCATGGCTCGGCAAGCTCGCCTCCGTGGTAAAGTACAGAACCTGCGGTTGGTATGCCCCTCAATTCCAAAGACATTCTAGCGACGCTCCAGAAGGAGCCAGGACCGTTAACGTTTCCGAAACTGAAGAAGATATATGTCAGCAGGAAAAGCGGAGTCACGGAATCGGACCTGCGCGCGGCACTTGAGAGTGAGGGTATTTTCTCGTGGGCGAAGCCGAAGAACAGCTACTGGCACATAGATCCGGCGGTCTGGCTGGAAAGCCAGATCGTGGCGCAGTGCGGGCGCAAGGCCATTGATAAGGTTGCGCTGAAGGGACCGGCCAAGAAAGATATAGACGGAGCGGTCGCCAGGCTGGTGGCAGAGGGCAGGCTTATTCGCTACCCGGCGGTGGAGGGGAAGAAAACGGTGCTGGTAGCGGCGGCGGGTGCGCGCGAGGCCTATTGGGCCTATGTGCGAGCGACTATCGAGGCGAAGCTGGCGAAGGCGGGAATTACTGAAGAATCTGGGCTTGACGAGAAAATTTGGGACATCTTGCCGAAGCTTGAGCCCGAACGGGATGTGCCGGTCTCGACCGCCAGAGTGCGCAGCGCGCTCGGCCTTGAAGAGAATGACAAGCAACGGTTCGATGAGGCGGTATTGCGGCTGCGTGAGCAGCGCAGGGTTTACCTGAGTCAGCACGATCATGCCATGGCAGTTAGTAAGGAGGAGCGCGACTTGCTGATTGAGGGCAAAGACGGGAGGTACTATGTCGCCATCACGCGACGCGAGCAGTGATGGTTTGAAGCGGATTCGGAATCCATTTTTGAATTTCGTTTTGGGAAATCCGCTCGACGAAAACCCGTCTGACGTGGCTGAGATCAACGTCGAGGCGTTCAACAAATGCCTGGACCTGATTGACGATGTGAGGGAGCAGCAAACGACGCAGGCCTTGTTGCTGTTTGGAGAACCAGGAGCGGGCAAGACGCATTTGCTCAGCCGGCTTCGTGGGCAGCTCGAGCGTGACAAGACGGCGGAAACGTTGTTTATTCCCATTCGCATGGTGACCAGCGCGGGCATGCTCTGGAGGTTCTTACGACGGCATTTGGCCGTCGCCCTGCTGCGAAATCGATCGTTTGCACGCGTGATCAGGCGCGATCGCGACGAGATCGCCGAAATAGATCGCAATCTGGGGATCGTCTTGGGCAATCTTCAGAATGGTGTTCAGTATGCGGATTCAGCGGCCTGGCTTCGCGGGCAGGAATTGCCCGACGAGGCACTGAAGAGCCTCGGCATTGCAGGCGCGGGTGAAGACGACGAGCAGGAAGCGGCCAGCCGCAACGTGATTTCCATGCTGTGCGCTTTGGGCGAGCCGGTGCCGTTTGTCTTTTGCTTTGACCAGTTGGAGGCATTGCGGGCGCATCAGGAGGATACAGCAGGGTTCTTCAAGCTAGGTCAGATCATTTCCGATCTGCACGACAGCACTCACAACGTAGCACTCATTTCCTGCATGCAGACGTCAATGGTGCCGGTGCTGGAAACGGTGGTTCAGGGGGCGGATCGGGACCGCATGCTGGGCCGGCGCGCCGGGTTGCGGCCGCTCACTCCAACGGAGGCGATGAAGCTGGTGCAGGCGCGTTTGGCTACCGTAGGCGAGTTAGAAGGCAGACGGCCGATTAAAGAAAGCGACCTCAAGGATCTGTTTGAACCGGATGGTTTGTGTCTGGCGCGCAAAGTGGTCGTGCGCTGTCAGGAAGTATTCCGAAAGTGGGTGGATGAGCCTGAGCCGCCGGTGAGGCCGCTTCCAGATGAACTGGAGGAGAAGCTGCGCCTGTTGCAAAGAACGCCTCGGGTTGAGGATTCCGATGCCATCTTGCGAGCCGGCTTGCCCGCTGTTTTGCGCCTGCGCAAAGTGCGCGTCGCTCCCACCGGGCGCGCCAACAAAGTGCTGGAGGGCATAGTGGGCGACAAGCCATCGGCAGTCGCGCTTTGTAATCAGAAAGCGGGGCAGGTGCTGATCCGGCGGCTCGATATGGCTGAGAAGGAATGGAAAAGCACGGGCGCCCCGGTCATGTTGCTGCTGCGCGATGCGCGCAACGGCATCGGTGTGGGAGCGGCGAAAACACGAGCGGTTTTGGAGCGCTTAGAAAGCGCGGGCGCGCGTCTTGTATCCGTCAAGCCGGAAGCTCTGGCAGTGCTGGAAGCCATCAGCCGCATGCTCGCGAATGCGCGCAGCGGAGATCTGACATACAACGGCGATTCAGTGCCGGCGGCCACCGTCGAAGAGTGGTTGCGCGGAGCGATGCCCGCCGCGGTGGAGGAACTGGTTGATGAGGTCGCCGGCAATCGCTACACGCCTCCGGATGAGCTGGCCGGAATGTTGATGGATTTGCTGGGCCGGGCGAAAGTAATCGAATCGGAAGAGGCGGCCAGGGAATTGGGCCGCGGAATCGAAGACGTGGATGCCTGCGCCAGGCGGAATCCTACGCTGATAGGCTTGGCGGGCGGCAGCAGGCGCGTGTTGTACCGGATTGTCGAAACGCACATTGACGGAGACGCTCGGGACTGACCGTCATGGTGGAGTTATCCATCTCCGATGTGAGGAATGCGTTATGGCTCCAACTGCCGGAGCGCACGCGCAATGGCCAAACCGCGAACCCGCTGGTGGGTCAACTGTTTCATGAAGCAGCGGCCGAGTTGCTGAACGAAGACCCGTTGAACCAATGGCAGGCGGCTGTGGATGACGAGACGGTCTCCAATAGCGCCGCGCTTTGCAATCACATTTACGAACGAATACTCGGACCGCAGCTTGCATCCCGGCAAGTAGCTTTACAGCAGGCGGGAGCACAGCTTTTGATACTGTGGCAGGCAATAGGAGAGCTAAGCCGATGGTTAAGCGCCCTCTTGAGCGACGCGCAGCGAACCGGGCGTATTCGCTTCGATAAAGAAACGCGCCAGTGGCAAGGCGATCTGCCGCTCTGTCTGCCTGAATATGTGCTCAGTTGGATCGTCAACGAACCGGGTTGGGATGCGCCGGTGCGGGTCTCGGGCATCGCGGATTCGCTTTGGAAGAATCCAGCCACCGGCCGATGGTGTGTAGTGGAGTACAAACTCGGGCGCGGCTCGCAGGAAATTGATTTGGCGCAGGCCTGCCTTTATCACGAAATGCTGGTCGCTGCGGGCTTGACCAGCGGCGATGGCGCACTGGCGCTGGTGGCATTTAAGCCTGACCGGGAAGAAACCCTCTTTCAGAGCGCTGAACTCTCTTCCGTGAAGACGGAATTGAGACGGTTGATTGGCAGATTAGCCGAAGTTGATGGGACGAATCCCCGCTATGAGGTACAAGTTCCCAAGCAAAGCGAAGAGTCGTCTGCGTTAGGACAAAAGCTGTTAGAAACCTACGCTCAATATGGCGTTGGCGTGAAGCTAGTGGGCGAGCCGGTCGTCGGACCGTCGTTCATACGTTATGGCGTAATGCCGGCCGGGCGAGTCAAAATCAGCGATATTCGCCGCTATGCGGTCGAGTTGCAGGTCCATATGAAGCTGGAAGCGCCGCCCATGATTCACACGGAGCGGGGGAGCCTGGTCATTGATGTGAAACGCGCAATGCCTGAGCCGGTGCTCTTCAGCAAGCTTTTTGGCAAACCGCTTGGTTTTTCGCAGGTGCCTATCGGGGTTGATCTGGAAGGGCGGCTGCACTCGGTGGATATCGCGCAGAACGATTGCCCGCACATGCTGGTGGCCGGTACTTCTGGTTCGGGAAAAAGTGAGTGGATGCGCGCCGCCTTAGCCGGCTTGCTGCTTGCCAACACACCGGCGACTTTGCAGGTGGTGCTGATTGATCCGAAACGAAGCGCCTTCAACGGCATGGAGCGCTCGCCCTACCTATACAAAGACTGGGAAGTGCTGCACCCGAATGACCGACCCATGGCGGAGGTTCTGGATGAGCTGATTGAGGAAATGGACCGGCGCAATCTGCTGTTCAAAGCAGCCGGCGCGGACGATCTGACGGCCTATGTGGCGAAGGCCGGAAAGCCGCTGGCGCGGATTGTGCTTTTCTGCGATGAGTACTTCGATCTAATCGCGGCTCCAAAGATGCGGCCCGAAATTGAGACGCGTATCGCGCGCTTGGGTTCGAAAGGGCGTTCGTCCGGCATTCACTTGATAATCGCCACCCAGTATCCGAAAGCGGACGTCGTCACAGGAGTGATTAAAGCCAACCTTTCCGGGCGGGTGTGCCTGCGGATGACCGACGCCCGGCAATCGCTGGTGGTTCTTGGTCAGACGGGAGCCGAGCAGTTGCTTGGCAAAGGCGATTTACTCTTTCAGGACATCGGCGAGCCAAAGCGTTTGCAAGCCTTGTGGCTGCCCGAGGCGGAGCGGATGCGTATATTCAAGCCCGCCGCAGTTCAAAAATAATCGCTTCCCCTGGACAGTTATAACGAACCGGTATCGTCGAACACCCAATGCCGCAGGACGTGTATCCTTGCATCTGCCCGTGCCGCCAAAGGCCCCAGGCATACGATTTCGGACATCTCGCGTTTTGCTTCAGTGCGCCAAGCACTGGAACCCGAATCTGCCCGCCATGCGTGTGGCCGCCCAGACACAGGTGGATTCCGCTGGCATTCGCATCCTCAAAAAGCTCAGGCGCATGCGCCAGCAGAATCTTAAATGCTCCTGCTGGTACCTGCTTCAGCGCCAGAGCCAAATCGTGACATTGATAATCGAAGTTATCGTCAATGCCCACCAGCCAAATCGATTCGCTGTCCTGCTGAATCTCTGCCGACTCGTTCACTAGCATGCGGACGCCCATCTCTTCCAGCCGGTAAGCAATCTCGCCCACATCGTGATTGCCGAGGATGCCGTAGATGCCTAGCCGGCTGTTAATACCCGCCAGCACCTTACGCATCGCTGGGTAGACGGCTTCGCACGGTCCGCGATCGTCAAAGCGGTAGTCGCCCGTCAGTAGACACAAATCGACGCTCACCCCCCGCAAAACCGAGACTATGGCTTCGGGCAATCCCGGCACTCCGTCGATATGCAAATCGCTCATGTGAAGCAGCCTGAAGCCGTCAAAAGCCTTTGGCAGATCGCGAAAGGAGAGGGTGATTTCTCGAACGATAGGGTTCAGCGCGTTTCGCCGGCCTCGCTCAAACAAGCCCAGGCAGCGTAGAAGCAGTGTCACGCCTGGCCGGACCACCTTCTGATCGATGACCCGGTGCATGGGACCGTGCCGGTGGGTGTGGCCCCGGCGGGTAAACAAGTCTTCTACCTTCAGGCGCGCCAGCAGGCGCTCGGCCAACGAGCCGTCCAGCCTGGAATCATCCGCGACAGATTTCGTCATTATCTCCATTCTCGAAAGCGCAAAGGGCACAAGGCCATGCCGCCAAATAGATGAGGAAAACCGGCGATAAAGGCGGCCTCAGCGCGCCCCTTTTGCGCGTTTCTTGGAAAAGCACTCAGGAAATAGTGGTGTGTGAAAAACAAAGGTCTACTTCTAATTTAAAGCAGCCCACACTCGGATAGTACTGTTCTTAATCGCCCTCTGTGACTATGCTCCTATAAACCCGGTCTATGGAGGCGTAAGTAACTACCCTAGTACGTAGCATTTCTACCTGGATGTAGGATACTGGAACAACTTAGCTTGCTTGGAGAAACTTTTGAAAATTCATACGCTGTTTGATCGTAAGTGTGTCTTAATCAGCCAATTAGCTGGTGTGATGCTCTGGACTGCTTGTGCCCTTCTAGGTCCTGTTGGGGTCGTGGCGCAAACCCCTGCAAAACCCGAACCGGACACGCTGTTGCTGGTGGACGGCGAGAAACTCATTGGGCATTTCGTCAGCGCGGACGCTACCAACGTAACCTTCAATAGTGATTTAGCCGGAACCGTCAAAATAGCCTGGGCTAAAGTACAGGATCTAAAGTCCTCGGCCAAGTTTGCAGTGGCGAAGAAAGGGCAAACTTTTGGGCGCAAGACTGATCCAGCCCAAGTCCCACAGGGTGTGGTAAGCGTGGCCGATCAGAAGGTCACCGTGGAAAGTAGTACGCCCGCACCGACCGTAATACCCGTGGCCGACACCCAGAACGTGATCCCGCAGGACAGTTTCCTGCGCGCGTTCCGGCACCCCAGGCTTACGGATTACTGGAAAGGAGCGGCAAGTTTTGGAGCCGCCATCGTGCAGGCAACGCAGACAAGCCGGACGTTTACCAGCAGCCTAGCTTTGGTGCGCACCGTACCAAGTGAAGATTGGATTTCGCCGCGTTACAGAACGACGTTCGACTTGAATACGGCTTATGGAACCAATACCAGTGCCGGTGTGACAGTGAAGACTAACATTATTCATGCCGGCATCGAGCAGGACGAGTATCTAAATCCCCGCCTGTTCTTCATCCTGGACGCTATGATCGACCACAACTACTCGCAGGGCCTTCAGATTCAACAGACCTACTCAGGCGGCTTTGGACTGGTAGCGTTCAAGAACGCCAAGTCTGAACTGGACTTCAAGGGACAACTTGCCTACATAAACGAGGAATTTACCACCGGACCCAGCAAGGAGTTAGTGGGTGCGGTGATTTCAGAGTCTTACAATCGCAACCTCTTGCGCGGCATTGCGCTGCATGAGGAGTTATCAGTTACTCCTTCCTTTAACGTACCTTCCGCCTATTCGGCCAATTTCTTAACGAACCTGGGTGTTCCGCTTACCAAAAAGATCAACTTGACCGCCGGTTTCCAGGATTCATTTCTGAACAATCCGCCAGTAGGCTTCAAGAAGAATTCGCTCCTGTTTACGACGGCCATCACTTACAAGATCAACTAAGGAAACGGAAAGGGCGCGGTTTGCCGCTTGGCACCGCGCCCGTCTTCAAAAGCCGAATCTGACAGAAACATCCTCGTTTACCTTGTAGTCTGATCTTTTACGAGGATGAGCAACGCGATGTTGGCTAAAACTTCTGTTTTCGGCGTCTACGCAAGTCTCGAGAATGCCGAAAACGGCATCGAGCGGCTGGTTTGTGCGGGATTTCTCAACGAGGATATCTCGGCGTTGTTGCAGGATAACGCGGGCATAAAGAACTTAACGCACGAAAAGCACAGCAAAGCACCCGAGGGAGCGGCGACCGGTGTTTTGGCCGGCGGCGTTATTGGGGGCGCATTAGGTTTACTGGCGCACATTGGCGTGCTGGCAATTCCCGGCTTCGGCCCCCTGGTGGCGGTGGGTCCCATTATTGCCGCCCTGACCGGCATTGGCTCAGGCACTCTGATGGGCGGCATCATTGGAGCATTAGTGGGCGCTGGCATCCCCGAATATGAAGCAAAACGCTATGAAGGGCGTATTAAAGCCGGGGGAATTCTCCTCTCCGTCGACTGTGACGGCGCAGGCTGGGTGGCTAAGGCAAAGGAGATTCTGATGCAAACCGGAGCGGACGACATCTCGTCTACAGGCGAAAGTAGCGTAGATTATGCCAGTTCCGAGAAGCCTTTAGTTCGAGGCGCAGGCCGCTAAGTTATCACAAAATCGGTTCTTCCGTAACCAAACTCCCCTTTTTGCGGTTTACATATAGAGATGGTGGCTGACAATTCGACTTCAGAAAAGCACGACCTTCTGGCGTCGCTCATCGCCCAGCTAAACGACTTTGTCGTGGTTATCTGCGATTCAGACGGAGTTATACTTTCCTGGCACGAGGGTATTAAGTCACAATTCGGCTATTCTGAAGCCGATTTTGTGGGCCGTCGCCTAACTGAGTTGTTCCCTACCGAGCCGTATGCCAACGGCCATATGCCGGATATGGAAGTGTTTTCCATCGCCAGCAAGTTTGGTGAGCCGGTTATCGTCAGCGCGGTCACTATTCCCATGAAACCGCTTTTTGGCGATACCACTGGTTTCGTTAAAGTCATACGCGGCATTACATCGGAAAACGATACGGCTATCGCCTCCCGTGCTCTCCTGGAGGCTCTCGAACACTCCAATGTCTTAATTCGCCGCTGGAACGGAGTGATCGAGCATTGGTCGGATGGCTGTGAGCGCCTGTATGGCTACACCGCCGCTGAGGCGGTGGGTATGAACCTCCATGAACTGCTGCAGACCGAATACCCCATACCTGTCGCACAGATGCAGGAGCAACTAAAGCACAACCGATCATGGCGCGGCGAACTGAAGCAGGTTAGTAAGTACGGCGCCATCGTTTATGTGTCGGCGCAACTGGTTCTGCTTGGCAAGGGCCATGATTCCCAGCCGCTTGTCGTTTCGACTCACTCCGATATCAGCGCCCAATTGCAGATGCGCCAGGAACTTGTTTCGGCGAACGCCCGGCTCAAGTCCATGGCGCTTGAGTTGGAGCGGTCAAACCAGGAGTTGGAAGAATTTGCGCGCATTGCCTCCCACGATTTAAGCGCCCCTATCACCACTACGGGCTGGTTGGTAGATCTGTTGACCAGCCGTCACGGCCACAATTTGAACGAGGAAGGTCAAAAGTGTTTAAAGCAGATCTCACTTAGTCTGGCGCGCATGTCTGACCTGGTGGAGGCTGTGCTGCAGCACGCAAAAGTGGGTACGAGTGCCATCGGATCTACCGAGGAAGCCGATACGGAACTTGCCTTGGAAGCAGCGCTGGAGAACCTGCGGCGCGACATTGAGACGTCGGGTGCTCGCATATCGTACCTGCGGTTGCCGCCGCTGCTGATTGGCCAGCAACCCCTGACTCAGCTGTTTCAGAATCTGCTGTCCAACGCCATTAAGTACCGCCGCCCCGGGGTAACGCCCGCCGTTTCGATTACCGCCGAGTGGACAAACGGTTTGTGGCAGATAGCTGTCACAGACAACGGCATTGGCGTGGAGCCGCAATGGCGCGAACGTATATTCCAGCCTATGCAGCGTCTGCACGGCGCCGAGATCGCGGGCAGCGGCATAGGGTTGGCCACCTGCCGCAAGATTGTCGATCGGGCCGGAGGGCGCATCTGGGTGGAGCCGAATGCGGATGCCGGCTCGACCTTTTATTTTGTACTGCCGTCTCTGTCGACCCCGGAACAAGAAATGCATGCTTCCACTGAGAAATCCACGTAGCAACTTTTGAGAAAATTGCATCCAAAGCTTTAGAAAGAAAGGCCGCTTAGACACGGGAGGATAATGCAGCGTGGAACAAGCAGTTGATTTGGTACCAGGCGCGGAACTAGAACACGTAACTATGGACACTGACAACCAGGAGATCGCAGCAGGGGCTGAACAGACCGCAGGACAGAATGGTTTATCGCCGCAAGCAAAGCGTCCCAAGGTACTTTTTGCCGACGATCACCATTTGGTGCTCGATGCGGTAACGTTTGTAGCCAAGCCTCGATTTGACGTAAAAACAACCGACAATTTGCGTCAGTTTGAGGAAGAGATCGAAACATTTGCCCCCGATTTAGCCGTTCTGGACGTGCGAATGCCCGACGGCGATGGCTTTGAAACGGCCAAGCGGGTGTTGGAGAAGAAGCCTGGACAGAAGATCATTTTTCTCTCCATGCACACCGAACCACGGATCGTAAAAAAGGCCATGGAGAGCGGAGCCAAGGGCTATCTGTCGAAAAAAGCCCCCCTCGAGGAGTTGATGGCAGCCATTCAGACCGTTCTTGATGGCGGCACCTATGTGGGTGGCCAGCTTGAGACGGAGGAGGCTCTATCTCCGGAAGGTACGCTGACGGACCGGCAGATTGAAGTTCTCCGGCTTATCGCGCAGGGTTGTTCGGCCAAAGAGATTGCCAGCAAGCTGAATATATCGGTGCGGACGGCGGAGTTTCACAGGGCCGCGATTATGGACCGGCTGAAGCTTCACTCAACCGCCATGATGACCCGCTACGCGGTGGAGCGCGGCCTCGCTTAGCAATACAGATCGGGAAGAGCCGCGCCAGACATGACATGGCTCTTCTGGGCGCTGCTGTCGGCGGCTTTCGCCGCTGCCACCGCCATTCTGGCCAAACTAGGCGTAGCCGGCGTCGATTCCAACTACGCCACCGCCATTCGAACTACGGTTGTCGTGATTTTTACTTGGGCCATAGCGTTGGCCACCCGCCAGCCAGGTAGCTTTCATGTCCCTGGCTCCCGGACATGGCTTTTCCTGTTTCTCTCAGGGTTGGCTACCGGTCTATCCTGGCTCTGCTATTTCCGGGCTTTGCAAATGGGGCCGGCATCGCGCGTCGCGCCCATCGACAAGTTGAGCGTGGCCCTGGTTATTGTGGCTTCTGTTTTGTTTCTCGGCGAGAAACTAACCTGGGGCAAGATGGTGGGAGGCCTGCTGATTGTTGCCGGGGCCATTTTTGTGGCCTTAGATTGACTCGCCCGGCATCTCAAGTTTGTGACAATTCCTACTGATTCCCGCACTTATATTGAGGAAGCTATAGCTCCTTTCCGCGCGCGCCTGCAAAATCACAAACTTTACACTCAGCTTCAAAGCGCTCAACAACTTCGTCTCTTCATGCAGTCGCATGTGTTCGCCGTTTGGGACTTCATGTCGTTGCTCAAATGGCTGCAGCGATACCTTACCTGTGTCACGGTTCCGTGGGTCCCAAGTGCCTATCCCCAGGCAAGCCGATTGATAAACGAGATTGTACTCGGAGAAGAAAGCGACACTTTCGCCAGCGGCTTTATCAGCCATTTTGAGCTTTATCTCCGAGCCATGAACGAGGCCGGCGCCGATACTTCCGCTATCCGCAAGCTGCTGGCTGAACTCGTGGCAGGTTCGCCCATGAAAGCCGCGTTGCAACTGGCTGAGGTGCCGGCGGAGGCAGCTGCTTTCGTGCTGTCTACCTTCGAACTTCTGCAAACAGAGCAGCCGCATGTCATCGCCGCAGCCTTCACCTTCGGGAGAGAGGACTTAATTCCCGATATGTTCCGCGCCATGGTGAAGGACCTCAGGCGGCATTTTGAAGGCGTCGCGTTGTTCGACTATTACCTGGAACGGCACATCGAAGTAGACGGCGAAAGCCACGGTCCCCTGGCACTGCAGATGGTTCAGCAACTGTGCGGTAACGATGAAGCCAAATGGCGTGAGGCAGCCAGGGCGGCAGAACTTGCCCTGCAAGCACGCCTCGCCCTGTGGGACGGAATTGCTGACCGGATAGGGGCAGCCTGATTATCTAAATGGGGATGCGGGCGCGCCCGACGTCGCGACGGTCTTGCGTCCAATCCCCGAAGGCGGCCGGAAACGCCCCTCTTTCGGAATAATGGGCAGGATGATGGCCGACGGATATCCCTTCTCGTGATACACAATCTGCTTGGCCCGCACGAAGCGAGTCTGGTCGGCATTGTCGGAAGCCGTGTTCATACTGCGGTCGTAGCGGGGAAAATTGCTGCTGGAGACTTCCACCCGGATGCGGTGGCCCGTAGCGAAGACATAACTTGTTACACCCGTGTCGATGCTGATCTGGTAAGCCGTGTTGCGCTTCACCATTACCGGCTTTTCGAGGGACAGGCGATAACGCAGCCGCTGTATGCCGTCAGTAACAATCAAGGCGCGTCCATCGGGTGTGACATCTACCAGCTTGGCCGTAAAATCCGTATCGTTGACTGACGTAGCGATATAAAGCACCGTACGAACCGGCCCCGTAACCTCGATATCTTCGGTCAGCGGCGTTGTGGTGTAAACCAGCACATCCTGGCGGCGCTCGGCCGGACGCTGATCCAGCGGTCCGGGCGGGAAAATCTTCGGCTCACAGCATATCGAACCGCCGATGGTCGGCACAGGGTCTTTCGGATCGTAGATGAAAGTGTCGGAAGCCGATTCCTTAATCGGCTGCCAGCGCAGCACGCCATCGCCCTCTAACGAGTTCGCAGTCCCTTCGCTTTCCAGGTACAGCGGCGTGTAGTGCGTGCGGGCAAGCGGCCACTCGCGCTCCTCACGCCATACATCCGGCCCCATCACGAACAAATGCAGCAATGCGTTCGATGATTCGCGCGCTTCCATGCCGGCAGGTTTTTTCAGCCAGCGGTCGAACCAGTCCACCTGCTTGCTGCGGATAGGCAGTTGCGCTCCGTGGCCAAAATCAACAGTTGGGAACTTCAAACCTGAGTTGTGACCCCAGGGACCCATCCACGTCTCCACCTGTTTGTGCGCCGCCGCCAGCCGGGCAAAGGCATCCAGGTCGCTCTCTGCATAATTGTCAAACCAGCCACCCATCGAAAGCACCGCCGCGGTAATTTGCCGCGTTTGTTCGCGAATACTTTGCGCCTTCCAGTAAGCATCGTAAGAGGGATGATCCAGCGCCTGGCGCCAAAGCGGCACCACTACACCGGCCGCGGCAACGTCGGAAGTGCGCAGCGGAAGATGATCGAGGTACGCCGATGGAGGCGCCACGGTGGACGAAGGAGGCGTCATGTTTTCCGCCAGCCACAACAGGCGGTGGCCCAGCTTAATGTTGCCGCCAGTTGAATAAAAACGATCGATGTATTCGTCGTCGCCCGAGTTCATGGGCGCAATGGCCAATAAATGCGGGTTGTCCTGCACTGCCGCCCACCATTGCGTTATGCCGAGGAAGGAACTTCCCGCCATCGCGACACGCCCGTTCGACCAGGGCTGTTCGGCAATCCAGTTGATGGTGTCATTGCCATCCGGCCCTTCCTGGATGATGCTTCCAAAGTGGCCTTGCGAGGCATAGCGCCCGCGCAGGTCTTCAATCACTAGCGCATAACCATGCGAAACAAAGTGATGGTACGACTGGTTGGTCGGCGCTTTGCGGTTATACGGCGTACGAATCAGCACAGTGGGGAAACGACCCGCCGACGAGGGAAGGAAAACGTCGGCAGCTAACATAACGCCGTCTCGCATACGAACGCTAACACCCAGCAGCTCTTCCGGCGCATTGAAGCCGGTGTTCTTCTTCACAACCTGTGGCGCGGCAGACGGTGCAGGCGCCGCGCTACCGAGCGAAACCACGAAGGTAAAACAGGCCGCAAAAGCGCAAACGCGTGTCATGAAGCCAGCGGCGCCTCCACAGCTTGCGGTTTCGGACGTGCCCCGAAGAGCGCAGTACCTACC
Source organism: Bryobacterales bacterium (assembly GCA_003163855.1). Classification (GTDB taxonomy): domain Bacteria; phylum Acidobacteriota; class Terriglobia; order Bryobacterales; family Bryobacteraceae; genus Bog-105. The sequence goes on along the minus strand of PLRJ01000183.1, from coordinate 12,523 downwards.
CGCACCATGGTTGCGCCTTCCTCAATAGCCACTTCCAGATCACCCGACATACCCATGGAAAGCTTGGGCAGCGGGTGTTCACCTTCAAATTGCCTGGCTAACTCCGCCAGTCTTCGGAAATAAGGCCGCGACGTTTCCGCATCCTCCGACCAGGGCGGAACCGTCATCAAGCCGGTTACGTTCAGGCTCCGGCACTGCTTGGCCGCCGCCAAAAGCTGAGGCAGTTCCTCTTCGCTTGCGCCGCTCTTGCTGTCCTCGTCCGAAAGCTTAATCTCCAACAAAACTTCGGTTTTCTGGCCCCGTTCGGCCGCAGAAGCGTCCAACCGCTTCAACAATTTCACCGAGTCGGCCGTCTGTATCACCTGAAACAGATCGCACGCAAGCCGCGTTTTGTTCGACTGCAGATGCCCAATCAAGTGAAATTGCGCGCCTTCCAAATCAGCCAGTTCCGGACGTTTCTCGCTGAACTCCTGCACATAGTTCTCGCCGAAAACCCGCAGTCCCGCCTGGTACGCTTCGCGGATCCTGGCTCCAGAGAACTTCTTGGAAACTGCCACTAGAGTTACAGCCGACCGCGTTCGTCCCGACCGCGTGGCCGCAGTGTGTATACGAGACTCTACCGCACTCAGGCGGCGGCTGAAATCGGAATCAATATTTGGCAAGGCTTTCTACTAAAGACAATCCACTAGCGACTGAGAACCCCGCCGGAAGTGCATCCGCGGAGAATCTATTACTAGCTATTGAAGCATTTTTATCGGGCTGCCGTAGGCCTGCTGTGCAGGAATGGGGAGAAAATTTAATACCTCTGCTTCCAGATCAGTATGGTTTGCAGATTCAATCGGGGCGGCTGACGATTGAGATCTGGAGTGAAAACCGAAGTATTTCCCGCCGAATCTTAGCGTTGCAGCGGCGCTCCAGCGGCATTCTCGATTGCACAATCCAACGCTTCGGAGGCAAGCCCGGCCGCCTTAGCTTCCTCGACCTCAATCGGCCGCAAACGGCGCATCGCTCACTGACCGGATCAAGGCAGAACTTCGCTGAGCATTTCCGAACCATGGCCGCGCGCCAGTTTCCCGGTTGGACCATCCACTGTCTCACCGCCGCGCAAGACCTGCGGCGTTCCTTTTCGGGTGTTTACCCGCGCGCCAAGCTGACGCAAGGCAGCCACACTGTCGCCGCTATCGCCTGTTCCAACCCGATGGAGGAACTGCAATTCCTGACATTCGCCCTCATCTGGCATCACGCGCTTCAGGCCCGGGCCGCACCCGCTGACATGGTCTCCCTCGCCTTGTTTCTTCCCGAAGGATCGGGCAATGTCACTGCCCATCGTCTGCGCTGGCTCAACCGGCAACGCCTCCAGCCGGCTATCTACCTCTACAATCAGCACGGCGCCGCCGGCCAGGTAGATCCACAAGACCTGGGCAATCTGGATACGCGCGTAGCCTCGCAATTTGCACGCGGAACCGATTTCTCCTCAGCCCACGCTCCAAATTTGATTTCCGATGGCCCGCCTGAACACTGGCTGGAAAGCGTGGTCCGCGCGAACATCACCAAGATAGACGCCGAACTCATGCCCTTCCCCGTGCATCGCCAGGTTCTCACCTTTGCGGCCGAAGATCGGGATCTTATCGACCTGCTGGCAACGTCTCTCAATGGACGCCTGTGTGTGCTGGAACTGAAAGCCTCGGAAGATTTGCATTTGCCCATTCAGGCGCTAGATTACTGGATGCGAGTGGCATGGCATACGCAGCGCGGTGAACTGAATCACTTGTTCCCAACCATCGCCGTGCAACCCTTGCCGCCCAAACTGATTCTACTGGCGCCCGCTATGGATTTCCATTCAACCTGCGCCAACATCCTCAGCTACTTCGCCCCTGAAATCGAAGTGGAACGCGTCGGCGTAAACTCCGACTGGCGCCATGAACTGCGCGTTATCCTGCGCCTGGCCGGAGCCTCACTTCCTGTTTCGCAAAGATAGAGTATGCGCTTGCGCTTTTCTATCTTCCTTTTACTCCCGGCACTTCTTTGCGGATCCGATTTTTTTGTAGCGGGAACCGGTAACGATAAAAACCACGGCGACACTCCGAATTCCCCCTTCCGCACCATTCAAAAGGCGCTGGATCTGGCTCATGCCGGAGACGTCGTCAACGTCATGAACGGCGAATATCGGAACGCGTGTGGCGATTGCGCCATTGCGGAGTTCAAACGTTCTGGCACCGAGCAAGCATGGATCACTCTGCGCGCCTATCCCGGTCACAAGCCTGTCCTCAACTTCGACAGTTGGAAGGCCATTCTGATCAAGGGCGGAGCCTCTTATATCGAAATTTCAGGACTTGAGATTCACGGCGACCGCGCGGATTACACGTTCGAATACTGCCGCGCCGAAAGCGCCAAGAACAACCAATACTGCAACGGCAGCGGAATCAATATCGATGGCCGCGACGACGGACCACACAAGCCTCACCACATTCGAATCAGCGGAAATCACATCTGGCAGTGTCCCGGCGGAGGCATCAACGCCATCCAAGCCGACTACGTCACTATTGAAGACAACATCATCCATGAAAACGCGTGGTATTCCCGCTACGCCATGAGCGGCATCTCCATCTATCAGGCTTGGAATGCGGATGACAAGCCCGGACCAAAAATAATCGTGCGGCGTAACCGAGTATTTAATAACCGTTCGCTGGTCGATTGGATGGTTACGAACAAGCTAAGCGATGGCAACGGCATCATCATCGACGATCTGCGCAACACCCAGAATCAGTCGAAAATCGGCCCGTATCACGGCGGAGTGCTGGTTGAAAATAATCTCGCCTTCAACAATGGAGGCGGGGGCATTACAACTTACTTGAGCGATGGCGTGCAGATCATTAACAACACCGCCTACAAGAACGGCCAAGTGGTCGGCTATCCCGATATCTTCGTCAATCAAAGCAGCTCGGTAAAAGTCTTCAACAATATTGCTTATTCCCGACCCTCGGCGAATCCCATTCAGGTCATCGGCAGCGAAAAAGTGACCGTGAATTACAACCTGGCATTCAACGGTGTAGCAACTGCCGGCAGCACCGATCCGCGCTTTGTTGCGCCGAGTACCGAATGGGCGCTAGCGGACTTTCATCTCGCCTTCGGCAGTCCAGCCATCGGCTCGGCGAATGCGTCTGTGGCACCCAAAGACGATCTCGAAAAAAAGAAACGAGGAGCCAACGGCAAAATCAGTCGCGGCGCCTACGAGTCAAAATTCTGAACATGTTGCTAGCAGCATTTCTCTTCTTTGCCCAGCAAGCCCAGAAGTTCGAGGTTGCCTCCGTCAAACCCTGTCAAAAGGGCCAGTCACCCAGCGGAGGCGGCATCGATCCCGGCAGACTCCATCTGTCCTGCGTAACCAGCGCCAACCTCATTCGCTTAGCTTATGTGGCTTTCCCGACCGGCCAACCCAACGCGCCCGTGTCGCCGAACTTTTTAAAAATACCAATCGCGGGCGGCCCATCGTGGCTCGATTCCGATGGTTACAGCATTGATGCGAAGCCGGAGCAGCCTGTAAAATACCGAGATGATGAAGGGGCCCATGCTGCAGGCCTTGCTCGAAGATAGATTCAACCTCAAACTCCACAAGCAGTCGAACGAGATTCAAGTTTTCGAATTGACCGTAGGCGCCAAGGGACCGAAACTTCAACCAGCGAAGCAAGGCAGTTGCGTGGCCTACGACCCCAACAATCCCCAGCCCAAACCGGAGCCCCCGATCTGTGGATTCCTGCGCGAGAATGCAAGCGGTGGCTACGACGTCCCAGGTGTAACCATGGCTGAACTTTGCCGGCGGCTATCTCACTACGTGGATCGCGACATCATCGATAAGACCAGCATTACCGGCGTTTACGACGTCCATCTCGATTTGCGCCCAGCCGACGTGGGAAACGCCGAACCAGACCCGTCCTCGCCATTCACGCCTGGCGACGGAGGAGCCATCGCGGCAGCGGTCAAGAAACTTGGACTGCAAATGCGCAGCGCCAAAGGCTTGGGCGAGTTCATCGTGATTGACCACGTGGAAAGACCGTCTGCGAATTGAAACTCGAGGCAGGCTAACTCCGGGGCTGAGAACGCTTTTGGGCATCAACATAGGCCCTGAGCACCGCGTTCATACGGGTAAGGTGCCCCTTCCCGTTTGCCTTGAACCTGGAGTGGACCCCAAGGTTGATACAAACCAAAGGGGGACGGTTTACCGTTCGCTGAAATTATATCGACGAAACGGATTGGTTAGTACAGAATTGAGCCTGGCTGGTGAAGCGGCGGCGAGCAATGCAGGAGTGCAACTCGCCAAGGAATAGCCAGCTGAAAACTCATTCCGATGAGACGCTGGGATCGGCGACCGGTCCCAGCGAAAAGAACGTTGGCACATCGGAATAGATTTTCCGATGCCTTAAAAAACTCATATGCCCGCGCCTTCGTTCCAGCCATCTCGCGGGAGCAGAAGATCGGCTTCGTATTCGCGCGGCGAACGGTAGTTCAGCGCCGAATGTAAGCGTTGTTGGTTGTAGCATTCCAGAAACGGAATGATGTGTTGACGAGCTTCGTCGATGGAAGCATACACGCGCCCGTCGACTTGTTCGAATTTCAAAGTCTTCATGAAGCTTTCCGCTTTGGCGTTATCGTAGGGATTTCCTTTGCGGCTCATACTTGGACGAATGTCGTATTGCTGCAACAGGTGAATGTAGTCGCCACAGCAATACTGGACGCCGCGATCGGAGTGATGAATCAAACCAGGCGGAACGATCCGGTCGCGTAGCGCATGAATCAGTGCCGCCATGGCTAATTCGCTGCGGATGTGAGGTTCCAAAGCCCAACCAATAATGCGTCGCGAAAACGCGTCGAGGACAACGGCCAAGTAGGCGAACTCTTCGCGCAAGCGAATGTATGTGATGTCTGCCACCCAAAGTTGATTGACGTTCGTCAACGTCATGTCCCGTGCCCGATTGGGATAGAAACCCCACGCATGCTTGGAATCTGTGGTCACCACAAACTTCTTGCCGCGCAAGCACAGTAAATTGTCTTCGTGCATCATCCGCTGCACGCGCTTGCGATTTATGTTCTCCCCGGCGCGTTTTAACAACTGGGCTAAGCGCCGCGATCCGTAGCTTGGATTTGCTACGCACAGCAGTTGCAATTGATCGCGCAATGCCGTCTCTTCCTCTGCCGGCGCTTTCTCTTGCCAGTAGCGGTAGAAACTGAGACGACTTACGCGCAGCCAATCGCACATCTCGCTGATTGTCAGACTGCCTTGCACAACAGCTACCTCTCGGAGGTAGGGATAGAGCCGGTCTCGCCAGACGACTTCGTCTGCTCGGGTCCGCCCTCGACTCTGCGCAAGGCTTGTTGCAAAAAATCAATCACCAGTTGCTGCTTGCCGATTTTACGTTCTAACTCCGCCACTGGACTTTCCGCTCGGGTCACCAACTTAGTTCTGTCTGGTGTTACCGACGTCGGCAGCGCGCCAGTCGGCCGCCCTGCTGCTCTGGGCCACACTCCGGCTCCGCCCTGCCGATACTGATCGCGCCATTTATACAGTTTCGACAGCACGATACCTAACTCGCGGTTCAGCAGCGTAGGACTCTCGCCGTTCAACATCCGCTTGGCAACTTCTTCTTTGAATTGCCAACTAAAGCTTCGTGGAGCTCTCTTCTCCATAGAGACATTTTCCTTTCAATGAAAAATGTCCCCCTTCCCCGTGTATCACTTTTGGGGTCCACTCCAACGTGTCCCGAGTTACCCGTCCCGAGTTACCCCCGAGTTACCCCGTTCGACGTCCATCTCGACTTGCGCCCGGCTGACGTTGGAAACGCCGAGCCAGACCCTCCCTCGCCTTTCACTCCTGGCGACGGCGGAGCCATCGCCGCAGCGGTCAAGAAACTCGGACTTCAAATGCGCAACTCGAAAGGCTTGAGCGAGTTCATCGTGATTGATCACGCGGAAAGACCCACTCCAAACTGAAAGGCTATCCACCCCAGCGTCGCGTATCCTCAATCATGCCCCAGCGGACGAACGACCTTGCATTAAACCCCAGTCTGCGTGATCTCAGGGCAAACTTTCTTGCCACCTCCACACAGTCTATGCCGATTGCTGGCATCCTTTTTTGGGCGATTGTGGCCGTGGCTGCGCCGCACCTGAACCCCAACCAACTAAGCCTGCTCGTCCTGTTCGGCAGCGGGTCCATCTTCCCTTTGGGAGTATTGATCGACAAGCTGACCGAGCGCCGGTTCTCGGTTGCGAGTGCCGCGAACCCCGTCATGCAGATGTTCATGCAGTCGCTTGGCTTGGTTGCCCTCACCTGGCCTCTGGTGATCCTGGCCGCACGCCAAGCTCACGACGCCAATCTGATAGTACTCGGCGGCGCGATCCTGATGGGCATTGTTTGGATACCTTACGGCTGGGCGGCAGACGACCCCGTCGGCCTGCAGCATGCCGTCGGTAGAGGGGTGCTCAGCTACGTCGCCTTCATCTATGTCCCGCCATCGTACAAAGCCACCGGTATCGCCTGCGTGGTAGTGCTGGCTTACCTGTACAGCCTGCTGCGGATGAGGCGGCCACCCACGCCGATAGCAGGCCGGTAGGAAGGTCGCTCTTTCGTGCTTCCGCGATGGGTGACGCTTCCCGCTAATACACGCGATCACAATTGACCCATCATCCCGAATGCGGAAGAACAAACCCCATTCCTTGAATTGTTCAAGATTGACATGGCGCATGTCTTTATAAATTTCTTGGAAGCCTTTCGGGTTTAGCTCAATCTTCTCGGCGGCTTCGTCCACCGCTGATAGAACTCAATGCCTAGCCCCTGTTTACGGCGTTCGAACCAACTCGCTGCGTCGTCAATCTCGGTTTGTGCAAGCTTGGTGATCCGTACGGGCTTCATTTGGGCGTAAGCTGCTTGAGTTTCCGCAAACCTTCGCTCAGCAAGTCCTCACGCGATACAGAGCCTTCCTTTTTAGCCGAAACGTGTTCGTCGTAAATACGCTTCAGTTCGGTTTCGTTGAAGTCTTCCATTTGTCTGGGGCGCTGTGGTTGAGTGCTCATATTCGTTTCTCTCTCATATTGTCCCGCAATTCAACCACAAGGTTCTTAGGCCATTTGCGTCACCGAGACGGACCCATTCGGATGCTTTTTCGACCTTGGCAATGATTCCCCGCCTAGCCATAATTCCAGGCGCTGCCGATAGCCATCTGAATAGCTACAATCAAGCCATGACCTACACCGTAGCCCAAGCCAAAACAAGCTGCCTGAACTCATCAAACAGGCCGAAGCTGGCTCCCGTGTGACGATTACCAAGCGCGGAATCCCCGTCGTGGAGTTTGTGCGTAAAACGGAAGATGCTCCGCGCAAGCGCGTCTTCGGAGTCCTCGGCGACAAAAAAGTGGTCATCGATCCCGATTGGGCCCGCCCGCAGGAAGATCTGGACGCCTGGCTCGCCGGAGACGTTTAATGGGCGGCAGATTCTTGCTTGACACGCACGTGCCCGTCGATGTCAGCAGTCCCGCCGGGTGGCAAGGCTTGCCGCTGAAGGTCAGGCGCATTCTGGAGAATCCAGACGCCGACCTTCTCCTCAGTGTGGTCTCCCAAGTGGAGGTGGCCCTTAACAACCGGCTTGGCAAACTGGACCTGGAAAAGAAGAACTGGCGCTCATCTGCGCCAACGCCTCAATTAGCTTTTATCCGCTACGTAAGCACCACGCCGACCGGCTATTTGAACTGCCTCCGCATCACAAAGACCCGTTCGACCGCATGATTATCGCGACCGCGCTCAGCGACGATTTGACCGTGATTTCGCGGGACACACAGTTCCGCAAATACAAGGGATTGAAGGTAGTCTGGTAGCCGGTGGCGCCAGCGAACTTCCGCAAATGGAAATCCGCCGTATAGAATCCCAGCTTCCTTACGTCAAATTAATCACGACACGCGCTACTTTTTGCCCCAGGATGTTGTCGTACATTCAGATACCATCGGAAGGTCAGGAGAATTTCCTCATGATTGAAGGCCTCATCAACATTAAGAAAGCCATCAGCACCCTGAATTCGAATACGGTGCGTGAACAAGCCGGCCAGCGGGTTCTGGTTGGGCTGCATGCCTCGACTGCCGAATCCTACGCCCGGATGGAGAACTTTTTATTAGCGGAGTTGAGTCCCGCCCGGCGCCACGAGTCTGCCGGCACGCTTGTGCGCTCTCCAGGTTTGATCTTGGGCCAGCCTGCGGCCGATATCAACATATACGACGAAGGCATCGTCGCTCCTGCGCAAGCGCTCATCTTCCGCCCCGATAAGCCGCATCTCATGGTCGAAAAGACGCTGGCAAAGTACCCCCACCTGGGCGTCCCCCTCGCCAAAACCTTTCATCCCTTTCGCGATCCTTTTATCGAAAAAACGATTGCCACCACCGCCCGCGAGAACACCCTGTTCTCCTTGGCCACAGCGCTGCCCGATATCATTCCCAGCGTCATCGAATTGCCCTGGGCCGTGGCTGAATTCGCCTCCGACACCGCTTTCCTGACCATGAACCAGATCCGCATGGCGTTCGTGATAGCCGCCGCCAGCGACCGCGAGGTCGGCTATATGGAACAGAAGAGCGAAATTGCCGCCGTCGTCGGCAGCGCCTTTGGCTGGCGTGCCCTGGCCCGCCAGGTTGTGGGCAAAATCCCGTTCGGCGGAGGGTTGCTGGGCAAGGCAGCCATCGCCTACGCGGGTACGAAGGTCTTAGGCCTCTCGCTGGATAAATTTTATGGAGTCGGCTACACCTACGCGCGCGAAGAACGTGACGCGCTGTATGCAGACGCCTACCGCCAGGGCAAGCGCGTAGCTATTAAAATTCTCAGCCTGCTTCGCCCTGATTTGGCGGAGAAATTCGCAACTGATCCCGACGCGCGCGCCACATCCGCAGGCCACCGCTAACTTCATGCCCAAGCCTATCGCGGTTGTCACCGGCGGCAGCCGGGGCATCGGCCGCGCCATCGTCCAGGAGCTTGCCCGCACCCACACCGTAGTCGCCACGTACAATGCGAACCGTGCCGCAGCCGAAGAAGTCGCGTCGGCCACTGGTGCGGTTATTCTTCCCTGCCAGTTGGCCGATCTGCAATCCTGTCAACAACTCGCTACCGAACTAGAGGCGCGCTTCCCCTCCATCGATCTGCTGGTGAACAACGCCGGCATGGCCCCGCGCGAACGCCGCGATATTCTCGAAGCCACCCCGGAAAGCTTCGACGAACTCATCGCGACCAATCTGCGCGGCCCCTACTTCCTGACGCAGCAAATGGCGAGGAGAATGTTAGGGCAGGGCAGTGGCCGCATCGTCTTCATCAGTTCCATTTCCGCCTTCACCGCCAGCGTCAACCGAGGCGATTACTGCATGACGAAAGCCGCCTTGAGTATGGCTGCGCAACTGTTCGCCGCACGCCTGGCGCCGCACAACATACAGGTGTTCGAAATTCAACCAGGCATCATCCGCACCGATATGATCGCCTCCGTTGCCGCCGCTTATGATCAGCGCATCGCCGACGGCCTGCTTCCCCAGCGCCGCATGGGCGAACCCTCAGACGTCGCGCGCGTCGTTCGAGCCATTGCCGACGGCGCCATGGACTACTCAACCGGGCAAACCCTGCACGTCGATGGCGGTTTTCATCTGCGCACGCTCTGACAGACTGGCTATATGCAGCTTTTGGATCCGGTGGAGGCACGCGTGCTCGGCGCGCTGATGGAAAAGCAAGCCACCACCCCTGAATACTACCCGCTGTCTTTAAATGCGCTCGTCAATGCGTGCAACCAGAAATCAAACCGCGATCCGGTGGTTGATTACGACGACCACGATGTTCTTAGCGCCGTCGAGCGGCTGCGCGAGAAGCGCTATTCGCTGACGGTAACCGGCAACGGCCGCGTCAACAAATATGAGCAGCGCATCGCCGAAACCTTGAACCTGGGCCGGCGCGAGTCAGCCGTCATTTGCGTACTTCTGCTGCGAGGTCCGCAAACGCTAGGCGAAATAAAAGATCGTTGTGAAAGGCTGCATTCTTTTGCCGATCTCGCCGAAGCCGAATCAGTCTTGGAAAAACTCGCTGAGCTGCCTGCGGGAGCCTTGGTGAAAAAACTTCCGCGCCAGCCTGGACAGAAGGAGGCTCGTTACGCCCATCTGCTCTGCGGAGAACCGCTGGAGTCATTCGCAGACCTCGGTAGCCCCGCGCCGGCAACGGGCCGCATCGGCCAGCTGGAGGCGGAAATTCAGCAGTTGCGTGCCGATTTCGAAGACCTGAAACGCCGCTTCGAAATCCTCGAAGCGCAACTCCGCTAACGTCAATAACCCGCCGCCCCACTGATCAGGCTGTAAAGCAGAACCGTCAGCACAATTAGCGTTATAACCACATACTTCCGGTCCCGTTCCAGCGCAAAGCCAACCAGCGACACCGCCACACGTGCAATCGGCGTCGCAATCAGCAGCAAAATTCCCGTCTGAATGAGGGACGACGCTTTCCCCCCCAACGCCCCGTGCACAATCGCAGGCACCAGCCGAACATCGGCATTCTGCACTTTGAAGACGTGATAATCCGTCGCCTCGCCGCCATGACGAACCAAAAAGTAAATCCCGCCCGCCGCTACTACGCTGCCCGATACAATCACACCCGCGCGCAGCAGCGCCGCCACCATGTGCTCAATCGTGATGTCAGTCACTTTCGGAGTCTTCATAGGCGACCCAGAAAGCCATTGACGATCATCTGGATGGCAATTACGCCAACCACAACCGCAAAGACTCGCCGCAACAGTTTCACCGGCAGTTTCGGCAGGAAGGTGGCGCCTGCCAGCGAGCCGAATAAAACACCAAGCATCACCGGCATAGCGATCGCCGGATTGACATAGCCCCGGCTTAAATAAAGGCTGGCGCTCGCTGCGGCCGTTACGCCGATCATAAAATTGCTGGTGGCCGCCGAAACTTTGAACGGAAGCTGCATCGCCCGATCCATGGCGATGACTTTCAGCGAGCCCGAGCCGATGCCTAACAGTCCAGAGATCGTCCCGGCGCCAAACATCAGCGCAAAGCCAGACTTCACACGCTGAACTCGATACGATTCCATCTGCTCGCCATTCTTGAATTCGCCGTTCAGCTTCAGCCGATCGGCAAGCGGGTCCGATCGATCTGCTTTATGGTCGCCGCCATGCCCACTGGCCGTTGACCACGCCGACTGCAGCAGGATGATGCCGAAGATAATCGCGAGCTGCTTGGTGGCGATGTGAGTTCCTAGGAACGCTCCAAACACTGCGCCTAAAGTCGTGGCAATCTCCAGAAACATTCCAATGCGGATGTTCGAAAATCCATCGCGTACATAGGCAGCCGCGGCACCGGACGATGTCGCAATAACGGAAACCAGGCTTGCGCCGATGGCATAACGAATATCGACGCCCAGGAACAGGGTCAGCACTGGCGTGACGATAACGCCGCCACCTAGACCCGTTAACGATCCCAGGAAACCAGCCAACAATGCGGACACAAAGACGATAGGCGTGAACTCAGCTACCGTCATCTACTGTCTTGGGGAGGGAGCACACTCTATTGTGTCCCTCCCTGATTTTCAAAACAGCAAGCTGCTAATGCGCCGTTGTATCACTCGGTGATTTGGTCGAAGCGTCCGCTGGCATGTTGCCCGTCCCACCCACTAGACCTTGGCTCACCAACACCTTAACTTCCACGCGCCGGTTCATTTTTCTGCCGGCCGAAGTCTTGTTGTCGGCAACTTCATGAGTGGTGCCCATACCGGCTGGAGCCAGAATACGCCGCACCGGAATGTTGGCTTCCTGCTCCAGATAGCGAATCACCGAATTCGCGCGCGCCTCACTCAGAACCTGGTTCTTCGCAGCAGCGCCCGTGGCGTCGGCAAACCCTTCAATCTCCACCATGTAGCCCTTTTCCGCAGTCGCCTTCCTGGCAAGGTCGTCCAAATCCTTCTTGCCTTCGTCGCTAAGCACAGAGCTATTCAACTTAAAGTAGACGGTAGCCGAATCTTTAACCACGTAGTTGTCAATGTCGCCCACGCGCCGGTTCACGTCGCCCACGCCCGCATTTGCCTTGTCGGCTTCGCCCTTCACCTGGCCAACCTGATTGCCCAGTTGATGCTGAGCATCTTCCAACTGGCTCTGCTTGCCTTCAATCTGGCCAGCGCGGCCTTCCAGCTGGGTCGCGCGCCCTTCCAATGTGCCGGTTCTACCCTCAAGCGTGCCGGTACGCGCTTCCAACGGCGATACGCGTGTATCAATCTGCTTCGACGCGCGCATCGAATTGGGATCGAACGTCACTTTGGCCGCTACCAGCTCGCCTTTGTCGTTCCCCTTGCCTTCGGCCTCCACATGCAAGCCCGGCACAAGCGAATCCACGTTCATCTTGGTCGAGTGCTTGAAGATAACGCCGCTCTTAAGCTGTATCTTGGTTATTTCCGTTAAGTCTATGGTGCCAATCGAGTCATCGTCGGCCCGCAACTTCAACATGTTGCCGTCCCGCGAGATGAT
>PLRJ01000250.1 GCA_003163855.1 Bryobacterales bacterium | reverse complement strand
ATGCTGCAGGGCATGACCGCGCATTATTTGGCGCATTCCACCTATGCCCTGCAAGCGGGCGAGACCTGCCTGGTACACGCGGCGGCCGGCGGCGTAGGCCTTCTACTCGTTCAGATTGCCAAGATTCTGGGCGCTACAGTAATTGGAACGGTTTCCACCCAGGCCAAAGCCGGCCTGGTGAAAGAGCATGGCGCCGATCAGGCGATTCTCTACACCGAGCAGGATTTTGTNNGGTGGGAAAAACCACGTTCTACAAGAGTCTCGACTGTTTGAAGCCGCGCGGCATGATGGCGCTCTTCGGGCAATCGAGCGGGCCAGTGGGTGAAATCGACCCGCAGATTCTGAACCAGAAGGGATCGTTGTTCCTGACAAGGCCGAGCTTGGGACATTACATCAGCGATCCCCGCGAGATGCAGTGGCGCGCTCACAGCCTGTTCCAGTGGATAGCGGAAGGCAAATTGCAAATTCGCATTCACCAGATATATAAGCTGGAACAGGCAGCTGAGGCGCACCGCGATCTGGAAGCACGGCGGACAACCGGCAAACTGCTGCTGAAACCGTGAGTCTGACATTGCAAAACCATACCGGCCTGGCCACGCGGCGTCATCACCTGCTGCCGCACGTAAACGAAGCAAAAACACGAGCATTTCTTACTACCGCACTGCCTAATGTGCGCTATTTGAGCGGCTTTACCGGCAGCAACGGCGCGGTTCTGATAACGCCGGAGCGGGCCATTCTATTTACCGATCCGCGCTATCAGACGCAGGCTTCGCTCGAATCAGACTGTGAAGTGAAGATCGCCAAAGGTCCATTGCTGGGCGAAGTTTCAAAATGGTTAAAGCGGCTGAAGGTGACGGCACTTGGTTTCGAGCGCAACCGCATCAGCTATGAGGAGTTTCAACAGCTAAAGGAGCTTGCCAGGGGAGTGCGCCTCAAGCCGCTGCTGGGGTTGGTGGAGATGCTGCGCGTGGTGAAGTCCGTGGATGAAATTGCCACCATACGGGCGTCGGTTCAGTTGAACTCAGCGGCGCTGGAGCAGGCGCTCAAGAATTTCACGCCGGAGATGACCGAGGTAGATCTGGCCGCTGAAATCGATTACCGGATGAGGATGCTGGGCGCCGACGGCACGGCGTTCGACACGATTGTGGCTTCCGGGCCAAGGACCGCCCTACCCCACGCACACCCGATGGAACTTCCTATAGCAGCCAATGAACTACTATTAATTGATATGGGCGCGAGCGTAGGTGGCTACGCCAGCGACATGACCAGGACGCATGCGGTCGGGAAAGTGGATGCGAAACTCCGGCGAATGTACCGGGCGGTCCTGGAAAGTCAACTGGCAGCAATCGACGCGGTTCGCCCGGGTGTTACGGCCGCCGCAGTAGATCGCGCCGCGAGAAATGTGCTGCAGGGCTATGGGATGGAAAAGCAGTTTATCCATTCAACGGGCCACGGCCTTGGTCTTGAAATTCACGAGCGTCCGCGCTTGGGACGCAAGGAGAAAACCAGGCTGCTGACCGGGATGACCATCACAATTGAACCTGGCGTCTACGAAGAAGGTGTGGGCGGCGTGCGCATAGAAGATACGGTTGTAGTAACAGACAAGGGATGCGAGATATTGACTCCGAGCGGTAAGGAATTCGTGGTTCTGTAAAGGCCATGATGAGCCGGAGCCGAATAAGTGAACAATGACGATTGATGAGATCAAAGAACTGATCCGGGTAGTGGATGAGACGGGAATTGCGGAGTTGGAAGTACAGCGTGGCGACAGCCGCGTCCGGATTCGGCGTTCAGCCCCGGTTTCCAGCGAAGTTGTGATGCAGCCTCAGGTTGTCAGCGTACCAACGCCCATTGCAGTACCGGCGGTACCCATTGGAGCCGGTCGCGGAGATGCAACCGTGCCGCAGATTGCGCCGGTGAAAGAGGACGAGCGGCATGAACTCGTGAAATCACCCATCGTCGGGACTTATTACGATGCTCCCTCGCCAGGCGCTGCTGCCTTTGTCAAGGTTGGCGATCGTGTTCAAGCAAAGCAAGTACTATGCATTATCGAATCCATGAAGNNATTGAAGCCGAACAAGCTGGGGAAATAGTAGCAAAGCACATTGAAAGCGGACGCCCCGTAGAGTATGGTGAATTACTGTTCACAATTCGTCCTCTCTAGGCGCGGGACGCTTTACACCGTGACCGTTTTGCGCGTGTTTCTTAAAAAAGCATAAGAGTAATAATGTTCAGAAAAATTCTAATAGCGAACCGGGGCGAAATAGCGCTTCGCATCATCTGCGCGTGCAAGGATATGGGCATCAGGACAGTCGCGGTTTACTCGGAAGCCGACCGCCACAGCCTGCATGTGCGTTTTGCGGATGAAGCGGTGTGCATCGGGCCGGCGAAAAGTTCCCTTAGCTATCTGGATATCACCAAGATCATCAGCGCGGCGGAGATTACTAATGCCGATGCGATTCATCCCGGTTATGGTTTTCTGAGCGAAAATGCGGAGTTTGCCGAAGTCTGTGAGTTATCCGGGCTGAAGTTCATTGGTCCCAAACCGGACGTGATTCGCGAGATGGGACTCAAGCAGCGCGCTCGAGCGATTATGAAGAGCGCCGGTGTGCCCATCCTGCCGGGTTCGCTTGGTGTGCTGGCAAGCGTGGAAGAAGCCTTCTCATTAGCTCGTGAAATTGGCTTCCCGGTGATGCTGAAAGCCGCGGCGGGCGGCGGCGGTCGCGGCATGCGCATTGTTCGCGTTGAGAGCGAACTGGCGGGCATGCTGGCGCAGGCGCAAGCGGAAGCGGCGGCGGCGTTTTCCTGCGGCGACGTCTACATGGAGAAGCTGGTGGAAGCGCCGCGCCACATCGAATTTCAGATTCTGGGCGACGAACACGGCAACGTAGAAGTTCTGGGTGAGCGCGAGTGCTCCATTCAACGGCGCCATCAGAAGCTTCTGGAAGAATCGCCGTCGCCGTCGCTTACGCCGGAGATGCGCAAGCGTATTTCAGATAGCTTGCGCGTAGCGATGAAAGAGATCGGCTATACCAACGCGGGAACAGTTGAGTTCCTGATGGACGAGCGGAAGAACCTTTATTTCATCGAGGTAAATGCGCGCATTCAAGTGGAGCATCCGGTAACCGAACTGGTAACCGGACTCGACCTCGTGAAGGCACAGATCCGCATCGCGGCGGGCGAACCGCTCAGCGGCATTATTGAAGGCGAAGTGAAGTTCACCGGCCATGCGATTGAGTGCCGCATTAACGCTGAGCATCCCAAGACGTTCGCGCCATCGCCGGGACGGATCACCGGTTTGAATCTGCCAGGAGGCATCGGAATTCGGGTGGACACGGCGGCCTATACCGATGGCGTTATTCCACCCTATTACGATTCCCTCGTGGCGAAGCTGATTGCTCACGGCAAAGACAGGCAGGAAGCGATTGCCCGTTTGAAGCGGGCTCTTAGCATGTTTGTCGTGGAGGGTATTCACACCACCATTCCCTTGCACGAAGAGATTTTGAACGACCCGCATTTTGTGGCTGGCGAGTTCGATACTACCTTCCTGACGAAGAAAAACGAACGAGCAGGCGAAGCCGCAGCTTAGCTTCGTAACAGCTGACCCGGCGGCTTAGTTGACGGAGGAAACAGGAGCGCTGGCGCTGCTGTCGTGCTTAGGGTGTTTTTTCATCCACGCACGCTTCATATCAGGCCAGAATTCCTTCAGCACTTGCGACGTAGCGTCCGTAAATAACTGAATGCCCCAGTTTTCCATGTAGTCCCCGAAATTGCGGCTGTCCGGGTAGTAGCTCAGCCCGATGGCGGAGGCTGCCCCGTTACCCAGAACCTCGGCAAAGTTAAACGAGGTGTTCCCCTTGTCCGTCTTTGTGACAAAGATGCGGCTAAGAGAGTACAAGACGCGTTTGGAGACTTTGCCCTCATTCATACGGAAGTAGCGGGGATCTTCATGAAAAAGTATCGGAAAAAACCCTTCCGTGAACATGTTGCCTATAACTTGATCCGCATAAGAAGTTCCAAGACGGTGAAAGTAGCCCTTGGTGCCTTGCCCGAACTCCGAATGATTGTCTTCTGCCTGATACACCAGGGCATAACCAGCTCCGATGAAAAACAGTGGATAGTCAAAGGAATCCTTCAAAGCGATCTTCATTTTGTAACCGGCGGTAATGGGCGTATAGACGGTCGCCATCTCGGCCGTCCGGTAGTTAGGCAGGACGCCCATAATCCGTTTATCCTCAACGGGAAGGGAGGGATCCGGAACGGCGGCAGGAGTTGCCGGCTTGGGATCGGTGGTGGATGTGGCCTCTTGAGCAGCGGACTTGGATTCGGAAGCAGGAGCGCTTTGCGGATCCGCACCCGCTTCGCTGACGATGGCATCAGCATCTTGAGCATGCATGGCCGGCGCCTGCACAAATAGCAGCAGTGAAAACAGCGACAACGTAAGCAGGCGCGTGGGGCAAAGATACATGTAAGAAGGCATTATGTTTTGAAGATGTTTGACGAGACTTTAATTTAAAACAAAGATCAAGCGGCAATAAACGGGTCTATGAGAAGACGTCGCGTAAAAAAACCAGTTACTGCAACGTAAAATGTTTGTTTTGTAAACCAATGTGAACTAGAATCGTCCTCGGTTTTGTCGATAAGGCTGAAAGCTCCTAATCAACAAAGAGAAAGCTGTAACTGTAGATCGTTCCGTGGAATCAAAGCCTTATGACTAATGCCGTGCAAGAAAAGTCGCAAGATCGTGAAACTGTAGTACTTACCAGTAAGGAGCCTGTTGCTTTCTTCTCCACCAGCGACTTTAAGTATTACATTCACGATACCGCAGAGGGGTATCGGCTGCAATTATCTGGCAACTTCACGGATCATCAGGTTTCGGAATTAAACTCCTGCTGGCTGACAGCTCGGAACACTTTACGCGATCGCAAGCTGATTCTCGATCTGCGGGAAGTCAAGCACGTGGATGAACGTGGCAAACAATGGCTTGCGGGCATGGGCCTGGAAGGCGCGTCTTATATTCCGGAATCGTTCCTGCGCGATGCCATGGCCGGAGACGCCGACGCAAGGGCCGGCAAGAACATCATGCGTTACAACGTGTTCGACCGTTTATTGAGCGCGCTGCGAAGCTGCAACGCTCCCGCTAAGTAGAACTTATACCAGCACGGTAAAAGCGGACTCAGTCCGAGTGACGGGCCGGTACGCTGTGTCGCGCTCAACTGGTTTCCGCCCGGCGATCTTAATAAGCCTTAATAAATCCTGACGTCGAAGATGCTGGCTGGTAGTGGCACCAGCGTCATGGTAGATCTTCTCCTCCACAACGGTGCCGTCAATATCATTTGCGCCGAACCGTTGCGCGATCTGCGCCACGCTGGGCGTCATCATAATCCAGTAGGCCTTGATGTGCGGAATATTGTCGAGCATCAGGCGCGAAACGGCAATTTGTTTCAAATCGTCGAAACCGCTGGTCCGAGGCAGGTGCGAAAGCGCCGTGTTATCCGGATGAAAGGCAAGCGGGATAAATGTGACGAAGCCATTGGTCTCGTCTTGCAGTTCGCGTAGCTTCACTAGGTGATCTACCCGGTCTTCTTCGGTTTCCAAATGCCCATACAGCATGGTGCAGTTGCTTTTCAGACCGATCTCATGCGCGATGCGAGCCGTTTCAAGCCACTCGCTCCCATCAATTTTGTGATCGCAGATGATGCGTCGAACACGCTCGGAAAATACTTCGGCGCCGCCGCCGGGCAGGGAATCGACACCGGCATCTTTCAATTTCACAAGCGCTTCACGGAGCGATAACTTCGCACGCTTGGCTAAGTAAGCAACTTCCACCATGGTGAAAGCTTTAAGGTGAACGTCGGGATAGCGCAGCTTCAGGCCGGCGATCATTTCACAGAACCAGTCGAGCGAAAGCTCAGGATGCAGCCCGCCGACAATGTGAAATTCAGTAACGGCCTCGGCGTAGCCTTTGCCCGCGATCTCCCACACTTGTTCCATCGACATCGTGTAGGAGTTAGGATCTTTCGCACGCTTGCCAAACGCGCACAAGCGGCAGTTGGCGACGCAAACGTCAGTGGGATTGATGTGGCGATTGACGTTGAAATACGTAACGTCGCCGTGCTTGCGTTCGCGAACAAGATTGGCCATGTAGCCGAGCGACAGAATATCGGGGCTGCGATAAAGGGTGACGCCATCTTGAAAAGACAGCCGGACACCCGCCTGCACTTTCTCAAGTATTGGTTGCAGGCGCGCATCGTCAATCGTTGGAGTGGTGGAGAGGGAAGTGGGTGCGGTAGTCATCAGGTTAGAGAAGGCGGCGGTGAAGCAGAATATCGGCGGCCCAGAAGGCGAAGAACAGAACGCTAACGTAGCCGTTGACGGTGAAGAAGGCCGCATTCACGCGGGAAAGGTCGTCCGGCTTCACCAGGCCGTGTTCATAGACAAGAAGGGCGACAACCGCCAGAACGCCGGCCCAGCTTAGCGGCCCAAGGTGAAAGGCATAAACCAGCGCGCAGAGGCTGAGAATCATGCACAGATGCAGGAGCCGGGAAACCAGCAGCGCGCGCGGGATGCCCAGATAGCGCGGGATGCTGAACAGGCCTTCGGCCGTGTCGAAATCGAAGTCCTGGCAGGCGTAGATAATGTCGAAGCCGCCGGTCCAGAACATAACGGCAGCCGTTAACCAGAGGATGCGTGCATCTAAGGATCCGCGCATAGCAATCCAGGCGGCCGCGGGCGCAATGCCAAGACAAAAGCCCAGGATGAGGTGCGAGAACATCGTGAAGCGCTTGGCAAAAGAGTAGAAAAAAAGAACGGCCAAAGTGGGTGCGGCGAGCCAAAAGCAGATCAGACCGAGCTCTCTGGCGGCGAAAACGAAACAAACCGACGTGAGAAAGGTAAAGCCCCAAGCGAAGCCTGTGGACAGAAGACCAGCCGGAAGGTGGCGGGTGGCAGTTCGCTTGTTACGTCCGTCGATTTCCGCGTCTAACAAGCGGTTAAAGGCCATGGCGGCCGAACGGGCCGAAACCATGGCGACCACAATCCAAAGGAAACGCCACCCTAAATGGGGAATGGTAAAGTCCGCATCACGCCAGGCAAGCAGCGCCCCGGTAAGAGCAAAGGGCAACGCAAACACCGAATGCTCGAACTTGATCATGTCGAGCGTAAGGCGCAGTCGTTGCCAGAATCGGTTCATAGGAGGACGGACGTTACTATTTTAAGGGATGCGAACAGCCGGGCCTGCGGCGCAAATTCGCACATACGCAATAAGTTATGAACCTTCAGCAGCTTGAAACTCTCTTAGAACAAGTGCGCGACGGCGCGACGCCAGTAGATTCCGCGCTCGAAAAGCTGCGCCAGTTACCCTTTGAAGACCTTGGATTTGCCAAAGTGGACCATCACCGGGCAATACGGCACGGCATGCCGGAGGTGATCTTCGGCCAGGGCAAACATCCGGACCAGGTGGCGGGAATCGCCGCTGCCTTGCTCGCCCGATCGGATAATCTGCTCCTGACGCGCGCCACCGAAGCGATGGCCGATAAGGTGCGCGCGCTGGCGAAGGAGACGGAATACTTTCCGGCCTCGGCGGTCGTTCGCGTCTGGCGTGACAAAACCATGCACGGCAAAGGAAAAATCGCCGCCGTTTGCGCGGGAACCAGCGATTTGCCTGTTTTGGAAGAAGCCCGGCTGACGGCGGAAGTGATGGGCAATGAAGTGGAGCAGATTGCCGATGTGGGAGTGGCAGGAATTCACCGGCTGCTGGGCCAGCGCGAGAAGTTGTCCCAAGCCCGGGTCGCCATTGTGTGTGCCGGTATGGAAGGCGCGCTCCCAAGTGTGGTGGGCGGGTTGGTTGGATGTCCCGTGATTGCCGTGCCCACCAGCATCGGCTACGGAGCCAGTTTTCATGGGTTGGCGGCGCTGCTGGGTATGTTGAACAGCTGTTCCAGCAACGTAACGGTGGTGAATATCGATAACGGTTTTGGCGCCGGATACGTGGCTAGCTTGATCAACCGCTTGTAGCAAGACTGCCCCGACAAAAGTTTCGATCCACGCGCCTCACACGGTGCGCGACGCGGCCTCTATAACTTCCGTTCTAATACTGTAAGGTTTCAATCCACGCGCCTCAGGTGAGGCGCGACCCAGCTGATAGCATCTGGCGAAATAACCGCAGTGTTTCAATCCACGCGCCTCAC
>PLRJ01000221.1 GCA_003163855.1 Bryobacterales bacterium | reverse complement strand
ACTGGCGACAGACTTGAGTTTCAGGTAAAGAAGCAGGGCGAGAGCAGGCCGGCCGAAACGGTGATGCATTAGCCTTTAAGGCCGGTTGAAAGCAGAAGATGCGAGATCGTGTAAATCGAAAGTTGATTTAGCGCGTCAAACGAAGGGAAAAGCGGACGGAGCTATTCGGGCCGCGCAAGAAAGGATTTTAGAAAATGTCAAACGTGGTCCAGTTTCGCCGCACAACAGCAATCTTAACGCTAGTAGCGGCATCGGTTGGAGGCGGGCTTATTGCAGCGTTCGCGGTGGCATCGCGAACCAGTCCGGTGGCCATGGTGGCGCACGCGGATACGGTAAGCAGCCAAAGGACGGTGAATCAGCTTTCAAACTCATTCGCCGACATCATTGAGAAGGCTTCGCCGGCCGTAGTGAAAATCAGCATGACGCGAGTCATCAAGGCTTCAGAAGGCGGAGGGCAGGGCGGCGGCAACAATCCGTTCGCCAACGACCCCTTCTTCCGGCAGTTTTTTGGCGGCCAGCAGCCCAAACAGCACGATCAGCGTGAACAAGGCTTAGGATCGGGCGTTTTGGTCACAGACTCCGGCTACATCTTAACTAACAATCACGTGGTGGATAAGGCCAGCAAACTTACGGTGACCCTCTCAGACGGTCGTGAATACACTGCCAAACTGGTGGGCGCCGACCCGCAGACTGATGTGGCCGTGGTTAAGATCGACGCCAGCCATCTGCCGATACTTGAATTCGCTAACTCAGATGCTGCCCGCGTGGGCGATCTGTGCTTCGCAATTGGTAATCCCTTTGGCCAAGATCACACTGTCACCATGGGCATTGTCAGTGCCAAGGGCCGTTCCTTGGAAGCAAACACCTACATTCAGAACTTCATTCAGACCGATGCCTCCATTAATCCGGGTAACTCGGGCGGTGCGCTCATCAACGCTCGTGGCGAACTCATCGGTATGAATACGATGATCCTGACCGGCGGCAACAGCTTCGGTGGCGAAGGTGGCAACGTTGGTATTGGCTTTGCGGTTCCTTCGAACATGGCAAAGCAGGTGATGGACCAGATCATGAAGACGGGCAAGGTTTCGCGCGGCTACATGGGTGTCTCACTGCAATCCATCACCCCGGAACTGGCTCCTCAGTTTGGTTTGAAAGAAGCCAAAGGCGCCCTGGTTAGCGAAGTTACTCCCGGTGCTCCTGGCGCCAATGCTGGATTAAAAGCTGGTGACGTCATCACAGCCATCGATGGCACGAAGGTGGAAGGAAACAACGACCTTACACTGAACGTGGTATCACACCAGCCGGGTAGCGTCGTCACTCTCGATGTTGTTAGAGACGGCAAGCCCATGACGGTGAAAGTAACCTTAGGTCAACGCCCGAGTGGTGTTGATTGGGACAAGAGCGGCGATAAGGGCGACAAAGACAATACGCCCGGTGATGACAATTCGGCCGACGTGGCAACTCCTGTGCGCGGCATGAATGTTGAGGCGCTGACGCCGGAAGTGGCGCAGCAGGTGGGTGTTCCTTCGGGCACGCACGGTGTGGTTGTGACAGCAGTTGATGCTGACAGCCCGGCAGCAGATGCGGTTGGACGCGGCACGGTGATCACGGCGGTTGACCGTCACCAGGTTGCGACTGTCGCCGATTTCAGGCGCTTGATGAATGAAGCCAAAGACAAAGCTGTCCTACTGACCGTAAACAACGGTGGCCGCAGCGGCTTCATCGTTGTTCAGCCTAAGTAAGCAGGTTAGTTAGAAGCTACTGATCTAAATCACCGGGGCTTCCCAAAGCCCCGGTTTTTTTATCGTTATTGGAATGTGAGTATATCGGACGCAACTAATCGCAGCTTCGGCATGTGCAGTTGCATCGAAGGACTAAGAGAAGCGAAATGAACAAAAACGAGTTTCCTATTCTGCCAGCACTTCCTTTGAAGAACACCATCCTCTTCCCGGGATTGTTGCTGCCGCTGTCGGTCGGGCGCGATTCTTCCCTGCGTGCAGTGGAAGCGGCGCTGAACACCGAAGACAAAGAAATTATCCTGGTTGCGCAGCATAACGCGCAGGTGGAAGCGCCCAAACCCAGCGATCTCTACACGATTGGCACCAAGGCGGTAATTCGCCGGTCGTCACGTCCCAGCGAGGGGATGATGGAAATCCTGGTACTCGGCGTCGAACGCGTGGTCGTGATGAAGGCGGAGACTGACGAACCGTATCTATCGGTTAAGTACCGCACGCTTCCGCTGCCCACCGACGGCGGGTCAGAACTTGAGGCGTTGAACGGCGCACTAATGGAAATCGCGGAACGCGCCATAGCCTTGGCTCAACCGCACACTTCTAACGAAATTACGCGGCTGCTGGAAGCCAGCGACGACCCGCTGAAGACCGCCTACTTGCTGGCCAGCATCTTCAGTCTGGATGTGGCGAAAGAGCAACGCCTGCTGGAAGCCGAAACTCGAGTGGACGCGTTGCGCCTGATTCACTCTTTCCTGTCGCATGAGTTGCAGGTGCTGGAATTGCGCCAGAAGATTGCCTCCTCAGCACGCGACGAGATGAGCAAAGAGCAGCGGGAATATTTGCTGCGTCAACAATTGCGTGCCATCCAACAGGAATTAGGCGACAAGGATTCCGACAAAGCCGAGATTGAACTGCTGCGCGAGCGCTTTGCCAAGACTGACCTTCCGGAAGAATCCAAGAAAGAGATTGAACGGGAGCTTGGCCGGCTGGAGCGTTTACCGGCCGGCGCGCCTGACTACCAGGTAACGCGGACGTATCTTGAATTCGCGCTGGATCTTCCCTGGAATAAATACACCGAAGACAAGCTGGACATTTCGAACGCTCGCATGGTGCTGGATGAAGATCACTTCGGCTTAAAGGAGATCAAGGAGCGCATCCTTGAACACCTGAGCGTGTTGAAGCGCAATCCCGACGCCAAGGCTCCGATCCTTTGCCTGGTGGGTGCACCGGGAGTCGGAAAAACATCGCTGGGACAATCCGTCGCAAGGGCGTTGGGACGAAAGTTCGAGCGGTTCAGTCTGGGCGGCATGCACGACGAGGCTGAACTGCGCGGTCATCGCAGAACCTATATCGGCGCCATGGCGGGACGCCTGCTGCAAGCTATGCGGCGTGCCAATGCATCGAACCCGGTGATCTTGCTGGACGAAATCGACAAGATGGGCCGCGACTTCCGCGGAGACCCGGCTGCCGCTCTGCTCGAGGTGCTTGATCCGGAGCAGAATAAAACGTTCCGCGACAACTATCTCGATATGGCGTTCGACCTGTCACGCGTTCTTTTTATAACCACGGCGAACTCGCTGGATACCATTCCTCAGCCGCTGTTGGACCGTATGGAGATCCTGCGGCTCTCGGGCTACAGCGAAGAAGAGAAGCAGTCTATCGCGCGCCGGTATCTGATACCGAAGCAGTTGAAGGCGACGGCGCTTACCGAGGAACAGATTGAGTTCACCGACGAAGGGCTGCAGGCAATCATTCGAGGCTACACGCGGGAAGCGGGTCTGCGCCGTTTGGAACGGGCTATTTCCCGCATTACACGAAAAGTGACGCTGCTGTTGGCCGAGGGCTCTACAGAAAGAGCTGTCATCACATCCGATTCCTTGGGTGATTTGCTGGGTGCGGAGATTTTCTCGCCGGAGGAGATGCGCAAGACGGTCCCGGCGGGCGTGGTCACTGGCCTAGCGTGGACGGAAGCAGGCGGCGATGTTCTTTATGTCGAGAGCACGCTGTTGCCCAGCGGCAAAGGCTTGACGCTTACCGGTCAGTTGGGTGAGGTTATGCAGGAATCAGTGAAGACGGCACAGAGTTATGTCTGGTCGCATGCGGCTGATCTGGGTGTGGATCCTGAGGTTATCAAGGAGAATGGCGTCCACGTGCACGTTCCGGCGGGCGCTATTCCTAAGGACGGTCCCTCGGCTGGTATCACCATGACCACCGCGCTCGCATCGCTCTATACCGGACTGCCGGCGAGAAGCGATACCGCGATGACGGGTGAAGTAACGCTGGCGGGCTTGGTTCTGCCCATCGGCGGACTGAAGGAAAAAGTGCTGGCGGCTCGACGAGCGGGCATACACCGCCTGATTTTGCCCCAGGGCAACAAGAAGGATCTGCGCGATCTGCCCGATCATGTCAGGCAGGAAATGCAGTTCCACTTTGTCAGCCGTGTGGAAGAAGTGTTGAGCCTCGTTATACCAGGGCTCCAGGTGAAACCGCTGGCATTAGCCAGTTAGTTCTCCTCCCTTATAAGGAGCTTTTGGGCCGGACGGGATAACTTCCTGTCCGGCCCTTTTTATTCGATGCGGTAGTTCGGAGCTTCCTTCGTGATAATCACATCGTGCACGTGACTCTCACGCAGGCCGGCTACGGTGACGCGGAGAAACTTCGCTTTAGCCTGCAGTTCGGCAATGGTGGCGCAGCCGCAATAGCCCATGCCGGCGCGCAAGCCGCCGATCAGTTGATAAGCCATCTCGGAAAGAGGTCCTTTGTAGGGCACGCGGCCCTCGATACCTTCTGGCACCAGTTTGCCGTTTGCAGACTGAGCGTAGCGTTCACTGCTTCCCTGCGACATGGCGCCCATGGAACCCATGCCGCGGTAGGTCTTGAAGGTGCGGCCCTGATAGAGAATGGTTTCGCCGGGGCTTTCATCGGTGCCGGCCAGCAGGCTTCCTATCATGACGGAATCGGCGCCTGCAGCAATTGCTTTCGTGACGTCGCCGGAGTACTTGACGCCACCGTCTGAGATCAACGGTACCTTGCCCTCGCGCGTAGCTTTCGAGCATTCGGCAATGGCGGTGATTTGCGGAACTCCCGCGCCGCTTACCACGCGCGTCGTGCAGATGGAGCCAGGACCGATGCCGACTTTAACGCCATCGGCGCCCAGGCGGATAAGATCGCGTGCGCCTTCGTAAGATGCGACATTGCCGGCCAGCAGTTCAACCTCCGGCAACTTACTTTTAATGGCGCGGACGCTATCCATCACGCGCTGGCTATGGCCGTGCGCGGAATCAATGGCGATGACGTCCACCTTCATCCTGACCAATTCCTGCGCGCGCTCGAGGAAATCGCCGCCGGAGCCTATTGCCGCCGCCACACGCAAGCGGCCTTGGGAATCTTTGGCCGCGTTCGGATACTTCAATTTCTTCTGAATGTCTTTGACTGTGATCAAACCCTTCAAAACGAAGTGATCATCTACTACCAGCAGCTTCTCGACGCGGTGCTTATGCAGAATCTGCCGCGCCTCCTCGAGCGTGGTCCCAACCGGAACCGTGATGAGGTTCTCTTTCGTCATTACGTCGGAGATGGGCAGATCGAATCGAGTCTCAAAGCGGAGATCGCGATTGGTAAGTATCCCCACCAGTTTTCCGTCTTTGGTCACGGGCACGCCGGAGATGCGGTAGCGGCTCATCAGATCGAGAGCTTCCGATATTTTGCGCTCGGGCTCAATCGTGACAGGATCGACAATCATCCCGCTTTCGCTTCGCTTGACCCTATCCACCTCTTCTGCCTGGCGCTCGATGGTCATGTTGCGATGGATTACGCCAATGCCGCCCTGCTGCGCCAAAGCAATCGCCATGTGGGACTCGGTGACTGTGTCCATAGCGGAGCTGAGCAGCGGGACCTTCAATTCAATTTTGGAAGTCAGCCTGGTTGTCGTGTCCACCTCAGCCGGTGTGATCTGGCTGTAGGCGGGTTGAAGAAGCACATCGTCGAAGGTGAGCCCCTCCTGTATAACCTCTGGAATCATCGCGGTATGACCATCGTAACAAGGCAACCATATACTGGAGGTACGTGGAGCACATTGGCCGCTATCAGATCTTGAAAGAACTAGGGCGCGGCTCAAGCGGCGTAGTTTACCGGGCCCTCGATCCTACCATTGGGCGCACTATCGCAATTAAAACGATTGCGTTAGATCAGATCAACGAGTCCGAGCAGCAGCGCATCCGCGACCGCATTCTTGGGGAAGCGCGGGCAGCGGGAACTCTTTCGCACCCCAACATAATCACCATCTACGACGTGCTGGATAGCGGCGATTCGGCGCATATCTTCATGGAATTTGTGGATGGTGCATCGCTGGACGAACTATTCACCCAGGGTCATCTGCCCGACCGGAATGAGTTCCTGAGAGTCCTTCGCCAAGTGGCGGAAGCATTGGATTATGCCCATAGGAAAGGCATCATCCATCGGGACGTAAAACCGGCCAACATCATTATTTCCGAAATCCGGCCGGGTGCGGAACCGGTGGCCAAGATCGCGGATTTCGGCGTCGCCAAGCTCTTATCGCAGGAAGGAACACAGCACGGCGGCATCATAGGGACGCCGAACTACATGTCTCCTGAGCAGATTCAAGGGACGCCGGTAAGCGGCGCTTCCGATCAGTTTTCGCTCGCCGTGTTGACCTATGAAGTGATGTGCGGGCAGAGGCCTTTTATCGGCGAAAGTCTGCCTGCGCTGTTTTATCAAATTTGCCGGCTGGAGGAGACTCCTGTAGATCAATTGAACTCGCGCCTGACGCCCACCGTAAGTAAGGTCTTACAGCGCGCGATGGCAAAAAAGCCGGAAGACCGGTTTGGAAGCTGCAGCGCTTTTGTCGGCTCGCTGGAGTTCGCGTTAGCAGACTGTCCCGATTGGGAACCGCTTACGGAAGGGGCGCTGTTGCCGGGCGAGCCTGTGAATTCCGGGGTCAACTTTATATTGAATCCGCAGGGGCAGACGGCTTCCGGCGAACGCGCTTACCCGGAGCAGCGGCCTTGGCTGAATAGGCTGCTGTTAGTCTTGGCTGTTTTGGGAGCTTTGGCCATCTCAATCGTCTTTATCGTCAGGATGAATTCCGGCTCAAGCGTACCTTCCCAGGTGCTGGACTCTAAGAATCAGCCTGCTTCGCCGCCCCCGCCCGACGATTTGCATCCCGACAAGCGAACTGCGCCGCCCTTGGACTTAACGCCGGTGGCGGGCTCGGTCTCCACCGGAGCGAGTCCTGGACCGCTGCCAGCCATTAAAACCGCTCCGGCGGCAAAAGTAACCGACATTCCCTCTTCCTCTTCGGGGGCAATAGCGCAAGAGAGCCCGCTGCCGGTAAAACCGCGCGCGGCCGTGAGCGGAACCGTGGATTTGTTAACCGACCCCCCGGGCGCCACAATCACGGTGGACAATAGCGCCACGTGCAGCACACCTTGCTCCGTGACGCTGCCACCAGGGCGCCATACATTGGCCGCAACCCTGAGCGGGTTCGGCATCTCGCGCAAGATTTTCCATGTACCGCAGGAAACCAGTATTATCATTCCGTTGGCGCGCAGCCTGGGGGTACTGCTGGTCTCGAGCGACACGCCCGGATCGAATGTCAGCGTGGACGGCAAATCATATGGCCAAACGCCAATCACTTTGCGTCTAACGCCAGGCGAACACCGCGTGAGCGTTTGGGACGGCTCTCGCTGGCATGACGAGACCGTGCAGATTCAGGCCGACGAGGTTCACACTCGCGCTTTCCATTTTTGAGAAGCGGCGGCTATTGAGCCCACGCCAGATCACGATGGGCAGGCAGGCCGGGGAAGCCCGTGGCAGATCGCACAGCGCGCTCTATAGCCCTGGAAACAGCCTCCGCAGCAACGGCTCCCAAAGTGGAGACATCCACGTGCAGCGAAATGGTACCGTTAGAAGCCGCAAAAATGGTGTCGCCGTCCATGCCAGTGTGAACCGGATTTATTACGCGGGCTAATCCATCGTGCGACATCTGGGCCAGTTTGGTGGCTTCGGTCTTGGTTAAAGCCGCATTGGTAGCCACGATACCGATGGTGGTGTTGCCACTCAGACGACCGTCGCTACGCCGCCCAGTGACGGTAGCGCCATCCAGAATCTGCTGCATGCTGTTCATAAAGCCATCGGCCTCGGTTTGACGCGCACCCGCGATGATCTTGCCGCTCGCCCGGCTTAATACGTCTCCCACCGCATTAACAGCGACAATAGCGCCGACGATTACACCAGTAGAACCGATGCCGATGCTGGCGCTGCCGATGCCCGACTTCATGGCCGCGCGCATGCCGAAAAGTTTGCCCACGGTGGCGCCGGCACCGGCACCGACGCAGCCTTCCGCCGGATGATCGTTCGATGCCGCTTCGCAGGCTTGGAAGCCGGCTTGTGCGTCGGGCCGAATCCTGGAATCGCCTACCTCCAGATCAAACAAAATCGCGGCCGGAACGATAGGGACAATCACGGAACCGACGCGCAAGCCGCGCTTGTTTTCTTCCAGGTAACGCATAACACCTGTGGCGGCATCCAAGCCGTAGGCGCTGCCGCCAGCCAGCAGAATGGCATTTACCGTTTGAACCGTATCAATCGGGTTCAAAAGATCGGTCTCGCGCGACCCAGGGGCCGATCCACGAACGTCAACACCCGCCACGGTATTACGGTCGAAGATCACAACCGTACACCCAGTCGGACGGCGGGAATCGGTAAAGTGGCCTACACGAAGGCCCCCCACGTCGATTATGGAATTGCGGGTATCGCCATCGCCCGCAGAGCCCGTAGCAGCCAGTCCCGCTGCGCCTACCGCGGCCTGCAACAAAGTTCTGCGGGGAAGATTCGTCATGATAGACCTTTGGAACTCTCAACTGCCATTAAATTGCGCTGGCTTGCGGCCGGCATTTTTGTCATTGCTTCCACCCTGAATTATCTTGACCGGCAACTGCTAAGTACCCTGGCGCCGCTGCTTCTAACCGAGTTTCACATGGACCAACTGGCGTTCGGCTATGTCGTTTCAGTCTTCTCTATTTTCTATGCTGTCGCAAGTTTGGGGGCGGGCTGGATTCTAGACCGGTTCGGCGTTACTCGCAGCATTTGCGCCGCTGTCGCCTGGTGGTCCACAGCCGCGTTAACAACGGCGGTCACGCATGGTTTCGGCGGATTGCTGCTGACGCGATCGGCCTTGGCAATTGGCGAATCGGCCGGCATTCCCGCAGTCGGGAAACTCAACGGAATCTATCTGAAGCCTTCCGAACGTGCCTTGGGCGCGGCTTTGAACCAGATTGGCATCAGCCTGGCGTCCATCATCGCCCCGCTTTGGATCGGCTTTGCCGTGCTGCGCGGATGGAGAATTCCGTTCATCGTGACGGGCGCACTGGGCTTTGTTTGGATCCCCATCTGGTTGATCACTCACCGCGCGATTCCGCCGCAGTATCAAGCGAACGAACTGGCTCCCAACGCCGAGCGTTCAGTGACAAAAAGTTTTTCGTTGTTCCGAAACCGCAACTTGCAGATTCTGGTTCTGGCGAATGTGCTGTGGATGGGTAGCTATTCGCTATGGCAGAGTTGGATAACGCTGTATCTGGTTCACACGCAAAACTTGAGCCTGAAAGAGACGGCGCAATTTGTCTGGATTCCGCCGCTGATTTCGAACGCGGGTGGATTTTTCGGTGGATGGCTTTCACTCCATTGGATTAACCGGTCACTCAGTCCCATTTCCGCTAGAAGACGCGCCGTCTGGCTCAGCGCGATCGGCGCGCTGGTAACTCTGCTGCTTCCTTTCGCACCAACGGCCGCTTGGGCCACAGCCTTGATATCCGCCAGTTTCTTTTTCGTGCTATGCGGCAGCGTAAATATCTATGCGCTGCCCATTGATCTGTTTGGCGCTCAGCACACAGGGATGGCTTTAGCCGCGCTGACGTTCGCCTATGGCCTTTTACAGGCGGTAATCTCGCCGATCATCGGCTTTCTATCGGACCATCACCTCTACACACAGGTCGTTTGGCTGGTGACGATACCGCTCCTAGTAAGTGCCTTGGTGCTTGGCCGTCTGCGAGATACAAGCGGCTGATATTAAAACTTCAGCAGACGTTCGCCTTCCGCCACCAGGTTCTCCACCTGCGGAAGAATTTCGTCTTCAAGCTGCGGGTTATAAGCAACCCAGGTATCCAGCGCCGCCACTCGTCCCACCGGAGCGTCAAGCGAAGCGAATAACTCATCGGCGATGCGCGCCGCGATTTCAGCCCCGTAACCCCACGCCAGCATGTCTTCATGCGCGATCATTACGCGATTTGTTTTCGTAACGGAAGCGCTGATGGCCGCCCAGTCATAAGGAGCCAGGCTTCTGAGGTCGATAACCTCTACCGACACGTCGCGGTTCCGCTGTTCCAACTGCAGCGCCGCTTGCAGAGACTTTTGCACCAGCGCGCCATAGGTGATGATGGTGAGGCTGTGGCCCAACTTCACTACACGTGCTTTGCCAAATGGCACCGTGTAATCGATGCCGGGATGGGGGGCGCGATTATAAGGTTCACGGTAGAGCTTTTTGTGCTCAAGGAACAATACCGGATCGTCACAGCGTATAGCAGTTCGAAGCAGACCGCACGCATCTAAAGCGTTCGACGGAAACACGACACGCAAGCCAGGTATATGCGTAAAGGCAACTTCGCCGCACTGGCTGTGATAGATGGCTCCGCCAGTAAGGTAACCGCCAATGGGCACGCGCAGCACCAAGGGACAAGAGAACGAGTTAAACGAACGCCAGCGGAAGTTAGCAAGCTCGCCGCGAATCTGCATCATGGCAGGCCAGATGTAATCGAAGAACTGAATCTCCGGCACAGGCTTCAGTCCGCGCGCGGCCATACCAATGGCGCGGCCGACAATACTCGCCTCCGCTAGCGGCGCATTGAAACACCGATTGCTGCCGAATTCACGCTGCAAGCCCGTCGTGGCTTTAAAAACGCCGCCTTTGCCCTTCAGTTCACCCAGGTGATGCTCGCGGCTCACGTCGGCCACGTCTTCCCCGAAAACCAGAACACGCCCATCGCGCCGCATCTCCTCAGCCAGTGTCTGGTTGATAGAGTCGATCATCGTGCGCGGGTTCCCGTTGAATTCCGGCTCCGCCGAAAAATCGTCGCTTGTGGGATCAATTTTCGGAGAGTAAAGAAACTGCAGTGCCGACCCGGGTGCAGGCGGGCTTTCCTTTAGCACCTTATCGGACAGTTCCTGCAACTCCGCATCAATGCCCTTGCTTATGGCCTCAATTTCATCGCGGCTGGAAAAACCTTCGCGAATAAGAAACTCTGGAAACGTCTTCAACGGATCGCGAGCGGCTTCGACTTCCCGTTCGGACTGATGTTTGTACACCCGTTCATCGTCAGAGAGCGAATGCGAATAGGGACGAATAACCGACGCAAGGACCAGCGCCGGACCATGGCCTGAGCGGCAATAATGCACCGCCTGCCTCATTGTTTCGAACGACTGCAGGAAGTTAGTGCCATCCGTCTCCAGCCGCAGCATGCCTGGAAAGCCCTCCAGCAGGCGAGCTATATTTCCGCCCGCCGTCTGGCACTCCACCGGCACCGATATAGCGTAACCGTTGTCCTGGATAAGAATAAGCAGGGGCAAGCGCTCAAGACAGGCGAGATTCATGCATTCCCAGAACTCGCCTTCACTCGTGGCGCCTTCACCGGAACATGCCATCACAACTTCATCGGAGCCCGGTTTCAAATAGCGGGTAGCTTGCGCCAGGCCGGCCGCATGCAGAAACTGCGTTCCGGTAGAGGACGAATTGGTAAGAATGTTCAGCTTGGCAGAGGTCCAATGCGAGGGCATCTGCCGGCCGCCTGAATTCGGATCGCGCCCTGCGCCCACCGCCTGCAGCAGCATGTTCTCCGGGCTCTCACCTAGTGTCAAGACCAGCGCCCGATCGCGATAATAGGGAACGAGCCAATCCTCACCAGGTCGCAGCATCATGCCGGCAGCCACCTGGATGGCTTCGTGCCCGGCACCGCTGACCTGAAAGAAGATCTTGTTTTGGCGCTTCAGCAGCACCTCGCGGTCGTCCAGGCCGCGCGACATATACATCAGCTGGAATGCCTTCAGCAGGCTCTCGCGATTCAGTCCCGCAGGTAGCGGGAAAGTAGACAGGCCATGATTGAGAGCGGACTGTATTGGACTTGTCACCAAAGCGTTATTATCGCTCACGAATGGGCCAAACCCTAACCGCACATCGGCAAGTTCTGAGTTATATAGAATCGGTAAGGGAGACATAAAAACTATTCATGGCGAGTATCGGAGCCGGCCTGGAAGGCATTGTTGCCACTACCTCCAAGATCTGTTACATCGACGGTGACCAGGGAATATTAAGTTATTCGGGTTACAACATCCATTCCCTGGCCGAACACGCCACCTTTGAAGAAGTTATTTATCTTCTATGGCATGGCAAGCTGCCAACCAAGTCCGAACTGGGCGATCTGAAGAGTGCCTTGGTTGCGGAGCGGGATCTGCCACCGGAAGTAATCAGTTTCCTTAAAGGAGCGCCCAAAGGCGCCTCGCCCATGGATGTGCTGCGTACCGCGGTGTCCATGCTTAGCCTTTATGATCCATTGGCGGCTGACAACTCCATCGAGGCCAGCACGAAGAAGGCGATGAAACTGATGGCTCGCGTGTCCACGCTGGTGACTTCTTACGACCGTTTGCGTAAAGCCGAAGATGTCGTTCCGGGCGATAACAGTCTTAGCTATGCGGCGAACTTTCTGTATACCCTAACAGGCAAGAAGCCGGATTCTGTTATGGAGCGCGTGTTCGACGTCGCTCTTATCCTGCATGCCGATCACGAACTGAATGCCTCCACCTTCGCAGCGCGCGTGACCGCGGCCACGCTTTCCGATATGTATTCGTCGGTGACGTCGGCCATCGGCGCATTGAAAGGCCCCTTGCACGGCGGCGCCAACGAAGCCGTCATTCAATTCCTGCTGAAGACAACGTCAAGCGACGATGCGGCGGCTAAAGTGAAGCAGGACCTGGACAATAAGATCAAGATCTCCGGCTTCGGCCACCGCGTTTATCACGTGCTGGATCCACGCGCCATTCACCTTAAGAAACTGAGCGAAGAGCTTGGCAAGAGCACCGGGCACCTGGACCTATTTGAAAAATCCGCGCGTGTGGAAGCTACCGTTCGCGAGTTGAAAAACTTGAACGCCAACGTGGATTTCTACTCGGCATCCACCTATTACTCACTCGGCATTCCAGTTGATCTCTTTACACCTATTTTTGCCGTCAGCCGCATGGCCGGGTGGACTGCGCACATCCTGGAACAATACCGGAACAACAG
Source organism: Bryobacterales bacterium (assembly GCA_003163855.1). Classification (GTDB taxonomy): domain Bacteria; phylum Acidobacteriota; class Terriglobia; order Bryobacterales; family Bryobacteraceae; genus Bog-105. The sequence goes on along the minus strand of PLRJ01000221.1, from coordinate 24,291 downwards.
GCTGATACGGCCCCGTGCGGATTATCTGGGCGCGCCCGACGGGTTGCCGTGGGTGCCCCTGGAAGAGCGCGCATAGGCGCCATGCACGATCTTAGTTTCTTCCGAAATAATCTCGACTCCATGCGCGAGCGTCTAGCCACGCGCGGCTTCGTGCTCGATATGGCCGCCTTTTCTGAGTTGGACCAGAAGCGCCGCAAGCTGCTGACCGAGAGTGAACTGCTGAAGGCCGAGCGGAATCAGAGCACATTAGAGATCGGCAAGTTGCGCAAAGAAGGCGTGGATACGACCGAGCGCCAGCTGACTATTCGCGCCCTGGGAGACCGAATCGCGCAACTCGACGAAGAAGTAGGCAAACTGGACAAGGAATTTCGCGACGTCCTGGCGAATGTGCCCAATCTGCCGATGCCTGATGTGCCGGTTGGCAAAAGCGAGCACGACAACGTGGAAGTCAGGCGCTGGGGAACGCCCAGGGAGTTTGGATTTACGCCCAAGCCGCACTGGGATTTGGGTCCGGAACTTGGAATTCTCGACCTGGAACGCGCCGCCAAAGTAACCGGTGCGCGCTTTGCTGTTTACTGGGGTTTGGGCGCCAGGCTGGAACGCGCGCTGGTCAGCTTCATGATTGACCTGCATACCCGCGAGCATGGCTACTACGAGGTTCTGCCGCCGTTCATGATCAACTCGGCGAGTTTGTATGGAACCGGTCAGTTGCCAAAATTCGCCGAAGATCTTTTTCGCTGCGAAGGACACGACCTGTGGCTGGCTCCCACGGCGGAAGTGCCGGTGACGAACTTGTTCCGCGATGAGACTCTGAGCGCCGATAAATTGCCCATCTCGTTATGCGCCTACACGCCGTGTTTCCGCAGCGAAGCGGGTTCCTACGGGCGCGATGTGCGCGGCATCATCCGTCAACATCAGTTCCAGAAGGTTGAGTTGGTGAAGTTCACCAAGCCGGAGGACAGCGCCAGCCAGCATGAGAAACTGACCAGCGACGCCGAGGCGGTGTTGCAGAAGTTGGGGCTTCCGTACAGGAAGATGCTGCTCTGCACCGGCGATATGGGTTTTAGTTCGGCCAAGACGTATGATCTTGAAGTTTGGCTACCCGGCCAGAACGCGTACAAGGAGATTTCATCGTGCTCGAACTTCGACGCGTTCCAGGCGCGGCGAGCGCAGATTCGGTTCAAGGGTGGGAAGTCGAAAACCGATTTTGTGCATACATCGAACGGCAGCGGGCTGGCGATTGGCCGGACTTGGGTGGCGATTATCGAGAATTATCAGCAGGCTGATGGCAGCGTACTGATACCGGAAGCGCTGCAGCCGTATATGGGTGCGGAGCGGATTGATAGCGACCGAAGAGTGCTCTAAATTGGGTCCATGGAAAGCGATTTGCCGGATCGCCATAATCGCCAAGGTGAGATCAGGCACATTTTGTATGGCCCGTCTCACCATAGCAAATCATACTGCTCGGCGAGAACCCAAACAGGTCTTGGACACTTTTTTGAGGAGAGGCGTATCCGCTGATCGGTCGCTCCCCTCCACATCACCCCCTGCCCGAAGACGGGGCCTTCAACTTCAATGCTTCTTTAAGCTGCCCTAGGAACATGACTCTCTTGCTCTGCGTAGAGATGGGTATCTCAACGGCCGATCTTTTCCAGCCACTCAATAAAGCCGTATCCACTAACGGTCCGAGTTGCCGCTCAAACGTTCCAGCATTGTAGTTAAAGCCTTCGTAGAAATCACACCGTTGCATGACATCGGGTAACAGGCTGAAAACGATCTGCAAGCTACTAGTTTGAATAAGGGCATAGGTTGCGCCCTTCTGATCGGCCCACGCTTCCGGGAAAACTTTTGATACAGCTTCCAGATAGGCAATAAGTATCCGCTTACGTTCAGCGTGGTTCTTCTCGTGCAATACGCCGCCCGGAAGAAGGAGGCCCTTAACGACAGGCGCAAGCTGATTGGTCTTAATCCATTTATCCTTCTCTTTTGGATAACGCAGAATTCTGCTTCTGAGCGGCGAAGTTTGGTCTTCATCTAAGTCGTGAATAAGTTCAATGCACGCCTTGTCGATATCTGTATCCAACAAGCCAAGAATGGCCTTCATTTGGGTCAAAAGATCACGATTAACCGGCTTTTGATTCACGTTAATCGAAACGAATGTCGCTCCCATGACCTCTTCAGTCGCATTGTGGAAACAAACCACAGGCAACTCAAAGATGTCTGTGTCTCCGAGTTGGCGATAATCGTTTCGAAAGGAGAAGATCCGATGCTGTCCGTCGACTACAAAAGCGTAGTCTCCGGAGTCTAGAGGAAATGTGAGCGTAGCCATTCGCCCGTCTGGGTCGCTGACGATTTGAACGTCGGGCTTCAAATTGAGGATGATATTATTTGGCAGGAAGCTATTCTCACCCGTAGCAAGAAACTCTCCAATTTCGCGTAGCCGTGAGACCTCAGTTACCCGCTGGATCCCCTTCTCCCGGTCGCGCGTCGCGGCTTCCACGTAACAAAGCGGCTCCAGATCCACCGCATTCATTGTGAAGCAGTAGAGATTCACATCTTTTTGTTTGAAAACCAACGCTCTAACAGTTTTCATGGTGTCCTTTCGATTGCGTATTACTGAATTGCTCGGCGCCAAATGTCTGCCCAATGAAAGCGGGCGCCTCTCGATCGGTTGTGGTGCTGGCACAAGAACCGAAGGTTGGGGGCTGATTCCGCTCCGCCCCTTGACACTGGAACAATATGGTCTATTTCCAGGGTCACCTCCGGCGGCCTCTTATCGCAGAACTCGCACCGTTGATCTGACCTGATTGCGATCATGAGATAGTCCTGAAACGTAAAAGCCTTTCGCTTTCGGGCGACGAGCGTAAGCTCAATGCAGTCCCAAATGTCACGCACTTCATTCGATGATAGTTCGCCGCCAATTTGTAGGTTTGCGAACTCCCAAAAGCGATTGAGACCGTCGCGTTCACGGGACCATGTTCGAAACTGATCAAGCGTTGGGGTAAGGCGGTTTATTCGTTCCTCCCCCAGTGCCCATCGAATTTCTTGGAACAGAACGTCTATGTCGAGATGCAACTGAAGGACAAGCTTCTGGATTTCGTCAGCTGTGGATGTTGACACGGCCAACGGCCGAACACCATGCGACCCTTCCATCCTCTATTTCCGTAGCTCCATTCCGCGCTGCCTAAGCGGCAGGGATAAGGAAACCACACTTTTTTGCAATGTGTGCAGCATCGCCTTCTCTTAACCACTTATGACCGATCAAGTCTCTGACGAATAAAGTGTACATCAACGCCCGCTCTTTCTTTCTTGCTGTGCCCGACGCGTGGAAGACACGACGGCACCGCAGCCAAGATGCGGCGCTAACCAGACGGGGAGGCTTGCCGCTGCTCTCCTGTAGAACGGGTGTTCCGTTTCGGGGAACTCGGGACAGGAACTCGGGACAGGAACTCGAGGAACTCGTCGAGGAACTCGGTCGAGGAACTCGGGGTCGAGGAACTCGGAGGAACTCGGTCGGAGGAACTCGGGAGGAACTCGGGACAGCACATTCAAACACCATTCTCTACAACCTCTGAACCCTTGGCAAACTCGGGACGCAAACTCGAGACCGCCACTAGTCTGTAGGGAGAGTTCATCGCTTCTAACTACTTAGTTGCTGGTCACCGGGCGGGATGCGACGACGATAATCCCATGGGTCGCATCCGGGGACGATGCAGTTCCAGTAATCTGCAGCCTGGAGTTGATCTTCGAAATCCGCTATGCCGAGGAAGGAGGCTTCTACGCCCAGTCATTGGCGTTAGGGCAGCTTGGCCACGTGATCGCGCCAGAAGTTTTTCTGTCCAGCCGCGCTGCCATGCCGTTCGACAGCCTCTCGGCGCACCACCCCCGGCATCAGTATCGCCAGACCAGCCAGCCACAGCATCCACGGTCCAGGCTCGGGAACAAACGTCTCAACCGCCGCGCCATTGGCGTCCTCCAGGGTGAACTGCACTTGGCTACCAGCCCCGCCACCGTTGCTGCCTAGACTTCCAGCCACCGCCGCGGCATCGGCCGTCGCCGTGACCGTAAACGTCGTTCCCAGGTCAAAGGGCACCACTTCCATGCCTGCGCACTCATCGCCGGCGCCTACGGGACAAGTAAAGATGTACAGGTAGTCGGCATCGGAGATCTGGAGCACATACGTTCCATCGCCAGAGCCCTGGGCATCAGATTCCAATTCGTAAGCGATAGAGATGAACCCTTGCTGAGCGCGGCCGTTGGAGTAGAACTGTTGTGTGACTCCGGCCGAGGCCGAGGCAAAATCGGTCGGCCCGCCATCCGCCTGGTTATTATTGACGACATCGGCTGAGGCCAGAGCAGCGACCGAGACGTTGTAGCCGCTGATGACCGTCACGGTGGCCGTGGCAAAAGCGCCATCGGAACCGTGCTGCCCCGCGCAACTTGAGGGCTCGGTCACGGTCATCCCGCCATAGGAACAAGTTGTCGTGTTGGTGATGGTGGCCCGAGCCGCAACGGAGCTTAGGATCGCGACGCCGACAGAACGTAAAACAGTGAGGCGTGTCATAGCCATGGTTGTAAGACTTAGCGACACCTCACCGCAAGGAAGGGGTCGTCCTGGTACCAAATGAGCATGACACGCCTACGGCCAAAAGTATGCTTTTATACCCTGGCAGTCGTCCCAACGTCCGCGCGCTTACCGATCCGTGCCAACCGCCGTTCCCGAAGAGCCCCATGATTACGGTAACCTTAAACTGATGGACCCGGTTGAAGAGATCGAGTCGGCAATAACTGCCCTTTCCTTTGAAGATTCCCGCCGAATCGCAAGCTGGGTCCGTGAGCGAGATCAGTTAGTTTGGGACCAGCAACTGGACAGCGACGGTTCTGCGGGCGCGCTAGATTTTCTTTTTGGCGAAATAGAGATAGAGTCACACCAGAGCCTTCTGTGTGATTGGCGAGCACCACGAAGGAAGGTTCCATGACCGCAACAACCCACAGCGCACTGTTGCGAACCAATCCGATCCTCGCCAAATTCCACACCGCACTCCACGAGATCTACGGATCGCGCCTGGAACACGTTGTCCTGTTTGGTTCGCGGGCGCGCGGCGATGCCGGCGCCGATTCCGATTACGACGTCGCGGTGTTCTTGAACGACAGCGAGCAGACTTTTGACCGATGGGCCGAACTGGACAAACTGGCGGCGTTGCGCGTCAAGTTCCTGGATGAAACCGGCGCATTCTTTGACGCGAAGCCTTATCCGGCCACCAAATACTGGGAGCAGTCGCCCCTTATGCACGAAATTCGAAGCGAGGGCATCAATTTGTGACCTCTTGTGACCTCGGAGACCGCCCGCTTCTTGCAAAAAGCTGAGAACCATCTAGAGCGCGGCCACATCATGTTGGGCGTGGGCCTTAACGAGGATGCAGCAAGAGCCTCTTACCTCGCGGCTTTTCACGCCGCACAGGCGCTTATTTGCGAGCGCACTGGCAAGGTAGCCAAGACTCATCGCGGCGTTCAAAGTGAATTCTTCCGCCTCACAAAGGATGATCCGCATTTCACACCCGACAAGCGGATCTTTCTCTCGCAAGCCTACAATTTCAAGGCCACTGCCGATTACGAGACGGCTCCGCCGACATCACGGCAGAACAGGCAATCCAGGCTGTCGAAAGAGCGCGCGGCTTCGCCGATGCTGTTCGCGCTGTATTGACACCCTCAGATCCCGGCGCACAGAAGGCGCCCTGATGTGATCCCACGATGGCCCTTCCCCAACCCCAGTCACAGCTTTCGAACAATTTCTACTTTTTCCCGTAATCGACTGAAAAATAAACCTTTAGCCATCCTTTCAACCCCCATTCCCACCCCGCCCTAATTTAAACCCTCCTCCGCCCCATGTTCGATTAGGATCGCTCGTACATATACAGCGAATCTTCACGTGAGGCATCATGGTTAAATTCCGCCACCTGCTAGCGGCACTCTTCATCTACTTGTCGCTAGCCTACGTTTGCGCGTTTGCGCAGTCAACCTTTACCCAGATCCGGGATGTTGTGACAAATTCAAACGGCACGCCATTCAACGGAATGGTGGTGATTACTTGGAATGGCTATTCAGCGCCCGGCGGTACGCCGGTCTCTCAATTGAGCGCTTCGGCTCGAATCTATAACGGCGCTCTATCGGTGCTGCTCGTTCCCACCACCACTGCGACCGCCGGAACTTATTATCAGGTGGTCTACACCAGTAGTGACGGCACGGTCACGTGGACAGAAACATGGCAGGTGCCGCCGAGCACCACCGCACTCACCATCTCGCAGGTGCGCCAATCCACCACGCAGGGAAGCGGCTCCTCCGGCGGTTCCAGCGGCAGCGGTTCGGGCAGCGGTTATGCGACTCTTCCTATCGACATCAGCGATGTTACAAACTTGAGCTCGGATCTGAGCACCATCAACACGTCGATCACCACGCTGAACACGGAAATTGCTGCCTTGGGAGCTCCGGCGATTACAGCCTTGACCAATACAGTCAACAGCCTGAGCACCACCGTTACCGGGTTAAGCACCACCGTAAGCGGCAATACGACCTCGCTCTCGACTCTGACTACCACCGTGACCGGCCTCAACTCAACCGTGACGGGCCTGAGTTCTACCGTTAGCGGCAACACCAGTTCCATCGCCACTCTGAACAGCTCTGTAAGTGGTGTCACCACCACCGTGTCAGGGCTCAACACATCGGTCAACACACTGAGCACTGAAGTAGCCACCATCAACGCCACGCTAGGGTCGATGAGTTCAACAGCGGGCGGCCTTAGCTTCGTCGATGCAGCCGCTCCAGCCGGCACGCTCAACGGCACAAACGCGACCTTCACTTTGTCGGGTACGCCTTACCCGACGGCGAGCCTTTCCGTCTATCGCAACGGCCTGCTGCAATCGAACGGAGTCGATTTCTCTTTGTCGGGGACGACGTTGACATTCCTTGGCAGCAGCATTCCCCAGGTAGGAGATATTGTGCAAACCTTCTTCCGGGTAAATGCATCGGGACCTACGGTTACGTTCGTGGATGCCGAGACTCCGGGTGGATCAGTTAATGGGACAAATTTGGCCTTCACGCTGGTCAACACGCCCAATCCTGCCGCCAGTGTGAAGCTCTATAAAAACGGTTTACTCATGTCGCAGGGGGCCGATTACACAATCAGCGGGTCTACCATGACCTTTGCCAATGCCGCTGTGCCGGTAACCGGTGACGTGCTGGTAGCTGCCTATCGCCACTAATATCAATAGCCGGAATCACCCAGATATTTTTTCAAGTCCGGGTAGAGCTGCTGTTGAATTGCAGGATCGTGAAGATTGCCTAAGTCGAGCAGATGCGGGGGGAGAAAAATTTTCTTCGGAGTTTTTTCTCCCCGCAGGGCATCCACCGCCTCGGTAAACGCGGTTTCGCCCATGCGGAACGGATCTTGAATTACCAGAGAATTAATCCAACCCTCCTGCATCAGGGAAAGGAGCGTGGGACTGGAATCGAAACCGACAAGCGTAATCTTGCTGAGCCTGCCCTTCAGCGCCTGGGCCGCGCCGGCCGTGCCCGACTCGTTAGAACAGAACATGCCATCCAAGTCGGGATGTGCGGTCAGCATATTTTCGGTCACGTTCAAAGACTGCGCAATGCTAGCCATGCCGTAGCGCTCGTCCAAGATCTTGATATTCGGGTAGAGCTCATTCAATTCGTGCCGGAAGCCATCCTCGCGCGCAGTTGTGGACGCTCCGCCAGGAACTGTTTTCACCATGACAATCTTGCCTTTTCCATGCAGCAACTTTCCCAGTCGGTCCGCTCCCATCGAGCCGCCCAGATAGTTGTCTGTGGCGACAAAAGTACGGTAGTTCTCCGTATCGATCCCGGAGTCGTAGATCACTACCGGTATCGAAGCCTTGGCGGCGCGGTCAACCACAATCTTGAAAGCGCTTTTATCGGATGGCGCCAACGCGATGGCGTCAACCCGGCGATTGATCATGGTTTCGACTATCTGCATTTCCGTGGCAATGTCGGTTTCATTCGGTGGCCCGTCCCACACAATCTTTACTTGGTGGTCCATTGCGCTCTTCACGGCGCCGGCGTGCACACTTTGCCAGAAAATATCCGCGCTCGCTTTGGGAATCATGGCCACGGTGGTGACGTGTTGACGATTACAACTGGAACACAACACCAGCGTTGCAGCAGAAATTGAAAGAAATGAAGGACAAACGGATCTCATAAAAGGTAAAGAAGCTAACCTATCAGGTGGGTGGTTTGATTTTCACACCCGCCTAGGAGAGACGATGCAAATTGGCTTGGTTGGGCTCGGGCGCATGGGCGCCAATATGAGCCGGAGATTAGAAAACGGCGGCCACAAAGTGACCGTGTTTGACCTTAATCCGGAAAACGTGAAGAAGTTAGTGGCGGATGGAGCGGAAGGCGCTTCCTCGCTGGAAGATCTGGTAAAGAAACTGCCGAAACCGCGTACCGTCTGGGTGATGGTTCCAGCCGGTAAGGCAACAGAAACCACGGTGCAGGCTCTGGCATCGTTTATGGAAGATGGCGACGCCATCATTGATGGTGGCAATAGTTTTTACAAGGACGACATTCGCCGCGCGGCCGAACTAAAGAAGCGCGGCATAGATTATCTCGACGCGGGCACCAGCGGTGGCGTGTGGGGGTTACAACGTGGCTATTGTTTAATGGTCGGCGCTGACGAGGCGGCATTCAAGCGAATTGAACCCATTTTTTCCACTCTCTCGCCTGGTATAGGCACCATCGAACGTACGCCCGGGCGCGAGAAAATGGGTGGAACTTCAGAAAAAGGCTACTTGCGCACTGGCCCTCCAGGCTCCGGCCACTTCGTCAAGATGGTCCATAACGGCATCGAGTACGGCGTTATGCAAGCCTACGCCGAAGGCTTCGACATCATGGTCAACAAAAACACGACTGACCTGCCAGAGGACGAACGTTTTGATCTGAACGTCGCCGATATCGCCGAATTGTGGCGGCGAGGCAGCGTAGTGGGATCGTGGCTGCTCGACCTGACTGCAATGGCGCTGGTTGAAAATCCCGACCTATCCGACTTCAGCGGATCCGTAGCTGATTCGGGCGAAGGACGCTGGACCATCAACGCTGCCATTGAAGAAGCCGTATCGTGCGAAGTGCTCGCCTCAGCGTTGTTCACGCGTTTCCGGTCGCGCAAGGACAATACTTTTGCCGAAAAGGTTCTGTCCGCTATGCGGTACAAGTTCGGGGGACACGTCGAGCGGCCCAGCGGGAACTGATTCTTCCGGCTCAGGCCCAGTTTTTGTAATTAGCACCGGCATCACATGGGTCGCCAGAATCTGGCGACCCATGAATGATATCTCCACAACCTCGCCGTGTTGTGTCGCCGTGCGCTGATATTGATCGAACACAAAGTTGCCCAGCGAATAGAAAATTTCCCCGTCCTTATAGCTCTCCTGCGTCTCGATGACGTGCGGATGATGACCAATGACAAGCGTGGCGCCCGAGTCGATGGCCGCGTGGGCGAAAGCGATTTGCCCGGCTGAAGGCTTGCTGTTGTATTCAATGCCGTGATGCATCGAAACAATCACTACGTCGCTGTGTTTCTTTAGCTCCGGCACATCATGGCGTAAAGCGTCGATGTCGGCAATGGCAATTCGATCGTCCAAATCTTTCCAGTTCCCGTTCTTCTGGTCAAAGGTGTAGCCGAGGAAGCCGAAACGCACGCCGTTACGCACCAGCACAACACCGCGATGGGTTTCCGCAGCCGAGTTTCCACTTCCAACCGGTTCAATTCCGTGCGAGCGCAGCCATGCCACTGTAAAGGCAACGCCGTGTGGACCGCAATCGCGCGCATGATTATTGGCGGTCGATGCTACCGCGATATGCGCCAGGTTGAGACCAGCCACAGTGGAAGGCTCGGCATGAAAGATCAGGCCGCCTGCGAAATAGCGCCCCTGGTCTGAAAATGGCGATTCGAGATTGACGAAGGCGATATCGGAAGCGGCCAGCAGGGGCGCTATCTTGCGAAAGGGCATGGCATCGTCATCGGCGGCTTTCATTTGCTTTCGCACATCGCGCGAAAACATCACGTCGCCGGCGAAAATCAAGCGGTTGTAAGCTGCATGGCCAACCACTCGCTTAGTTGGCTTTAGTTGGAGATACTCGTCATGGCTGGAACGGCACGATGACAGCAGAAAAACCGCGGTAAGAACCGAATGCGCGAGCCGATTCACCTACAGCTTGGAAGCAGCAGCCTTGTCCAGGAACCAGGCCGCATTCGGCTGCCGGCTGGCAATCTGACATGGATATTTCATCAGGTCTTCGCTTCCCTGCAGAACCTCCTTCAAAGCATCAGCCTTTTCCAGTCCCGAGACCTGCAGGACTGTTTGCTTAGCGGCCTTCAGAACGCCGGGCAGCAGCGTTACGCGATGCATCTGAAACTTTTCCACCCACACGTTCGCGGCAATTCCAGCAGTGTCGTCTATCAATGGCTCACCCGGAAATAAGCTCGCCGTGTGAGCGTCAGGGCCCATACCGCGATGAAGAACATCGAAGACCGGCATCTCGCCCTCTTTGAGTTCAAAGAACGCTTTGATGTCGGCAACATACTTCTGGGCGCCTTGCAGCGGATCCAGTTCTCCGTAGACACGGTGGAGGTTCTGCGGCGGAACAGCCGCCGGTGAGAGCCAGTTGTCGCTAGCAAGTTTGAAGTTGCTTTCTGAACGATCGGGCGGCACGCAGCGCTCATCTACCCAGAACACGTGAACATTAGTCCAATCGAACTCAGCCTTGGCCATATCGGCAAACAGAAGCTTGGGCGAACTTCCGCCCGACACCGCTATAGTTGCGCGGCCGGCGGAACTCAGCGCGTCAGATAGAGCCTTGAGAATGAAAGCGGAACAGCTTGCGGCAGCTTCGTCTGCGCTTTCGAGAATGTGCACGTCGGCAGATCCGCTAGCTTGCATATTCAATAAGGGCCTCGGCTCTACCCAGAGCCGTGTTGAAGGCGGCATCAGCTCCCACGATAGTAAGTTCTTCCGTCAGGAGAGAGGTTAGGGTAGCTTCTCGGAAATTGTATTTTCGGGCGCGTCCGTTTGTGCTGCGAAGAATGGCGCAATTCTTGCCGTCGCGGAAGAATTCGATGGTCTCTGAGGCCGACCTCATCAGAATGCTGTGAATGCCCGGGACCTCTGAGTCGCGTTTGAATACGACCTTGGCCTTATTCGGAGCTGAAAGCCATGCTGCCATGTAAATGGCACAAATCGGCGGCTTCGCATCACCATAACCAATCTCGAATGTATGAAATTGCGAGAACGGATTCTCACGGCTTTCGTTGTCAAAGACGTATGAGATGGGTTCACGCCACGGAGTCAGGCGCGTCCATTCCAGGTCGGCCACAATTCGGCCTTGCTTCTGCCATTTTGTAATTAATTCCCGCGCATCCTGCACATCCATACCATTGGAGTCGATGATCACCTTTTGAACCAGCGACACAACGGCCTCGAGCCCCGCCTTGGCTTCTTCGGATGCGTCTTTGTGTAAGGCTCCCTGATGCCGGCACCACAGAATGGCAGGCAGATCGGCCGCAATGAGACCAACCAAGGTAGGCCCGATATTGGGCCACACTTCCGGTTTTGCAGTTATCTCAATTTGCTCGCAGCAAATCTGTTGCGCTTTGCCAAACGGCTTCCAGCATTGCGCCAGTACACGCGCTTCCATGCCGCGCTCCGCTTCAGCCGACACCGCCAGCACGATACCGCGGCTGGGATGTTCACGCATCAGTTCAGAAATAATTTGCGAAGCTTCAAAGCCGTTGTCTGCTTCGTCTGTGGCAACCAGCAGAGTCATGGCACACGCACGCAAAACAGTCGGCTTGCCTTGCTGCTTTTCTTCCTGCCCTAACGAGGTCCAAAGCTTGCCCAGACCCTTCAGAATCTGCTCAGGATGTGCCGGAAAAATTACTGCGCTCATGGCACTCTCCAAACGTGTCCCTGCCGCGCCAGCATCTCGTCTGAAGCTTTCGGTCCCCAGGTCCCTGATGCGTAGTTGGGAAATTCAAATTTTGTCTGCGCCCAGGAATCGAGAATAGGTTGTACAATTTGCCAGCTCGCGATCACCATATCCTGACGTGTATATAGAGTCGGGTCGCCGGCCATTGCGTCTACAAGCAGCGTCTCATAAGCCGTTGGTGTCCGCTCGCCGAAACTCGAGCCGTAGTTAAAGTCCATAGAGACAGGACGAACGTGCATGCCGCTGCCCGGACTCTTTGAAAGAAAACGCAGCGAAATGCCTTCTTCGGGCTGAATGCGCAAAACGAGCAGGTTGGGGCGCGCTTCGCGAAAATCGCCAGCCCTAGTCTGCTGCGTGAACAGACCGAGTGGTGGAGCGTGAAACTGGATCGCAATATCGGTAACACGCTTCGGCATGCGTTTGCCGCTGCGGATGTAGAACGGCACGCCCGCCCAGCGCCAATTATCAATGTAGAATGTGACCGCTGCGTAAGTGTCTGTTTGCGCATCGGGAGTTACGCTCGGCTCCTGACGAAAGCCAGGAAGATCCTGGCCGCCGACCTTCGCCGGCCCATATTGACCGGCAACGGCGTATTTCGCGACGTCTTCCGGCTTCATAACTCGCACCGCGCGCAGCAATTTCGCCCTTTCGTCGCGCACGTTTTCGGCATCGAAAACAGTCGGCGGCTCCATCGCCACAGTGGCCATAACCTGGCTTAAGTGGTTCTGGATCATGTCGCGCAGCGCACCCGCTTCCTGGTAGTAGGCACCACGCCCTTCAACGCCGATGGATTCTGCAGCTGTTATCTGCACATGATCCACATAACGGCGGTTCCACAGCGGCTCGAAAATTCCATTGCCGAAGCGGAAAGCCAGTATGTTCTGAACCGTTTCTTTACCAAGATAATGATCGATGCGGTAAATGTTCTCTTCATCGAAAACCTGGTGAATATCCTCGTTCAACTTAAGCGCGCTCGTCAGGTCGTGACCAAATGGCTTCTCAATAATCACCCGCCGCCAGCCGTTGCCATTTTGCAACCCATGTGCGCCTAGTTCTTTGATGGCATCGGCGTAATGACTCGGCTGCGTGGAAAGGTAAAACAGCACATTGCCTGCCGTCTGATGGCTTTTCTCCACCTCATCCAACTTGGCTTTCAAATCGATGTAAGAAGCCGGATTAGTGAGGTCGCCGGCTACATAGAAAAGCGATTGCTCGAATGAATTCCAGACTTCCTCATCGAACGGCGCGTCTTCCAGGAACTTGGAGACTGACTCCTTCATCCTTGCGCGAAAGTCAGTATCTGACATTGGCGTTCTGGAACTGCCTAGAACGGCGAAATTCTGCGAAATGCGCCGCTCATAAAACAGCCGGTAGAGTGACGGCAAAAGCTTTCTTTTCGAAAGGTCACCGCTTGCGCCAAAAATGACAATGGCACAGGGAGGTATCCGGCGCGCGAACCGCAGCGGATCTTGCAACGGATTTACTTCTGTTATTGGCTGTGTGGCGACGCTCATAACTCCTTTGATGATAAGACTAATGAGAGTCCGCAACTAGTGGCGCAAGCAATGATTCATCAAAATAACACCGTAATTGTCGTCTTAGACGACCTTATGTTCATGGTTAAAATCCAGGAGGCGCTGAAACGGGCAGGACTAAGCGGTGTATTTGTAAGGTCACAGGAAGACGCGCTGGCAAAGGCGCGCGCGGGCGCCTCGCTGATTATTCTTGACCTGAATTACGCGAAATCTGACCCGCTGGACACCATCGTCAAGCTGAAAAGTGACGCAGTTACCAGCTCAATTCCGCTTCTTGGTTATGTTTCTCACGTTCAGGTTGACTTACGGCAGGCCGCTGCAGACAAAGGGTGCGACACGGTGCTGGCGCGTTCGGCTTTTGTGCAAAACTTGCACGAGTTACTAACGCGTTACGCGCCAATTAGTTAATAACCTGAAAGGCATACAGCGTATCGCCGGCACCGGCCACGAGATACTGCTTTCCATCCAGCATGTAAGTCATAGGGCCGTTAGTGACATTCGCCGGCAGATGAAAATGCCATAGAATCGCGCCCGTGCCAGGAGCCCATGCGATCAAATTGCCCGACGGATCGCCGCTGAACATCACGCCGCCAGCCGTGTTCAAGATGCCGGAACCGGCCTGTCCGCGCGCCGGAAACTCGTGCTGCCATTTAATTTCGCCTGTTTTGTAGTCGATTGCCTTTAGGCTCGACTTGAAGAACAGATTGCGCCCGCTGCCACCGTAGCCCTCCGGCTTCTCGCTGGTATCTGTGAGGTAAGCGAGGCTGTAACCGTCCATGGCATTGACGTAAAAGAGTCCGGTTTGCGGATTGAAGCTGGGAGGAAACCAATTGGTACCGCCTTGCGCTTGAATGTTCAGCAAGGTTCCATCCGTCTTCGGTTCCTTGGCTTCATCCGGAATAGGCTCGCCGCGCGCGTCTACGCCTTTCGACCAGTTTGCTCCGACGTAGGGAGCGCTCAGCAGACTCTTGCCGTTAGTTCTATCCAGCAGGAAGAAATAGCCATTGCGCGCCGCCTGCCCCAACATTTTGTAGTGCTTGCCCTTGAACTCGCCGTCGAAAAGGACTGGCGTTTCCACGTTGTCCCAGTCGTGCGTGTCGTGCGGCGAAGCCTGAAAATACCAGACCATTTTTCCAGTGTCTGGATTCAGAGCCACTATCGAGCAGGTCCAGAGGTTGTCGCCTTTTCTTCCTTGTCCTGCATAGACGGGATTAGGGTTGCCGGTTCCCCAGTAGATAAGATTCAGTTCCGGATCGTACGTGCCCGGCAGCCACGTCATTCCGCCGCCATGTCCCATGGATTCGGCATTGGGCCAAGTCTCCGATCCCGGCTCGCCTTTTCTTGGTTCCGAATTCCAGCGCCACTGCAACGCGCCCGTTTCCGGGTCGCGCGATTCCAGATAGCCTGGCACATCCATGGCATCGCCGCCCACGCCAACCAGAATGTGGTTGCCCACCACCATGGAAGCCATGGTGGTGAAGTACTGCATTTTGGAATCGGCGACTTGAATCTTCCAGCGCTCTTTGCCGGTCTTCGCGTTCAACGAAATAAACCATCCGTCCGGCGCCAGGAAGTAGAGCCAGTCGCCGTACATGCCCACGCCGCGATTGCCAAGTAAATGGCCGCCGTGATCGATCCAGTTGTAGTGCCAGAGTTGCTCGCCGGTTCTGGCGTTGATGGCCCAAACATTGTCGGGAAGCGTTAAATAGAGGATTCCGTTAACGAATAGCGGTGTGCCCTTGATTTCTGCAGGAGCCATGCCGCGCATGGCGCCCACGCCGCTAGTTCGAAACATCCAAGCGAGGCCGAGCGAATGCAGATTTCCGGTATTTATTTGCGTAAGCGGGCTGAAGCGGCGGCCGGAGTAATCGCCGTTGTACATGGGCCAGGTATCGGTGGGCGGCTGCAGCAGTTTTGCCGGAGCAAGTTCTTGCGCTTGCGCGACGGACAGTAACAACGTCACCAACAGAAGATGCGTGGTCTTCATTTCAAGGTGACCAGGTAAGCCAGTATGTTGTGCATGTCGGAATCGGTGTATTTTGCCAGCAAACGCTGATGGCCGAGCAGCGGATCGTTGATCACATATTTCACCGCATCAGTCTGCCACGACCGGTAAGCGCCGGTTTCGTCCGTGATTGAAATTTGAAAATCGTCGATACGTTTCAAAACGCCAGTGACGTTCTCGCCGGTTGGCAGCGTGACAGTTGCGGTCAGCGGAGCCGCGGAGTCACCAGGATATAAGAACTTTGCCTGCAGGTCAGCCGGTTCGTATTTGCTGCCCACATGAGCCAAATCTCCAGTAGCCGAGTGGCATGACTGACAATTGGCAGCGAAGTAGGTTTTCCCGGCATTCGCGTCGCCAGTAACAATGTTCTGCAGCTTGTAACCGTAGCGGTTGGCCGCAGCTTCAACGCGGGCATGCAGAAACGAGGCGATGTCGTAACTCTGTTCATCAGTCAGTTGACTGAACGCGGGCATGCCCTTGTCCGGGAAGCCGCGCCGCAAAACTGGCCCCAGCGTCTCGCCCTTTTCATCGTGCAGAACAGTGGCGGAACGAATCAGGTTTGGGCCTTCGGCGCCGCGTGCGTCCTGGCCGTGACAAAACGCGCAATTCTGAACGAATATCTTTTCGCCTCGGGCAGCGGCTGCGGGATCGGGTGGCGGCGCTAAACCGAGGAACGTACGCCCCCTTTCAAGCCGGTTTTCCTGTCCGCAAAGCAGCAGGCAGGCGGTCAGACCGAGCAGAACGGCGTTTAGAAGTTTGCGGTCACTGCGCATTGGCCCAAGCAAGACCGTCGGTGCCTTTTCCGGCGTCGATCAGCTTTACCGACCAATCGGGAATACTGATGGCGGCTACCTGGTGGCTGGTATCGCAGGAAGCATAAGCCACTTTATTATCAGGACGGACCACCAGCGCCTGCGGAATGGCCGGCACGCTGATGGTGTGGACAACTTTCATCTGCGCCAAATCGATCACTGCGATCTGATTGGGACCCTGCACGGCAACCAGCAGATATTTGCCATCCATCGTCGGGGCGGTGCCGTAGCCTAAGCCATCCAGCGGCACGTCGCCTTTCACGGAATTCGTTTTGGTGTCAATCACCACAATCTGCGGCTTGGTCTGGTCGGCCGTGAACACCATGCTGTCGTCCGGCGAGATAGAGATGCGCTGCGTGTGCTTCGAAATTGGAATGATTTTGAGTGTCTTACGGGCTTGCATATCCAGCACCGATACAGTTCCGGGGCCGACGTTGGCCGTGTAGCCGCGGCGGCCATCATGCGAGACGGTGAGCATATGCGACTCGGGCTGGCCGGTCGGAATGGTGCCGACAATCTTTAGCGTTTTCGGATCGATGATGGTGATGGTTTGATCGAGTTCGGTGGTTACATACAGCATTCCGCTGTGGCGGTCGAAAACGGGGCAGTGCGGCCGCACGCCATGGCTGAACTCGATGTTTCCGCTGATTTTTCGTGTGGCCAGATCAACCACCACGATATTCTTGCCGTCAGTGCCGGGCTTGCCTACACCCGAGTTACCATAAATGGGAACATAAGCAAATTTGCCGTCCGGGGATGCTGCCACTTCGTGTCCGGTGATGCCGTCTTCCGGCACAGCCGCGATTTGCGTGTCCGCTTGGGGATCGATAATGCCCAAAGTATGATCGCCCTTGTTGGCGGACAAAAGCCAGCCCGAACTTGATCGAGTGGAACTGCCGGACGCTGCAAATAAAACGCTCATGAAAATGTACGAGAAGAGGTTCGAAAATCGCCGCATGACTAGCCTACCTTGGCGATCACAGTATCACATGTCTTTGAAGCTGAGTTTTGGCTTGCTGTTGATGGCTGGGATGGCGCTGGGCCAAGCGACTCCTCCGGCGGAGGCACACGCGAAAGAACCAGCCGAGCCGCCGGTTGAACAACCAGCCGTGACACAACACAAGATGAAGCTGCGCGGCAAAGTGCTGGCCTACACGGCAACGGCCGGGATGCTGCCGATCAAGAACGATCAAGGCAAAACGGAAGCGCACATGTTTTATGTGGCCTACACGGTGGATCAGACCGCGCCGGGTAAACGGCCGCTTACTTTCGCCTTCAATGGCGGACCGGGTTCAGCCACCATCTGGCTGCACATGGGATGCTTCGGACCTAAGCGGGTGAAGATGCTGCCGAATGGCTTCATGCCGCCCCCGCCGTTTGAGCTGGAAGACAATCAGGACACCATTCTGGATAGAACCGACCTGGTTTTCGTGGATGCCATCGGCACTGGTTATAGCCGCGCCCTGACACCCGAACTCGGCAAGAAATTCTGGGGCGTTTCGGGCGACATTGCGGCCTTCGGCGAGTTCATTCGGCTCTACTTGCAGAAAAACTCGCGCTGGACTTCGCCCGTCTACCTGGCAGGTGAAAGTTACGGAACCACTCGTGCCGCGGGCCTTTCAGGCTACCTGGTTGACCATGGCATTGCGCTGAATGGCATTGTCCTTATATCGACCGTGCTGAATTTTCAGACGCTGGGATTCACCAAAGGGAACGATCTTCCTTACATCCTCTATCTGCCGACCTACGCGCTGACTGCGGCTTATCACAAGAGACTAGCGCCTGAATTGCAGAACGATCCGGAGGCGTTGCGCAAGGAGGTGGAGCAGTGGGCCACAACCGAATACACGCAGGCGCTGCAGGCAGGCGATGCGCTAAGCCCTGCGGCGCGCCAATCGGTAGTGGACCATCTGGCGCGCTACACCGGCTTGAGCAAACCGTTTATCGAACGCTCGAATCTGCGTGTCGATCTATCTCACTTCGATGCCGAACTGCTGCGCGACGAAGGCAAGACGGTGGGCCGGCTGGACGGCCGATTTACCGGTACCAACGAAAGCGGCACGCAGCAATCCACTGATTTCGACCCCAGCGAATCGGCCATTCGCCCTCCGTACACATCGGTTTTTGGCGACTATGTGCGGCAGGAGTTGAAGTATAACAACGACAACGTTTATTACGTTCTGGGAGGCGGCATCGGTCAGTGGGATTACGGCTTAAGCGGCTGGGCGGGCTTTGCCGACACCAGCGAGGCCATGCGCCACGCTTTTGCCAAGAATCCATTCATGCAGGTGTATGTAGCGGAAGGCTATTACGATGCAGCCACTCCTTACTTTGCGGCTGAGTACACATTCGGGCACATGGGACTTACAGCGGACGAGCACAAGAACCTGACGCGCGGGCTTTACTCGGCTGGACACATGGTCTACATCGACGGCGCTTCGATGGACAAACTTCACGCCGACGTAGATTCGCTGTTCGAGAGAACGATAATCAAGTAAAGCGTAATGATGCACCTCCGATGCAGTGTGAGCGCGTGCGCCACAACTCTGGACCTTCACGACCGTGCACTTGCCTGCCCGAAATGCGGCGATTTATTAGAGGTTGTGGTTGAGCCGGGATCGACGGATCCGGCTGATTTGAAACGCATCTGGCTGAACCGGCGCTTATCGTATGATCCGCGCGATGCGAGCGGCGTTTGGCGCTTTCGCGAGTTTCTGCCGGATGTCTACGGCCCCGACGGAATCGTGACACTGAATGAAGGCAACGTGCCTTTAATCCGTGGTCAGAAGACGGCGTCGTGGGCGTGTCTGCGCGACCTGCGATTCAAGCACCTGGGCTTTAATCCCACCGGATCTTTCAAAGATTTGGGGATGACCGCGGGCATGACCGAAGCGAAGTTCGTCGGGGCAAAGGCAGTCGCCTGCGCTTCCACTGGCAACACCGCGGCGGCGCTGGCAGCTTATGCGGCGCGTGCGGGGGTGATTGGGCGTGTGTATCTTCCAGCCGGTCAGGCTTCGGCAAACAAACTGGCGCAAGCCTTGGATTACGGCGCGGAAATTGTGCAGATTGACGGCAGTTTCGATGATGCCCTCGACGCGTTGCTTAACGGCAACGATCCCGATCTTTACTTCCTGAACTCCATCAACCCGTTCCGCATCGAGGGCCAGAAAACGGCCATGTTCGAGATGCTGGAACAATCCGGCTGGCAAGTTCCGGATTACCTGGTTGTGCCGGGCGGGAATCTGGGCAACTCCTCTGCGTTCGGCAAGGCGTTTATTGAGATGAAGCAGTACGGGCTGATTGATAGAGTTCCGAAGATTGTCATTGTTCAGGCGAGCGGCGCGAATCCGCTATTCCGCATGTGGGACGCGCAGGCTGAAGAGTTGAAGCCGGTGGCGCATCCGGAGACGGTGGCGACGGCGATTCGCATTGGGAATCCGCGCTCGTGGAAAAAGGCGCTGCAGGGGGTGCATTTCAGCGGCGGTTTCGTGCTGGATGTGACGGACGAAGAGATTGGCGACGCCAAAGAAATGATCGGGCGCGATGGCATTGGTTGTGAGCCGGCCTCGGCCACGACGTTGGCCGGCTTGCGCAAGCTGAGCGAGAGCGGACGCATTGACACGGACGCGTCGATAGTCGCCATTCTTACCGGCCATGTGTTGAAAGATACGGATTTCATCATCAAGCGGCATAAGAAGCGGAGCATGGCGGACGCTCACGAAGCCGCGGGTGTCCATGTCCATTAGCTTGCAGATAAAGGTTCCGGCTTCCATCGCAAACCTTGGTCCGGGCTTTGACACGTTGGCGGTCGCGGTGAAGCTTTATCTGCATTTATCGGTCAGCAGTCTGGCCGGCGCGAATGAACTCAAGTTCGAGTTTCCGAACTGCAACATTGACGGTGAAAACTTCATCGAGCGGGCGTTCCTGTTTCTGGCGCGGCAACAGGGCGGCGACTTCCCTTCCCTGCGCGTGGTGGTCCATACCGATATTCCGATGAAGTCCGGTTTGGGGAGCAGCGCGGCAGCTACGGTGGCCGGTTTGCGGCTTTATGAAGCTATCGCCGGACCGCTGCCGGAGCAGGGACTTCTCAACGCGGCTTGTGCCTTGGAAGGGCATCCGGATAACGTTGCCGCCGCTCTGCTGGGAGGGTTAACAATCAGTTGTCAACTGCCCGATCGCTCAGCTTTCGCCGCCAAAGTGCGCTGGCCGGATGCCCTCGCTATCATCGTTCTGACCCCCGAATTTGCGCTTTCCACCAGCGCTTCGCGTGGCGCCTTGCCGGAGATGATTTCGCGTGAAGATGCGGTCTTCAATCTGCAGCGGCTAGGCTTGCTGCTATATGGGTTGCAAAGCGGGAACTTTCCGGTTCTGCGGCAGGCTTTCGCCGACCGTATTCACCAGCCGTATCGTCAGAAACTGGTGCCCGGCCTCAGCCAAGCTCTGGCTTTAGAGCATCCGGATCTGCTGGGCGTCTGCCTTAGCGGAGCTGGTCCGTCGGTGGCGGCTTTTGCGCAACGGAACTTCGATGAAGTGGAGGGCCTGCTGCGCGAAGCGTTTCAGTCGACCGGAAATCCATTCACCATTCGTCGCCTGACTGCGCACCAGGATTATGAATCGGCGTTCGATTGCGGGCTGGCTGGTTTAGGACTGCGCGCTTAGTTGACCGGTTTGGGCCAGCTTGCCTAACTGGCATTCTTCATGCACCGCGCGTACTGCTAGATCCAGTTTGTCCAACCGGACGATGATACCGATGGTCAGTTCGCTGGAGCCCTGTGCGATGGCGATGATATTCACGCGTTCGCGCGAGATGGCGGTGAAGACACGGCCGGCAAGACCCGGCGTTCCGCGCATGCCTTCGCCGACCACCGCCAATAATCCGACGTTCTCGTCCACTTCCACCGGCTTCAAATAGCCGTGCGCTAGTTCGATGGACAGGTTGGCTTCGAGTGCCTCCAGCGCGGCGGTCAAATCCTGTTTGCGAATGAGAAAACAGAAGCTCTGGCGGTAACTGGAACTGGTGAAGACCAATATTTCGACGTTGGCCAAGGCTAAGGCATCCAACGCCCGTGCCATCAGCCGCGTGCCTGACAGCAGTGCGTTGGCAGGCTCCATGGAAATCAGGGCGACGTTCGACATGGATGTCACGGCGCGCGCGCCTTTCGGCTCATCGAAGTGCGAAACGATCTTGGTGCCGGGCTTGTGCGGCGCGAAACTGTTCTTGCTCCAGACCGGAATCTGCTTCGCTACGAGAGGCGCGAGCGTGCGGGGATGCAGCACCTTGGCGCCGTTGTAAGCGAGTTCGGCGGCCTCGGCATAGGTCACTTCTTCGAGTACGGCGACGTCTTTTACCAGGCGCGGATCGGCGGTCATGATGCCGTCTACGTCGGTCCAGATCCATAGTTCTTGTGCGTCCAGTGCGGCGGCCAGGATGGAGGCGGAGAAATCGGAACCGCCCCGGCCCAAAGTGGTTGGCCGGCCGTCTGCTGTTGCTCCGTTGAAGCCGGTGACGATAGGGACTACGCCCGCATGGAGATCGGGAAGCAATTCCTGCTGGCATTTTGCGCGCGTTGCATCCATTTGCGGGGAGGCATTGCCGAAGACAGCGTCGGTGACGATGACATCGGCGCCGTTCACTGCGCGCGCGGGGATGCCTGAGGCGGTCATGTAGGTGGCGAGGATGGAGGAAGAGAGACGCTCGCCGATAGCGATGGCTTCATCCACCGAACGCGGCGGACGTTCGCCGAGCATCAGAACACCGTTGGCGATGCGGCGGAATTCGTTCAACAACGATTCGACTTCGGGCATCGCGGCCGCGGGCAGTTCGGCGCAGGCTTCCGCGTGGCGGGAGGAGAGGGCAGCTAGAGCGGTATCGACAGCGGTGCGGTCTCCGAGTTCGGCGTGCTTGAGGGTTTCGAGCAGGAGGTCGGTGACTTTCGACATGGCCGACACTACGACTGCGACGGGTCTTTTCTTCTGCTCGGCGGCGATGATTTCGGCTGCGACTTTCATGCGGGCGGCGCTGCCCATGCTGGTGCCGCCGAACTTCATTAGTAATAGGTTCTTCAAATTTCAGGATAGCGAGTGCGCTGGGCGCCGGGATCGGTTCCGCGCGGTGCCCGGGAACATCGCTGGTTTTGACGCGTCTATCAAGACTGTGCGCCTACCTGCGCTTCGAGTGACCCTGACAGGGCTAATGATTGCGTTCCTCCTAATAACATTGCATAGGGCCGATCAAGAGGATCGCCTTTGGTTGGCTCGGCAGCGTATCGCCGATAAAGAGACCGGGGCGAGTGAAGGCACGGAGTCGTTTGTTCTTCCATATCGGCATAGCAGCCCTGTCGAAGAGGCGGTTGGATTTCAGTGGCCTGCATTCGTTGCGGCTAGCCTGGTCGCTCCTGTTCCGCAAATGAGCTACGCAGCGGGAAAACCGATTCTTCTGACCACCCGCAGTTACGCCGTCCTAGCACTGACCGTTGGCCTCTATTGGCTTGCGCTGGCCTCGTGGTCGGACAGACTATTGGCGAGGCGGCCGCTGTCAATGCGTTCAAGGCCAGCTCGCATTCTGTTTATGGTGATCACCTGGCCGGCGATACTGCTCTTCGCAATTTTTCTTCTAAAGGATCTCTTGCCTGGCGGTTGGCCAGAGGGCGCGAATGGAGCTTACGGCTTCACAGCTTGGCTTGGTCTGATCTCAATACTACTTCTTGGCGAAGTCGTCCGTTTCGCGCGAGCATAACTTTATCGCGGGGCATAAGGGCACACTACGCCAAAATCAATTGCCGCGGAAAGGGCTTGGCAGCATTGAAATTGCCGCTTGGGCCCACTGCTGCCAGTTGCGCCAACGATTAAACGAATTAAGCAGCTTCAGCCAGTGTTTTTTGACCCTCCGATCGTAGTTGGATGAGCAGTTTGGCAAGGCGGAGGTCGGATTTTGCTTCGCGGAAAGCGGCTAGATCGGTAGTTGAAAAAACGAAGCCAAAATTTTCTGGTTGGAAGGATTGTCCGCTTGCTTCGGCATGCTTTTCGAGGGCGGCGGCGCGTTCGTATTTTTGCTTCTCCTTTTCCTCGCGGGCTTGCTGGAGGGCTTTGAGTTCGGCCAGATCCTGGGCGCGGTAGCGGGTGAGGCGGTTTTGCTGGAGGTGAAGATTGCGGAAGTGCTTTTCGTAGGTGATCTGGATGTGGGCTTCGAGGAGATGGGCGGGCATTTCGTCGCCGGCTAGTTTGTGTTCGCCAAGGGCGTAGATGTTGGCTTCGAGGGCGGGGATGCGGGCGAGACGCCAGTCGTGATCGGCGATAGCCTGGACGAGATTAGTTTCGCGGACTCCGACGGGGCTGAACTCTTTTTGGTACGCTTCGCAGTGATTTCGGTAAAGAGCGGCGTCGTCCGTGGGCAGGAGGATGGTCTGGCCGGTGAGGGCGTTGCGGACGGCATTGAACCGGCTGACGGCCTTGCCTGCCTCTGTCTGCGGGCCGGTCGATTTTTGGGCGTTGGCGCGATTGGCGGCTAGTCTGGCTTCGGAGATGGCGGGTTTCGGCGTGGGCTCGGGCTCGGCGGCTGCGAGTGGGGCAGCGTAGTTGAATTCTTCGGGAGCCGCCTCGCAGGCGGCCAGAGGCGAGGTTGAGACGGCGGCGGGATAGGATTTTTGAGCGGCTTTTCGGGCGAGTTTGGCGGCTCGGCGCTCGGCGGCGCGGCGTTCCGTTCGGGCTTGCGACATGGTAGTGACTCCTTTTTTGGTTCGGAAAATGAAAAAGCCCGCGGAAGGGGGTGCCTTCCTGCGAGCCTGCCGAAAAATAACACGGCGCAGGGCAAAAACGAACTTTGGGGGTTGTGAAAAAGTGGTGCAGGTGGTTGTGGGGGCTGAAGTTAGGATTATTTTTGACTCTTGTGAATGGTCCATGGCGGGTTCGCCGCAACGGGGGA
>PLRJ01000248.1 GCA_003163855.1 Bryobacterales bacterium | reverse complement strand
TCTCATGTGCAGCTGACTCTAGGGTTTTCCTAATTTCCTCATCGGCAACCGGCGAGTAAGTTCGATACCACATTGCGGGCGAACCTACGTTCGGAGGAAGGGCGATGCACACGATATCGTCAGCTTGGGGTCCAAACTCTCTAACGGCTTGCTGGCTGGCCATTGGGACGGACACCACCAGCTTTTTCACGCCTTGAGGGCGCAGCGCCTTGGCCGCCGCCAGTATTGCCGTGCTGCTGGCGCAGCCGTCATCGGCTAGAATCACCGTCCGGCCTTTTACCGGCAGTGGCGGACGCCCGTCCCGGTAAAGCTTCTCTTTGCGGCTGAGTTCTCTGCCTGCTTGCATACTCAACCGGTCCAGCAAAACCTCGGAGACGCGGAGGTACTGCATGGCGGCATCGTTGAGAACAGTCAATCCGCCGCTGACCATGGAGCCAACAGAGAGGCCTGGCCGATCTGGTAGTTCCAGTTCCTGCACTACCAAGACATCTAATTGCGTTCTAAGGCACTCAGCGACAGCTCCGCCGACAGCGACGCCACCTCGCGCCAAACCGATAACCAAAGTTGTGGGATCGGCCGCGACGGTCCAACGAAGTCTGTCCGCCAATGCCACACCCGCATCAAACCGGTCTCGGAAGAGCTGCATGGATCCTCCAACAGCCTGCACCATTCAGGCTGGATCAGAACATAGAGCGGATCTTTCAGGCTTTTGTTTCTTGGGTATTATTACTGCCAACTTGCAAGGTCGATAAGCAAGATATACCCAGGAGAATTCCTGAGTACTTGAGGAGGGAGACTAGTCTGTACGTTTTCTTCGTTTTAATGCCATGGCTCTTCCTGGTAGGAATGCTGTGGTATTTCACACTTCGCTTAAGGCAAGATATTGCGGACCGGATATACCGCCGCATCGTTAGCGCAGAAGCGCGGCGGCGGGAAGAAGCCGAAGCGGCTAATAGAGCAAAGGCGTACTTCCTGACCTGCATGAGCCATGAGATTCGCGCTCCATTGAGCGCGATAGCCGGCTTTACGGAACTTGCATTGAAGTCTCCGCTTCATCCCAGCCTGCGGGAACATCTGGGAACTGTTCGCTACTCGGCCTCCTGGCTTAACCATATTGTCAATGAGATCGTGGAATACTCCCGTATCGAGGCGGGAATGTGCCCGCCCCGGCAGGATAGCTTTTCGCTAAGCGACATTGTCCGAACGTCCTGCGAAATCGCGCGCTCGATGAGCGATGCGCGAAGGCTTACGCTTCGATACCACGTTGATAGCGCCGTTCCGACTGTTGTCTGCGGCGACAGCACGCACCTTTTACAGGTGCTTGCCAACTTGTTGGATAATGCCATCCGCTACACCACCGATGGCGGCGTGATTGTGACAGTTGCCGCGGGTGAGCACATGGCCGACGCGGCGGTCATCCATTTCTCAGTCACTGATACCGGCGTGGGCATTCCGGCAGAGCGTTTGCCAGGTTTGTTCGAGCCGTTGGTCGATCCGGCTTCTGAGCTCGACCGGCGTTCCCGCAGTTGCGGATTTGGCCTTCCCATCTGCCGGCGCCTGGTGCAAATGATGGGGGGCGAAATCAAGGTCCAAAGCCGTCCTGGTATCGGTTCAACCTTTGAATTTAGTATCGCTGTCAGGGTGTTGGAAAAGGCTCCTGCGGCACTGGCTCCCGTCGAAGAAGTCGCAGCCAAGCCGCGCCTTCGGGTTTTACTGGCCGATGGGGACGCCGCGAATCTACGGCTGGAAAAGGCGCTGTTGGAAGCGGAGGGCCATCGAGTTACCGAAGCAGCGACGGCGGGAGAGGCGGTCCAGGGGTTTCTGGAAGGATCCTTTCAAGTGGTGCTGGTGGATATTGAAACGTCCCACTTCGGAGGCGCCGGGATCATTGAAGCCATACGTTCAGCCGAGCCTCCGGGATTTCGCTCCAAGCTTTACGCGCTGACGGGAGAAGCCAGCATCGACGCCGCTTTGTACAACGACATCGACGGTGTGTTCGCCCGGCCGCTCCAGGTCGATTCGCTGATGCAACTGGCTACAGTAACTTCTGAAGTCGGGCCCGCTGTTCCAGCGTAGAATCGATCATCCACTTCGCCGGAGGCGGAGAAAGTTTATTGGCGGAGTCCAAAAGCTCCTGTGACTTGGCAAGTTCGCCAAGGCCTAACCATGCCTCGGCCATTGTTGCCAGAAGCCAATAGTGATCTGAGGCGGACATGCCGCCCTGCTGCAACGGTCCGCAAATTTCCACCACGCGCTTCCATGTGCGCCTGGCGAGCACCCGATCTGCCAGCGCCTCATCCTTGTCCTTTGTGGCAGAGGCGTGCTCCACATAGAGAAACGCCAGGTTGATCCCGTTCCAAAAGTCTTTTTTCAGGACGAATGCCTTGTTGTGGGCGGCGATCGCGGTATCCAGATCCAGCGGATCGCCGTTCAGCTCCCAAAGACGTTTGTGTATCGCTCCCCATAACCCCACGGTTTCGGTGTCGCTCGATTCGTCGGGATTCAGATCGGCCAGGATTTTTTCCGCATCGCGCAGCGCGCCTAACGGATCGGGCAGTTTGCTCTTGTACGTGGACATGGCCAGCTTTTGGGTTACGTAGGGGTCGCGCGGAGCCATGCCTTTCACGACGGCAAGTAAAGACTTGGCGGTTATGAAGTCGCTGGCATCGATGGCCTTTTGTGCCTGATCCATCAACATGCTGATGGTTTGGGTGGAGTCGGGTGGAGTTGGAGAAGCTGCGCTATCGGCTGCGGCGGCTAGTGCGGCAGCCGCGGCCGGCGCCGCTGCCGCCACAGCTTTCGCAATCTCGCGGAAAGGCGGCTTCAGATCGGAGACGAAGGTGTAGACCGGGCTGTCGTTTGCGGGCTTATTCGAGATGATGGAGATGGCATTCTTCAGTTCCCCGCGCATCCGCATCACTTCGTCAAAGTCGATGCCTTCACCCATGTGCTGATAGCGCCTGATTAAGATATGGTTGACATCGAAGGGCGCCACCATCTTGTCTTCGGCGATGGTGATGGTGGTAAAGGGACGCAAAGCATGGCGTACGCCTAATTCGTAGAATGCATTGCAATTCGCAGTGGACAAATCGGCCACCACGACGTCCGCGCTTAGTAATTGGTCGTACATGGGCACGTCGATGGTGCCCGCGTGGACAATCTCGTCAGCACGCATGCATTCGCACCCCGCTTCCTGGGCGGCGGGCTTGATGATGTTGTGATAGCTTTTGTCCAGATCTAAGACGCGACTGGTTGCGAAGTCGGTCTTCTTGCCGAAGCCCATGACAACGAAGCAGGTTTTTTTGTTGTCTGTCACCCGTAGTCTCCTACACGTGTCTGCCATTATCTCTTATGAAGAAGTTCAGCCTTTATGCCGCCGCGGCGCTTTTCTTGGGAGCCGGCTTTTTGCACTTGGTTCGGCCCGGGCCGTTCGCGGCGATAGTGCCGCCTTACATTCCGCAGCATTTTGCGGTTGTTTATATCAGCGGAATGGCCGAAATCGCGGGCGGCGTGGGCTTGCTCATGCGACGGACACGCTGGCTTGCGGCGTGGAGTCTCGTGTTGCTGCTGGTGGCGGTGTTTCCCGCCAATGTGAACATGGCAGTTAACCACGTGCAGGTAAGTGCCAAGCCACTGCCTGATTGGGTGCTGTGGGGCCGTTTGTTCCTGCAGCCGCTGCTTATCTGGTGGGTGTTTTCACTCAGGAAAAGCGAAAAGTAAATCAAACGGTAAATCGGTGAGGTCCTGCAACAGAAGGTCTGGCGAGTGAAGGCGAAGTTCATCCAGCGGCATCAGGCCGGTGGCGACTGCGATGGCTTTGAAGCCATTAGCCTTAGCAGCGGCAATGTCGTTGGCGTGATCGCCTATAAGGCTCACGGTACAGCGCCGCGTAACCAAACCCTGGCGCTTTGCCTGCCATGCTGCGACTTGCGCCAGACGCGCCCGTGTCCTGCCTTGTTCCGCAAAAGCACCGAAAGAAAAGTAGCCGCGCAGCCCGGCGAGCTCCAGCTTGCGCCACGCGATGGCTGTCAGGTTGCCCGTCACCAGCGCCAGCGGTATCTGGCGGCGCTGGAGTTCGTCCAAAGCATGCACGACGCCCGGCAGCACTTTGGAACGCAGATCGATATGGCACGATTGCTGATAACAGAGCTGCGCTTCGTGCATGATTCGGGCCAGGGCGCGCTGAATGGTGCGCTGGCTTAAACGGGATGAAGCAAGCAGTGTTCGAATCAAGTCGCGATCGAGTTGGCCGGAGGTATCGATGCCTTCGAAGCTGCAAGCGATGCCGGTTATGCGGCGAATGGCTTCAATCAGCGCGTCTTTATGGTGCGGCCCGGCGCCGCGCAGCAGCGTGCCGTCGATATCGAAGAGAATCAGGCTATCGCTTGGCACAGCTTAGAGTTCGCTTATTCGCTTAACTGGGGCAGGATGGCGCCTAAGAGTTGAAGGAACGCGGCGGATGAGGAACGGCCCACTTCCAGCACTTCCTTGTGATCGAGTTTGCCTTCACCGAGGCCTGCCGCCAGGTTGGTGACGCACGAGATGGCGAGAATTTCAAATCCCATATGACGCGCAGCGATAGCTTCAAGAACAGTGGACATGCCTACCAAATCGGCACCAATGGTGCGCAGGTAGCGGATTTCAGCCGGGGTTTCATAGGTAGGCCCGAGCAGTGCAGCGTAGACACCTTCATGCAAGGGAATGCCGAGCGTTTGACCGGCGGCTAAGGCGATGGCGCGGAGGCGCTTGGAATAAACCTCGGTCATGTCGGGAAAACGGGGACCTAGAGAATCATCATTGGGTCCCACCAGGGGATTGACGCCTTGCAGATTAATGTGGTCGGACATCAACACCAGGCTGCCGGGCGAATACGCCGAATTGATACCGCCGGATGCGTTGGTTAGAACAACCCGCGTGATGCCCAATTCGCGAAAGAGATGCATGCCGGCGACGGTCTGCTGTGGTGTGTAGCCTTCGTAGAGGTGAAAGCGCCCGGACATGACGGCCGCAGCCGTGCCGCCGACGTTGCCGATGATTAACTCACCGGCGTGCCCGACGGCAGTGGAAAGGGGCAGTCCCGGCAGATCAGAATAGCGGAAGCGTGTGGCTGAAGTCAGAGTGTTGGCGAAGCGGCCTAAGCCGCTTCCCAGAACAACGCCCACCAGGGGCCGCAGAGTTGTTTCTGCTTCGATTACTTTTGCCGCTTGTCGCATGGTGAAGAGGAAACTAAAGGAGCATACCAGCAATGCAGGCCGACATAAAGTTAGCCAGCGTGCCCACGATCATCGCTTTCAGTCCCAGGCGCGCGAGATCGGACTTGCGAGTGGGCGCTAATGCACCGATGCCGCCAATTTGCACGGCGATGGAGCTTAGATTGGCGAAGCCGCACAGGGCGAAGGTCGCGATGACGAAGGAGCGCGGTTGCAAGGTGTCGCGAATCTTACCCAGATCGACAAAAGCCACGAACTCGTTCAGCACCATGCGCGTTCCCAGCAGGTTTCCCACTGTTGCGCAATCGTTCCAGGCCACACCCAGGCACCAGGCGATGGGCGCAAAAATCAGCGCCAGAATCTGTTGTAGAGAAGCGGGGATCCAGGCAACATGCGTGTGGACCCAACCAAGTCCGCCATTGACTAGCGCAACGAGGGCCAGAAAAGCGATGATCATGCCAGCGATGTTTAACGCCAACTGCAGACCGTCGCCGGCGCCACGCGCGGCGGCATCAATCACGTTCACGCCGTTCTTTTCGACTTCGACTTTTACCGTCCCGCGGGTTAACGGCTCACCAGTTTCAGGCACAAACATTTTTGCCAGCATGATGGTGGCGGGCGCGGTCATAATGACGGCGGTGAGCAAGTGAGTAATGGAAACGCCGGCGATGGCGACGTAGGCGGCCATAACCGCTCCTGATACGTGCGCCATGCCGCTGACCATGACGGTGAATAATTCAGACTCTGTGAGCGTGGCCAGAAAGGGACGGATGGTAACCGGCGCTTCGGTCTGGCCCATGACGATGCTGGCGGCCACGCAGGTGGATTCCGCTCCGCTGGTGCCCATGAATTTCTGCATGAAAACTGCCATGCCTTTGACGAAGACCTGCATGATGCCAAGGAAGTAAAGGATGGCAAACAGCGAACAGATGAAGATGACGATGGGCAACACCTGAAAGGCAAAGATAACGCCGAACATGTCGGACCGCAGACCGAGTTTGTCACCGAAGACAAAGCTTGAGCCTGCGCCGGCGTAACCTAGCAAAGCGTTGACGAACAGGCTGATGCCGTAAAAGATCTGGCCGAAGCCGGTCTTCAAAACCAGGAAGGCAAAAGCAAACTGGAGCGTTACGCCCCAGACAAGCACGCGCTTCTGGATAGCGGCGCGGTTGGTTGAGAACAAATAAGCTGAGAGTAAGATGGCGACAAGGCCGATGACACCACCGTATTTACCCATCGGCGGGTGCTAGCTCACAACTTCCAGAATAAGGTCGCGTTCATCGGGCGGCTGCTGTGAAATCTTAAAAGCGTCTTCGACCAGCTCCGCAGCTTCTTCGAGATGATCGGTGCTGGTGTGATAGATACGGCACAGAATGGTGTCTGCATCGATCTTCTGACCAACCTTGACCTCGAGAATGACGCCCACGGCGGGGTCGATGGAGTCTTCTTTAGTGTTGCGGCCGGCGCCGATCATGGACGAGGCCTGGCCAATGAGTTCGGCGTCGATGGCGCTGACATAGCCCGGCCTGGACGAACTGATATCCTGCGCACCGGTGGCGTTGGGCAGCAGTTCAAAGCGGTCGAGCACCTGCGGATTGCCGCCCTGCGCGGCGATAACATCCTTCAGCTTGCGATAGCCGGAACCATCCAGCAAGCGGGCTTGGGCAACTTCACGCGCTTCGTCCAAAGTCTTGGTGATTTTGCCAAGGTAGATCATGCGGGCGGCAAGTTCGAGCGAGAGGCGAGTAAGATCAGCCGGGCCTGAGTTCTGGAGTGTCTGCGAAACCTCCATGACTTCAAGGGCATTGCCGATGGCGTAGCCAAGCGGCTGATTCATATCGGTGATGAGCGCCTGCACGCGCTTATCGAGACGGCGGCCGATGCCGACCATCATTTGAGCCAGCCGGCGCGCTTCGACCTGCTTTTTCATGAAGGCGCCCGATCCTACCTTCACGTCAAGAACAATGGCGTCGAGACTGACCGCAAGTTTCTTGGACATGATGGAGGTGGCGATGAGCGGGATGGATTCGACGGTAGCGGTGGCGTCCCTTAGCGAGTAGAGCTTGCCGTCGGCAGGAGTGATCTCGGGCGTCTGACCGATGAAGGCCAGCTTGTGCTGCGCCAGAAGTTCTTTGAATTCCTCGATGCTGAGATCGGTGCGAAAACCTGGAATCGATTCCAGTTTGTCGAGCGTGCCGCCGGTGTGACCCAAGGCGCGGCCCGAAATCATCGGAACTACGACACCCGCCGCAGCCGCGATGGGAGACGCGATCAAGCTGGTCTTGTCGCCAACGCCGCCGGTAGAGTGCTTATCCACCTTAAGTCCGGGAATGGAGGAAAGATCAACGATCGACCCGGAATGCATCATGGATTCGGTCATGGCGCTGACCTCGCGGTCGGTCATGCCGGAGAAGAACGTGGCCATGAGAAAGGCCGATATCTGGTAGTCTGGGATTTCGCCGCGAGTATACCCCTCAATGAGGTATTGCAGCTCCTCCGGCGCAAGCTCTTCGCCATCACGCTTGCGGTGAATCAAGTCAACGGTACGCATTTACGATACCAAGCGTACCATTCTCAACTACTTGAAACCCTAGTAGGCAAGTGGGCAACGAAGATTTACGGACCGAACGGCGGCTCAGGCTATATCGCCATCGAGCAAGCGAGGTAAATCGGCCGCTTGTACTCGCAGACCGATGTAGAACGACCCGAATAGGGCATAAGCGGCGCTTACTTCATCGAAGCGCATTTCATATATTAGCCGTTTAAAGGTCAGCGGGTCATCTGCGAAAAGATCGACTCCCCATTCCCAGTCGTCCAGGCCAATGGAGCCGGTGATGATCTGGCGTACGCTGTCGGCGTAGCGGCGCCCGACAAGGCCATGTTCGTGCATCATGCGCTGGCGCTCGGGCATAGTCACTTCGTACCAATTTTTACTCTCGCCGCGCTTGCGGTCCATGGGGTAGAAGCAGATGAATTTGTTCTTGGGAATTTCCGGGTGAAGACGCGGCGCCATGGCGGCGGATTGGCGAGCCATCACTTCAGCGATAGCGGCGTTCCATTCGGGGCTATGGGGCTGGATGTTCTGTTCCGCCAGTTGGGCGTAGGTCTTGGCACTGGATTCGTAAAGGCCCAGCTCAACGACGGACAAATAGGAGTGGGTGGGTTCAAGAAAATCGGCAAATGCCAATTGCTTGATGGCCAGTTCGGCGCGATGGAGATCTTCCATGCTGTCACGAAAGTGTACAAGCATGAGGTCACCCTTGTGACCAATGATGGAGTAGATGGCGGATTGGTTGGGATGGGAACTCGAACCAGTTTCCATCTCCTGAAACATCTTGACTGCTTCGGCGAGCAGGCTTTCGCGATGAAAACGTTCCTGCGGATGCCAGGCGCCGCGATCAAAGCGAAACATCTGATGGAGAGCGAACGAGCCCTCCAGCGTTAGGGGAACTGCGGACGGGTCAGTCATGAACTAGCAATCCTTTTGTGGCAGCACCGGCATCTGGTAGCGGTAGTGGCCTTCGAAAATTTCCTGGAACAGGGCAACGGTTTCCTGATGGATACAACCATTGTCGGCTAAGATGTGCTTTCCTTGCACGTCGTAGGGCTCGCCCTTCATGCCTGAGACCTTACCTCCCGCCTCCTCGACCAGTAAGCTGCCGGCGGCCATATCCCAGGGACTAAGGCCAAATTCCCAGAAGCCTTCCAGGCGGCCGCAAGCAGTATAAGCAAGGTCGATGGCGGCGGAGCCACCGCGGCGAACACCGTGCGAGAGCATCGCCAACTGGTAATAAAAGTGAATATTCACCATGTTGTGGCGTTTGCTGCTGGGGAAGCCGGTGGAGAAAAGCGAGTCGTTAATAACTGCAGCCTTGCTGACATGAATGGGAGCACCATTCAGGCGAGCTCCGGCTCCTCGTTCAGCAGTGAAGAGCTCCTGGTTGAGAGGGTCGTACACGACGCCGCAGATGATCTCATTGTTCTGGGCGAGGCCCATGGTGACATTCCACATGGGAAAGCCATGAGCGAAGTTAGTGGTGCCATCCAGCGGATCGACATACCAGCGCAGTGGCGCCTCAAGTTCGGCTCGGCCGCCTTCTTCGGCCACAATACCGTGGGTGGGAAATCGTTCACGCAGCTTGCTGACTATCAATTTTTCACTGGCGCGGTCGGCCGCTGTTACCAGGTCGTGCGCAGCTTTCAGTTCGAAGCCAACGCCCCTGTGCGACATTAAAATCTGTCCCGCTTCGAGCGCGATCTCGATAGCGGCGTCTAAGAATTGCGGCATGCTTTTACTTCAGCATACGGGCATTAGCAAGGCATGACACGCTATGTTTTTTTGGCACTGTGCCTGATTGCGAAGGCGCAAGCGGCGAGCCGGTTGATGCTTGACGGCGACTGGCTGATGAATTCGACGTCGGATGTGCGTGAGGGCGGGGAAGTGGTTTCGCAAGCCGGCTATGCGCCTGAGAACTGGTACCGCGCGAAAGTGCCGACGACAGTGATGGCAGCGCTGGTGGACGACAAGGTTCTGGAAGATCCGGACTTTGGAATGAATCTGCGATCGGCGCCAGGCGTGACTTATCCCAGCGGCTATAACTTTGCGAACTTGGCGATGCCACCGGGGAGTCCGTATCTGAAGCCTTGGTGGTTTCGGACGACGTTCGATGTGGCAAGGGAAACAGGTAAGCGAGCGGTGCTGCATTTTGACGGCATCAATTTTCGCGCCAACATCTGGCTTAACGGGAAGCGGATTGCAACGTCGCAGCAAGTGGCGGGGATGTGGCGGCTGTTCAGTTTCGATGTGACGTCTGAGTTGGATGGAAGCAAGACGAATGCGCTGGCGGTGGAAGTGTTTCCGCCAACTCCGCATGACTTGGCGAATACGTTTGTGGACTGGAATCCGATGCCGCCGGATAAGAACATGGGCATCTGGCGCAGCGTGTATATGACGTTCAGCGGCGATGTTGCGATTGAGTATCCCGAGGTTGTCAGCAAGGTGGATGCAACTCTGGATGCCGCTCACTTGACGGTCTGGGCGGATTTGCATAACTATTCGACACAAACGGTGAGCGGTGTATTGAAAGGCCGCGTGGCGGGGCTGGCTATTTCGCAAGCCGTAAGTGTCGATGCGGGCGCGACGAAGGCTGTGGAGTTCGCTGCGGTTGATGTTGCGCATCCGAAGCTGTGGTGGCCGCTGGATTTTGGCGAACCGCACCTGGAAGATCTTCATCTGGAGTTTGGGAGCGACAGCAGTGACAGCAAGTTCGGCATTCGTGAAGTGACGAGTGAGTTGATGCCGCAAGCGCCGCAGATTGCGGCGGGCAAAGATGGAATTCCGCGCAGCAACCGTTTGTTCCGAATCAACGGCCAGAAGATTTTGATTCGCGGCGGAGGCTACACGTTCGACATGCTGTTGCGGACCCATGCATTGCGGCAGGCGGAAGAGCTTGACTATGTGGCCGACATGCACTTGAATGCGGTGCGGATGGAAGGCAAGCTGGAAGACGAGAACTTTTTCAGACTGGCTGATGAGAAGGGCATTCTGGTGATGGCGGGGTGGTCGTGCTGCGACCACTGGGAGCAATGGAAGCAGTGGGACGCGGAGGATTACGCGATTGCGGATGCTTCGCAGCGGGACCAGATAAGGCGACTGCGTGGACACGCGAGTATGCTCGCCTGGCTGAACGGGAGCGACAATCCGCCTCCGGCCGAGCAAGAAGAAAAGTACATCGCGATTCTGAAAGAACTGCACTGGCCGAACCCTTCTATTTCGTCCGCTCAAGCGAAGGCGACGAAGGTAAGCGGGGAGAGCGGCGTGAAGATGCTGGGTCCGTATGAGTATGTCGCGCCTTCCTACTGGCTGGAGGCGCATTCGCTTGGGGGAGCGTATGGATTCAATACGGAGACGAGTCCCGGGCCCGACCCGCCGCCGGTTGAAAGTTTGAAGCGCATGCTGGGGACGGATCACCTTTGGCCGGTTGATTCGTGGTGGAGTTATCACGCGGGCGGCGGCCCGTTCAGGACGCTGAACATTTTTGACGAAGCGATGAACAGCCGCTATGGGGCGCCGGCCAACGTGGACGAGTATGCAATAAAGGCGCAGGTGCTGGCGTATGAAGGCGAGCGGGCGATGTTCGAGGCCTTCGGACGCAATAAATATGTTGCGACCGGAGTGATTCAGTGGATGTTGAATAATGCCTGGCCTTCGATGATATGGCATCTGTATGACTACTATCTGCGTCCTGGCGGATCGTATTTCGGGGCTAAGAAGGCATGCGAGCCTTTGCACATTCAGTACTCGTACGACGACAAGTCTGTAGTGGTGGTGAACTCATTTCGCAGCGAGTACAAAGCGCTTGTGGCTAAGGCGGAGGTCTTTAACCTGGACCTGACGCCAAAGTTTTCAAAAGAAGCCGCAGTGGACGCTAGTGTGGACTCAACCACGAGAGTGTTTTCGATCCCTGTGATTAGTGGCTTGAGTCGAACGTACTTCGTACGCCTGACGCTGACACGGGACGGCGCCGTAGTCAGTCGCAATTTTTACTGGCTGTCGACACAGCCCGATGTGATGGACCTTGAGAAGTCCAATTACTATGTGACGCCGACGAGAACGTTCGCCGATCTGAAGGCGCTGAATACATTGCCCAAAGTTCGTGTGGCAGCGGTTATGACGCCGCGGAAAAACGGCGCCCAGGTGACGGTGGAGAACACCGGAGCTGCACTGGCATTCGCCGTTCGTTTGAAAATACTGAGCGGCGAGGAAGAAGTTTTGCCTGTGCTGTGGGAAGACAATTACATCGCGTTGATGCCGGGTGAGAAGCGCACGTTGACGGCGCAGTTTCAGACGAAGAAACCTGTCACCCTAGCTGTCTCTGGCTGGAACGTAGAGTTTTAGAGCAGGTGAAAGTTGATTTCCACGGTGATTTTTACTCGCACGGCCTGGCCGTTCTTCGTGCCGGGCTTGAAGCGCCACTGCTTTAGCGCTTCCATGGCGGTCTGATCTTCTTCAGAATTCAGGCCATTGATTATTTTCAATTCAGTGGGGAGACCTTCGGTATTGACGATGGCAGAGAGACGAACTACCCCTTCAACATAGGCTTCCTGCGATGACGGCGAGAAGTCCGGTTCCACGTAGTGGATGATTTTAGGCGCCTTTACCTCGCCGCCGGCGGTATAGACTTCATCTGATTTCGCGTTGGATTTTGCCTGCGGCTTGGTGTCAGGCGCAGGTTTCGAGTCCTGCGATTCGTGAGTTGACCGAGAGAGCAGCGGCTGGGGAATCAAAGCAGCGAACAAAACAAGCGCTGCAAACGATGAGAAGGACGACAGTTATACCTCCGAAAGATCCACGAAAAAAAGAGTGAACGAGCCCTACGAAGCGAGTAAATCAAGGACGGAACAACCTGGTTGACGGTTACTTCAAATTGAACTGCAGGAGCACAGACTATAACAATCGAAGACGTCTGTTTTCCGGTATCGTAACGGGCCAAAACTCGTTGCGCCTTTACATAACTTAAACACAAGCCCGCATCACCTGGAGATTGGTTCGCGTCTTTCTTAATAACTAGCGAAGGAGAGCGCGACAGGCACTCCTAACACCCCAACTCCTGCCGCGCTCCCACCCAACTGCCTGTTCTGACAGCGCAACGACAAGTTTTCTCACTTTGGCTGACACGGAGGTCCTTTCACTTTGCTGTTGAGGATGGGGATGTC
>PLRJ01000182.1 GCA_003163855.1 Bryobacterales bacterium | reverse complement strand
AACCAGCGCAAAGAACCAGCCCGCCAGCAAAATGGGTTCGAATCGCAAAAACGCCAGCAGGAGTCCCACGAAGCCAAAATCCGCCTCACCAATGCCCGCGCCGCCACCGCCGAAATCGAAAACGAAGTCCGCAGCACCATGGAAGTTCCGCTCCCCGGTAACATCCGGGTCCCGTTCGAAGACCTGACCGCCGCTTTTCGCCTGACGCTGCAAAATCTGAACAGGGAATTGACCACCGAACTGACAAAAAAGACCGCCGCCTAAGCCAAAAATCGGCTTCGTTTTACTAGCCTCAGAGTGGCGATACCAGAGCTGCGTCTGTTTGCCCCCAGTGATACTCATCGGAAAAGCCCTAACCCAATGAAAATTGGGATAAACAAGCTCTTTTGGGGTTTACCTGATTGTGCAGACTGTGCTAATGTGTTAGCAGTCACTGTGGGGCCAAATTCCTGCGAGGTCTTCCTCGTTCGCACTCTTCCTTCACGGAGACAAAACACACTAATCAATACATGAGCTTTACCGTTTTCCTCGGAAATCTCCCTGTCTGGGTGACCGCCGACGATATCAAGTCGTGGCTATCCTCAGAAAGCCTGGTCGCAGATGCGGTCAAGGTAATCCGTAACCCCGAAACGCAAGAATCCAAAGGTTTCGCTTTCATCGAATCCCCGAATCAGGAAGAGATGAACTCCATCATCCGCCGATTTGATCGCGCTCCTTTAGAAGACCGATTACTTCGCGCTAACCCCGCTCAGCCTCCCAAGTCGGGCGCTAAACCAGTGGTTAAGACTCCATCGGCTTCATTTTCTCCCGACCGGCCCAGGCGAACGTTTACTCCCGCAGCCAGTAATCCTACTACTGCCGGTCACACTACAGCCAACCCCAATGCCGCCGCAACTGCTGCGGGGGCCAATGCTCCAGTTCGCAACAACGTGAAGAGCAACTCTAACCGTCGTAGCAATTCGTCACCAGCCCGTCACAGTGCATTCGCTGAGGAGCTCGCCAAGGCGCTTTAAGCCGGCGACTCCTCACTTTCTCTTTTAGTACCCTCCTTCACTCTCACAAGCGCGGCCTTACCAAAATGCTATACTTCGCTGCAATATCGGCGGGTAGAGTATTTCTTTTAGTACCACGATGAACTAGGAACTTCTTCCGGCCGAATTCGTAATGAGATTACCTTGTGAATCGTACAAATTGGGATACCTTTGCTCTCTTATTTGGGTTCGCTTCGCTGACAATTGGTCTTGCCGTTACCTTTCAGCCTTTCGGACTATCGCCATTAGTTTCTGCCATTGCCGGGCTGCTTGCTGTCTGCCTTGCCAGTCTCATCGCCTTGCGCTTGCGGCGGGCTAGCCTGCGCGCGCTGACTGCCGGTAGCGTCGGCCTGTTCGCAGGCGCTTTGCTGGGCTTGTGCTTTGTAATCGTTTCGAAAAGCGTCGCCGTGGCCGATACCCCGGCGCTTCAATTCTTCCGCTTGGCAATGCCAGTCCTCGGCGCCTACATCGGCCTCCTTATCGGTATCGCGAAAGCCGACGCGCTTCCCGTCTCCTGGCTGGTTCCGCCGTCCGCTGCCGCCCAGTCCGCCAGCCATCAAAGTAAGTTGCTCGATACCAGCGTTCTTATCGATGGCCGCGTTGCCGATATCGTCGAGTCCGGTTTCCTCGATGGCCCCTTGGTCGTACCCCGCTTCGTTCTGCACGAACTTCAGCTTGTAGCCGACTCCTCCGACTCAGCCCGCCGCGCTCGCGGACGTCGCGGTCTTGACGTTGTCCAGCAGCTCCAGAAGCTGCCCGGCATCCAGCTTGAAGTCTCTCCGAAAGAGTTCCCGGCTATTAAGGAAGTAGACATCAAGCTCATCGAATTTGCCAAGCTCAGCGGCGCCAAGATCGTCACCAACGATTTCAACCTCAATAAGCTCGCCCAGGTGCAAGGCGTTCTGGTGCTCAACATCAACGAGCTCGCCAACGCTCTCAAGCCCATCGTTCTTCCCGGCGAACTGATGCGCGTCTTCATCCTTAAAGAAGGCAAGGAACACAATCAGGGCGTGGCCTACCTGGATGACGGCACCATGGTTGTAGTAGACAATGCCCGGCGCCACATCTCAAAAACTGTCGACATCATTGTCACCAGCGTTCTTCAAACCACCGCCGGCAAAATGATCTTCGGCCGCTACGACGAACGCGTTCAGGCCGCCGGCGAGATTCACCCCGCCGCCGCCGCTTCCGCCGGCACTAGCAATCGCTAGCCACACTGACTCATTTATCATTAGAGTTCGCCTGCCAATCACATGAAAGTTTCCGTCATCATTCCGGCCGCTGGTCTCGGCACCCGCATGGGCCGCAGCGCACCTGAGAAGGAAGGCACCAGCCGCAAGCAGTTCATGCTTCTGAATGGCTCCCCCATCCTGGTTCATACAATCCGTAAATTTGTCAGTGCGCCCTCCATAACGGAGATTGTTGTCGCGCTCCGCGCGGATGACATAACTTGGGCTAACGAGCTGTTTAAGAAGGAAGGTCTCGCCAGCATTGTCCGCACTGTTGAAGGTGGCGAATCCCGCCAGCAGTCGGTTGAGAACGCCCTGGCCACCATCGCCGGCGATACCGAACTTGTCGCGGTGCATGACGCCGTTCGTCCCTTTGTCGAACGCGACATTATTGAGGCAGTCATCGCCGAAGCCCGCGAATCAGGCGCTGCTATCGTCGGCATCGTTCCCGTCGACACCGTAAAGCAGGTGCATCGCAACAAGGTGCGCGCCACGCTGCCGCGCGAACGCCTCATCCTTACCCAGACTCCCCAGGTCTTCCGCCTCGCATTGATTCGCCAGGCTTTCGAAAAGGCGCGCGAGGATGTCTTTATCGGCACCGACGAATCCTCTCTCGTCGAACGCCTGGAACAGGTGGAGGTTTCGGTCGTATTGGGCACCGACCGCAATATTAAAATCACCAAGCCAACTGACATGGAACTTGCCCGCCTCTATCTCGCGCTGGAAAGTTCGCCGCTCGAAACCCACTGACATGCCTGTCACGCTCATTGCTCCTTTTCGCATCGGCCAAGGCTGGGATTCGCACCGCACCGAAGTGGGCCGCGCGCTCATTCTGGGAGGCGTGCAGATACCATCTGACTTCGGCCTTGCCGGCCATTCGGATGCCGATGTTCTTTTCCATGCCGTAACAGACGCCGTGCTGGGCGCGCTCTCGCTCGGCGACATCGGCATGCACTTCCCCGACACCGCGCCCGAGTGGAAGGGCGCCGGCAGTCTGCAGTTTCTCCAGCATGCCATCAAGCTCGCCTCCGATCGCGGCTACCAGCTGGTCAATGTCGATTCGACCATTGTGCTGGAGCGTCCCAAGTTAAAGGATTTCCGCCCGGCGATTCGCCAAGGCCTGGCCCATGCTACCGGTCTCGCTGCCGAACAGGTAAGCGTCAAGTTCAAAACTGCTGAAAAGGTCGGCCCCGTCGGGGAAGGCCGCTCGTGCGAAGCGCAGGCAGTCGTATTGCTGGCGGCCGCTTAATGATGATTGCCATCCGCTACACGCTCATCCTCGGCGCGCTGGCCGCATCCATATTCGCCTTCGCACTCGCACGCGCTTCAGCTCTGTACGAACAAGACACCGCCACTTCCATTAGCGAAGCTGTGCACCTTTTCCCTGATTACGCTCTCTATCTCGATCAGCTGGCCAACTGGCAGCCCGACCAGCGTGAAGCCCTCCTCCGCCGCTCGGTTGAACTCGATCCTTTTGATTACGACGCCTGGACTCGCTTGGGCCTCCTGACGGAGATGCAGAACGGCGACGTGGCCGGCGCTGAGAAAGACTTCTTAAAAGCCGCCGAAGTGAACCACATGTTCATGCCCCGCTGGACGCTCACTAACTTCTATTACCGCCAGCAGAACGTAGCCGAGTTCTTCCATTGGGCCAAGCTCGCGCTCGAAGTCACACCCTATGCTTCCGAGCCGATTTTTTCCCAGATGTGGGCCATTACCCAGAATGAAAGCAAACTGGACGCCGCCATACCCGACCGTCCCCGCATCATCCTTCAATACGCTTGGTTCCTGGCAAATAACAAGCACTTCGATGCCGTCCCCCTGGTTATCGAACGCCTCATCCACGTCGTAGGAAACGGCAACCCGCAGGATTGGGGACGCGACGATCTCATCGCCATCTCCGAAGATCATATGTTGCAGGCAGGTGCGGTCTCCCCCGCCATCAAAGTCTGGGCAAGCCTGAATAACGGCGGCTGGATTAAGCAGTCCGTCCCCGATGTCTACCATCCCCTGACGAACGGTGAGTTCCGCCTTCCTTTTTACCGGCATGGTTTCGATTGGCTCGGCATGGAAGAGTCGGGCGTTCGTATCGACCAGATAACCTCCGACGCCATGGTCCGCATCAACCTGTTTGGAGACCAGGCCGATAAGGTTGTCTTGTTGCAGCAGTACGTCGACGTCGAACCCGGCAAGAACTACAATCTCTCCTGGCAAGCGCGCTCGCAGGAGATTCTGGCTCCCAGCGGTCTGGCCTGGCACCTGCACCCCATCAAAGGTGGCTCTGGCGAGCTTGTTTCAGGAGACCTGCTTGCCGATTCATCCTGGAATTTCACCGCGCCTGCTGACGCCAAGGCGTTCCTGCTCGCGCTGGAATGCCATCGGCCTCTGGGCAGCCTGCGGGCGCGCGGTACGTTTAGCTTGCAATCGGTGTCCATGAGCCAGCAATGAACCTGCGCAACTTCGGCAAAGCGTCAGCAGACTTCGCTTCGCCGCTGTTCGCCGGTTCGGCGGGCCAATCCTTGTTGGAACAAAGCGTTCGCTTTCTGGAATGGATGCAGGGCATCGGCTCCGGCGCCGCCCTGTCTCGCCGCGCTTACCGTTCGCTCTTCTCGCTAGTTAACGCGCCTTCCCCTGTCATCTTCGATGTCGGTGCCAATCGCGGCCAGTTCCTCCAAGCTGCGCTAGCGCACAAGAACGCTGCCGACTTTCAACTCCATGCCTTCGAACCCGGCCGCGCCGCTTTTCGCAGTCTCGTGGACTGGGGAGCGGCAACGCCCAATCTCGTCTTAAACGAGCTCGCGCTTAGCAGCACAGCGGGCAGTGGCGTGCTGTTCTACGATACTGCCGGTTCGGAGTTGGCCTCGCTTACGCCGCGCACCACCTACGCTTTAGAACAGTCGGAAGGCGTGCGTCTGGAAACGCTGGACGGTTATTGCCGGCGGCGGCAAATTGAATCCATTCATCTGTTGAAGCTGGATGTAGAAGGACACGAACTTGAAGTACTGCGGGGCGGGGAAGAACTCTTTTGTCGGTCCGCCGTGCGAGCCGTCGTGTTCGAGTTCGGCGGCTGCAACGTGGATGCGCGGGTCTTCTTTCTTGACCTTTACACGTTCTTTAAGGATCACGGCATGCAACTCAGCCGCATGACGCCCTGCGGCTACCTGCACCGCATTGCCCGCTACAACGAAAGCCTCGAGCGCTTCCGCACAACCAACTACGTGGCTACTTACTCACCGTAGTGTTGTACTCTTCGTAGCTGCCCAGGAAGTCTTCCACCTTGCCGCTGTCGAAATACCAGATGCGGTTTGCCACTTCATCCACCAGGTCTTCGTCGTGCGTTACCAGCAGTACCGTGCCTTCAAACTTCTGCAGCGCAATGTTCAAAGCGTTGATGGATTCAAGATCAAGATGGTTCGTCGGTTCGTCGAATACCAGGAAGTTAGGCTTCTGCAGCATCAGCTTGCAGAAAATCAGGCGTGCTGCTTCGCCGCCCGATAGCGCATCGGTCGGCTTAGAACCCTCTTCGCCGCTGAACAGCATCTGTCCCAGCAGCCCGCGAATTTCCTCGCGTGAAGCCTGCGGATCCCAGTCGTGCAGCCATTCCGTAACGGTTGTACCGCCGCGGATGCTTTCACGATGATCCTGCGCGAAGTAGCCCACCTGCACTTCGTGACCCCAGGTAACCACGCCGGAATCTATACTCACATCCTTATCGTCAACGCCCGGCGCATTTGCCAGCAGCGCCTTCACCAGCGTCGTTTTACCAGCCCCGTTGCGGCCCATCAACGCAATCTTCTGACCACGCTGCAACGACGCGCTGAAGCCGTTAATCACTTCCAGGCCGTCATAACCCTTCACCACATTCTTAAACTCAAGCGCGGTGCGTCCCGATGGCCGCTTCATGTCGAACCGGATGAACGGGCGGGCGATGTTCGAACGTGCCAGATCGGTAGTCTGCAGCCGCTCCACTTCCTTCTTGCGCGAGGTAACTTGGCTGGCGCGCGTACCGGCCGAGAAGCGCGCGATGAACTCGTTCAACTGCGAGATCTTCTTCTCGCGCTGTGCGTTCTCAGACTCAATGCGCGTCCTCACTTGCGTCTTGTGCATCACCATATCGTCGTAGCCGCCTGGATAAGTGATGATCGTCTGGTAATCGATGTCCGCGATATGCGTGCACACGCTGTTCAGGAAGTGCCGGTCGTGCGAGATGGTAATCAGCGTTCCGTTGTAGTGCGTTAGAAAGTTCTGCAGCCAGTGGATGGATTCAAGATCGAGATAGTTCGTCGGCTCATCCAGCAGCAGCGCTTGCGGCCCGCCAAACAAAGCCTGCGCCAACAGCACGCGCACCTTTTGTCCGCCCTGCAATTCGCCCATTTTCCGGTTGTGCAGCGGCTCCGGAATATCCAAGCCGTCCAACAACACCGCCGCGTCGCTCTCCGCCGTGTAGCCGTCTTCCTCCGCTACCACGCCTTCCAGTTCGCCCAGTCGCATGCCATCTTCGTCGGTTAGTTCGGCCTTGGCATACAGGATTTCCCGCTCTTCCAGCGCCTTCCACAGCGGCAGGTTGCCCATGATGACGGTGTCGATTACACGATAAGCGTCAAAGGCAAACTGATCCTGGCGCAAGATGCCCAGCTTCTTCGGGCGCACCACGGTACCTTTTTGCGGCTCCGATTCGCCCGAGAGCAGCTTCATAAAGGTCGATTTCCCGGCGCCGTTCGGGCCGGTCAACCCATACCGCCTGCTTTCCAGGAAAGCAGTGGTCACATCCTCGAACAGGATTTTGGCGCCGAAGCGCATACTTACATTGCTGACAGAAATCATGGAGAAGAACTGGGTGGGAACTTATAGTTTATCGCACTCTCAGCTGGCTTTTGCCTTCTCGCTCTTAAGAGCTTTGGCCGCTTGCCGCTTCATGCGCGAGCCGTAATACTCCGCATAAACTCTGGTAAAAACCGCACCAAAGAAAAAGATCTGAGCCGAATAGTAGACCCAAACCACCAACGCGACTAAAGAACCCGCCGCGCCATAGGTGGAACCGACGCCTGCCGTTGCCATGTAAAACGCCAGCAGCGACCTGCCGATGGTGAAAAGGACGGCTGTGACCAGCGCCCCGACTCCGACGTCCTGCCAGTCGATTTTCACATCCGGTACAAATTTGAAAATCAATCCAAATAAAGCTGCGATTGCGACCAGCGAGATAACTACGTTCGCCACTTCGCCGGCCATTGCGGCATGCACTGGAATGAGGCCCATAAAATATTTCTCCACAATTCCCAACG
This sequence comes from Bryobacterales bacterium, assembly GCA_003163855.1. GTDB lineage: Bacteria > Acidobacteriota > Terriglobia > Bryobacterales > Bryobacteraceae > Bog-105. Next base: position 42,375 of record PLRJ01000182.1, on the reverse strand, counting down.
CCGCGCTAACCACTAACGAGACCAGCAATAAAAATCCAAGCGCCAGCACCATGCCAAAGGTAATCAGCCGGCGAAAGATAAAGGTCTTTACGCCTCCCTGCGGTAGCGGCGGCGCGTCCCAAATTGTATTGAGAGAGTCACGTAGTTCTACGAAAACACCAGAGGCGCCGAAGACTAGAGTGATAATCGCGACAATGCCCGCTAGGATGCCGCCCTTTGATTGGTGCGCATTATGAGCTAATGTTTGCAGGGTTTTCGCGCCCTGGTAACCCACCAGTTCCTGCGCCTGGGAAAACAATTGCTGCTCGGCACTGCTCTGACTGAAAACAAGTCCGCAGATGCCTACTACCAGGATGGCTAGAGGAGCGAGCGAAAGCAATGTGTAATAAGCGAGCGCTGCGCCTAAGCGCGGTGCATCGTGATCATTCCATCTTGTCGCCGTGGTCTTGACGAGATCAAAGGCCGTTGCGGGACTCATCTGGACAGTTCTCCTTGCTGATAGAGACGGCGAAACAGCCACCGATGAGACATGTTGTAACAGCAAAATAGAATGTGGCGTCTACCGGGTGCCAGTACACTTCACAAGATCCATGTTGCGCCGCTTCGTCACTTTAGGCTCATGCCTAACCTTACTCCTGATATTTCCGGCGCTCGCGGGAGCGCAAGATTACTGGGGTAAAACCATCACCTCTATTGCGTATGAACCCGCGCAACAGCCCATCGATCCGCATGACTTGACTAACTCAATAATGATTGCCGTGGGACAGCCGCTCACTCGGCTTCAGCTTGCGGCTTCTATTGACAGGTTGTTCGCAACCGGGCTTTATGACGACGTCCAAGTCGACGGTGAACCGTCGGGTAGCGGAGTTTCAGTCCGCTTTATCACCGTTCCTCGAAAATTTATCGGGCACGTTGACGCTCGCGGCAAAATTAAAGATCCGCCGAATCGCGCCGTGATCATAGGCGACGCACAACTCCCTCTTGGCCAGCCATTCGATCCCAGCCTCATCGACACTGCACGCAAAAATATCGAAGAAGAAATGCGTCGCAACGGGCTCTTTCGAGGGCAAGTGGCCGCCACAACTGTGGAAGACCCCACTAACCATCAGATGACCATCGGCTTCGTAGTCAACGCCGGTAAGCGAGCTAAATATGAGGAGCCGGTAGTCACTGGCGACACCAAACTTCCGACCGAAACGATAGTGGCCGCTACTGGCTGGCGCATCCGTTTCATCCATCGATGGCGTCAAGTAACGGAATCGTTAACTGACAAGGGCGTTGACGGCATTCAAAAAAAGTACGCTAAGAAGGGCCGTTTGACGGCGTCGGTTCAGCTCACCTCACTTGACTACGACGAAGCTGGCAATCGTGCCAAGGCTCACCTCGACATCGATGCCGGACCGAAAATCTCCATAAAGGCGCTGGAGGCCAAAGTATCTAAAGGCAAGCTTGCGCAGATGGTGCCGGTGTATGAGGAGGGCGCAGTTGACAACGATCTGTTGACTGAGGGGGCGCGCAATCTGACCGATTACTTTCAGGGCAAAGGTTATCCGGACGTTGACGTCACTTTCCGCCGTGAACCGGTGAAAGACGATCAGGAAGTTGTCAATTACTACATAGCTGCTGGCCCCCGGCGCCGGTTGGTTGAAGTCGGCATCCAGGGCAGTAATTATTTCCTTGATAGTACGCTGCGCGAGCGCATGTTCCTTCGTCCTAAATCTGTTGTCCTCCGCTACGGGCGCTACAGCGAGAGTTTCCGCTCGAAAGACGAAGAAGCGATTGAGAATCTTTATCGCGCCAACGGCTTCCGCAGCGTAAAAGTAACTTCCACCGTAGAGAACAACTATAAGGGGAAGGAAAGCGACTTGGCCGTCACTTTCCATATTTATGAAGGCCCGCAGTGGCGCGTGTCGAAACTGGCTGTGGAAGGCGCAAGACTACTGAGTCTTGCTTCGTTGAAGCAGAAATACACGTCCATCCCGGGTCAGCCGTACGCGGACGTGAATATAGCGAGCGACCGAAATCTTCTTCTGCAGTATTACTACTCCGAGGGTTTCCTCTCAGCCGCCTTTAGCTATCAAATCATTCCAGACAACGAAAACAGCACTGTCCAACTTATCTACAGAGTTACCGAAGGCCCGCGCGAGTTCGTGCGTAAAGTGATCGTCACGGGCCTTAGCCGAACCCGTCCTTCGCTCATCTCTAAAGACATCGACCTGAAAGAAGACGAGCCGCTTTCCATGACGCGCATCAACGACATCAGCCGCCGCCTTTCCAGCCTTGGCGTCTTTGCCAGCGTAAACAGCGCCATCCAGGACCCTGATGGCAGAAGCCGGTACAAAGACGTAATCTACGATTTCGACGAAGCCAATGCTTACACATTTAACATTGGGCTGGGTTTAGAAGTAGGACAGTTCGGCGGGACGACCACTAATCTGTCTCAGTCCGGCGGATCCAAGGGTGCCTCGCCTATCATCTCTTTCGATGTAAATCGACTAAACTTCTTGGGCCGCGGCCAAACGCTTTCGCTGCAAACTAAATACTCGTCGTTGGAACAGCGCGAGTCTCTGAACTACATTGTTCCGCGTTTTCTGGGATCTGCAAATCGAACGGTTACGTTCTCCATCCTCTATGACACAACACAGGATGTGCAAACATTTTCATCTCGTCGTGAAGAAGCTTCCGTCCAAACCTCGCAGCGTTTTAATCGAGCCTCTACGCTGTTGGTTCGCTTCGCTTACCGCCGCATAAGCACCGCCAGCGTTGTTATTCCCGCCTTGCTGGTGCCGACCCTGCTGGAGCCGGTCCGCATTGGCATTCTTTCTGCCAGTTACATTCAGGATCACCGGGATAATCCCGCCGACGCCCATCGCGGATTCTGGAACACACTCGATACCGGATTAGCTGCCAACTACTTTGGATCGCAGCGCAGCTTTGTGCGCGTGCTGGGCCGCAATGCCACATACACATCCATTGGGCGGAATCTTGTGTTCGCGCGGCAAACTCAGTTTGGCGCCATCCTTCCCTTTTCTATAGCGCCAGGCACCAGCAGTTTCGACGACATACCTTTGCCTGAGCGATTCTACGGCGGCGGCGGAGTTTCCATGCGCGGCTTTGGTGACAACCAGGCCGGCCCTCGTGACATTGGCACGGCAACCGAAATGGGCAACCCTTCGGTGAATGCCACTGGCTTTCCCATTGGCGGCAACGCGCTCTTCTTCAACACTTTCGAACTGCGCTTCCCGCTGCTGGGTCCGAATATCAGCGGCGTTGTTTTCCACGACATGGGGAATATCTACACCAGGCTTAGCGACGTGTCGCTGGCGTATAAACAGCCGTCGGAAGGAAACTTCAACTACGCCGTGCAGGCTCCAGGATTCGGTATTCGCTATAAGACGCCGCTCGGTCCCATACGCGTCGATTTCTCCTACGCGCTGAATCCCACAACCTATCAAGGTTTTAACAGCAGCCTGACAACGAGCGAGCTTTTGACCTGCGGCACAGCCGGCAATTGCCCGGTCGGGACCCAGCATCTAAGCCACTTCAACTTCTTCTTTTCTATTGGACAGGCGTTCTGACATGAGGCGGAGTTTACTCTTTTTCTTGATTCTTCAATTTTCGGCCTTCGCCGTCACTCTTGACCGCGTTGCCATCGTTGTCGACCAGGACGACATAATCAAGGACAGCGACATTGTTCGCGATCTGCACGCCACCGAGTTTCTAAATGGCGAGCCGCCGAGTGCAACGCTCGCTGAACGTAAGAAGACGGCCTCCCATTTGATCGACCAAGTCTTCATTCGCCGGGAGATTCGAATTGGCGACTATCCTGTGGCAACCACCGAGGAGGCAAACCGGCAATTGGAGCAACTGGAGAAGCAGCGCTTTCATAGCGAGGCTGCTTTGACGGCCGACCTGGGCAAGTACGGTTTGACCTTGCCCGATTTGCGCGAACAATTCCGCTGGCAGTTGACCGTTCTCGATTTCATTGATGCACGCTTCAAACCGGCTGTTCTTGTCAGTGAAGACTCGGTAGATCAGTACTACAAGGCGCACCTCGCACAACTGCGCAAAGACAATCCAAAGGCAACTGAGGCGCAACTCCGCCAAGCCGCGCGCGACACTCTAACCGAAGAACAGGTGAATAAACTATTTTTCGCGTGGCTCGACCAGCATAGGCACGATGCCAAGATTCGTTTTCTTGAGGAGAAGTTGAGTTGACTAGCAGCCGCAGGAGGATTCTTGTTACCAGTGCAGCCAGTATCGCGGCAGTCTTCGCCGTGGTAGTAATTGCCGCACTCATCATCGTCCAGACACCCTGGTTCGCTAACTTTGTGCGCGAGAAGGTGATTTCCACTGTTGAGGATTCAACCGGCGGAAAGGTGGAAATTGGAGCATTTGAGTTTGACTGGGGCAGTTTGACGGTCCGCATTCGCAATTTCGTCCTTCATGGCACGGAACCGCCGTCTGTCGACCCGCTGGCCAGGATCTCGCTGCTTGAACTTCGCTTGAAGTTGTTTTCAGGATTCAAGAAGGCGGTGGATCTGGCGTATTTAGGTATAGAAGAGCCGCGCGTCAACCTGATAGTGAACGCCGATGGCACGACGAACATTCCGAACCCAAAGGTGAAGTCAAAGCCCAGCGACACGTCTCCTTTACAAACCGTAGTGGACTTGGCTGTGAACCAGTTCAAGATCGAGAATGGACAACTCGCCTATTCGCAGCAGAAGGCTCCGTTCTCTGCCAAAGGTGAGAATTTGCGGGTTTTGTTGAATTACAATGTCGCGAATCCGAGTTACTCGGGCAACGTGTGGATTAATCCGCTGGTGTTGGCTTCAGGAACGAACCCGCCTTTGAACGTGAATGTGAATCTTCCCGTGTCGATCGAGAAAGACGCTGTCAAACTAACTGACGCGCATCTTTATACGGGCGAGTCGCAGGTACTTGTCAACGCTTCACTCCAGAATTGGAAAGAGCCCCTTATCTCGGCCCGGCTAAATGCAAATTTATCGCTGACCGAAGCGCAGCGCAGCTTTGATCTGCCGCTAGATACCACGGGTAGAGATCTGCCGCGCTTTCTCACTGCTGAATTAAGTGCAACGGTAAACCAATCGGCAAGGACTGTTCAGGTGCAGACAGCCCGCGTTGGATTGGGAGAGACTACTTTTCAGGCTTCCGGCACAATCGATCCCGCCCAAAACAGCAATGTTCAGTTCAACGGCGATTTGGCTCTAGCGCAGCTTTCGCGCTTACTTAAGGTGAATTCGGCGCAAGTGACAGGGAATCTGCAACTGAATGGCAAGGCCGCGCTAGATGCCAAGAACAACTATGTAGTGGATGGGGATCTGAACTCGCGCGGCGTATCGCTTCGTAGCGGCGCAACGCGCGTCTCGAACATTACGCTTTCCAGTCCGTTCCATGCCGATCCTTATTTGTTGAGTTTGAACGGCCTGAGGATCGGCCTGCTAGGAGGAGAGTTAACCGGCAAAGTCTTCGTCGAGAAGATGGAGCGCCTGAGCGCCGAAGCCAATCTGCACAACTTCTCGCTGCCTTATCTGGCGGATGCCTTCGCGGGTCATCGTCTTGGCTACGACGGCTTAATCAGCGGCGGCATCAAAGCCACTAGCGATTTGAAAGCCAAAGGGGCCACGGGACTCATGGCGCAAGCGCGACTGGCAATTACGCCCGGAACTCATGGTGTTCCAGTCAATGGCCGAGTGTACGCCGACTACAACGGCGCCGCCGATTCCATTGATTTAGGTCAGTCCTACATCGGTCTTCCGAATTCCCGGCTGGACCTGTCGGGAGCTATAAACAAGCAGTTGAAAGTAAGCCTCGTCTCGCACAACCTGAACGATTTTTTGCCGGCAGCTAATTTTGGCTCGGCTAAGCCAATGAAGACTCTGCCGGTGACGCTGCAGGGCGGTTCGGCTAAATTGACTGCCCAAATCAACGGCGATCTTTCTGCTCCTCGAATATCAGCTCATGCAGCCATCGACAACTTCCAGGCGCAAGACCATCGGTTCGATCAACTGGCCCTGGACCTGAACGCCTCGCCCTCAAATGCCGCCATCAGTAATGGCACCCTTAGCAGCAAAGGCTTGCTTTCGAATTTCGATGCCTCGGTTGGTTTAGTGAAATGGCAGCCGCGACCCAAGTCGCGCTTTTCTGCAAATCTGACCTTGCACAATGGAGACCTTGCGGATCTTTTGAGCCTGGCTGGTGAAAAGGCTCCGGCGTCAGGTCAAGTCAACGCAGACGTGCACATCAACGGAACGTATGGCGATCCGCTTGGTAATGCTGCCGTTCAGATAAGCAACGGAGTTGCTTATGACCAGCCGTTTGACCACCTGGTGGCAAACGTTAGTTTGACTGATCAATTGATTACGCTGAGCAGCCTGGAGTTGGATGCCGCGCAAGGAAAGATCAATGCTTACGGCACGTTCCGCCACCCTGCCGACAGCTTCAGCGTCGGTCACGCCGACGTTCATGTTCGCACCAACAACATTGAATTAGCCAACTTCAAGGCGCTGCAAGATAGAAGCCCAGGTGTGGGCGGAAGCATTGGATTGACTGCCGATGCCGTTGCCGATTTGTCGAAGAACGGCACAGAAACAGAGTTCAACCTCCGAAGCGTGCTCGCCGATTTGAATGCGCAAAGGCTTCGCATTCGGAATCAGGACGCCGGTAGTTTAAAGGCGAGTGCGCACACGACGAATGGCCAAGTGAACTACAACGTGCGCTCGAATTTTGCCGGATCGGATGTCACGGTGGATGGACATACGGCGCTCTCGAAAAATTATCCTACGCAAGCCACAGCTACAATCAGGGACCTGGATATCGAAAAAGTTTTGCAGATCACTGGTCAGACTAGTGTGCCGGCGAAAGGCCAGCTTAGCGCCGACGCAAGCGTCAACGGTACGATTAATGCTCCGGACGCCAACCTTGACTTTACACTCGCCAAAGCAAACCTATATCAGGAGCCGGTCAATCAGGTGCATGCCCGGCTTCACTATACCGACACCATGGTTGACCTGTCGGCTCTCGATGTTGATGTTCCTGCCGGGTCGCTCAGCGTCACGGGAAGCTATGCCCATCCTGCCGGAAATTATGACAGCGGCCAACTTCAACTTCGCGTAAAGAGCGGCAACGTCAACCTGGCGAAAATCGAGCACGTTCAGCAAGAAAGGCTTGGTGCGGCTGGCACGATACAACTTGCCGCCGATCTTGCTGCCAGCGTCAAAGAACAGGCGGGCAAGCCCCAGGTTCTGTTTTCTAATATCAACGCCAATGCCACAGCCGGCGGCCTCCGATTGAATAATCACGATCTTGGGAAGCTGACTTTTACCGCCCAGACAACTCAATCCAGACTCAACTTTAAGCTCGATTCCGATCTTGCGCAGAGTCAAATCCACGGCTCAGGCCAAGCGCAGCTGACGGGTGCCTACAATACGCAAGCCAGTTTGACGTTCGCAAACATCCGCTACTCCAACATAGCGCCGTTCATTCCCTCCGATAATCCGACAGCTCCCGCCTACGACGCCTTGGTTGAAGGCAGCGTCTCGGTTAATGGACCAGTTCTCGATACCGACGCTCTCACAGGACGTCTGGAGGTCAGTCACCTTGACGTTCACACAAATCCTAGAAACAACGCCACAGGCGCCCCTTCGCTGCGGGCGGTAGCCTTCCAGAATGAGGGGCCTCTACTGGTCTCGCTCGACCATTCCGTTGTAAAGGTGGAGCAATTCAAGATAGAAGGGCCTAAGACATCGCTCGCCGCTGCGGGCTCACTCAACCTTAAAGACGGTAACAGCCCGCTTGGCCTGACGCTGAAAGCCAATGCTGATCTTGGAATTCTGCAGGACCTGGATCGCGACTTCTACTCCTCCGGCGCCGTCCTGGTAGATGCCACGCTGCGAGGCAGCGTCTCTCAACCACTGGTTAATGGAAGGGTTGAGTTGAAAAACGCCAATGTGAATTACGCCGCTGCTCCCAATGGGCTCTCGAATGGCAATGGAGTGATTCTGCTAAATGGAACCAGCGCCAGCATTCAGAACCTCACCGGTGAAAGCGGGGGCGGTAAAGTCAATGTCTCGGGCTTTGTGGGCTTTAATACAGCAGCCTTGGTTTACAACTTGAATCTGAAAGCAGCCAACGTGCGCACGCGCTACTCTGGCGCCAGCATCACTTCCAGTGCCGCCATAAGCCTTATCGGAAATTCGCACCGGTCGCTTCTGAACGGCGCCGTTACCATTCATCGCATCGCTTACACCTCCTCTAGTGATGTAGGATCTCTACTCAGCAGCGCTTCCGCCCCTCCTTCAACGCCTACTGCTCCATCGCCCCTGCTGGCAGGTATGCGGCTGGATATTCGCATTATCACTGCCCCTGATCTGCGGGTGGTTAGCACCTACACAGACAAACTCGATATCACCTCCAGCATCACCATTCGCGGAACGGCTGCTAATCCTGGGGTGTTGGGCCGCCTTAACATCACCAATGGACAACTGGAGTTTTTCGGGAATAGCTATACAGTGAACACCGGCACCATTAGCTTCTACAACCCGAATGATATTCAGCCGGTAGTCGATTTCTCGTTGGAGACGATTGCCCAGGGTGTCGATGTAACGCTGGGAGTAACCGGGCCGGTGAACGATCTAAAGCTAAACTATCGGTCTGATCCGCCGCTAAGCTTCGAACAGATTGTTCAGTTGCTGGCCACTAACACAACTCCGTCGGATCCTACGATTGCCGCGCATCAACCTGCTCCTGCGCAACAGTCATTGGGCCAAATGGGAGAGTCCGCGGTGTTGGGCCAAGCGGTCGCGAATCCGCTGGCCAGCCGTGTGCAGCGTGTATTTGGGCTCAGCCAGTTCAAGATTGATCCTTCGTTCTCAGGCAGCAACGGGCAGCCCAGCGCGCGCGTGACTCTGCAGCAGAAGATCACCAACAATCTCACATTTACTTACATCACAGACGTGACACAGACCAATTCCGAGATTATCCGCGTTCAATTAGATCTGAGTTCTAACGTATCCGCCGTGGCCTTACGAGACTACAATGGCAACGTCAGCGTCGAATTGTTTTACAAATTCCAGGTAAGATAGCGGGCCTACGCCCTGCTGCTGGCGCCCGCTGCATTGGCGGCGGTGGTATAGCGCAGGTGAAGGCTTTCAAACTGTCGCGTGCGATGAATGCCGGTCTTATGCAGCATGTACTTGCCCAGCAGCCACAGAATCTTCAATCCATAGATGGTGCTGTTAAAAAGACTGATAGACGAAGCTTCCTTGAAATAACGGACTGGCACAGCAATCTCATCAATTCTGAATCTGCAAGCCACGGTCTGCGCCACAATCTCCTGATCGAATATGAAGCCGTCTGAGTTCATACCGAAGTTCACCGCCTCCAGCAGCGGCCGGCTGAATGCGCGGTAGCCGGTATGGTATTCGGAGTGGTTCAAGCCAAAGCAGACGTTCTCCACCCAGGTCAGGAAACGATTGGCATAGAATTTCCACCATGGCATCCCTTGCTTCAACGCCGATCCTTTTTGCAAACGCGAGCCGAGAACCAGGTCAGCCTTGCCGTCCAAAATTGGCTGAATGATTTCGGGTAGCAGCGTCGGATCGTACTGATAATCCGGGTGCACCATCACAACAATGTCGGCTCCAGCCTTCAAGGCTTCGGCATAGCAGGTTTTCTGATTGGCGCCGTAACCGAAGTTGCGGGTATGAATGAAGACCTCAAGGTTTAAACGACGTGCAATTTCAATGGTGTCGTCCGTTGAGCCATCGTCCACCAGAATTACCGAATGGAGATACTCTTTCGGAAGCTGTTCATAGGTCATGCGCAGCGTACGGGCAGCATTGTACGCGGGCATCACCACAATTACCTTTGGCTTCATCTATTTAAGAATACCTGCTTTGTCATCTTCTTCTTTGTCCAAAGATGTCGGTGACCGCACGCAGAGGTTTTGTCAATTGCCAGGAACTTGATTCTTCCATGGTGGAACGGGCTTGCCGCTCCTGGTCCAGCGCGGCCGCCATTCTGGCGTTCAGTTTACGCAGGTCTACCAGATCCAGCTCCAACTGCGTTTGCAGGGTCGTCAAACGTTCAATCTCACTTTGCAGTTCTTCCACATTGCCGCGTGCTATCGATGCCTCCTGTGCCAGCATGGGGTGCAAGGCCGTCAGCCGTTCCTTTTCGGCCAAAACCGCCTGATGGTGTTTGCGCTCTTCCTCAAACGCAAGCGCCATCTGTACCTTTTCGTGTTCAAATTCGTCGCGCATTGCGGTCAGGCGGCGTTCCGCGTCTTCTGTCAGATCGCGAATCTGCTTCCCAATGTCGTCTTTGTGTTTGGCGGCGTCCGCTTCAAATCCCAACTTGGCTTGCGCTAAACGATGTTCTAGCTGGCTTATTTCCTGCTGCTTCTTTCTCTCGCTTTCCAGCTTCTCAATTCTTAACGCTGTCCAGCTTTTGGTCAACTCCCTGACGGCAGAAAGATCGGGATCGACACGCACACGCATCTCCAACTGAACGCCGCTGTTGGTAGTGGCGGCGCTGAGTACAGGCAGATAAATCTCAGCATCGCTTCCATAAATAAGGACATTCAGGAATTCGCCCCTGGGCAGAACCGCTGCCGTGCCTTTGACGTCGAGTCCGTCCATTGGGTCTTTCGGCGTCCACGACCAGGCTAGTTGTCCATCCGGCTTGCGCAGCGCTATGTTTGCGATCTCTACCACGGCGGTCCGGTTAGCAGGACTGATACGCACAGGTCCATCACCCGTGCCGTTTGGAAAGCGCAGCGATACATTGGTCCAATTCCCGGGCTCAAGAATCGTCCGGAGATCGTCGTTGGTTTCGTACTTGCCGCCACGCGACGTATAAACTTCAAAGACGGAATGCCTGCTTTCGGCGGCATTGCTTGCCCCGGCCTTCTCGGCGAAATCGAGCCGTTCGCCACACAGCACGTAGTAGCGCCGGATGCGTTCCTGCTCGGTATTGGAGGCCGACAGTAGCTCACGCAGAAAGGGAGCGCTGGTCTCACCTCCGCCGGGCTTCTTTAATACGCCTAAGCCATTATTGTTGCGAAAAACGAACGTCTGGTAGTTCAATTGGAGTTCTTCCCAGAACTTCCAGGTGCCGAAGCCGCTGCCGCGCAGGCATACGTCGCTTAACAACACTACCCCGCCGGGCTTTACTTTGGGAAGCCACGTTTCAAAATCGGTCTTGCTGGCTTCATAGGTGTGTAAACCGTCGATATGCAGCAGTTCAATACTTTCGTCCGAAAATTCAGGCAGCGCTTCTTCAAATGTCTTGCGCACCAGGTAGGAAAAGGACCGATAGCGCTTGTCGTTGTACTTTTCAACGGCATTGTAAACGCTCTTGTCATATAGCCCGGTCTCAGCGTCACCCAGCCAGGTGTCGACCGCGTAACAACTGCACGAGATATTATTTTCCGCCACCGCCTGACACAAGCCAAAGTAGGTGTCGCCGAAATATACGCCCAGCTCGACGATCAAGGCAGGCTTTAGCGCAGCTACCAGATCGTACTCGAATGGAAGATGTCCCGCCCTCGACCCCGGCTTTCCCCCCAGGAAAGCGGCCGGTCTAAAAGTAACGGACGGCTGTTCAACGTTGATCATTGCTCGTATTTAGAACTAAACCTAACACGAGGTCTATGAAAAACAGCCAGAAGCCGGCTTTTCATTTAGGAAGAGCGGAGTAGCCGTTGTAACCGTAAGCCCCGCGGCGCGCCTGGAAACCCGTCAGGACCGTACCAATAACCGGTGAACCATCTTGCAACAGCGTATCGCGCGCCACTCCGGCTTCGCGCCGGTCGGTTTCATTGGCGCGCACAACCAGAATTACACCATCTGCTGCCTTGGCGAAGCTTCGAGCGTCGGCGCAAGGCAGAACCGGAGGAGTGTCGATCATCACAAGATCGAAGTTCTTGCGCATCTCTCGTAATAGCTGCGGCAAGCGGTCGCCCGCCAGTAACTCGGGCGCATCTCCACCGGCCGTGCCGCAAGGCAGAAGATAGAGATTTGGTATCGCCGTCTCGAGGATGAACTGAGCATTGCCGGCTGTACCCAGCAGCCGGTCGCGCCGCAGCAGATCGGAAAGTCCAGGGCCGGGCGACACGCCGAATATCTTATGCAATTTGGGCCGCCGCATGTCACCGTCCACCAGGAGAACGCGCCGGTTCGTAGCTGCCAGCGACATACTCAGATTGCTGGCAACCGTTGTTTTGCCTTCGCCCGCAGTGGCGCTGGTAAAGACCAGGCAGCGCAAGACGCTGTCTCCCGTCTGGTAGAGCAAAGACGAGCGTATGGCTCGATAAGACTCGCTTTGCGCGCTCTCGTCGCTCGTGCTGAATGGTACCGCGCCTGTGGCTGTCTGGCCAAGGGCAGCAGACATCCCGGCACGCGACCCGGGTTCAGGCACCGATCCCAGTTCGGGCAGACTCAGCACGCGGCTCAAGGTGCCAGGTTGCGAAAAGGTGGGAGAAAACAGCCTTCGCAGCAGCACAAAGAGAAGCCCGCCCAGCGCACCTGCGGCTAAACCTGCGGCGGCATCCAGTGTGCCATTTGGTGTCATTGGTTTATCGGCCGCGTAGGCTGAATCCAACAGCATAATGGTCCGTGTTTTCAAGCTGCTGGCAATGCCAGCTTCGGTAATGCGCGTAGTCAGCGAGTCGTATAGCTGCCGGTTAGCAGCTGCGTCCTGTTTCAACAGGGCATAGCGAGCGGTTTTTTCCGGAGCCACCCGGGCCGCTGATTCCAAGGCAGCCGCACGCTTTGGACCCAACTGTGCCCGCAGCGTCCTCTCCTGTGCCGCCGCTTCCTGATAGGCTTGCCGCGCCTGTTCCAACAGGGCGGTTTCGCGGAGTTCGATTGTGTGCTGCAAGTCCCGCCACTGCACTCGTGGTGAGCTCGATTCTCCGTCCATGGGTGCGTTTGCGGCGCCTGCAGCTATCTGGCTCTGCAGAGTCTCGGCCTGGCGCTCCAAAGCCTTCAAGGTGACGTCGCCGCTAATTTCCGCGGCTTTGTTCGCGGGTGCCGTCCGCAAATGCTCGTAAAGGACCTGTTTGGTGATGCGATCGTTACGCGCCGTAATCCACTCGCTGGCCAATTCGGACCCGTCTCCGGCCAGCGCCAATCCGCCTCCACGCGCATATTCGTCCAGCGCCTTCTCCGAAGCCTCCAGTTTGCTACGTACTTCGTCGAGCTGCGGTTGTAGCCAATCGCCGGACCGTTGGGCTGCCTTCCATTGACGTTCCAAGGCGTAGTCGGACAGTTCCTGCGCCAGCAGATTCAGGAAGTCGGCGCCGGTCTGTGCGTTCGGGCACAAGAAGCGGATGTCGATGATGTGCGTTCTTGCGGAAGGGGTAATTACCAGCCGTTTTTCGATGGTCTCCAGCGTGTCTGCCTGCCCGCGCCCCAACTGCGGGCGTTCAACCAGCTTTTGCCTTTGCGCGTCAGTCAGGCGATTCAATACTCGTTCCAGCATGCTGCGGCTCTGGAGGATTCGAACTTGCGCCTCGATGCTGGAATCCGCCGGCTCATCTCTTCTCGGTGCCGTGCCCTTTCCCGACGGTCTGTCGATTGCACTCTGGTCCTGGCTGTCGCTCTGAACCTCTAACGCGGCATGCGATTCATATAGCGGTGTTTGCAGCAGCGTATACACGAGGCCGGCTGCCAAACCCGCCAACATAGCCCCCAGCACTATCCAGCGAGCGGCCGTAAGCTCAGAAAAAAGGTTGGAGAAGAAGGGCGGCTTAACCGGAGGAAGGCTGTAGAGACTGGCCCGCACCAGCGCCAGTTGCGGCGCATCGTCTCGCGCAACTTTGTCGCTGAATGGGGACTTAGCGGGCTTGCTGCTTTCCATCTCAATGCCTGTACGTCGCGCCCATAGAGTGGAACATTGCCCCGTTCCGTAAACGTCACGGCCGGTAAATAACTGTTTATAAGTTCTTAGGGAGACTGTATCTCTTCAAGGATTAGCAGCAGCGCCCGGCAGTGTCAATGGAACTGGCGCCGCGGCGCTGCGTTCCGGTCCTAGGACCTTTTGTTGATCGGGGAGCGACTCAACCCAGCAAGCCAGGACGCTCCACGCTAAGTTTCACCATCAATTCTCCAAAAAGCGAATTAGCCCAGGCAAACCATTCGCGCGTGAAGTGCCTGGGATCGTCTTTATCGAACGATTCGTGCATAAAACCGGTGCCCGCGTGGGTAAGCTTCAGCCAGTGCAGGCACTGCTGGATTTCGCCGTCGCTGGTACTTGTCAGAGCCAGCATCATGATCGACATCGGCCAGATCATATTCAGGCCTTCGTGCGGACCTCCGATTCCGTCGGCGGCACGGCCACTAAAAAAGTAAGGATTGTCGCTACTCCAGACGCGCGCTCGCGTTCGCAGGTAGAGAGGATCGTCGATTTTGCAGCAGCCCAGATAAGCCATGCTTAAAAGGCTCGGCGCATTGGCGTCATCCATAAACAACTGGTTGCCATAGCCGTCTACTTCATAAGCCCACACTTCGCCCTGGGGGGTGACAGTACAGCCGTACTTTTTCAAGGCGTCAGAAATCTCGCCGGCAAGAGCCGGGCATTCGGTAGACAAGGCATTATGGTTCCCGATGACGCGCGCCATCTCGGCGAGCCAGCCTAACGCGGTTACCGCGAACAGATTGGCGGGCACAAACAACGGGTACAAACAGGCGTCGTCACTGGGACGGAACATGGAGTGGATTAAACCCACGGGACGCGTGGGATTGCCATAGCCGCTTAGAAACTGGCTTTCAGTCGGGTTCTCCGACTTGCGCTGAAACCTGTAAGGCCCTTTTCCACTCTTCCGTTGTTGCGCCTTGAACGTGGCGACCACGGTACGCATCGCCTGCCAAAAATCGTTGTCGAACGGCGCCGTGTCGCCCGTGTTTTTCCAATAGCCAAAGGCCAACCGGATGGGATAGCAAAGTGAGTCGATTTCCCACTTACGCTCACCCACCCCGGGAATTTTATCGGTCAGGTCGTCTTTCGCCCACGGGAGCGGATCGGAAACATCATCGGGCATGAAGGCATTGGCGTAAGCATCCAGCAGAATGCATTCCGTTTGACGTCTGATCAAGCCTTCCAGCATTCTTCGCAGCGGAGCATCCTCGCGCGCCAAAGGAAGGTAGGGCCATACCTGTGCCGATGAATCCCGCAGCCACATGGCGTCGATATCGCCGGTGATTACGAACGTGTCGGGCTTGCCGTCTTTGGTTTGAAACCGAACGGTAGTGTCGAGCGTGTTCGGGAAGCAATTTTCGAACATCCACGCCAGTTCCTCATCCCGGATGTGCGCCTTGACTTCTTTGAGCCTTCGTTCCACAGCGGCGCTGACAAACTTACGCTTGTTGGCAGGCGGCCGTTTACTTACAAATTGGTTAAGAGCCATGAATTAGAATTATTCCGCTTGACATTATTCGTTACAACAAGTAATTTAGTTCTGAGGCGCCGTTTCCGTATATGTCTATAAAGAAGTTTATTCTGCCGTTAGTTTTCGTTTTAAGTGTTGCTTTGCCTGCCACCGCTCAGCACGAATACAAAATCGATTCTGCTCACTCATCTGCGCAGTTCGCTGTCAGCCATATGATGATCTCCACCGTTCGCGGTGAGTTCGGCAAGGTAAGCGGCACGGTTTACTTCGATCCTGCCAAGCCGGAAGCGGACAAAGTGGACGCCAGCATCGAAGTTTCGGCGGTAACTACGCGCGAAGAGAAGCGCGATGGCCATTTAAAGAGTCCCGACTTTTTCGACGTTGCCAAGTATCCAACGATGACGTTCAAGAGCACCAACGCCTATAAAGAAGACGGAAAACTAATGGTGAAGGGTGACCTTACCATGCACGGCGTAACCAAGCCAGTGGTTCTGACGGTGGAAGGGCCCAGCGCAGAGATGAAAGATCCTTACGGGATGCAGCGCGTTGGCGCAAGCGCCACCACCAAGATCAATCGTAAGGATTTCGGCCTGACTTGGAACAAAACGCTGGACGGGGGCGGAATGATGGTTGGCGACGATGTCAGCATCACGCTCGACGTTGAGATGACCCGCAAGCCTTAAAGCTGGCGGGTTGTCTCCCTGCTAACAGCCTTGCTCCATCTAGCGCACCTGCAATTCCTTCTTAACTTCTGTCGCGGTATTCGCCAAGCGCAGCGTCACCGGCAACCCTCCCACGGAGGCAGCAACCTCCTTGACGAACTCCTCATAATTGGCAATCTGCGTCGGGTCGTCCCACAAACCATCGCGAACGATAAAGGTAATGACTGTCTGGCCGCCGTCTTTCGTCAGAAACACACTTACCCTGTGGTCGGAACCCATTCCCTCCGCTTCTAAGGCCTTCGCTAGCGCGTTAGCATCGGACTCAGTAGCACTCCCGTAGTAATAAAGCTCAAGGTGCGAGGCCGTAGAGACCTTACCGACCGTCAATTCTTTCTTTGTATCCCAGTGCGCAGTTACCAGCCGCACCGTGATAGGGAAGCCACCAATGGCCGGGGCAATCTCACGCCCTATTTCTTCAAAAGAGTCGGCCGTTCCCGGCTGATCCCAGAAGCCTTCCTTCACGACAAACGAAACAGCGGTCTTGCCATCTTTCTTCGTCAGCCTCACGCCTGCAGGTCTGTCAGTGGCGAAGCCAATCTGCTGAAGAGCCTTACCCAGGGCTTCCGCATCTTGCCTGGAAGCACCATCCTTGTAATAGATTTGACAGTGCGTGCCGACGGTTATCCGGGAATTTATAGCCGCCAAGTAGTCTACGCCATAGCTGACCCCAAAGATAGCCGCACAATAAACAACGAGGAAGATGAGACCGACTCCGAATACTTTCCACTTCGACTCAAACGCTCCGCCCTCACGAAGATGCTTATCGAGCAAGGGACCTTGCAGCGACTGAGCCACACCCCGCGTGCCGAATAATACACCGATTCCCAGTGGAAAAACCATATTCTGCGGCACAAGGTATCCAATCACAAGCGCAAGCATGGTTGCGCCGAATCCGGCCCACAGGCTTGTTGAAGCTTTATCCGGTTGTCCGGTGCGGCGATAGTTTATAGCCATCAGCCAGGCCGCGCCAATGGGCGCTCCCATGAAAGCGGCAAACGTGATAGCCGCAACACTGTAGAGCGGGTAAACGTGAGAGAATTCTGGGCCTTCGCCGGTTGCTACCGGTATTCGCGATTCTGCAAAGCCTTGGTTCATCGGTTTCACTTCCTCCGGGTTCATATGCTTAAGCGAAATTTTGCGAACAAAATGCTAAACATTTTCCGCTGCGAGTCCTTGTGGGATTCGCACGATTTAAGCCGATGTTTCGCAAGAGTGCCCTAAAGACTATCAGAAAAAGCCGATAAGCAATTTAATCAACCTAACGGGAGTTAAATGCTAAAAGCTGTATACAAATGCGTCGCTCGCGCTGCGAGCGCAGCGGCGGCCTTTGCGATTTTGCCATTTGTACCGGCGGCTGCCAGTACTTACTATGTATCGAACTCGGGCAGTGACTCGAACCCGGGAAGTAGCGCCAGCAGTCCCTGGCAATCTGTTGCCAGGGTCAACACGGGCGCCTTTAATCCCGGTGATTCTATTCTGTTTCAGCGAGGGGGCATTTGGCGCGAACAACTGATTCCGCCCTCCTCCGGTTCAGCGGCAAATCCGATTACGATTTCGGCCTATGGAAGCGGCGCGAATCCGGTGATCAGTGGCGCCAATGTGGTGTCCCAATGGAATAGAGTGGCTAGCGCGGGAGGCCAGGAAGCCTGTAGTTACCAGTGTGTCTTCGACAGCGGAATGGAGACGCCTATATTTGCAGACTGGTCGCAACTGTATGCGCCCGCAGTGGATGGCACATCAGTCACACAGACAAGCAGCCTGGCAAACTCCGGTTCCTATTCCGCACAATTGACTGGAACCGGGCTAGACAATCGCGGAGGCTTTACCGAGTTCTTTGCCGGCATGGCTTCCGAAACCAGTCTCTATTTCAGATTTTACATCTACATTCCACCAGGTGCTCTCAAGCCAAACGATCACTTCCTTATTTTTCAGGTGCCAGCCAGAGGTTCGAATCTTTCTCTTTCCACAGATGGAAACGGAAATATCAGCGGCGTCCAGTTTTACTCAGTTGGAGGTTCAATTTTGCCTGAAACGCCTGTCTCTTTTGTCATGGGGGCATGGAACTACTTCGATGTGGGGTACAAAGTAGGATATTCCGATGGGGGCGGCGCAGTCTGGTTGAATGGCTTGCCGCTGGGAGGCAACTATACGCTGAACACTATGAGCAGCAAGGGTGTGAACAGCGCGACGCTGGGAAACGACTCATTTGGACACGGCCAAGTGGCCGGAGGAAGCATTTATCTGGACGATTTCAAGATCTCCCTGGTGGGACCGATCGGCAGTCTCTCAGCGGCGGCGCCGAGTCAGGTCTGGTACGCGAATCTCCCGCAACAGCCCAATGTCGTGTTTCTATCTGGAGCCCTGGGCACAGCAATGGCGAGCCCAGCACTTCTTTCGGCGCCCGGTCAGTGGAGTTGGAGCCAGGGAGTTCTCTATGTTTACAATCCCTCAGTTCCGCCTTCCAATGTGGAAGCAGCGCAAAGAGACTACGGGCTGCTGCTGGGTCAGTACGGCAGCGGCAGCAATGTTGTAGTTAGCGGAATTGACTTCCGCATCGCGAACTCGGACGTTGTGCATATTGTGAATACGTCCGGCGACACCATCACCGGCGGACTCATTACGGGCGGTTATCAGTTCGGAGTTTTTGCCATTGGAGTTTCGGGATCAAAAGTGAGTCAGCTTTCGATCAGCAATAATACAATTTCGTTGAACGGATCGTCGGGCATCGAGATTTCATCCGGCCACGCCCATGTCACCATTCAGGGCAACACAGTTTTTGGAAATGCCTACAACCCGCAGAATAGCGGCAACTTTCAATTTATGGCTGGCATATATCTGTATGACAATAGCGGCAGCCCCAACTATGATCTGGTGCAACAAAACACCTCCAGTAATAACGGAGTCGTCGGAGGAACCGAGTCTCAAGGCAGTGGTATCTGGATGGACACGGTCAGCTACTCCACCATGCAAAGCAACACAGCATTCAACAATGCCGCGCACGGTCTGTTTCTGGAGAAGAATACCAACTCAGTGATGGCTGATAATGTCGCTTATTCAAACGGTTTGGCGCCAAACAGCGCCAACATAACTTGTTACGCCTCCTTTGGCGTTCCAGCTTCGGGTAATGTTGTGGAGAATAACACTTCCTGGGGCAGCAAAGGTATGGGGCTGAAAGTGGGTGCCTACCAAGGAGGGGGCGAGACTCAGTTCAATCAAAACACGTTCCAGCACAATATCATCGTGAACTCAGATGGGATTGACTTTTACGTTGATGCCGGGGCGAACAACGATGGAATTCACGGGACAGGAAATGTGTATCTCGCTAATACTTTCGGCCAGGAGACGGCTAATTGGATTTACTGGGTGGGAAGCGGCAGTATTTCCACGTATGCGGAACTCAGTGCTGTCTATGGCGGCTCGATGGGGAGCGGACAGGTGGGCTGGACTCCCTTGAGTGCCCAGGAGACCTGTGCGGGTGCCTGCGTTTTCGCGAGTGGTATGGAGATTCCAGGCCTCTCAGATTGGTCGAGCGTTTACCAGCCGGCGACCGACGGTACAAAAATGAGTTTGACAAGCGCCTTTTCAAATTCAGGGACATACTCGTTACAATTGACCGGCGGAGGTGCCGATAATCGCGGCGGAGTAACCGAGTCGTTTGCGCCCATGGCTTTAGGGCAGACACTTTATTTCAGGTTCTACATTTATGTACCGTTGGGAGGCCTGCGCCCGAATGATTCGTTCCTCATTTTTCAAGCGCCGGCGCGCGGCGCTAATGTTGCCCTCGAAACGGACGGAAATGGAAACGTTGCGGCGGTGCAATTCTATGCTGGCAGCATGATAGTGCCGCCATCGCCAATGCCTTTCGCCATGGGCGCCTGGAACTATATAGAAGTTGCCTTCAAGGTGGCAGCGTATGGCGGCGGAGGGCAGATCTGGTGTAACGGCATCAGTGTAGGCAGCAACTATACCTTGGACACGTCTGGAAATGTGGGTGTCAGTAGTGCCACCTTGGGTAACGACTCATACGGACACGGTCAAGTAGCAGGCGGCAGCATATTTCTAGACAACTTTAAGATGGCAACGGCAGGGCCGATTGGCCCGGCCTTGGTGGGGATTGCACCGGCCACCAGCAGTTTGCCGTAGGGATAACTTGGGTTCAGTTCAGGCAGCCCTGCTTAGAACAACGCTTTCAAGCCGAACTGTAACTGACGAGGGGCACCGGCGGCGCTGGTGACGCCGAAGCTGTTGGTGCCGAGCGTCGCTCCGGGGGCGGTCGTGAACGGAGGCGTGTTAGTTGAATTGAACACCTCGAACCGGCCCTGCAGGCGAATACGTTCGGTGATGCTGAATACCTTAGCGAGGATGAGGTCGAGATTCCCCACGTAGGGCATCGACATGGTGTTCCGGCCCAGGCTGCCGTATGTGTACAGCGGCTGGGTCGCAAATGCAGCGGTGTTAAACGCTTCTTGCACCGTCCACGGTACTGAATATGGATTCCCCACCACGTTCGGCCGCGATTCGATGGTGATGCTGCCAGTGTTCGCTGGATTTCCGCTATCGACGATCGTGTACGGCAGCCCTGAGTGACGCGTAAGAATGCCGCCGATTTGCCAGTCACCCAGGAAAGTGTTCACGACACGATTCAGCTGCGATCCGTATTTGCGGCCGTGCCCGTAGGGGATATCGTAGAGCACGCTGGCTACAAAGCGCTGGCCTTCGTTCTGATTATCAAGAGCTTTCTCGGCGCGCATATCATACGGATCCTGGAAGCCGCAGTTTGGCGAACTGCCGTCAGCGGCGTCGGAGCAGACATCGCCGATCGCTTTGGACCAGGTATAGGCGGATGTGATTGTCAGTCCCTGGGAGAAGCGCTTCTCCAACTGCACCACCATCGCCTGGTAATTCGAGTTGCCGGTGAATGGGTAATAATTGATGCCGCCAAGCGGCGAGACCACTTGATTGGTTGGAGGAATGATGGCGCTTTGTATGGGGCGGTTTGCATTGATGTTGCCCGCTTCCGGCGGCGCAAAGTTGCCATCGTACCGGTTGATCAAATGCACTCCCTTTTCGCCGGAATAGCCAACTTGCAGCATCCAGTTTTGGGCAAATTCACGCTGTACGTTGAAATTCCACTGCTGCGCATAGGCGCGCTTGGGATTCGTAGGATACTCCGCGAACGTCAATCCGGTGGCGTGCGCGAGTGAAACCGCCCCTGCAGGCGGCCCTTGCGACAGGATAAGAGCAGGCGTGGTCTGGCTTCCGGTAAGCGCCACCGTATAAGCAAACGGCGGATTGTTGCTGATGAATTGCGCGTCGCCCATAGGCTCGAAATAAGTGCGATAAATTCCATAGCCCGTTCGGACCACGGTTTTGGAATCGACCTGATACGCCAAGCCAATTCGCGGCTCCCAACCGTTTCTATCGACGTTCACCAGCGAACGCCCACCATACCCGCCGCTGTTGCTGGCCAGTATCATGGTTGCGGTCGTGGGATTTATAAGGCTGACGTTTGCCATTCGATTCTGGGTGTCGTAGAACGGCAGGCCGACCTCATATCTCATCCCCAGGTCAAGAGTCAGCCGTGAATTAATCTTCCAATCGTCCTGTATATAAGCCGCGGGTAACCACCCGCGCAGATTCACTTGTTCAATGGTCGACCCGGTCCATCCGCTGGCGTAACCCAGCAGAAAATCAGCCATGCCGTCGCCGGTGTATTGGCCGTTGAAGTTCCAGTTGCCGATAGTCGAGTTGTCGTTGAGGATGTTGTTCTGAATGCGGATCAGGTTGACGCCGAACAGAATGTGCTGCGCGCCGCGGTTCCAATCGAAATCGGTAATGAACTGTTTGGTCTGGGAATTCCGCACCGTTGGGTTGTTGGCGCCGATGCCCAACTGTGTGTAACCCGTGATGCTGAAAGCTGACATGCCACCCGGGATACTGTCATCGCCGCCGGGGATACCGTACTCGGCGTTAAGGTTTGCTTTTCCCGCCACGGCGGGGTTGGCACGCGCAAACTGATTGTACGACCAGGAAAAGCGCGAAATAGCCAGCAGCGATGGGGAGAAAATATGTGTCCAGCCGCCCGAGTCGTTCCAAGCACTTATTTTTTCGTCGTATGCATTGGCGCCGAAGGCCGGCGGCGGCAGGTTCAGAATGCCTGGAATCGTTACTCCATAATGTGTCACACGGCCGTAAATGCTGTCTTTCTCCCGGATTGTGTAGTCCACGCGCGTGTCCCAGCGGATATCGTTCTCGTCATTCGGCCCGGTATATAGATAGTTGCTGGCAAGGGTTCCGGTCTGCGTTGCCGGATACAGATTAATCAATTTGGCGGCAAGGGGATCGATCATGCTCGCTGGAATTACGTTGCCGACAAAAGGCGCGGCTCCTTTAACCGGATCCTTAAGGGTTTTACTCTCTTGCGAAAAGATACCGCTCCGCTCCAAGGCCGTCGGGATAGTGTCCTCTGTGCTTTGCGCTTGGCGAACCTTGGTTCCTTCCCAATCACCGAAGATGAAAAGCTTGTTCTTAATAATGGGTCCGCCAGCGTCAAATCCGTATTGATTGCGCTGGTATTGCGGCCTGGTAGTGGCGAAGAAGTTCTTTGCGTCCAAGTCGTAATTGCGCAGAAACTCGAAGGCCGCCCCGTGGATGTCGTTCGTGCCGGATTTGATGGTCACGTTGACGGTTGCGCCGGTGCCACGCCCGTATTCCGCCGAATAAGAGTTGGTTTCCACCTTGAATTCCTGAATAGCGTCAATGGAAGGCGCTACCATGCCGGACATGCGGCCGGCGTCGGCCAGTTCGTAGCTGTTGTTGTCGACGCCATCCAGCAGAAAGTTGTTCGCCGAAAGGCGCTGTCCGCCCGAACTGAAGCCTTGCTCACGGCTGCCGGAGATCGGTTCAACCGTGCCTCCTGAGAGCAAGCCCAAGCTGACGTAATTGCGGCCATTCAGCGGCATCTCCACTACCTGCGTGTTGCTTATGACCTGTCCCACGCTGACCTCCGTGCTGTCCACCAAAGGAGCAGCGGCCTCCACGCTTACCGTCTGGTTCAACTGCCCGACCTCCATCTTGAAATCGAGCGTTGCGTGCTGGTCTACCTCCAGCACAATGCCGGTCTGCTCCAGAGTGCGAAAGCCGGCTTTTGCTAAGGCGATCCTGTAATTGCCCGGTGTCAGTAGCCCCACCGTGTAGTAACCGAGGCTATTTGTCGTGGTGTCGCGCGTGACGTCGGTGGCTGTGTTGGTCGCGGTGACTCTGACTTCAGGCACGACGGCCCCGGTAGGGTCGGTCACGCGTCCGGTTATTTGGGCTTGCTGGGCGAAAGCCAGGCCGGTCGCCATCAAGCTAAAGACGGCAAACTTCGCGAAGGTAAGATTCTGGTATTTGTGTCTCATCGAGGAGTTATGTAATCAACGGTCAAATTGTACTTCTGATGCATCCTGTATTTTGTTAGAAAAACTACTGGGCTAATGAGGCGAAGCCTCTTCAACCGTCAGGAACGGAAACTAAGATCCATTTGCAAAAAAACAAAAAGCCCTCACTGATAAGCGAGGGCTTCGGGATCTCGGAACTTAGAATATAAGTCTTAGATGAGAACGGTACCCTCACGAGCGAACACATCGCCGCAAATGCAACAACACTGAGAAATATTGATGGCGATCTGTTCTATGAGCTTTTTCATCTGGTCAGTATATTAGCGCGTCAATAGGAACTGCGCAAGAGGTAGTTAAAATAAATCGGCTATCTGGTTCGTGGCGACAAGTTGTAGACTCGAACCGGGACCCAGTTTAGTAATGTAGTTCCTCTGGCATTCGCCACAAACCTTCAAAAATCAAGCGGCCGACAAACAAAAGTCCGAGACGCTGACATTTTCCATATGTAGTCCCGAACAGCATTCGGCCGCCACTTACTTTTGAGAAAGGGGCGCGGGGCTTTCCGCGCCCCTTGGCGCTTAAACTGCAATCCCTTCGATTGCGTCCACCCAGTGGTCGGGCTCCAGTGTACCCGCCGAGAAGGCCGCAATTACGTCAAACACATGGTCAGAAAAACCGCCGATATTCAGAATGTCTTGCCGCTCCAACGCTTGCGTGGTGGCGCCTGGCTGGATGTCCAGGCAAACCAACCGGGCAGAAGGGTTCCGGTGACGGAACTCGGCCCACTCGCGCATCAACGCCGTTCCCAACTGATTGCTGTGATCCATCCAGGATTGGTTATCCGAGATGAACACAATCAAGTCACCCTGAGCTTGCCGTTGGTTAAGCAAGCCAACCGGAGCACTGCAATTCGTGCCGCCTCCGCCTACCGCTGCCAGTCGAGCCGCATTTGTCATCACCGTGTCGCGAGGGTTCAGGTCAACTGAAACCACTTCGTTCTCGAACGGCAACACTTCAGCGTCCGGGTTCTGATGCAGAATCGCAGCAGCCACCAGTGCCGCTACGTCTACACATTGCACCGAGGTGGTGGCGCCCTTCCGATGTCCCGTAACAGGGCTGCGCATGGAGCCGGACACATCCGGACAAACATACACCTTACCGTTGATCATGGGGACATTTTCAAGGGCAATCTCCATCGCATCCTGCAGCGAGTTCCGAACCTCCGCCGGAACGTTTGCAGCACAATTCACATACGCCGCCATCAGTTGATAGGGGAACGCCCGCGCGCGCCGAATCTCGGAACCATCTCGCAACAACTCCGAAACGCGCTCGGTCACACCCGGAACGTCAAAAGCTCCGTGGCGCACAAACGTATTCAGGTTCATGCGGACCGTCTGCCACGACGCGCGCATCGCAATCGCTCCCCAGTCCGACTGGGACAACGGCAGCGAGGTCAAGAGAGTGAATGGCACATCGGGCACATCCATCTTTTCGCCGGCCTTGAAACGCTCGAAATCCGAGATGAGGCCAGGCAAAGCCGAGCTATCAATGGTCTTGCCGATCATATAGCCGTAGAACGCATCGCGCGTCTTGCTGCCCGGCTTTGGGTGAACCATCTTCAGAATGTCAGCGACAGACGGGTTTGCACCCGTGCTGGAGCGAAAAATGGTTTCTTCGTCGTGCGTTGCGAACCAGGTCTGCACCAATCGCTTCGGAGCCGAACCCAGAGACTTGCGTCCCACAGCGCCCGAACGAAGGATCTGCACATAGTTCCGCAGCATCTTCATGTTGTCGATGGCTTCCGTGAACACAACCTCATGCAGGCGCGGCGAACGCAGCGAGAGCCACGCGCACAAAAGCGCGGGCATGTCCTTCATGTAGGAATGGCGGCGCGCATACACGGCCGCTTTCGCTACGAACTCCGCTCCCACCGCGTCACACAGTTGAAGCACACGCTGCAATTGATCATTCTCCGAAGCGTAAAACGTTCGGCCGAAGCAACCGGTGGCCGCATATTGAGCCAGCGCCTGTTTGGGCGTCAGCGCATAAGCAGGAGCGTTTTCGTAGTTCACCGTGTCCGTCTTCGGAATCATCTCGCCGCGGTAGCTCCGAAACAGTGTAGTCAGTGCCATGTTCTTCCTCCTTTCGTTGTTATTAGATGCGCGATGACCGACACTCCCCGAATAGAGACACGCTCGCACATAAAAGCAAAAAGCCCTCACCTTTCAGTGAGGGCCTCGGAATCTCGGAACTTAGAATATAAGTCTCAGATGAGAACGGTACCCTCACGCATGCTCGCATCGTTATTGATGGATATCTTTTCTGTGAGCCGCTTCATCTCCTGCATCTTAACGTCTTAATTTGAACTTCGCAAGCGAGAGTTACATTAAATTGGTTTAAAAACATTTCAGCTTGCAATCTGGAATTGGTGTGCCTGGAGAGACTTGAACTCTCAATCCCGAAGGCGCTGGTTTCTAAGACCAGTGCGTATGCATTCCGCCACAGGCACATTGGAGCCGAAGGAGAGAATCGAACTCTCGCAATAGCTGCTTTGCAGGCAGCCGCCTTTCCACTTGGCCACTTCGGCATAACTTTAGGAACATCTGGTGCGTCCGGCTGGATTTGAACCAACAATGATCTCGCAAGGAGAATGCAGGGTTACGGCCTGCCGCCTTCAACCATTCGGCCACGGACGCATAGGTAAGGCAGCCCTCCCAATAAGCAAAAAGGCCGCTCGTCTTTCGACTAGCGGCCTCGTAAAACTCGAAACTTAATGAAGTTACCTGGAATAGGTTCTCTCATTCGTTCCAGCAAGCGACGCCGCTGCACTCAGTGGATAACTGAGACATGGCAGACACGAACTGGACAAGAAGAAATTCATGTGAACACTAGTTAACCACGAACGCTGATAAAAGGCAAGAGTGGGTTGCGTTGAAACAGCTTAGACGCCACTGACTGCTTCCAAAGCCTTGCTTTGAGTCAAATCTCCTGGCGCTTGCTCGCTCTTCATGGAGACGCTCAAAACCGGGCACTGCGCTTCGCGGATAATATCGTAGGCATGAGTGCGAAGGCCTCCGAAGGTAGACTGCATCTTGCCCCGGCCCACTATGATCAGGTCGCAGCGATGCTGGGCGGCTCTCTCGACAATGTCGGCTCCAAACGGGCCGTTTCCAATAGTTACTCCGAAATTGGTCCCTGCCTCGGCCTGCAGCCGGCTTATATCGCGTGAAGCCACACGTCTTAGTTCCTGATGGAATTCAGTGTCGTAGTATCTGCCGGGGAGTGTCTCAATCTCGGGAATGCTATGAATCAATTGCACCGTTGCTTCGCATGCGGCAGCGAAGTCTTTCGCGTAATGGAGCAGCGCCAGGGTTTCCGGCCTAAAGTCGATGGCACAAAGGATTTTCGAAATAGGCTGCTTCAAGCCGCTAAGCCTGGTCGTCGTAGAGTTCAGTGTCCAGACAGGGCAGTCCAGTTCATGGAGAAGGCGCATGGCAACCGATCCCAGCAGCATTCGCCGCAAGGCACCGTAACCATGAGTTCCCATCACTATGAGATCGACGGAGTTTGCCCTCACCCAGTCACAAATGTTGGACGCGACGCCGCCGTCCAGCATAATCCGCCGTACTTGCTCTGCTGGTAAGTCGATTTTGTAGTTATTGAGCCGGTTCTGGGCCGCATCCGAGAAGTCTTTCAAATATCCCGGATCCAAGATGGGTACTTCGGCCGAGCCATACCAAGCGGCGGGTATTTCAAAGACATGAAGCAGCGTGACCCGCGCGTCGAAGTGCCAGGCGAGCCATTCGACTTGCGAGTTCAGCGACAGGTTTTGATCGGAAAAGTCAATTGGGAACAGAATCTCTTTTATTTGCATTTTTAGATTTGCCTCGGTTCGCTCGACTTTGCGGGCACTGATTTTAATGCAATCAAGCGGCCAAGCTGTTCCACCTTGAGTTCTGGACCAAAACGAGGTTAGCGCGGCGGACAACAGCGTACTTTCGCGCAATAATTAAGCCAAAATACGCAGTTAGGGGACTTCAGGCGTTGACGGCGCCTATCCGCATCTCGCGCGGTACAAGCGCGGCGAAAGCCTGACCAACGATTTCCTGGGCAGGATACCCGAATAGTCTCTCCGCTCCACTATTCCATGTCCTGATTATGCACTCCGGGCCTTTACTAATGACGGCCTCGTCCCTGCATTCCACAATTGCCGCTAAATGCGCCTCCAAATCACCCAGATACGTAAACTCGCTGCCCAGGCCACAAGCAATGTGACGCGTAACGAGGCCATGCAAGGCAACAGAGCTATCGCATAACGCCTCTCCTGAAATTGTGATAACCTGCCTTCGATTGGAGAATCTGAATGGCCCATTGCTCCAGAAGACATCTTTTAAAAGCAGGCGTCGGGGCGGCGGCGCTGGCTGCCACCGGAAACCTGCCTCTTGTCGCTGCCACAGGAGCCAAAGCAACCGATTGGGTAACGCTCGGCAAGTCGGACGTTAAAGTAACTCGTCTTGCTTTCGGCACCGGAACTCACAGTGGCGCTGTGCAGCGCGATCTGGGGCAGGAACAATTTACTACCCTGGTGCGCTATGCCTACGACAATGGCATTCGCTTTTTTGAAACGGCGGAGTCGTACGGCGAAATGCATAAAATGCTTGGCGTTGCGTTAAAGGGCATCCCACGCGATAGCTACCGGCTGATGACAAAGGTGACAACGCATAACGATGTCAATCCACAGCAGAAGATTGACGAACTGCGCAAGCTGGCTAACACCGAATACTTCGACATTGTTCTTCTGCACTGGCAGCATGTGGCCTCCTGGCCAACCGACACGGCTCGCTGGCAGGACGGAATTCTGGAAGCGGAATCGAAAAAGGCTGTTGTGTCGCACGGCGCGTCGGTTCACGGTCTGCCCGCGCTGCGGCAGATGCCTGGCAACAAGTGGCTGGATATCGCCATGATTCGCATGAACCACAAAGGCACAGCTATGGATGGCGAAGACTACAACACATCCGAGCCTGGCAATGTAGACGAAGTTGTCTCGCACGTCAAACAGGTGCGCCAGGATGGCATGGGCGTCATCAGCATGAAACTGGTGGGTGAAGGCCGCTTCACCACGCGCGAAGATCGGCAGGCGGCGATGCGCTTTGCCTTCCGCCATGCTGGAGTTAACGCGGTTACGGTCGGTTATAAGAACACGCGCGAAATCGACGAAGCGATTGAGAATTTGAACTTGGCGCTCGCTTAGTTTTCCTGCGAGAGTGCAAGTTCGCTGCCGATACTACTGTTACAGGCAGTGGTATTTCCTAAATTAGCTCTCTTTTTGGCCTTATTCCATGGCGACATGGTGGCTACGGCCGCAACCATTTCGCTTCCCGTTGAAGTGTTTGGTGGCGCCGGCACTATGGTTGAGGTACAAACTTCGCTGCCTGCTGGTTCCGGGCGTCAGATAAGGGCTCTTTGGATGCAGATCCACGGACTCGGCTTTGCCGATATGGCGAGCGTTCGCGTCAACCATAGCGAATGGGTAGCGCTGAACAACCATTCGGTAGAGATTGCAGAACCGGCTAAAAGTTACGGTGGCATCGGCGGCGGTTTCGCCACGTTGAAGATGACGATGCCATTGGCGGAACGCACCGTTCAGGACGGCCAGAACACGGTGGAATTTCGCTTTAACCATACAGACGGACTGGTCAGTGGATTCCGTGTACTTTCCTTCAACTTCCTCAACGCCGAGGGCCGACGCGTATTACCACCGGAAACTTTCGTCCAGGACGATCCGTCAAGCTGGGCTGCCCCCCTGCCCGACGCAAGCGATGCGGCCAAGGGTAAAACTCTTTGGTCTAGCGGGCAGTTGGTAGCGAACGGTCTGCCCGGCGCTGCGGGCATTCGCGCCCATTGTGCGGATTGCCATGCCCAGGATGGCCGCGACCTTAAGTACTTCTGCTATTCGAACGCGTCCGTGATCGGGCGCGCACGCTTTCACGGCTTGTCGGAATTGGAAGGGCGGCAGATCGCCAGTTACATTCGCTCGCTGCCGTATGCCAGTCCGGGACGGCCCTGGAATCCGCCGTATCAGCCTGGCCCCGGCTTCGACAAACTCGCTGTTCAAGATCAAGCCGCGGGCGCTGGCTTGTCATGGGTATTGGAAAACGATCTCGACACACTGCCCTTCCTCTTCCATTCCACTCCTACTCCGGCAGATTTCCGGCCAGATGAGAACCTCAAAGCCGCCAACGTTCCCCTTGCCATGCAGTTGCCCGATTGGAACCACTGGCTGCCACGCGTTCATCCCATGGATGCCTGGGGAGATCATTTCGATAGCAGCGATTTCGCCCATATTTATGAACAAGGCAACAGTTCAAAAGGCGCGGCGTTTTTTGATCAGTGGTTGAAGGCAAGAAGCAAATTCCTTACGCCGCATCTTTCGGCGGAGTCTGACAAATGGACACCCAGCCTCGGCAATGCCTTCTATTCGGCTCAACTATGGCAACTGGTCAAGACATGGGAGCTAACGCAGCGCTCTGGTTCGTCCTGGCTGAATGTGATTCCGGAGCAGACAGCGCCATCGGAGGTTCACATTCCGGACGGAGACAGCGGCATGGGCGGCAGTGCCTTGACCAATGAATATTACAGCAACGCCTGGTATCAGGTGCAGTTGGTTCTGAACAGCGGCGGGCACAGGCATCACGGCCGAGGTCCTATCGATTGGGTCTATTTGCTTGGACGCATCCGCGATCTCCAGCGGCAAAGCAACACGCCCGAGGCGGGGCGGCTGCTGGTGATGTTGATTAAAGCCATGCAGTCGGCTGATCCGGCCACCGGTCCAACCAACATCCTGGAGGGTTGGCGGCCTGATCAAAATGTCGACCCCAGGATCATGATCAGTAAACAATGGGCGCCTGTGTTTCAGTCGTTGCCTGAGCAAACGAAACGGCAAATTACCGAGTCGTTGCTAGCAGCCTGGCTCGACAAGACGTTGCAGTATCCCGTGGCGGGCTATTATCAACGTGGCTTGCAGGCCGATTCGTATGTGCTGCCCGCCGAGTTTAAAGACATTTCGGGCGGCCATGTATGGGAAGCGGCACCCGAGTTTCAGGCGGCCGGCGTCAATGCGGAGGTTGTCTATCGTTTGCGCTCGTGGGGCCGAGCCAAACNNCAAGTGGGAAGCGTCCCCGGATTGCCCGCTTCGTAGTAATAGCCCGACCACACACGCGTTCCGGTAAGTGGAACTCCGCGCCAGACGGTGAGATGAATGCCGTCGTTCGCGCCGCAGGCCCTAAAGGTTTCCTTGGAGTGGTTCTGATCAAGGTCGGCTTGAACGCTGATGTTCTCAAGCAGAAAGCCGTTCGAAACCGCGGTGCCCAGTACGGCAATCATCGGTGATAGTTTGGGCACGTTCGACGTTGTGGGGAGTGAGATTTCCACGTTGTTCACTCCCGGCAGCACATCTTGCGTTATGGGGCATGCAGACGGGCTCGGACCCGAAATGGTGGCTTCGATAAAGCTCTGGGGCGATTGCGGCAAAACCAGGGTTACCGGGCTGCCGGGCTGAATGGTGGCGTTCTTTATAGCCGCGCATGTCCGCGAGTTGGTACGGACGGCAACTCCCATGCGGGGCGAGTAATCGACCGGCGGCAGCGTGGTGCTCACGGCCGCCTGCGAGTTTGTGGCGGTGGGTGGCTTGCTGCAGGAAAGCAGCAGGAACGGGATTACGGCGGCGGTAGCCGCTGAACGGAGCGGGAAACTTGGCACGCTGGTTAGATGCGTTTTTGGTTGGGGTGTTGCTTAGTGGTTATTGAAAGGTGGCCCCTCGCAAGATGTTCGCCGTTGCGCCGGATGCGTTGACAACCGCGTAGTCCGCTTGAATGGGGCGCTCCGGCGTGGGACCACAATAAAATTCGCCGGGACCGTTGCGGATGAGAACGTGCATGGGGTCGGGCACGTCTAAAGTTATTTGCCCATCGGAGGTATGCATAAGGAAGCCGGTAAGTTTGCCCGCACTGCATAAGACTTCTGTCAACTTTCCGGTTACGTGCTGCATCCGGTCGCTGGGCTCGACAAACGGATTCCAATTATTCGTGCCGTGCGGGACACGCGCCGTAATCATTTGCGAATGGCCGGCGGAATCGGTGGAAAACTGCACCGTCAAATCGGTCTGGGCCATATACATCAAGCGACGCGCATCGCCCCGTTCCTCGTCGGTAGTCGCCGCCGCCGCGGCCTTTTGTGCCGCTTCAATTGCTCCCTGTCGTTCATCAAGTTCATTCAAAGCAGCTGCCAACGCCAGCCAATAGCCGTAGCGGCGCGCACCGGTGGGGAGCCGCATCGCTTTTAATTGCGCGACCGCGAGTTTGAACTCGCCGGCTTGTGAGTAAGCGAGGCCCAACTTGTAGCGGGCGTCGTCGAAGCCCGGGTCCAGATTGACGGCGCGTTCAAGCGCCTGTCTGATCGATTGTGAAGCTTCAGCCGACAACGCAAAGCGATAACAGAGTTCAGCATCGGTGGTTTTGTTTTCTACGGCTCGGCCCCAATATTCGAGCGCAGCTTTGTGATTGCCTTGGCGTTCCGCGATGTCGCCGAGGGCGGCCGCAATGTCGGGGTCGCCGGGGGTATCGATCAATATTTGTTCATAACGAACGCGCGCCTGCTGCAAGCGGCCACTAACCAAGGATATGCGCGCGAGCAGGTTGTTCACTTCACGGGCTGAGAGATAGGACACTGTCGGAGGCTCCAACTCCACTAACCGAGCAGGGACTGTCCTGGCCATCCATTTTGGGTGGAGGCTCATCTGCAAATCTTGTTCAACCTGGTGAAGCGATTTAGCGTAAACTGCGCTGAACGCCTGGCTGGCATTTGCTCCGGAGTTAAGTTTCGTTAGCAGTTGGGGAAGAAGTGCGGCGTACGAATTGGAGGACGTCAGCATGTTGACCAGCGCCCAGCTTTCGGAATAGAACAATTCGGCATCTTTGCGGCTGTCGGGTGAGCGCAAGTCGAACAGTTCAGCCAGCGGCAGCAGCTTGTTCTTTCGCAGGACCTGTGTGCGGGCCGGAAGATCGCCGCCAATCTCTAATTCTTTGCCGTTGAATCGAAGGCTCGAGAAAAACTCGGCCAAACCCTCATTCAGACAGGGCGCGAGCTTTAAACCGCTACTTTGCAGAACATAATGCGCGTACTCATGCGATGCCGTGGCGAGTGTCGATAAGACAATAAAATTCTTCTTGCCCAGGGCGACATAATAGGCGTCGGCCACAGGGCGCAAACGATATTCGTCGTACTCTTTCTGGGACTGGAAAATGACAACACTTACCGGCGGCTGGGCCGAATCGTCGAAAGCTGCGCCTGGCATACCGTTTTGCAAAAAGAACGACCGTAAATTCTCGAACCATTGGAGCGCCGTGGCTGCCGATTGGCCGGCGCTGTGCGAATAGACTTCAAAGTGTGAATTGCGCGCGACGGTCCACGCGCTGGGAGTTTGCGCGGCAAGGGTGCTGGCCAGCAAAATTGCAAAATAACGCTTCACAAACGCAACATAGCAGTTACCAGGCGAGTTTGCTGAGTTCGTTGAAATTGCTGCGCGTAACCAGCTGAAAATCGATGGCGAGACCGGTGAAATTTTTCATTTCCTCGAACGCATCGGCCGGCGGCACCGTTGCGGCCGCCACCAGCAAGCGGCCGTGATGAACCGCCACCGGCAGCACTCCGAAGCGGCGCGTGAGGTGTTTGGGCAAGCTACGCACCACGCTGGGTCGGACGGCGGTCATTTCCACATGGCCCGACATGACACCCGAATGAAGACTCTGGCAGCGGCACAACTCCTCTTCGCTAACCAGTCCCTTCAGCAGCAGAAACTCACCCAAGTCTTCTCCTGGCGCCATTAGCGCTTTTACTCCGCTCAGTGTGCTTTCGCTTAACAGCCGGCCTTTTACCAGCACCTCACTGAGTTCGCCGCGCTGCTGAACCAGCGCGGCACTGGAGGGATAAGCGTGCTCCGTTTTCAGCCAGGCATGTTTGCGCCCCTGCCGCCGTGCTTCGATGTAACGGAAAATGGCCCGGATGGAAGCGACGCAATTGATCAAATTACCCGCGAAGGAGCGCAGCGGCACTCCCAGGGCAAAAGAGATTCCGAAGATCCGCATGACGCAGAACATGCGCAGCGCTATGCGGAAACACTGCAGAGCGGTGGTAAGCACGCCCAGAAGAAAAAGCGTGGGATTGTCAATGGCGAACATCCAGGGGCGGTCTTGCAGAGCGCTGGCCGCCCAATCCAGCAAGCCCGCGAGGAACAAGAGGTTCGTGAGAAGGCTCAGCGGATTCGCCCACAAGCCTTTGCGGTCACGCCAGAACCAGTATTTGGTGCGCCAGGATCCGCGCCAACCGCGCCGCTCCCAGCACTGCAAGGCGATCCCTGTGACCCATCTTGTACGCTGTCTAATGGCAGTCCGCACGGTGCGCGGAAAGTATTCGCGCGTAGCCACCAGCGTGTCGTAAGCGGTCCTTAGTTTAGCGAAGGTCTGCTTATAGCCAGCGGCATGAATATGCACGCCAATCTCATAATCTTCGGTCAGGCTGGCGGCATCAAAAACTTCGCCGCGCTCGGCGGCAAGCCCATCGAGTATTTCGCGCGCGAATCCGGTACCGACGCCATTCGACGGCACGAACGAATTGGAATATTGCCGCGCGCGCATGTCGATGGTCTGAAATTCGGAAAACTCATCGACATAAACGCCGTGCGTAATTTCGGTCAGCGGGGTGGCGATGGGCAGCACCGGCACCTGCACCATCGCATAGGACTGGCGCTCGCGATCTATCAGTGACAGTGCATCCGGATGAATAATGTCCTCGGCATCATGCAGCACCACGGTGTCGAACGCCACGTTTTGCGCTTTCTCGAAGTCGATCATGTGCTTGAAGATGCAATTGAGGCAGTCGGCTTTCGAGGTGGGACCCGGCTCGCAGGTGATGGCCACGTGCACGTTCGGAAAAACCGCCGCTAAACCCTGCGCGACACGCACCGTCTCCTGGTCGTTCGGGTAAACGCCAAGGAAGAAATCGTAATTTGCGTACTGAATGGCAGCCAGGTTGTGCCGCACCATGTTGCCGATGACAGCCGATTCACGCCAGCACGGCACGAAGATGGCGATCCGGCGCTGCTCCGCCCCGGACTCGAGGAGAGCAAGGGGTGGCCGAGCGGGCGCATCATCGACAGGTGCGAGCTTGGGTTCCTTCAGGCGATACCAAAGAACGATAGCCACCGGAATAAGGTCGTCTAGGCCGCTAAGGAGAAGGATGACGGAAAGGCAGGCGAAAGCGTAGGTCCATAGGGGGAGAGCATGCATAGGGTTCATCGAGAAAGTGCTAAGCGCTGTTAGCTATTCGCAGAAATTCCTAGACTTTTCGTTCGTGAAACGCACGTTCTGTCTTGGCGGACACAAAAACAGATCGCCCGGAGTGGGCGTCGTTCCACCGTCTGGTGCAAGAGCTAATCAGCGGCGTAGTTCGGCGTTACACGTTTACGCAGTGGGAACTGGAGTTGCTGCTCGACCTGCAGATGAGCCGGGTGCGAAAGTCGAGCCGTCCGGTGATTTTGCGCAAATATGCCCGCACCGTGCAGCAGCGGTTTCTGGAAGGAGCGCCTGAACCTCCGCGGCTGTCGGAATTCCTGGCGGTGGCGCGCCAGCAAAGTGCGGCAGCTAGCGGCACGAAATAGGGTCGCTGGGCTATTCTCGAAGTAGAGATCAAAAGGAGAATAGCTGATGGCTAGCGATTCTGGGGCCAGCACGAAGCCGGCGCGGATGGTGTATTGCGTCAAGTTGAAGAAAGAGCTGCCGGGGATGACCGAAGTTAAGTTCGACGGACATCCGCTTGGGCAGCGCATTTACGATAACGTTTCGGAAGAAGCTTGGCGTATGTGGGTGGAACAAATGAAGATGATCATGAATGAGTATCGTCTGAATCTGGGCACACCTGAGGCGCAGGAGTTTTTGTTGAAGCAGATGGAAGAATACTTTTTCGGAGAGGGCGCGGCACACCCTCCGGGATATGTAGCTCCGGGACATTAGATTAGGTTTTGCCCTTGCCTGAACGTTCACGCTCAATTTCCCGTCTGTTTACCGTAACCATGTTGCAAGTTGTTTTCGCGTTGGTGGTTGCGTTAGGCATGGGTGCGTTCAGCCTGCACGCTGCACCGGTTAGTACGCCGACCCCGAAGGACATTGCGGCACGCCTGGCAGCGCGAGCAAATGCGGCGCGCCGGACATCTTCGCGCGAGGGACCGCGTATTCTGCGAGCTTATCTGCTGTATGTCGAGGCCTGCAAACTTGATCCCTTAAATGCCACCTACCGGGAGAATCGCGATGAACTGGAGCCGGTAGCCAAGCTGCTAAAGCAGCAGGACCTGGAATCGGCCGATATCAAGGCGGATATGAAAGCCGCTGAAGAAGAAGCCACGCCGGGCAGCGATGCCAGCATAGCGGTTCGGTTGGCCGACAAGGCGGAACATGCGCGCAAGGCCGGCCAAACTGTACGCGCCTATCTGCTTTATGCGGAAGCGGCGGCCAAGGATCCAAATAACGTTGATTATCGGGAGACGCGCAACTCGCTGGCGCCGGTGGCGTCGCTGCTGCTCAGCTCCAACATGGATAAGACGGATATAACCGCTGATCTGAAAGCGGCGGAAATGGAGTCGATCAGCGGCGTCAACCCCGCCCTTGAGGCGGTAGGATCTGACTGGGAACAGGAAAACAGCCTGGCTGGCTTGCCCCACGTCCTGCCGCGAACGGAGCATCACGACTTTAATCTGCGTGGCGATGAAGCCACACTCATTCAGCAGGTCACATCGGTCTACGGTATAAAGGCGCTGACCGATCCCGATCTTCCCAAGACCAGGAATATAGCGCTTCAGATTCAGGATGCCGATTTCAGGGCCGCCATGGACGCGTTGACGGCGGTAACCAATACGTTTGTGTTCCCGGTGTCGTCTCAGGTCGTATTCTTTGCCGCCGACACTGAGCAGAAGCGCAATGAACTGGAACCGAATGTAGTGCTGAGCCTGTCGCTGCCCGATGTCTTTACCGATAAAGACCTGATTGATGCGGCTAACGCGGTTAAAGGTGTCTTGAATCTGCGGTCGTTTGGCTGGGACTCGGTGAATCACACGGTTGTCGTGCGCGACCGCTTTACGCGCGCTCATCTGGCGAAATCGTTGCTCGAAAGTATTCTGCTGCCGCGCGCCGAACTCACGCTGGAAATGCAGTTCCTGACGCTCGATACCGATATCTCCTATCACTACGGACTATCGCTGCCCACCAGCATGCAGGTGTTGAATCTCAGCAAGCTGGCACACTTTCAGACCTCTTTGCCTTCCATTACCAGCGCGGTGAACTTTTTCGCGCTTGGTGCAGGACCTGCGCTGTTCGGATTAGGCATTGGCAGCGCCAATTTGTTTGCCACCTACTCCAACAGCTTTGCCAGAGCGACCTATGACACCACCGTCAATGTGATGGA
This sequence comes from Bryobacterales bacterium, assembly GCA_003163855.1. GTDB lineage: Bacteria > Acidobacteriota > Terriglobia > Bryobacterales > Bryobacteraceae > Bog-105. The sequence continues at coordinate 5,353 of PLRJ01000182.1, read as the reverse complement.
TGGCCAGACTGCCAACCTGCATGTCGGCGAAAAGTATCCCATTCCCACCTCACTTTATTCAGGCGCGACGCAAACCGGAGGGTCTATTTACAACCCCATCGGCACCGTTACGCAGGAGGATCTGGGCTTGATTCTTAAAGTGACGCCACATATCAATGGCGACGGTCAAGTGGCCATGGATATTGACGCCGAGTACAAGGCGCTAGGAACCGAAGTGCTCAACACCGTTCCCTCCATTTCGGTACGTAAGTTCACCGGCACCGTCAAGCTGAAAGAAGGCGAATGGGCCATTCTGGCGGGTTTTGATCAGAACACCCACTCACGCACGAGAAACGGTTTGGCGGGTATTGGCGATATTCCCGGATTGAACCAGTTGCTGACTGAGAATACGACCGATAAAGCATCGAGCGAAACACTGATTGTGCTGAAGCCGGTGATCACTCGTTTGCCAATGTCCGACTCGATCAGCCCGACGTTCCTGGCAGGGCCTATTCGCGGCGTTCGCGTCCTCTTATAGCACCTGCTATCTTCCAAACATGTCAACGATGAGTGATGAAATCCGGCAGCAGCCGGTGGCGATTGAACGGACGCTGAAAGCCGAATGGAAGCATGCGCACAAGCTACGCGAACACTTTGCGCGCAATCCGCCGAAACTGATTGTGCTTGCCGCGCGCGGCACTTCCGATAACGCTGCGCAGTTCGGGCGCTACCTGCTTGAAATCTCGACGGGAATACCGGTTTCGCTTGCTGCGCCGTCTATCACGACGCTGTATAAATCGCACCTGCATTTGCCCGATTCGGTGGTTGTTGCCATCTCGCAGTCGGGCGAATCGACTGACACGAACATGGTGCTGGAGCAGGCCAAAGCCAGCGGTGCTTTCACCATCGGTATTACGAATGAGCCGGAGAGTTCGCTGGCCAAATTAGCCGACCACACTCTGCTGGTGAGGGCCGGCAAAGAAAAGAGCGTTGCGGCTACCAAGACCTACACGGGGCAACTCACCTGTTTTTATCTGCTGGCCTATGCGCTTGGCGCACCTATCGCGCTGGCGGATCTGGAGAAGATCCCGGAGTGGACTGCCTCGGCGCTGAAACTCGAACCCGAGATCAAGCAGCGCGCGGAACGTTATTCATTCATGCGGCATGCGGTGTGCGTGGGCCGTGGGCTCAACTATTCGAATGCGTTTGAATTCGCGCTGAAGCTGATGGAGACGTGCTACGTGGTGGCCGAGCGATTCTCATCCGCCGACCTGCTGCACGGACCCATTGCCATGTTGGAAGCTTCGTTCCCGGCGTTTGTGTTCGCGCCTTCGGGAGTAACGTGGACGCCAATCTGCGAACTGCTGACGAAGCTGCAGTCGATTAAGGCGGAAACGCTGATTGTTACCGATAAAAGTAACAAGGGAGCGGCTGCCTTGCAGGTGCCGTCATACAGCAGGCTGACCATTCCGGCTTCGCTGGCGAACAGAGGGAAGCTGCCGGTGGATGTTTTTACGCCAATTCCTTATATAATCCCAGCGCAGTTGTTTGCTGCGTGTCTGGCTGAAGTAAAAGGACTGGATGCGGATAAGCCGCGGACGTTAAGCAAAGTGACGCAGACTATGTAGCTGATGAAAAAGCTACTTGCGTGCGCCGCGCGTGGTACCCTTCAAGGCTGACTGCCGTCTTTTAGTGGATTTGCGCTTCGGCTTAACGATACGGAACGTTCCGCTGCCAAAATATTCGGCTTCGTAAAGCTTTGGTTTTTCCTTAAAGCTCGGGGAAGATGCGTGCGCTGCTTTGCTCGATGCGCCTTGATTCTGATTTGCCATTAAGCCCTTAGTTTAACATTGGAAGTCGTTGAAACTTATAAGTTTGAAGCCGCGGCTGGCGCTTCCGCTTTGCCTGCTGCCTATTTTTGCCATTCTTTTTGTTTATTCCGTTACCTGGGCGTTTGTTTGGGATGAAGGCTTTCACTTAGTCGCCGCACAACTGATTGCCGCGGGGAGAACTCCCTACATCGACTTCTGTTTTCCGCAAACGCCTTTAAATGCCTATTTGAATGCCGGCATTATGCTGCTGTTTGGTGAGAACTGGCATGTTATCCACCTTTTTTCGACCTTCTATTTGTGTGTAGCGATATGGCTCGCCGCTGATTATGCTTTGGTCCGCTTGCCCCCTCACATGTGGCCTTTTTCCTGCTCACTTGCGACCGGTGCTCTGCTGGGATCGAATGCAGTCGTCGTTCAGTATGCGTGCGCCGGGCAAGCCTACGCCATTTGCATGATGGCGCTGACGGTAGCCTTCCGGTTTTCCACTGACGCCGTTCAGAAGCGATCAGCCTGGATGGCGCTGCTGGCGGGAGTTTCGGCCGGCGTAGCACTCGGCTCCTCCATGCTCACCGCTCCCGCGCCGCTCGTACTGCTGCTATGGCTCTGGTCTCGTAATCACGCAGGTAGCCGTATGTTGAAAAGCGCCGTCTATCTGTTTGGATGCGCTATTCCCTTTTCGCCGGTGATCTGGCTGTATTTTCGAGCACCGCGGCNNGGTGCAATATCAGGCGCTATTCCGGCGGGTCAATTGGGGAGACGCCACACTCCGCGACTTCGAAACTCTGACAGGCTGGCTGGCTTCGCCCGATGCGCTGATTCTGGCGGCGCTTGGTATCGCCGCTCTGCTGTTCTTGCGGTCCTGGAACGAGCCAAGGCGCGACGAGTTTTACCTGGCAGCGGCGATAGCCTTCGCACTGATCGTTTTCATCGCTTGCGCCCACCCTACTTTTGAAAGGTATTTCATTTTGGCGGTTCCCTTTCTTTCAATTTTGGGCGGTTTGGGTTTGTGGGTGCTGGGTTCACGCCTGGCTACTCCGGAACATCCCGTGTTGCCGGCGGCTATCCTGCTCACACTTACTGCGCTTATCTGGGGCCGCGCCTTGTTCGACGAACGCGACGACGAGCATTGGTCGGATTACGAAGAGGTCGCCGCCAAAGTGGCCGAGGTCACGCCCATAAACGCGCCTCTGTACGCCGATGAGCTTGTCTACTTCCTGCTAAAACGAACCCCGCCCGAAGGGATGGCGTTTTCCTACGCCGAGCGATTGGATTTGCCAGCTGCACAGGAACGGCTGTATCACATCATTTCGCTGACGAAACTCAAGCAGCAGGTAAAAGCAGGGCAGTTCGGCACCATGCAAACCTGCCGCCAGGGGGTGCTCGACGACGTGCAGCCGGAAAAATCGTTCAAACATCACGAGGAGCCGGCCGACTGTGACGTGTTCTGGGGACCGAAGTGAGTAGGCAGCAGCTTCATGACATCGGCAGCGAACGCAAGGAGACCAGCCAGAGGGAGGGCCTGCTTAGAAGATCGCTATTGAGGAAGATCGCGCCTTTCTGGATTATGGCCGTCATTGTAGGCTCGTTCATGCCGTACCCTTTTAAGCGAGAAATGGGCACAACGCTGGTATTCACCCCCAGTGGCGGGAGCCTAGCCGAGCAGGTGACGCTGTGGCACAGGGTGGTGCACTTTCTTCTCTTCGGATCGACAGCCGCGATTCTGGTACTGATCGGCCGCAGTTACATCGTCCGTGCCGCGGCTCTGGTCGCGGTGTTGTCCTTAGCGTTCTCGATTGAATTTACGCAGAACCTGATTGACCATTACGGCGTTGAATGGTGGGATGTGCGCGACGATTTCATCGGCGCAACACTGGTGTTTCTAGTGCTTTTATCGCCCGGCCTTCGACGTTTTCTGGTGCGCGACTGAGTGGCCTGGCAATAGGCTGACGCGCCAGGGCCCCAGCGAAATTTGACGGTCGTAACGGGCATTTAGGCCGAACATAAAGCCGAAGAATACGAAAACAACTTTGGCTGCCATTTCCAGCCAGCTAAAGCTGTGGCCCATGATGGGGGCCTGGGATGCTTCGACAATAACGGTCATCACCAGCGCCACCAGGATTCCATAGCCAAGGGAGTCGAAACGCCAGAACGCCAGCGGTGTCGCGAATCCGAAACAGAGGAACGACAAGCCCTTAAAGGCTTTGAGGCTGTAGAACGGCAGCGGACTGATGAGCGGCATCGGAATCAGTTCCGCCACCAGAGTAATGAGCAGGCACACTACCCATAAAACCCGCAGTCCGGTGGAAAAAAGCGGGATGGCGCTACTCTTGACGCTGCCGGGCGAGGAAATGGGTTCAGACACCTTGTACGAATCATAACGCTAAGCGCCGTAGTGCGCATTAGTCGAAGGCGGCGCCAGCGGACCGCTTCCTTCACGCAGCAGTTCTTCAATATCGCCTACTTTCTCGCTGATCAGATTAAGCTTTCGGGCAAGCCCCTGAATCTCGATTTCGGCGCGGCAGTTTACATCGAAGTCGAGTTCGCTGCGCAAGCGGTCCTTCTTGTCCTGCCGGTTCTGGCTCATCATAATGACGGGCGCCTGAATAGCTGCCAGCATCGAGAGAAACAGGTTGAGAAGGATGAACGGGTACGGGTCCCAAGCTTTGTTCTTGAGAACCACATTGATAGCGCTGTAGACCACCAGGACGAAGCCGAAGCTGATGATAAAGCTCCACGAACCGCCGAAGCGAGCGACGGAATCGGCCAGCCGGTCGCCGAAGCTTGCCTCTTCCTCGATCACCTCATTGGGGTTGCGCGTAGAACGAATTTTAATGAGGTTCTGGGATGCATGGAACTGTTTGCCTAGCACGGCGAGCATATCCATGCCGGCGTGCGGCTTGCGCTGCAACAGGACCATGATGTCGCTGCGGTCTACCTCAATGCACTCGGTTTGCTGAAGGGCGGTGGCGTCGGTCTGGTGGGGCGTCTGGTCGAGCATGGAAGCAAAGCCGAAAAATTCGCCCTCGCCCGGTTCATCCACGATGACTTCCTGGCCGTCCTGATCGACAATCGTCACTTGTACCGAGCCGGAAAGCAGAATATAAGCTTGCCCGCTGGCATCGCCGCTCTTATAGATGCGCTGCCTGGGCGCAAATTGTTTCAGCTCTACCTGGCTGGCCAGGACCGCGGCTTCGTCATCATCAAGCAGGGCGAAGAGCGGAACGTTTTTTAAGATCTCGGGTTGGCAGGACATCAACAGTTAGAATTTCACAAAGCGGGGGGATAAACAATTGGCCAAAGTGTTGCAGATGTATGACTTGAGGGAGTGGACGCAGATCGGGTGCTGGCTTAGTTCGTACGGCTGAGTTGGAGGCGATTTTAGGCGGCCTGTTTGGCCAGTTTCGCTATCTCATCGGCCTCAATTTGCCTGCCCGCATTGTACTCAGCCATGTACGCTTTCACAGTTTGCAGGCGCTGATGGCTTACTTCGTTTTTGAGGAAGCTTTGGTGGCGGTCAGCTTTGCGCTTTTCCGATTCAAAGC
>PLRJ01000174.1 GCA_003163855.1 Bryobacterales bacterium | reverse complement strand
AGGATGCGTTCCTTGATCTTTTCGAGACCATAGTGATCGCTTTCCAGAATCTGGCGGGCAAAACGAAGATCGCGGATTTCCTTGCTGCGCTTCTTCCACGGCACGGCTAACAGCCATTCGAGATAGTTGCGCGAAACAGTAGATTCGGCCGACATAGGCGGCATACCTTCCAGACGCTTGAGTTCGGCCATAGCCTTTTCCTGCGCGTCTTTGGTCATGCCGGCGGCTTCGATTTTCTTTTTCAGTTCGTCGAATTCGCTCTTCTCGCCGCGGCCCAGTTCCTTCTGAATCGCCTTAATCTTCTCGTTAAGGTAGTATTCTTTCTGCGCACGCTCCATTTGGCGCTTCACGCGGCCCTGGATGGAACGGTCTACGTTCAGCTTCTCGATTTCGATGTCCAGCAGATCGGCCACGCGGGTAAGGCGGTCGATGGGATCGAAGATTTCGAGTAGCTCCTGCTTTTCTTCGATAGTAAGTTGCAGGTTGGCGCCGACAGTATCCGACAACTTACCCGGATCGTCCACACGAATGGCGGCCAGCATAGTGTCGTAATTCAGATTCTGGCTCAGCTTTACGTACTGCTCAAAAAGCGTCGTTACGCGCCCGGTTAGCGCTTCAAGCTGGGTGCCGGCGTCCACTTTGAAGGTGGTCGTTTTGACGACCGCGCGGAAGTAGCCTTCTTCCTCGCTGACAGAGATGACTTTGCCGCGCTCGACGCCTTCCACCAGAACCTTGATGTTTCCATCGGGCTGTTTCAGGCTTTGCACGATGTTGGCGACGGTGCCCACCGAGTAGATTTCGTCGGGCCTAGGTTCATCTACCTGGGCATCATGCTGCGTAGCCAGGAAAATTTTCTTATCGCCAAGCAGGGCTTCTTCTAAAGCTCGAACGCTGGACTCGCGCCCTACTACGAAGGGAGTCATCATGTACGGAAAGATAACGACATCCCGGATGGGCATCATCGGCAGGCGCTTTGTATCCGTTTTATCTTTTGTGGTGACCATTGTGACTTTCTGGCTGAGTATGCTTCTTAGGCGGAAAGGCGTCTTGCGAAAGCAGGACCCTGGGGATTCGGTAGCAGCCCGTCTAATTCAAGAACAATTAAAAGGCCAAATTGCAGTTTACAACTACTATCTAAATTTTATCCGAACTGGGGAAAGCCGATGAATGGACGGCTGAACAAAGCTGGCGGTTAACCAGCTTTTTCCAGCACAGCCATGTTGATCTTTTGCGTCAGAACCATCTCTTTAGTTACTACAAACTCTTTGACCTTTTTAAAGGTCGGCAAGTAGTACATCAGATCAAGCATCAAGTCTTCCAAAATCATCCGGAGACCACGTGCCCCTACTTTGCGCTCCATGGCAAGTTGCGCAACCGCATCCAGGGCATCTTCGCTAAATTTGAGCTTAACATTCTCAAACTCAAACAACTTCTGATATTGACGAACAATCGCGTTTTTCGGCTTGGTGAGTATCTGGATGAGAGCGTCTTTCGACAAATCTTCCAGAATGGCGGTCACGGGCATGCGGCCGATGAACTCAGGAATGAAGCCGTAGCGGATGAGATCGACCGGCTGGCACTGTACAAGCAGATCGGATCCACGCCTGACGGCATTCATGCCGCGCCGGTTCGCGTCTTTCTCGTCGGCGGCGACAAAACCGATCGACTTGGTTCCAACGCGACGAGCGATCACTTTCTCAAGCCCGACGAACGCGCCGCCAAGAATGAAGAGGATGTTGGTGGTGTCTACTGGCGTAAACTCCTGGTGAGGATGCTTGCGCCCACCTTGCGGTGGAACGTTGGCAACCGTACCTTCCAGAATCTTCAGCAATGCCTGCTGCACGCCTTCGCCCGAGACATCGCGCGTAATGGACGGATTCTCATCCTTGCGGCCAATCTTGTCGATTTCGTCGATGTAAATGATACCGGTCTGCGCCCGCTGGACGTCCCAATCGGCGTTCTGGAGAAGGCGCAGAATGATATTCTCAACGTCTTCACCCACATAGCCGGCTTCTGTCAGCGTGGTGGCATCCACAATAGCGAACGGCACGTCAAGGATGCGAGCCAATGTCTGGGCCAACAAGGTTTTACCGGTTCCGGTGGGACCGATAAGCAGAATGTTGGATTTCGACAGCTCGACCTCAGCGCCGCGCTGCTTGTTGAGCTGGATGCGTTTGTAGTGGTTGTATACAGCGACAGCAAGTTTTTTCTTGGTCGCCTCCTGGCCAATCACGTATTGGTCCAGATATTCTTTGAGTTCTAGCGGTCTCGGCAGCTTGCCGGGCGTGCCATAGCTCTGCTCGTGCCGGTCGTCCTCGATGATGGAATTGCAAACCGCAATACATTCATCGCAAATATAGGCGCGTGGGTAATCACTGGGGGAGGAAATGAGCTTACCGACAACGTCTTGGCTCTTATGGCAGAACGAACAACGGAGGGAGTCGTCTGATCCGGCGCGCTTCAAGCTGCGTCTCCTACGGAATAAAGAATCATTAGATCCCTTGCATTAGTCGGAACGATAACGACTTCAGTATATCAGCAGTATTTCGATTTAGAGGGTACATTACGACGTAAAACGTTAAGAAAGTAAGAGCGGGTACAGGGGAGATAGGACCAACAGGCAGCGTGGGTGGCAGAAGCGGATGTTTGACTAGACACCATCGCCTAGCCTTCAGCTGTCGTTTTTGTATCCCGTTCCACTGGCGGCAACCGCGCCGCTGGTCCCTGGGTTGACACTCGTAATAGCACTAACCTCCGCTACGACTTTTGCGGATGCTTCTACGGGTCCCGCGCTCAAAGTTCCCTCAACTCCGGCTTCGTCCTTGGCTTCGAGCTTTAGCTCACCGAGGCCAAGCATCATTTACCGACAACACGCCAAAACATCAGGGAGAGCAGGCTCAGACCGGTCACGCCCCACCATAAAACGAACGGAGGAGCGAAAAGGATAGGCTTGAGCTCCTTTTGGCTGTTGTAGAAGCTAATACTTGTGAAATATGAGCACGCGCCAGATGCAACTACACTGGCGGCTGTGAGTAAACAGCGCTCTGTGTCCCAAGGATACGGCAGCAAGAGGGCCAGATTGACAAATGTTAGAAGTAGATAGATTTCTAAAAGCAGGCCCAACCACTTTGGAGTTGCTTTCAGCATCTTACGCTCATCAATTCGAACAATGGTTCCGTGCCGGACACGGCCGTATTATCTGGCGCCAAGGCAATCGAGCCCCGATTCGGGATCGCGTTCTTTGCAGGTAGCGCGAGACCTTCTGCCATAGTCGTACAAACAAACGCGCAAGCCAGTCGCCGTGTTGGAGTTAACGAAGCCGATGCCCGGATAAAGGGCGACGGTAGAAAGCTGATGGCCAGGACGCGATTTTTCGCTTCGCGGCTCAAGAAGACCTGCGGCTAAAAGAGAACCAGCATGGACTTCCATTGCCGTTATTGTAGGTCTTCGGAAAGGGCGTCTGTTCCTATTTAGCCTACTCCGCAGTCTGGTTGAGGTGGGTGGGCGCGGCAGGATACTGGTCAGGCGTCCCCCTGTTTCCCCCTGTTTCCACAGGGCGAGAATCCACGATTTAAGTGCAGTGCGACACTTACGTTGGAACTCAGATACCGAGAACTGACACCACGTCGTGATTTTCCAAAGTCGTAAGCAGCCAAAGACTTATCTCTCGAATGAAATCTGCCAACCGAATATAGTTCAAATCGGCTTCTTGTAAGAACTCATTCTCCAGATCACGGGTGATGAACCGCAGTCCCGCCACGCGATCGCTTGCCCCGCCCGTCAACGAGGTTTCAAGCGCTCCCCACTCAACCAGAACCAGCGCCCATTCCTCACGTCGTAGTGCAGTGACACCCCAGTGACTGTACGGCCTCGAGTATTCCGCTGAGACCTTTGCTATGGATGGTTCTAAGAACCCGAAGGCGCCCTCACCAACCACAATCATTCCGCCACAGCTCTCATGTTTCCGGTAAACGCCGGGCAGGAGACTCATGTAGAGCCCGCTCGGCGCACCGTCAGCGTTCCTAATAGAGAAATCGATCATAACTAGTTCTCAACGGCGACTAACGCCGTCCAAAAGCGCGGGACTCTCACTCGTCCAATGAACCGAATGACATATACGCTTGTCCGGCGCAATGTCGATGTACCTTCCGTTCTTCCTGTACCTGACAACACCCTCGGTGAACCCCGTGACTTCGGACCTATCCGCTCCTCGTAGATTCCTGGAAAACTCAACCGCCTTGTTCACGTATTGATCCCGTGACTCTGCGCCGACCTCGGCACCGTGCTTCCCGAAGTGTTATTCGAGTGACTCGGATGCTGACGCAGGCCACCCGGAAACCTCCGGACCCCCCGGAAACCCGTAGACAAAATTTCGCTTGAGGAGATTAAGAGGATTTCTTATCAAGCCGAAATCAGGGATGATAGGGAAGAAAAGTATGAGTTCACAGGTTCTTACCCCAAACACCGAATCGGCCATCCTCGCTCGCATATTAGAATCCGAGGAACGGGATCTCACTCCGGAAGCAGCCCGCTACCTGCTTTCGATGAAGCTGCCGCCGGCCGACGAAGACCGCGTCGATGAGCTATCGGCCAAAGCGCGGGCTGGTTCGCTCACCGAAGCTGAGAGTCAGGAACTCGATGGGTACCTGCATGTTGGGAGCCTCGTGGCGGTCTGGCAATCCAAAGCGCGCCGAGTTTTAAAACAACCTCCTGTCAGCCAGCAGTGAACCGGGCCCTTGCCCGGATCGTCCGGGAGCGAGCGGGCTATCGCTGCGAGTATTGTTGCCTACCTCAGTCTGCCTTCCCTTTGCCCTTTCAAATCGATCACGTTCGAGCTGAAAAGCACGGGGGCGAAACGAGCGCAAGCAACCTAGCGTTAGCTTGCACTCACTGCAACCGGCACAAGGGTCCCAATATTGCCGGCTTCGACGCCGAAACCGGTCAGACAATTCGCTTGTTCAATCCGCGAACGGATATCTGGGAAGAGCATTTCGAGTCAGACGGAGCGCGCATCTTGGGGATAACCGCTATAGGACGAGCGACGGTCTCCGTGCTGGGTATGAATAAGGAAGACCGACTGCTCGTCCGAACCGCCCTTTTGAGGGAAGAGGAGCAGTAGCAACCCGTGAAGCTGAGCGGCATCGAGAAGTTAGTTAGGGCCGATCCGTACTCTTGCTGGCTACGCGTGTTTCTGGGCTTGCTCAAACAGGAACTGCAGCGTCTTTTCGGTTTGAATATGACCAGCAATGCGGGCAATGGTGCCGTCTTTATCCAAGCGGGCGCGAGTAACGGCCACCGCCTCGCGCTCCTGGCGTGCAATCCGCTGTAATTCGGCATCGACTTCGTCTTTCGTCGCGGCAATGCCTTCTTTGTCGGCAATCTTCTCCAGCAACAAAGAGGCGCGCACGTTGCGAGTCGCCTTCTCGGTCTGGTTGGCCTTAAGTTTCGCCCAATCCAGCTTGATGGAACTGGGGTCAACGCCGCGGCCGGCAAGGTCGCGAAGCTGCATTTTAACTTGATTTTCAATCTGGCGGTCTACGTAGGTTTCCGGCACCGGGAACGGATTTTGCTCCACCAGGTGGTCGATGATCTCTTCCTTGGCGGCCTGTGAAGCAGCATACTGTTTCTCCGCAAAGATCGCTTTGCGCACAGCATCCTTCAACTCGTCCAGAGTTTTGAAATCGCCTAGATCGGCGGCAAACTCATCGTCCAAAGCAGGCAGTTCCTTCTTGCGAACTGTCTTTACGGTCAATTCGAACTTAACGGTTTTGCCAGCCAGGTTCTCCTGCCCGTAGTCGTCCGGATACGTTACGTCAACCTCTTTGCTCTCTTCAGGTTGCATGCCCAGCAGAGCCTCATTGAAAGCCGGCAGCGTATCTTCGCCGGAGACTTGAATCTGGACGTCCTGGTCTATCGCTTCCGCCAGGCCATGCAGCGACTTCAAGTGAACCAGCACAAAGTCGCTCGCTTCCAAGGGGCGCGGATCGAGGTTGACGTATTCGGCTTTGCTTTCGCGCATGGATTCAAGGCGCTTGTCCAGTTCCTCATCCGTCACCACCGGCTCTTCGTATTTCGCCGGCAGGCCGCGATACTCGGCAAGCTCAAACTCCGGCGCAACTTCGAACGCGGCTTTGAAACGGATGGGCTGGCCGGGTTCGAACGTCAGGTCTGTTATGTTGGGCTGGCCCACCACCTTCACGTGGTCCTTGTCCATCTTGTCGCGGAAGGCCTGCGGCAACAGCAAGTCCAGCACTTCGTGGCGGATGTCGCTTTCAAAGCGCGACTGAATCATGTTGAGCGGCGCTTTGCCTGGACGGAATCCAGGCAGTTTTACGCGCTGGCGCAGGGAACTGGTCACTCGCTCTTTAGTTTTCTCTACTTCTTCAAGCGGAATCTCGATTTCGACCGAGCGCTTGCAATCTGCGGCTGTTGACACTTCTACTCTCTAAAAACTTACTCTCTTCAAATTGGTCGAGCGACGCGGGACTTAGGCGGTTTCAGCCCAATTCGCCAGATATTGCTCTTGCGCGACCGTAAGACGGTCGATTTTGACGCTCATCGCTTCCAGTTTCAGTTTAGCTACCTGATGATCCATCTCCGGACTCACCGGGTAAACGGCCTTTTGAAGCGACGCGCCTTCCTTCACTAAGTATTCCGCAACCAGGGCGTGATTGGCAAAGGAAACATCCATTACACCGGCGGGTTGGCCTTCACCGGCCACCATGTTGACGGGGCGGCCGTCGGCTAACAGGTAGATCTTACGGCCGTCGCGCATGGAGAACTCCTCGACAAAATCGCGTACCACGCGGCGAGAATAAGCGGCGGAGGCGAGTCCTTCGGTATCGATTTCGGCCTTGGAATGACCGGCATTGCAAAGAATCGCACTGTTCTTGAACTTCTCGAAATGCTCGCGGCCAATCACGTTCTTATTGCCGGAAACGGTGATAAATATATCGCCGAGGGTGGCAGCTTCCGACATCGATAGAACGCGATAGCCGTCCATCAAAGCTTCGAGCGCTCGCACCGGATCCACTTCCGTCACAATGACGCTGGCACCCAGACCGCGAGCACGCATAGCGATACCACGGCCGCACGCGCCAAAACCGGCAATAACCAGCGTTGTACCCGCTATTAGATGTCCCGTGGTGCGAACAATGGCATCGAGCGTACTCTGTCCGGCGCCATAACGGCTATCGAAAACGCGCTTGGTGTTCGATTCGCTTACCGCGACAACGGGAAAACGCAACAAACCTTCTTTGGCGGCCACGCGCAGCCGAATGGCGGAGACTGGAGATTCTTCGGTGGCTCCGAGCACGTCCGCCAACCAGGCCGGATTTCGTTCGTGCAACGCCGAAATCAAATGGCAGCCGTCGTCGATGACAATTTGCGGTGCGTGGGCTACAGCCGCATCGATATGGGCTGAAAAATAAGCTCCGCTTTCGCCGCGAATCCCGTAAATAGGGAGGGAGTAATCTTTGGCCAGACACGCAGCCACGTCGTCGTGGGTAGAGTGAGGGCTGGCGGCGCATAACAGGATGTGCGCGCCACCATCGCGCAGCGTAATCATCAGATTGGCTGTTTCCGGAGTCACATGCAGGCAAGCGGCAACGCGCAGGTTCGCGAACGGCTGCATTTTGATGAAGTGTTTGCGCACTCCCTGCAAGATGGGCATCGATTGGAACGCCCATTCGATGCGCCTTTTGCCGTGCTCTGCAAGCGCCAGATCTTTGACGTCGAATGGCACGGCATTAGCGATTTGCGTTGACATAACCGTCGCTCCCCCCGAAACGGCGATGGTGACTGGATTCAAAGTGTCTGCCTAAACAGCCGCGGCAGTTAGATGAGCGGCCTCCGCCAAAACAGCTGCTTTGTCGGCAGCCTCCCAGGTGAAGCCGTCGCCGGTTCTGCCAAAATGTCCAAACGCAGCCGTCTGCTGATACACGGGACGGCGCAAATTCAGGCTCTTGATCATACCGGCTGGCGTAAGCGAGAAAGTATCACGAACGATTTCAGACAGGCGCTGGTCTGCGACCTTACCGGTGCCGAACGTGTTAACCATAACGCTGACCGGTTCAGCCACGCCAATGGCATAGGCCAACTGCACTTCAACGCGGCTGGCGAGCCCTGCGGCCACAATATTCTTGGCCACATAGCGCGCCATGTAGCAAGCCGAGCGATCGACCTTTGTCGGATCCTTACCCGAGAACGCGCCGCCGCCATGACGGCCCATGCCGCCGTAGGTGTCGACAATAATTTTGCGGCCAGTTAAACCAGTGTCGCCGTGCGGACCGCCGATGACGAAACGTCCGGTGGGATTGATATGAAATTTGGTTTGCGAATCAACCATGCCTGAAGGAATAACGGCATCGATAATCAACTTCTTTACATCAGCGCGCAACTGTTCGGTCGAGACATCGTCGTCGTGCTGAATCGAGATGACCACGGCGTCGATGCGCTTCGGTTTGTCGTCTACATACTCAACACTTACCTGGCTTTTGCCATCGGGCCGCAGATAGCTTAATTCCTTGGAACGGCGCGATTCGCTCAGCCTTTGCACCAACTTGTGCGCCAGCGAAATAGGCAGCGGCATCAACTCCGGCGTTTCGTCGCAGGCGAAGCCAAACATTAGGCCCTGGTCGCCGGCACCGCCCGTATCTACGCCCATGGCGATGTCGGGTGACTGGGCTTGAATCATGTTGACCACGGCGCAGGTATTGCCGTCGAAACCGTAGTGGGCGTTGTTGTAGCCGATCTCGTTGATGACGCTGCGGACCAGCCGCGGCACATCGACATAGGTCTTGGTGGTAATTTCGCCAGCGACGATGCAGATCCCAGTGGTTACCAGCGTTTCGCACGCGACGCGTCCGGTGGGGTCGTCTTTAAGAACGGCGTCGAGAACGGCGTCTGAAACCTGATCCGCAATTTTATCCGGATGACCTTCGGTGACGGACTCAGAAGTGAAGATGTGACTCATGTGAAGAGGATGGAACTCCTTAAGCTACGCGCCCGTTTGGTATACCCGGAGGTTTACCGGATGAAAGGCGGCCAATAGTGAAAGACGAAATGGAACCTTCGTAGTTTACCAAGTCGCAAGCCGTTTCGTCGCCTGCGAAAAACTGTCGGTGTTACACATAATGGTATTCGTGTTTGAACGCCTGAAGTTTCTGCGGGTATGATAGGCCATCTCAGCGGCACTATTTTAGAGAAGCATCCAAACCAGATCATGCTGGACGTGGGAGGCGTCGGCTACGACGTGCAGATTCCGATCTCAACCTATAGCGCGCTCGCCGACATTGGCTCCACGGCATCGCTGCGCATCCACACGCACGTCCGCGAGGACGCCATTGTACTGTTCGGTTTCTCCACCGCCGAAGAAAAAGCATTGTTCGAACGGCTGATTTCGGTTAGCGGCATTGGACCTAAATTGGCGCTGGCGGTGCTTTCCGGACTCCCGACGGCGGGGCTTGTCACGGCCATTCGCTCGTCTGATATCGCCGCGCTGGTGCGCATACCGGGCGTGGGAAAAAAGACGGCGGAACGTATGGTGCTGGAGTTGAAAGACAAGCTGGCGGGCGTTGAAGTGGCGGGCAAAGCGGCGGCGGCTGCGGAGAACGGTCCTGATTACAACGCTTTGGATAAAGATGTGCTGTCGGCTCTGGTGAATTTAGGATGCGCGCGTCCGGCGGCGGACGAAGCCATCCGCAAGGTAAAAGAAAAAGGACAGCCGGCCGGTTTTGAAGCCTACTTCCGAGCGGCGCTGGCCTTGGTGCGGTAGACGATGGCGAGTAAACTTGGTAGCGAAATGCCCGCGCAACGCATGGTTTCGCCCAGTGGCGATGACGAGGAGCGCCAGTTTGAAACGGCCCTTCGACCTACGCGTTTGGACGATTTCGCCGGGCAGCCGCATGTGCGCGAACAACTGGCCATTTCTATTGAAGCGGCGCGCAAGCGCGGCGAAGCGATGGACCATGTTCTGCTGTGCGGGCCTCCAGGCTTAGGCAAGACGACGCTGGCGGGAATTATTGCCCAGGAGATGGGCGTGCCGCTCGATCAGACAGCGGGTCCGGTGCTGCAGAAGAAACTGGATTTGACCGGCATTCTGACCAGCGTGGCGCGGAACCAGGTGTTCTTCATCGACGAAATTCACCGGCTGCTGCCTGACATTGAGGAGACGCTTTACTCGGCGCTGGAGGATTTCCGGCTCGACATTTTGATTGGCGCGGGGCCGGGGGCACGCACTCACTCCATGTCGCTGCCGCGTTTTACCGTGGTGGGCGCTACCACGCGCCAGGGTCTGCTGAGCGCGCCTTTGCGCAGCCGCTTTGGCATTGTTCTGCGGCTTGATCCTTATGACGAAGCGACGCTGGGCAAGATTGTGGAGCGGTCCGCCGGCCTGCTGGGCGTGCCGATTACTGCTGATGCCTCGCTCGAAATTGCGCGGCGCGGGCGCGGAACACCGCGCATTGCGAACCGGCTGTTGCGGCGCGTGCGCGACTATGCGCAGGTGCGTGCGGACGGCCATATCGATCTGAAGGTAGCGAAGGCGGCGCTCGATCTGCTGAAAGTGGACTGCTATGGTCTGGACGAAACGGATCAGAAGATTATGCTGACCATTTGCGAAAAGTATGGCGGCGGTCCGGTAGGATTGAGCACGATTGCCGCGTCGATAGATGAACAGTCGGACACGATTGAGGAAGTTTATGAGCCGTATCTGATGCAGCTTGGCTTTCTGGACCGGACGCCGCGCGGCCGTGTTGCCACTCAGCGCGCGTTCGATTACTTCAAGATTGCGCGCCGGCGTTTTGGCACGGACCAGAACCCGCTGTTCTGATGTCCGAACGGACGGTTTATATCGCGCTTGGTTCGAACCTCGGAGATAGGCGCGGGAATATCGAGAACGCGCTGGCGGCTTTGGCGGCGGAGCAGGTTGAGATTGTTCAGCGGTCTTCGTTGTATGAAACGGCTCCGCGCGATGTGCTGGACCAGCCTTGGTTCCTGAATATGGTGGCCGAGTGCCGCACGCGCGATTTTCCGTTGCAGCTATTGGCCAGGTTGCTGCGCATCGAGCGGGAACTGGGACGTGATCGCAGCGGCGCGAGCATTCCGCGCGGACCGCGAAAGATTGATCTGGACATTCTGCTCTTCGGCGATGCTGTTATCGCTATGCCGCGCTTAATCGTTCCGCATCCGCGCATGCTGGAGCGGCGCTTTGTATTGGAGCCGCTGGCTGAAATCGCGCCTGATTTGCGGCATCCGGTCAGCCGGGAGTTGTTGGCCAGCGCGCTGGATAAAGTGCGGGATCAGAAGATCGAAAAGCTGGCTGAAGATTAAATGGCCGCTGATTTACGCAGATAAACGCCGATCAAGATCCGAAGATCCGTGACAGTCACCATAACTCCCGATTGAGATCCGTGATTGAGATCCGTGACAGTCACCATAACTCCCGTCACCATAACTCCCGATAACTTCTCCGCAGGAGAAATGGGGAGTTATGGTGACTGTCACGGATCTGTGGCCTGCTGCATCGCGAGGGCTGCTTCGGCAATACGATTCACTGCGCGCAGCAGGTCTTCCAGTTCGCCTGGCTTCAGGCCGTCGCCCAACCTGGCTTGCGCTTTTGCCCAGCGGGGTTTTGCCTCGCGGAACAGTTTCTTTCCCAGCGGTGTTAGCTGGAATCCACGCTCGCGCTGATCGTCGCTTTGACCCCGCTCGATCCAGCCATGCCTTTCCATCAAGCGAAGACTGCGCGACATGGTGGTTTTGTCGAGGCCCAGCGCGCGTCCAAGCCTCGACTGACTCGCGCCGGGTTCGAGCCTGAGCGCCGAGAGTAATGAATATTGCGTGGGCTCCAGCTTTTGG
The DNA here is from genome assembly GCA_003163855.1 of Bryobacterales bacterium. GTDB lineage: Bacteria > Acidobacteriota > Terriglobia > Bryobacterales > Bryobacteraceae > Bog-105. Next base: position 21,906 of record PLRJ01000174.1, on the reverse strand, counting down.
CTCAGCTCTTCGCTGTAAAGTTGCGTCACCAACCGGGCCGCGCGCCGGATGGTGGCGCAGGCACAGCCAAGGTCGGGCAGAACAGTAGTTGCTTCAGGCATAGCGCATTATTACGGAGCGGGGGTCAACAGCAGTTTCAAAGGTGACAGCGGGCCAAGCGGCATATAGTCGAACGAGGCGTAACTCGCTTTCACCAGCGGCAGTTGTTCCAGAATCGCCCTCGCTTCGTCAACGGTCTTGCAGTCGACGAAAAAAACAACGCCTTTCCCGTCACCTCGGGCATACCAATCGCGAATTTTGCCGTCCAGGTAAAGGTCTACCGTTTCACGAACCTCGGTGGGCATCACTTTTTTGAGCTGGTCGCGCGTAACGCCGTCTTTCAACGTCAGAGTAGCCATGATGACCGTCACCTTTGGGGCTGTGGGCGTCTGGGCACAAAGCGCGACGGCGGCCAGCACCGGAATCAAACAGAAGCGCAGAGCTTTTAGTTGCATATGCAACTAATGTAGCAAGACATGAAAAAGGCCGGCCACGTAAGCCGGCCTCTCGGTGACTTACGCGCCGACTTTTTCGGTGACTTGGCTCTGGGCGTACTTCTCAAGCTTGCGGGCATCCGCGTAAAACTTGCGGATTCCTTCTGCCAGCTTGTCGGTCGCCATGGCGTCTTCGTTGTGCATCCAGCGGAACGTCTTCTCGTCCAGGTGAATTTTTTCGTCGCTGCTGGCCTTGGCACCCTCAGCCGTCAGCTTGCGCTCGATCTCGCCTTCGGTCTTCTGCATTTCGTCAAGCAGATCGGGACTGATGGTCAAAAGATCGCAACCGGCGAGATGGGTAATCTGCTCCACCTTGCGGAAGCTGGCGCCCATCACAACCGTCTTGTAATCGTATTTCTTGAAGTAGTTGTAAATGCGGGTGACGGAAGCGACGCCGGGATCCTGCTCGATCGCGATATCCTTGCCGCCGTTTTCCTTCTTGTAATAGTCGTAGATGCGGCCGACGAAGGGCGAGATCAGCGTTACCTTGGCTTCGGCGCATGCCACTGCCTGCGCGAAGCTGAACAGCAGGGTCAGGTTGCAATGGATGCCTTCCTGCTCCAGCTTTTCGGCAGCCTTGATGCCTTCCCAGGTGCTGGCGATCTTGATGAGGATTCGCTCGCGGCTGGTTCCACGCTCTTCATACAGGCGGATGAGTTCATGCGCCTTGGCGAGAGTGGCTTCGGTATCGAAACTCAGGCTGGCATCCACTTCCGTCGATACGCGACCGGGGATGACCTTCAGAATTTCTGATCCAAAGCTTACCGCCAGCTTATCCATGAAAGCTTCGGTCTCGGCCTTCTTGTTGCCGCCTTGCTTTTCGGCGTGCTCTAAAGCTTCACGTACCAGGTGCTGATATTCCGGGCGCTGGGCAGCGCTGAACAATAAGGAGGGATTCGTGGTGGCGTCTTGCGGCTTCAGGCGCGCAATCGCTTGGATGTCGCCGGTATCGGCGACCACAATGCTGTATTTCTTCAGGGACTCTAGGACTGTCATGATTCCGGTGACTCCTGCTTTCTAGGATAACGGTTTTACGCCGCGGGATTTTTGGGAAACTCTACCAGTTACCAGCTTAGGCCCAGGCCGGGTGCCCGGCCGCCACTTGCGTGCTGATTTTAGGCGTATGTAAAAGCGTGTTGTGAACCAGGCATTTATCCACCGCCCGCGCCACACCTTGCTTCTGGTCTTCAGTCAATTCGATGGGAATCTCAACCTGGATGACAAAGTTATCCATCCGGGCAGGATTTTTCGCCTTGTCGGCGTACACTTTCACGCTGACCCCGGCGGTGGCCAGTTTGCGGGCTTTCAAATATTCCACCGCATAGTAAGCGGCGCAGGAGCCTAACGCCCCCAGCAGGAACTCGGGCGGCGTCATGCCTTCGTCGAAACCGCCGTTTTCCTCCGGCTGATCGCTGACTATGGTGTGCTGCCTGGCTTTGATTTCGAACTGAACTGAACCGAGATAATTGACTGTAACTTCCATGCATGCGTCCTTCGCGCTGTTTCCTCTACTTTAGAAGGTGTGATGCGCTTACGTTTCGAATGGCTCGGAGTTTTCCTGTTCTGCCTCCCGGTGCGGGCGGAGAACGCTCGGACAGTTGATGACATTGTGACAGCCTACGTGCAGGCGTTAGGTGGTCAGGCGGCGATTGATGCGATCCATTCGCGCGAGGTCACTGGGACTCTGCGGCTTGGATTGAAGGCTACATATTACTGGGCCAAGCCAGACAAGGTGCTGCTGCTGGAAGGTAAGGAGAAGAGCGGCTTCGATGGTAGTGCCGGGTGGACCTACAACAAGCGCAAGAAAGTTCACCGCTTTGGCAAAGGCGATGAACTGCCAATGGAAATTGATGCCAATCCGCTGCGCTATGCAGCGCTGAAACAAATGTACAACGATTTGTCGGTGCAGGCGCCTAAGCGCGAGGACGACAAGGACATGGATATTATCGTCGCGCCTAACGCGCTGGCGCAGGCAACTTTTTACTTCGATGCGCGAACGCACTTATTGGCGCGCATTGAACAGAAGGGCGAAACATCGGCTTACTTTACGACTACCATTCAGTTTCTGGACTATAAACCAGTGAACGGAGTGCAGTTCCCGTTCAATATCGTGCACCGGACAACGGATAAAGGCGGGAGTGGAGAAGACTTTCATATTAAGAACGTAAGAAATAATCTTGAACTGGACCCGGTGATTTTTAGCAAGCCGCAGGCCGCAGTGATTGTTTCCGGTGGCAAGCGGTAAGTGGAATTCCGCTTTTTGCTCTTCCAGCAACCGAAAAGCCCCTCGGGGACACGCCGGGCTAGTTGCCGATTCGCTACCCAAGTCCGAAACGCAGGCGTGTCCCCTACCGAAAGGTCCATGAACGTTTTCATCTCAGGCGGGGCCGCTCGCGCCGGCTCATCACGTTCATCGGCGGCCATATAGGAAACCGAGCTTTAAGATGAATGGGCGGCTGATCAACGCTGAGGAACGCCGATTCGGTCAGCTGACACCAGCGGCTTCCGTATCCAGCACAGGCAACGATTGTTTATGGCCGCGCGATTCGCTCCAGCGGACCACAGCAATACCCACAAAAATGATGCCCATCGCGATTACCCCCCGCGTTCCGAAAGGCTCGCGGAAGAACAGCCAGCCCAGAAAAACGGCAACGATTGGATTGACGAAGGTGTAGATAGACATCAACGCCACAGGCAGCTTCGCCACAGAATAAATGAACGCGCTATACCCCACAATCGAGCCGAACACGACCAGATAGAGAACCGCGTAGATGGGCCTTGCGGCTATGCTGTGCGGCAGCCTCTCAAACAGCGAAGCCGGAGCGAACATGAATAAACCGGCGGCGACTTGTTGCACCGCTCCGCTGATCATCGGCGTAGCTTGGGACGGGATGCGTTTCTGGAGAAGCGCTCCGAAGACCCAACCTAAAGCGCCGAGTTGAAGCAGCAGGAAGCCAATCAGGGTTTTACCGCCCAGCCCTTCGCGAATGAAATCGGGATAGATGAGATAAATCACTCCGAACAGGCCCAGCAGCAGGCCGTAGATGGTGTTTCGAAGCGGCCTCTTGCCGCGAGGCAGCAGGGCATCAATGCCAACCATCCAGAACGGCGTCGTAGTGTAAAAAAGCGCAGCCGTTCCACTGGGGATCATGGTCTCCGACACAGCCAGGCAACCGTTGCCAAGCGCGATGCACAGAACGCCGCAAACGGACGTCAGCCAAAGTTCACGGCCGCGCGGGATGGTCATGCCGCTGAGCGCCGCCCCCACTAGAAGCAGGCCGCCGGAGATGACATAGCGGATGGCAATCAGATAAAACGGCGGAAGGCCTTCCAGGCTGATGCGGATGCCCAGGTAAGTGGTTCCCCAGAAGAAGCTGACCGACGCCAGCGCCAGGTACGCCAGGCGGTTTGGGCGCTCGGGCATTACTTGGCGGCCTCGGCCTGAGGCTTCGGATCAAGCAGTTTCTCGATCGTCACCATGGCGATACGGTTGCGGTCCATGGCCGAAACGGTGAACCTGCGGCCACCGTACTCCACGTGATCCTTCTCTTTGGGAATATAGCCGAACTGATAAAGCATGAAGCCCGCCAATGTCTCAAACTCGGCCTCGCTCGGCAGGATGATGTTGTAGCGCGTTTCCAGTTCGCGAATGGTGGTGCTTCCTTCCAGGTCGAGCGTGCGCTGCTGCATGCTGGGCGCGGGGCGGACGACATCATGCTCGTCGCCGATGTCGCCGAAGACCTGCTCCAGAACATCGCCCAAAGTAACCAGCCCGGTAACGGTGCCAAACTCATCCACCACCAGCGCCATGTGGGTGTGGGCTTTGTGGAACTCATCTATCAACTGGTTCAGCGGCTTGGTTTCAGGCACCACCAATGGTTTGCGCAGAAAACGGCGCAGGCGGAATGGGCGCGCCGTGCGTTTTCGGTCGTGGGCAAAGCGGCGCTCGTTCCACTCCGGCATCAGATCCTTATAATGCACTATGCCGATGATCTGCTCTGGCCGGTCCTCGTAAACGGGCAGGCGCGCGTACTTGTGCTCGGTCATGACGTTGAGGACGGTTTCGAGACTCGCGTCTAATGGCAGCGAAACAATCTCGTTGCGCGGCGTCATAATTTCACGCGCGTAATAGTCTGACAGTTCAATCAGGTTCTGAATGGCGTCTTCCTGAAATTCCTGCAGATGGCCCGCATGACGGCTCGATTGGATGATGAACTTCAGTTCTTCCGGACTGTGCCCGCCGCGCGCCTGCGCTTGACCTAGACCAAACGTTCTCAGAATGAGGGCCGAAGTGCGTTCGATCACGATCACAAACGGCTGCGAAATGCGATAAAACACCAACAGCACGGGCGCGGCTAGAACGGCAATCCGGTCCGCCTTCTGAATGGCCAGGTTCTTGGGAACAACCTCACCGATGATGACGTGGGCGTAGCTGATAATCAGGAAAGCCAGCGCGAAGGCCACGCCTTGCAGGACGAGCGGAGATACCGGCAGCGTAAACGATTGGAAAGCGTCCCGCCACAGGCGGTAGAGCGTATCTTCGCCAGCCCAGCCGAGGCCCAGGCTCGCCAGCGTGACACCCACTTGCGTCACAGAAAGTAAACGCCCCGGATTCGCCAGCAGACTGAGTGCGCTTTGCGCGCCCGGCTGGCCTTGCGCCGCGAGTTCGCGCAGCCGCGACTGCCGCACCGAAACGAGAGAAACTTCCGCCGCGGCGAAGAAGCCGTTGGTGGCCAAGATCAGGAACAAAACGATGAAGCGTAAGGCCATGCGATGTCTAACTCGGACTTCGCCAGCTAAACCGGTCCATTCGTTTGGCAGAGTACAATCGGGTGGTGCTCTCCCGCCTGATACGCATTATCAATGTGAGCATAGCTGCTTTTGTTGTTCTTCTGGCAGTTGCCATCTACTGGCTGGCTTTTCGGCCGCTCCCGAAAGTTTCCGGTGAAATCACCGCACCCATTAGCGGCGAGGCTACTGTGCAACGCGACGCTCGTGGCGTGCCCCATATCGTAGCCGCTTCGTGGCAGGATGCCATTTTCCTGCAAGGCTACGTTACCGCCCAAGACCGATTGTGGCAGATGGATGGCATCCGGCGTTTTGCCGCCGGTGATCTTTCCGAAGTCTTCGGACCGTCTACGCTTGCTGTAGACGAGCGCGCCCGGCGCATGCGCATGAAAGCAATCGCCGATCATGACGTGGAACTGCTTCCACCGGAGCAGCGCGCCGTGATGGTGGAATACGCGCGCGGCGTGAATCATTTCATCGATACGCATCACGGCGATTACTCGCTTGAGTTTTCACTCCCCGGCCATTCTTACGATCCGCGGCCCTGGACCATAGCCGATTCGGTGCTGGTGGGCCTGGTGATGTTTCGCAATCTGACCGATTCAGCCAATAGCGATTATGAACGCGGGCAAGCCTTGGCACGCGGTGTCGATCCAGCCCGCTTTCACATTCTTTTTCCCGTGACGGAAGGGCAGTATCTGAGTCCGGGTTCCAACGCCTGGGCAGTTTCAGGAGCGCATACGTCCGATGGCAAGCCCATGGCGGCCAACGATCCGCACTTGGAATACGGCATTCCTGGAACCTGGTACATGGCCCATCTGAAAGCGCCAGGAATGAATGTTTCCGGAGTGACTTTGCCGGGCGTCCCCTGCATCATCAGCGGCCACAACGACCAGATTGCCTGGGGCGTTACCAACCTGCAGGTGGACACGATGGATTTATATCGCGAACAGCTTGATCCACAAAACGGCCACTACCAGTTCAAGGGCCAGCAATTACAAGCAAAGCTCGATCATCAGGTGATTGCCGTTAAGGGCGACAAGCCGGTGGTGGTGGATACCTGGGTGACGGTGCATGGCCCCGTATTAAGCACTGAAGGCGGCAAAATTCTAACCATGCGTTGGACCGCAGCCGATGGCTTCGGCTTCCCTTTTCTGGATTTAAATCGCGCCAAGAACTGGCAGGAATTTCGTAGCGCCCTGGGCGATTTCTGGGGCCCTCCGCAGAACTTCATCTACGCCGACCGCAGCGGAAATATTGGGTATCAGGCGGCCGGCAAACTGCCCGTGCGGCACTTCGACGGCGACGTGCCGGTAGACGGCGCATCCGGCAACTACGAATGGGACGGCTACATTCCCTATGAACAAATGCCGTCCATGTACAACCCGCCGTCGGGCATTATTGCGACGGCGAACCAGAGCACTTTTCCGCCCGGCTACCCGTTCCACATCACCGGCAGCTTCGCCGATAAGTACCGCATCGAGCAGATCCGCGCGCTGCTGTCGGCTAAAGCGAAGTTGACGGTGGACGACATGCTGGCAGTGCAGAAGGATGTTTATTCGGCCTACGACCGTTTTCTGGCAGGCCAGGTGGTGGCGGCGTTCGAAAAGGTTGGCAGCAGGAACGATCTGGTGCGCGACGCCGTGCCGGTGCTGCGCCCCTGGAATGGGCAGATGGACAAGGATGCGGCCGCGCCCGCGATGACTGAACTGCTGGCTGAGCGGCTGGGCGAATCGCTGGTGCGGGCGCTTGGTTCGCACTCGCAGATGTTAAACCTCAGACCCCGTCCCCAGGTGATTGAAACCATGCTGCGGACGCGGCCGGACGGCTGGGTGGCGGGAAATAATTGGGACGTATGGCTGATGCAGAACTTCGCGCTGGCCTTGGTAACGGGCCGTGAAAGTATGGGCACGCCGGTTTCTCGCTGGCACTGGGGACACATTTTGCAATGGAAGTTCGACCATCCGGTTGGTAAACAATTGCCGCTGGTTGACCGCATGTTCGACATAGGGCCGGTAGAGATGAGCGGCTCCGGAACAACGATAAAGCAGACGACTCCACGACTAGGACCGTCCGAGCGTATGGTCGTGGATTTTGGCGATTTGGACAAGTCGGTGCAGAACATAGTAGTTGGTGAATCCGGGTTTGTTGCGTCAGGGCACTATAAAGACCAGTGGCCGGCTTACTATGCGGGAACCAGCTTTCCGATGGAGTTCGATCACGTAGACGCGCGCGAAACTCTGCATGTCAAACCGGGCCAGTAAGCCACGACGCACGAAGTTTGTGTTCGAATAAATCTTATGCAGCTTTTGCTTCGCGCTCTTCTAGGGATTGTTTTGGTCACTCTGTTTTTACCGGCGCAGGATGCGAACGCGCCCGATCCCGTCGCCCTGGAACAAAAGCTTTTAGCCAACCCGAATAACGACGACATTCGTTCCGCCTTGATGGACGCCTATCTCAAAGCCAAAGACTCAGAAGCCTACGCCCAGCAGGTTTTCTGGTTAATTGAGAATCGGCCCGCCAGTCCGGTTTTGGGAACGAAGGGCAAGCTGAAGCCCTCCGGCGGTGTGTTGAATTCGCCCAGCGACTATGAGCAGGCGAAGTCCGATTGGGAGGTGCAACTGGAAAAGCGCAGCAAGTCCCCTGCAGTGCTGTATAACGCCGCTGTCTTCCTGACACCAAGCGATCCCGTTCGCGCGATTGATCTGTTGGAACAAGCGCGTAAACTGGCTCCCTCGCAGTCGGCCTATGTGGCAGCGGAAGGAACAGCCTATCTGATGGCTTTTGTGCGCGATGCGGATGGAAATCCGTCACTGCCGCTGACGCTCGACAGCGCGAACGCATTAAAGGCGCGACTGACGGATTCTTCGGACCCAGAACTGCTGAGCGGAGCGGGCAAGGTTCTGGTTACCAGTGGACTCGATCCCGAAATCAAGAAGGCCGGGCTACGTCTAATGCAGCGTGCCAGCTACGAGGGTCCAAAGTGGCGCAACGCGCTAGCGGAAGTGAGTCCCGAGTCGCGCCTCAAGAGCACTGGAGCAATGCGCATTTCGAGCGCCGAAGCGGAAGCAAATCTAATCAACAAGGTCGCGCCGGTTTATCCGCCGCTGGCGAAGTCGGGCCGGATAGAAGGCGTGGTAACGTTCACCGCCATTATTGACGAAGACGGCTCAGTTCAGCACTTGGATTTGATTAGCGGAGCGCCGCTGCTGGTGAGTGCGGCCAGAGACGCGGTTCTGCAGTGGCAGTATAAAGCGACGCTGGTGAACAATATTCCGGTCGCGGTTGTAACGGAAGTCAGTGTGAACTTCAGTTTAAGCCAGTAAAGCGAGGAGGCGTTGTGCGTGGTTTTTGCTGCGTTGTCTTAACAATATTTATGGGCTGCATGATGCTGCCAGCTCAAGTCATTCGCGAGCGGCAAGTAAATCCGCCTCCGAGTGATCCGCCCGACGTTTTGCTGGCTAAGTTGCAGGCCGATCCCGACGACGCCAGGGCGCGGCTGCAGTTGATGAAAACTTACTGGAGGACGGGCGACAAAGCGGCTTATCTGCAGCAGATGATATGGCTGATTGAGAACCGCCCGGAAAGCCCCATCCTGGCCGCGGCGCTTAACATCGCTGACTTGGATGCGGCTGACTATTCTCTGGCGAAGGCCGCCTGGGAAGGCCAACTCAGCAAGCGGTCTGATTCGCCAGCCGTCCTTTATAACGCGGCTCGATTCATGGAGGCGAACGATCCCTTGCGCAGTGTCGATCTGCTGGAGCAGGCACGCAAGATTCCTGCCAGTGCCAGCCTGCCCACACAATATGCCGAGGCGGAAGCTTCGATCTTCGCAAAGTCGGTGCCACGCAACAACGTGGGAAACCCGGTTTTTCCGCTCAGCTTAGAGAAAGCCGAGGCCCTGAAGGCGCGCCTATTAGCTTCCTCCGACGCTGAATTGCTCAGCCTTGCAGGCCGAATGATGGCGACCTCAATGCCGGGTGAGGACACGAGGAAACTGGGCATGCAGTTGATGGAGCGCGCGACCCTGCTCGATCCGCAAAACCCAAAGTGGCAGCAGAATCTGGAAGCGGTGAAGAATCCGCCGATGTCGAATGCTCCGCCAGGCGCCGTGCGCATCGGCGGCGCAGTAGCCGAAGCCAACCTCATCGAGAAAGTTGCGCCGGTTTACCCGGCGCTCGCCAAATCGGCACGTGTCTCGGGAACGGTGGAGTTCACAGCTATCATTGGCGAAGACGGCACGGTTCAAAATTTGCAACTGGTACGCGGCCATCCGCTGCTGGTGAATGCTGCCAGGGAAGCCGTCCTGCAGTGGAAGTATCGGCCTGTGATGCTAAACGGCCGACCGGTAGCGGTTATCACGAGTGTGATTGTGAATTTTGCGTTGAAGCGGGAATAAGATCAACGCCCAAATTTAGCCGCTCCTTGCGACCATTTGCAGAAATTTCTTGATAGCCACGCTGACAACAAGATCGTCCTGCCCGATGAAGCCATGGATCGCGAATCCACGCTGGAAGAACTGACCGCGTATGACCAGGAACTCGGTCTTTAGTGCCGCCGAAAAGTCCCTCGGGGACACTCCGGGCTTGTCGTCCACCAAACCACCCAAGTCCGAAAAGCGCAGGCGTGTCCCCTCACCGCAACGCCCGTAGTTCGTCATCTTTCCAAAAGTTTTCATCACCTCCGGTTGGCAGCCCTGGCCGGCCCATGGCGGTTCATCGGAGGTGATCAGCGGCCCGTCGAGTTCTCAGGATGAGATTGGCCACCGATTAAAACGGATCAACGCTGCTGACTTCAACCCGCCAATTCAACCGTCCCATCCCGGTTCAACAAATACCGCTGCCCGCGCCAACTGATCGACTTTCCAAAGAACCCAGCCAGCCAAAACCCGAATCCCAGTGCATCCTGCAACGGCAGCAGCGCCCACGGAACCTTCGCCCCTAGCACCCGCACCGAGACGATCCACGCCTCCACCGTCCTCAGCACAGCCGTCACACCAAGCAGTGGCCAGCAATCCGGCCACACTATAAACGCCAGCAGACTCACCGGCATGGGATGCGTAAAGAACTGCCCGACATAGCCCCATGGGCGTGAGCGGCGGCTGGTGCGCGCCCAACGCAGGCGATGCGCCAGGTTCGCCAGCAAGCCTTCACTGCCGATCCGATGCTCTATCACATAGGAGGAAAAGCGCACGCCGAAGCCCAGATCGGAAGCGATGCGGCCCAGCATGTAATCTTCGGAAATATAATCTTTGACGCGTTCAATGCCGCCAATGCCCAGCAGCACGCTGCGCCGAGCCACAATCGTCGGACCAACCGCAAACGTAGTATTACCTTCCATCAGGACGGCGGTGAACAGGCCGGCATGAAAGTCGGTATTCATGCCCAGCGCTTCCAGCTTCGACCAGATGCTAAAGCCCGAGACCGCGCGATAAGGACAAGTGACCAGACCCAAGCCATCGTCTTCAAACTCGAGGGCAAGCCGCTGGCAGAAGTCTCTACCCACGCGCACGTCGCTGTCGCACATCGCGATCAGATCGAATTGCGCCTTATCAAACATGCACTTCAGGCTGAAGACCTTGGCATGCGGATAAGGAGGTTCGCCGGTTATCACCAGCAAGGATGGTATGTGAACATACTCCGCCATCAGCCGGCGCACAAGTGGAACAGCTGGGTCGGATGTGTCGCGTACCGCGAAAAGAATTTCGTAAGGATAGAATTCCTGCTCAAAGTAACTGCGCAGATTGTCTTCTAAACCTTCGTCCAGGCCCGCTAACGGTTTCAAGATACTGATGCCGGTGGAGGCGCCAGGAAAAGTCAGACGCAGCTTGCGTCTTTTATGTCGTACGGCTGCTGTAATCGCTAGAACACAATACACCCAGCAGCCGATCATCAATAAATCGGCTAAAATCAACCCCAAGTCCCCTTTGGGGGGCGCAGAAATAGCGTCAGTTGTGCAAGTCTCTTCGGTCTAGCCCAATTCTATTCCTGAAGACTTCTCTCGCTCACAAGAGCAGTTAGCTGGGAAATGAATGCATCCAAGCTCACAGCACCCTGATCGCCGTGCTTGCGGTTGCGGACAGATACCTGTCCAGCTTCCGCTTCCCGATCCCCTAGAACTAGCATATACGGGATTTTCATTAGTTGCGCCTCGCGGATCTTTAAATTTATTTTTTCGCTGCGATCATCGAGTTCGGACCGGAAACCGGCGGCGTCCAGTTTCTGTTTCACTTCCTTGGCATAAGCGGCATGGCGATCGGTTATCGGCAGGACCACCGCCTGCACCGGCGCAAGCCAGACCGGGAAAGCTCCGGCATAGTGTTCGATAAGAATGCCGAAGAAGCGCTCTACAGAGCCGTACAGGGCGCGATGCACCATCAAAGGCTGATGCGACTTGCCGTCTTCGGCGATATATTCCAGACCGAAGCGCCGTGGCAGCGTGAAATCGAATTGAACTGTCGAAAGCTGCCAGTGCCGTCCAATGGCATCCACCAGCTTTACGTCGATCTTCGGACCGTAGAAAGCTGCCTCGTCCGGCGATACCTTCACCTTCATTCCCAGCCGTTGGGTAGCGTTGTGCAGCGCCTTTTCGCCTATCGCCCACTGGTCGGCGGTGCCGTCGTACTTGCCGCTGACACCGTTGTCCCACGTAGACAGCTCAGCCTCATATTCGGTAAAGCCGAAAGTATTCAGAGTATCGATGGCGAACTGCAGGCAGTTGACCACTTCGTTCTCAATCTGTTCCGGCGTGCAAAAGATATGCGCGTCGTCCTGGGTAAAGCCACGCACGCGGAGCAGGCCGTGCAATACGCCAGACCGTTCGTACCGATAAACCGTCCCCAACTCACCTAACCGCACAGGTAAAGTGCGATAACTGCGCATCTTGTCCCGGTAAATAAGGATATGGAACGGGCAGTTCATGGGTTTTAGCTGGTATTCGGCATCGTCCACCGGCATTCTGGCGAACATGTTCTCCGAATAAAAGTTGTAGTGGCCTGAGGTCTTCCAGAGATCGCTGCGCGCGATGTGCGGCGTATAAACCAGCGAATAGCCGCGTTTGATGTACTGTTCGCGCATCCAGTCTTCAATCACTTTGCGGACCGCTCCGCCCTTGGGGTGAAAGAAGATCAGGCCGGGACCAGCCAGGTCCTGAATGCTGAAAAGATCGAGTTCCTGCCCCAGTTTGCGATGGTCGCGGCGTTTGGCCTCTTCCAGCCGGTTCAGATAGTCGTCCAGCTCCTGCTTCGTGAAGAAGGCAGTGCCGTAAATGCGCTGCAACTGCGGGTTCTTCTCGTTGCCCTTCCAATAGGCGCCAGCAATGGAGAGCAGCTTGAACGCCTTCAGCTTATCGGTGGAAGGAACATGCGGACCACGGCAGAAGTCGATGAACTTCGGCCCTAGCGTGTATTCGGAAAAGACATCACCCGCCCGCTCTTCGATGAGTTCGTGCTTCATCCAGTCGTCTTTGTATTTCTCAAGGCCCTCCGCTTTGGGAGTCAACTGGCGGTCAAAAGGCAGATTTTGGGCGGCGAGTTCACGCATGCGCGCTTCAATGCGCTCCAGGTCGTCGGGGGTGAACTTGGCGTCGCGCTGGAAGTCGTAATAGAAGCCGGTGTCGGTTGGGGGACCGATGCCAAGCTGCGTCTCGGGATAGAGTTCCAGCACGGCGGCGGCCAGCAGATGGGCGGTGGAATGCCGGTATACCTGCAGTGCCTCCGGATTTTTGGCGGTCAGGATTTCCAGCTTGGCGTCGGTCTCAAGCGGCCGGGTTAAATCGTACAATTCACCGTTGACCCGGGCGACCAGGGCCGCGCCGGCCAGACGCGGGCTGATGGATTGAGCGATGTCGAGCGGACGGGTTCCGGGCGCGACGGATTGTTGGCTGCCGTCCGGCAGCGTAATGATCAAACTACTCATGGGAAAGGATCAATTCCGAGGTTATCAGCTTGACCCTTTCGCGCCGCGTCAAGTTCGCTACTTGGCTTTCGGGTGAAAGAGGTCCAGCTTGCCGTAATGCTCGGCCAGCAGGTAACATACCGTCACCCGGTGCTTGTCGTGGACGCCCTTCATCTGCTCCATTACCTTCTTCAGAGCGGCGTCCAGTTCAGCGTCGCTTGCCGTCAGTGCCAGCTTCTTCTTCATAAAGCCCTCGCGCACCCGTTTCAGCTCCTCAGGATCAGTCGCCGCCACCAGCGAAGCGTCACGCGTATGCAGGGCGATGCCCAGATGCTTTACAATGCCGGCTACGGCTTCCTCATCCACTGCCGGAACATACTTTTTCACGTCCACTACATAGTCGGGCTTGTGTTCAGTCATGAATAATCTGCCTTTGTTTTGAATTGCCGCTCCGACGTGCCAGGAACGATCCTGGGGGAGTATATCAGGCCGTTGATAGACTGAAGGAACCTTTCGAGTGAGTACAACTTCCGCAACCCCCGTATTTGATGAGTCCGCCCTGGTCACCGCGGCCAAGAGCGGCGATATGACTGCATTTTCAGATCTGGTGCAGCATTACGACCGCCGCGTCTTTCGCATGGCCAAGCAGATTACCCAGAACGACGACGATGCGGAAGACGTGCTGCAGGAAACCTTCCTGAAGGCCTATACGCACCTGGCGGATTTTCAGGGAAACTCTAAGTTCTATACCTGGCTGGTTCGCATTGCAGTCAACGAAGCCCTGATGAAGCTGCGCAAGCGGCGTTCGGACCGGACCGTTCCCCTTGACGATCCGATCGATACCGGCGAAGACGAGGTCGTCAGGGAAATCGCGGTTTGGGACCAAAATCCGGAGGATACGTACTCCCGGGAGGAACTGGCTAGTATTTTAGATCAGGCGATTCAAAGTTTAAAGCCAGCTTACCGAACCGTTTTTGTCTTACGTGACATCGAAGAAATGTCAATAGAGGAAACGGCGGAGACTTTGAACCTGTCGATTTCAGCCGTGAAAAGCCGTCTGCTGCGAGCCCGCTTGCAGCTGCGGGAGAAGTTGACCCGGCAATTTAAGAAAAAGGGAGACGACGCGTTTGCTTACTTGTAAGCAGTTTCTGCAAGAGCTGAACGAGTATCTGGAGAAATCTCTGGATGCAGTCGAGTACGCCGAGCTACAGAGACACGTAAACGAATGCCCTAACTGTTTTGTCGTGTGCGATACGGCGGAGAAGACATTAAAGGTCTTTAAGGGCATGGAGTGCAAGCCCGTCCCTGCGGACATCCAGGCGCGCCTGATGGCTGCTATCCAAAGCCGTATGAAAGACAAAGCGGAAGGGGCGCCGGTTTGCGAAGTTTCGCAGGAAGTTTCGGACGTCCAGGTGGAGTAAACGGACCTACTGCGGCAGGTCCTTTATCCCGAGCATCTTCTGAAACTCCTTTTTCTGGGTGTCGTCCAGGCAGTCTAGAATCCTACGCTCGCCGTGGCGCGCCACATCCTGCCTCTGATCTTCTATATTCTGGTAGAACTTACCGTACTCGTCCAGCACCGCCATTACGGTTTCCTTCTGCGTCGCGCTGAGCTTTAACTCCTTTTCCAGTTGCAAGAGTCCCAATTTACTGGCAGCGTCCATGTTGGCAGCACTGTTCTTAACTGGTGCCGCCTCCACTAAAACGGCAGGCTGCAGATGACGGTGTACGTAGGCGCGCATGACGACTGCGCCAAAAGAAGTCCCGCAAAGGAAGATGAAGGCAAAAATGACCAGTACTTTTGGATTCGACCAGCCAGCGTCGTCTTCGCGAGCCACAGGCTTCCGAAATGTGGTGGAACTTGCTATTGGAGTGTACCGGAGTGCGAAGCGAAGTTTTCTAGAACAGCCTGCCGCTGCTGGTCGGGATTGCCCACCACCGGCACATCATAGTGAGTCGCTACTTCGCTTACAACCCGCGGACTTGCGCTGAAACCGCCATCCCGAGCCTCTTGCGCCACCACGTACGATCCAAGTATCACGGCAGTGGCCAGCGATACATAAGCAAGGCGCTTGCCGACCGGCGAGTAGACGAACACCCACCATATGGATTTCTTGGCCCGCTCCTCAATGCGCTGCAGCACCCGGGCGTAAAAGCCGGGACTCGGCTCTAGCTCCTCCGGCGGCCGAAGCGAACGTAACAACTCGGACTGTGCCCGCAATTCATCGAATTCCGCAGCGCATTCCAGGCACTCGTTCAAGTGGCCCTTTGCAACTTCACATGCCCCGGCAGATGGCTTGGCCGCGAGCAGATCTTCTACTCGATCGCGTACGAACCCGTGCATTTTTCCCTCAATTTTTTACAGCCCCAACCGAACTTCGCAGATCTAGACGCCTGCTGTTAACTAAACTTTACAACAAACTCGCACGCACTGTCCTAGCCGACAGCGGGTGGAGTTATAGGACCTTTTTCCAAACGCTGAGCCGCCTTCACCAGCTTCTGGCGGGCTCTGAAAAGCTTTACCTTGATGGTATTCTCATTCATGTTCGTCATCTCTGCAAGTTCTTCTACAGAGTGACCTTCCACTTCCTTCAGCAGGATCAGTGCACGATCTTCCTCAGAGATCTTCGATAGCAGTTTTACTATCAAGTCATGCTGAGCGAGGCGGTGATCCACGGCCGGAGCATGATCAGTAGCCGGTTCTGAATTTTCCATGCGCAGCGAGTCTTCCGACGAGAAATCGCTCTCATAAACCAGCTTCCGGACACGTTTCTTACGCAAGTAGTCGTAACATTCGTTGACCGTAATCTTGTAGATCCAGGTCAAAAGCGAGCTTCGGAAATCGAAATTCTTAATAGAGAAGTAGATCTTGGCAAAAACCTGCTGGGCAATATCTTCTGCATCGTTGCGGTTGCGCAAAATGCCGTAAATGATAGAAAAGACCTTCGCCTGGTAGCGGTCTACGATCTCGCGGAACGCCATCTCGTCGTTTGCCTGCACCCGGCGGACAAGAGCCGCTTCGTCGCTTGTTCGGTGATCCAACTTGGTCTTCGCCCGAGTGGCTTCCCCGGTTACTGCGGGAAAAGGAAGAGATATGCTGAATCCGTTCATACACCGCGTCCGACGCACCCTCATTTCAACGCGTTACAAAAAGTTGCAGCCTGGCTCCGTGCTCAGGTTTACCCTTCATTATCCCTTAACAGGCGCACCTTTTCAGCGAAATACGACATCAAAGGTCTTAGATCGTTGTACACTAATGGGGAACAGCCCTGTTCAATGAGGAGATACCGATGATTCAACTTACCGAAACCGCGGTGACCAAAGTAGCGGAAATCTTAGGAATGCAGGAACCGAAACCAGCCGGGCTGCGCATTGCCGTTGTGGGCGGCGGCTGCTCTGGCTTCAGCTACTCCATGGCCTTCGAAAACGCACCGAACATGCTTGATAAAACCTACGAATTCTCTGGTCTAAAGGTCTTCGTGGATCAGGCCAGCATGCTTTATCTGGATGGCGCCGAAGTGGACTACGTGGAGACCCTGGAAGGTTCCGGGTTCAAGTTCAGCAATCCGCAAGTGAAGTCTACCTGCGGCTGCGGCAGTTCGTTCAGCGTCTAAATAAAATTGTATTAGGTTCCCGATGGCCGAGCTGGGCGTTGCGCTCACTCGGCCATGCGCGTCTTTGAGGCCTACCTAGAATGCGCCATCTTGTTACGGAAAGCTCGAACCCTGCTTCCGCCCAGATAGACTCGCTCTCGACCAGCGAAATGCTAGGCGTGATCAACGCCGCCGACCAGGAGGTGGCGCTCTCTGTCCAACGCGAGATACCGAATATCGCGAAGGCCGTGGATGCCGTGGTTGCGCGCATGGAGGCTGGTGGCAGGTTGTTTTACCTGGGCGCCGGCACTTCCGGGCGTTTGGGAGTGCTGGACGCTTCGGAATGCCCGCCTACTTTCAACACGCCGCCAGGATTAGTCGTGGGGCTCATCGCCGGCGGCGACCGCGCGCTCCGTCATCCCATTGAAAAAGCCGAAGACGATCCCAAACAAGGTCAGCAGGACCTGACCGAGCATCATTTCTCAGCTTCCGATTCCGTAGTCGGCATCGCCGCCAGCGGACGCACGCCCTATGTCTTAGGAGCTCTGGCTTACGCGCGGTCATTGGGCGGCCTGACGATTGGGCTTAGCTGCACCACGAATTCGGAGGTTGCGGCGGCGTCCGAGATTGCCATTACCCCGACGCCGGGTCCTGAAGTCGTCACCGGTTCGACGCGTATGCGCGCTGGAACCGCCACCAAGCTGGTGCTGAACATGTTGAGCACGGGTGTAATGATCCGATTAGGCTATGTGTACGGCAACCTGATGGTGAACGTACAGCCGACCAACGAGAAGTTAGTAGACCGGGCGCGGCGCATCATCGCGGGCATCGCCAACGTATCCTATGAGCAAGCTGCGCTTCTGCTCAACAGCGGCGGCTCCGTCCGCACAGCCATCGTCATGCAAAAATTGGGGCTCACTCGAATTGAGGCAGAGGCGCGGCTGGCGGCATCCAAGGGGCGGCTGCGGGCGGCGCTGGCCGACACGAAATAGGTAGAGATGGACAAATTCAAGATTGTAGGCGGCACGCCTTTGAGCGGCGAGATGCCGGTTAGCGGTTCCAAGAACTCGTCGCTGCCGGCACTGGCGGCCTGCCTGTTGACCGATGAACCGGTAACCCTGCACCGCGTTCCACGCGTGAAAGACATAGCAACCATGGAAAGCCTGCTGGAATACGCGGGCGCGAAGGTGGCGCATCACAATGGCAAAACGTGCGTGCATGCCAGGACGCTCGACCGGCCGGAAGCGCCTTACGATGTGGTGAAAACCATGCGTGCTTCCAGCTTGGTGCTGGGGCCGCTGGTGGCGCGTGCCGGACGCGCACGTGTTTCCATGCCGGGCGGATGTGCCATTGGCGCGCGGCCCATCAACATGCACGTTGCGGCGCTTGAGAAGTTGGGCGCGACCATTGAACAGGCTTATGGATACGTGGAAGCGCAAGCGCCCGACGGACTGCGCGGCGGCAATATTCACTTCGACCGCATCACCGTCACCGGCACCGAAGACGTGCTGATGGCGGCCGTGCTGGCCAAAGGCGAAACAGTTATCGGCAACGCGGCGCGCGAGCCGGAGGTGGAAGACCTGGCCAACCTGCTGATCGCCATGGGCGCCAATATCGAAGGCGCCGGTACATCCACCATCAAAGTGCAAGGCGTGGAAAAGTTGCACGGCGCGGAGCACACCATTATTCCCGACCGTATTGAAGCCGGCACGTTCCTGCTCGCGGGCGCCATTTCGCACGGAGATCTAATAGTCAGCGATTGCAATCCGGAACACGTGGCGGCGCTGGTGGTGAAGATGCAGCAGGCGGGGGCCGAGGTGGACCAGCCGCAGGCCGACGTTTTGCGCGTGCGCTGTGCGGGCCGTCCGAAGGCGCTTGATATGAAGACGGAAGAATACCCCGGCTTCGCAACCGATCTACAGGCGCAGTACCTGGCCTGGATGGCGACGGCGCACGGCATCAGCTTTATCACCGAAACCATCTTCGAAAACCGCTTTATGCACGTGCAGGAACTCGTTCGCATGGGCGCTAATATCCGGATTGAAGGACGCCAGGCGATAGTGGCCGGTGAAGATCTGCTGATGGGCGCGCAGGTGATTGCGTCCGACCTGCGCGCGAGTGCGTCGCTGGTGCTGGCGGCCCTGGTTGCCAGGGGGCAGACGATTATCGACCGTGTTTATCATATAGATCGCGGTTACGAACGGATTGAAGAGAAGCTGGCGGCTGTAGGCGCGAATATCCAGCGCGTGCAGCAGACCATGCGCGCCGGAGCAGATGTATGAGCACTCCTGTAAAGCACCACAGTCCTGGTTTTCTTGCCTTGGTGGAAGATGCCAAAACCCGCGTGCATGAAATTGATATCGAAGAGTACAAGCGCCTGTTGGCGGCGGGCGAGGCCGGGCAGTTGGTCGATGTGCGCGAAGACAGCGAGTGGCAGGCGCTGCACGCCGCGGGCGCCATTCATATGAGCAAGGGCATTATTGAACGCGACATCGAGACGGCGTTTCCGGATAAAGATACGAAGCTGGTGCTCTATTGCGGCGGCGGGTACAGGTCGGCGCTGGCGACGGACAACTTGCAGAAGATGGGTTACCGGAATGTGATTTCCCTCGATGGCGGATGGCGTGCGATTGAGGTTTCGGGGCTGCCGCTGACACGCTAGTAAATGGCAGCGTGCGAACGGCCGTATGGGCCGTTTCGAAATTCGCCGGTACCGGATCAGGCAAAGTGCTTCCGGGTGAAGCCGTCAAGGGGAGATAGTATGCTGGGGCAACGGAGCCGCCTTAACCTAGCTCGGCTTTAGCGAACGCAGTGAAAGACCTTTCCATTCTGATAGTCGATGACGACACCGAACTGACAGCTCTGATGGCCGAGTATTTCAGCGGCCGCGACATCGCACTCGCCATCGCCAACGACGGCAACGAAGGTTTGAAACGCGCGCTGGACGGCAATCTCGACATGGTTCTGCTCGACGTCATGATGCCGGGCATGGAAGGCTTCGAAGTATTGCGCCAGCTGCGCCGCCGCAGTGCTGTGCCCGTGATCATGCTGACCGCCCGCACCGAGCATGGCGACCGTATCGAAGGCCTGAACGCCGGCGCCGACGATTATCTGGCCAAGCCGTTCAGCCCGGACGAACTGCTCGCCCGCATTCAAGCAGTGCTTCGCCGCGCCGGTCGCGGACCCGCTCTGAAGACCGAAGTGCTGGAAGCAAATGGCGTCAAACTCAATTCCAATTCCCGCGAGGTGCACCGCGAGGGCGAACTGGTGGAAATCACCTCCATCGAGTACGACATCCTGGAAGTGCTGGTACGTTCCGCCGGGCGCGTAGTTTCTCGCGACGACCTGGCACGCTTTCTGTACAATCGGCAAGCCAATCCGCTGGAACGCGCGCTGGATGTGCACGTCAGTCACTTACGTAAGAAGTTGGAGCGGGGCCGGCCGTTGATTCGGACGGTGCGTGGTGTCGGCTACCTGTTCGCTTCGGAAGAGACTGGAACCTAAATGTTTGTCCGCTCCATATTCGCGAAAATCCTGCTGTGGTTCTTTGTTACGTTTATCGTCTGCCTGGCCGGCATCGGCTACACCAACGACTTGCGCAATCGCTTTGCGCCGGGACGCCACGACTTTTTCTCGCGGTCCGTGTCTCTTCAGGTGAGCGACGCACGCGAAGCGTATGAGACAGGCGGTAAGCCCGCGTTACAGGCCTACTTTGCGCGGCTTGAAACGTTGATGCCGGGAACGCATGCACTGGTAGACGAGCACGGCATCGATCTAGTCACTGGCCGCGACCGGAGCGCCGACATTAACAAAGCCGGGCCGCACTGGAGCCCCGCCAGTGACAGCCGCATGATACTGGCGTGGCCCACGCGCGACGGTAAATACAAGCTGATCATCGACGCCCCCGCCCCGGTTGGGCCTTGGAGCGCCATTCCCTATTTCCTCTGGATCGCTGTGGCGGCGGTGGTGTTCTGCTACATTCTGGCAGTTCAACTGGCCGCGCCCCTGCGCACGCTCGAACAGACAGTGGAACGTTTTGGACGCGGCGACCTGGAAGTTCGCGCCAAGGCCAAACGCCAGGACGAAATCGGCAAACTGGCGCGCGCCTTCAACGTGATGGCGGACCGTATTCAAACCTTGCTAACCGCCGAACGCCGTCTGCTGCAGGATGTTTCGCATGAATTGCGTTCGCCGCTGGCGCGGCTTGAATTCGCCGTTGAGCTCGCCAAAACCAGTCCCGATCGCAGCCGCGCCATGGCTCGCATCCAGAAGGAAGTTGACCGTCTCAGCACGCTGATCTCTGAACTTCTGCAGGTGACCCGCGCCGAAAACGATCCAGAAAGCCGCAACATGGTTCCGCTGGATCTGCGCGATCTGTTGCAGGACGTGGTGGATGACTGCGCCGTGGAAGGCGAGGCGCGCGATGTCGAGTTGCGCGTGAACACCAGAGCGGAGTCGGTGCAGATGCAGGGCGATCACGAACTGCTGCGGCGCGCTATTGAGAACGTTGTGCGCAATGCCATACGCTACGCCCCGGAGCACAGCAGCGTCGAGATCACCTTAACCGCCGCCGCTGACAAAAGCATTATCGAAGTGCGCGATTTCGGCCCCGGCGTGCCGGAGGACAGTTTGCCGCATTTGTTCAGGCCCTTTTTTCGCGCCGAAGCGGACCGCAACCGCAACAGCGGCGGCGTTGGTCTGGGACTGTCCATCGCCCAGCGCGCCCTTGCCGTCCATCAAGGCTCCATCAGCGCGCGCAACGCCTTGCCGGGCTTGGTGATTGCCATTGAAATCCCCACCCCGCACTCGCCCCAATCCGGCGCCGCTCCGTTGCTGCCCCAGCGCATGCGCGGATAATGGAACTATGCACGACGTTCTGACTATTGCCGGCCGCGCGTTTCATTCCCGGCTGTTTGTCGGTACCGGAAAGTATCGCAGCAGGCAACTAATGGCCCGCTGCCACGCAGCCGCCGGTACCGAGATGGTTACCCTGGCCGTTCGCCGGGTTAACCTGACTGACCGCACCAAGGAATCCGAGCTTGATTTCATCGACCGCCTTAAGATTCACATCCTCCCAAACACCGCCGCCTGCTACAC
>PLRJ01000064.1 GCA_003163855.1 Bryobacterales bacterium | reverse complement strand
AGCCGAAGCAACCTTTATCATTCCGCGAAAACTCACATTTATTTCTTGAACAGAATCAACCACCTGCACGAAATTTCATCCGTTCGCGGAACACCCCATCTATACGCTGACAACGAAACCTCAATGGCCTCCCGTTTAACGCCACCATCCGCCTCAGTACAATCGGGCGTGGCCAAAATTTTGATGCTCACCCCCGAGGCCACGCCCTTTGCCAGCACCGGCGGCCTAGGCGAAGTCCTGCAAGGCCTTCCCATCGCCCTCGCGCGAGCCGGCCACGAAGTCGCTGTCCTTCTCCCCTACTATCCCCAAGTCCGCGCCTTCTCCCCCCAACATACTCACCGCACCTTGAACATCACCCTTGGCTCCCGCCACTTCCTGGCCGACGTCTACGAAAGCGAAATCCACCGCGTCCACTACTTCTTTCTCGATATCCCCGCGCTTTACCAGCGTCCCGGCCTGTATAGCGAAGGAGTGTTCGACTTTCCCGACAATCATTTGCGCTTCGGAGCCTTGGCGCGAGGCGCCCTGGCAACCGCCGAAACTCTCTTCACCCCGGCCATCATCCACTGCCACGATTGGACCACCGGCCTGCTGCCCGTCCTCCTGCGCGAAGCGGTAGGCACTCATCCCGCCTTCGCAAACATCAAAACCGTTTTCACCATCCATAACCTCGCTTTCCAGGGCCGCTTTCCGCGCCAGGCTGTGGCCGATCTTGGTCTCGACCGCCAAATCAAAGCTTCCGCCGCTCTTTATCCCGATGGCTCCATCAGCTTTATGAAAGGCGCGCTGGCGACTTGTGACGCTATCACTACCGTCAGTCCAACCTATGCGGTGGAAATGCAAACCCCCGAAGCGGGCTGTGGTCTCGAAGAGCTTATCGCCAGCCGCAGCAATGTACTCACCGGCATCTTGAACGGCATCGACTCCGCCGTTTGGGACCCCGCCACCGACCCCTACCTGCCGGCGTATTTCTCCACCACCGACATCAAAGGCAAGCGCGCCTGCAAACTGGCGCTCCTTCAGCAAGCCGGACTCTCACCCGACCGCATCGACAAGCCGCTGGTCGGTGTCGTGGCGCGACTTACCCCGCAAAAAGGCTTTCATCTGCTTACCCGCAACCCGAAAGACTTTTTGGCTCTCAACTTCTCGCTCATCCTGCTTGGCAGCGGCGATGCACAGGAAGAAGATTTCTTCCGCTGGCTGGCCAGTTCCAACCCGTCGCGCGTCTCGGTTCAAATCGGTTATTCAGCGCAATACGCCCACCGCATCCTGGCCGGATCCGATCTGTTTCTTATGCCCAGCCGCTACGAACCCTGCGGACTTACCCAGCTCTATGCGATGCGCTTCGGAACCCTGCCGCTGGTGCACGCCACCGGCGGCCTCAAAGACACAGTAACCGCGGACACCGGCTTCTCGTTTGCGCCGCACACCAGCCCCGCGCTGCTAAACTGCCTGCGTCAGGCGCTCGCGCTTTGGCAGACGCCCCAATGGAGCCGGATGCAAGCCGCAGCCATGCAAAAAGATACTTCCTGGACTAAGCCTGCCGCCGCCTACTCAGCTTTATACGCGAAACTATTAGCCGCAAAAACTGAGAGAGATCCGCTCGCTGGGTACACTGTTGGTGAGTAGCGCAAAGGGCTCGGCTGAAGCCCCTTTGAATCGAATTTTGCATAAACTGCATCAACCTAATGGAGAATCACAATGGCAGGCGACAGCACCTTAACTTTTACTGATGACACTTTCGATAAAGACGTCCTAAGCTCGGATGTACCCGTTCTAGTGGACTTCTGGGCCGAATGGTGCGGGCCTTGCCGCATGATGGGTCCTACCGTGGATCAGGTAGCTGCTGACTATCATGGCAAGGTAAAAGTCGGCAAGTTGGACGTGGATTCCAATCAAAACACCGCCTCGCGTTACGGTATACGCGGCATTCCGACCCTTCTCCTGTTCAAAGGCGGTCAGATCGTTGAACAGAAGGTCGGTGCAATTGGTCGGCCTGAATTCCAGAAGATGTTAGACAAGTACGTCTAAGCTTCAGAATTCGCCGGATGTTCCGCCAGTCACCGTAATAACAAACGTCGCCGTGCTGTTGCACGAGTTTGAATTCGTGTAAGTTGCGACAAACGTGTTCACTCCCGGACCTAGCGGGATTGCATCGATCTCACGCAGGGTCGATGTAAAACCCGCTGGTCCGGTCCAGTTCCATATTCCCTCTACCGGCTCCGGGCCAAGGTTTACCGTAGCTCCAGTAGCCACTGTGGCGCTACTAACCTGCTGCCATGCTGCCCCGTTCACCTGCATAAAGGGAATGATCGAGGTAGAGGTGCAGGCAGCCCCGGCAGTATTCAACAAAAGTGCCGTGCTGGAAGTCAACGCCCCTGAAGTTCCCGTAATGGTAACGGCGGACGGCCCGGTGGAGGCCGACCTACTGGCGGTGAACTTGATAACGCTGGAAGCGCTGGCCGGATTCGTTTGAAATGCGGCTGTAACGCCGCTGGGTAACCCCGAGGCGGTGAGCGTTACCGGACCGCTAAACCCGCCGATGTCGGACACTTTAATCGTGCCGGTAGCGCTGCTGCCTTGCGTTACCGTCACCGTATTTGGCGAAGGCGAAAGCGAGAAACTGGCAACCGTTGGCCCCAAAGTGACCGCAACATTTGCCCCTACACTTGGAACCCCTTGCGCGCTTAAGGCAAACAACCAATAGTTCCCCGGTAAGACAATGCCAGGATTTGAAGGAACGGTCAGGATGTAGGAGCTTCCATTAGTGGACTGCATCTGCAGGGGAATGCGGCGCTGATCGTTATTCACCGTATGCGTTACCGACGACAGCCGCATAAGAACGAACGAAGCCACCGGCGAATTGGTAGTAGCCGAGATGGTGCCGCCCAAGGCCACTGTAGAGGAGGCCGATGAAATGACGGGCCGGGTAGCCGCCGAGCCATTGGCATTCAGCA
Source organism: Bryobacterales bacterium (assembly GCA_003163855.1). Taxonomy (GTDB): domain Bacteria; phylum Acidobacteriota; class Terriglobia; order Bryobacterales; family Bryobacteraceae; genus Bog-105. The sequence goes on along the minus strand of PLRJ01000064.1, from coordinate 9,609 downwards.
GATAGGGCGGCGTCAAAATCTCTGTATTGAAATGATTGGCGGAGCAGCCTGTCCCGCACTGGCCCCCTCCCCCTGCAAAGACGCGCCCATCCTGCAACAGAATGCCCGAGCTGTGATAAACACGCGGAGTTTGCATCGGGCTCAGCTGCCGGAATACTTGCGTCTGGTTGTCCCAAATCTCCGAGACGAGGATTGCCGTTGCATCGGAAAAGGGAACCGGGTAGGTTTGCCCGCCGATAATCACCACCTGACCGTTCGGCAGAACCACTCCATTCGAGAAAGCGCGCGGATACGCCATCGGTGCCGTCTGCGTAACCGTGACTCCGGCAGCTCCATTATTGATGTTGATCAGAAAAGTATTAGCTTCCGCATTGACGTCCTGATAGCCCGGCGCGCCACCGGTCTTCATGATCATCCCGATGTCATACAGCACCGCATTCCCATTGATTGCGTAAGGATCGCTGCCGCGCTCGCCCGCGGAAGTAATGCTGCCACTGCCTGAGGTCGTGATCCAATGCATGGCCGCGCTGGGTCCGGCGTGAAAGATCTCGCCATTGGGAGCGGAGAACAGCCACAGATGATTGTCGCCACGGTAAGTGCCCTGCGGATCGGGACCGACGATCGGGTCCTCCGGCACAGCGGGAAGCACCGTCCAGCCGCTTCCCTCGGTCCAGACCTCCGCCGTTTTGCCTCCTTGACCACCGCTCCACGATCCCCCAAGTGTTAGCACCGACCCATTCGTCAAAACAGTGTCACCCTCGTACCCGCGCGGAATGTTCATCAGCGCGTCCGAGGTCCACAGACCGTTGGCCGGGTTATACAGGCTTGTCTTCGGACTGCTGTCGCCGCCATTGACGAGAATCGCGCCATTAAACAAGTTGGCCGTGCCCGGACAAAACATATCGTCGCCGGTATTGGTAACCAGAACTTCACTTGCCGTCATCGAGATTGGATTGAAAACAGCCGTGTACGTCATGCCGTTGGGGCTGTCTCCGATGTCGCCCTCGAAACTATAAATGTCATTGGCGGACCACATTACTAGATTGCCGTCGGCAAGGTTAGCCACCGCAATGGGGTCAACCGGGAGCTGAGTGACAGCGGTCCAGCTTGAAGGGATAGTGGCCGCCGAAAGGCTCCATGACTGGTTCAAACTTCCTGTGCAAGGCGCCTCGACTGCATTCGTCTGCGGCGTCTGACTGCCGCCAGGAATTGTAAGGCAGTAGCCGGTGTTTCCAACCACTAGCTCATACGATCCACCAACCGGTTTCAAAGTCCACAAATTGTTCTGGCTTGTGGTGCTGCATGTCTCCTGCATGACGTCTGCGCCAGCCGTGCTTCCGCCGTTGTCGGACAGGCACAACTGGCTGTTATTAGAGACAACTTCAAATTGGCTTCCGGCCGGTACCAGCCTCCACTGCTCATTTGTCACTCCCCCGCACGGCGACTGAATCACCGGGCCGCCCGGCGCTGTGCTGGCGGCTTCGACAACCAGGCACTGACCGCTATGCGCCGCCTGCAAAACGGTCTCCGCCGAAGAAGTAATTAAACCGCCTGTAAAGGCCCAGAGAACGTTGGTGGCTGTCGAGCAAGGCTCCTGAACAATAGCGGTACTATCGGCAACGCTGGCGCCGCCGACGCTGGCGCATTCCCCGCTGCTCTTGGACACAATCTGAAAATTGCTCCCGTTGGCGTTAAATGACCACAGCTCGCTCGCGACACCGGCGCATGGCTCCTGAACGAGTGCTGTGCCTGACGCCGTGTTTCCGCCCGACAAGACCAGGCAATCACCGGTCTGTTGCTGGATGATGCGGAACGAGCCCTGATACGCCTCCACCGTCCAAGCTTGAGTTGCTTGCGAGTCGCAGTGCCACTGAATGACCGCCGACCCAGCCGCAGTGGATTGACCGGAAATGTCGAGGCACTTGGCACTGTTTGCTGCCACGATGGATGTGTAGCCGGTGCGAACTACCTGAGCGTTGGCTGCGGGATTATACAGAAAAAGAAGCAAAGCTGCTGCTGCAAGTAGAAAATACGAACTTAGTCTCATGAGCAATTGTGCTTAGAGTGTAAGAATTCGTTACAGCGTGGTCAAATTGAAAGTATTCCTGGGAGTACTTGTACGACTGGAAATAATGGAGCACAGCGTTTACGTTATGTTTCGAATCAATCTCGAGTAAACTTGCTTAACCCCGGCTAAAATCTTCCGAGAATTGCAGCGACTTCCTCAGCAGTGGGCAATTCGTAAGTTCTCCAAACCAGGTAGCCATCGCGATTAACAATCTGAACTTGCGTGGAATGGTCGGAGGAATCACCGCCCTTTTGAAAAAAGTCCTGGAGTGTCTTCGAGTCAGTCAGCCTGGGAGTCGCTACTACCCAGTTCGCTCCCGCGCGAAAACGCCGCCGCCAGCCTGCCATGGCTTTGGGTGTGTCATTCTCGGGATCAATACTTAGCGAAAGCAACTGAATGCGCCGACCCCGCATATCGGGAATCATTTTCTGAACTTGCTGGAACGTTGCCGCTCCCATAGGGCAAGTCGTTGTGCAGGACGTAAACATCAGTTGCACCGCCGTGACATACCCAGTCGTCAGGGCTTTCAACGTGGCAGGCACCGAGTCATACCGGATTAATGCCACATCCGGCACCCTTTGCGGCGGCCAGATCTTCCCATGACCTCGGACAATTTGTTGTGTCGTGATGGGCGTCATCATCGCTGCCAGCACCGACCGCCTCGACAACAATTCCACGCTTCTCATTTTGTACTGCCTTGTTCTAACAGGAAGGCCCACAAGCTGGCACACTGCTCGTCATTCACTTCGTAGACGGGCATTTCCCTCGAAATCAAAACATACGCAGGATCTGCGCCGCTCTTCAGAAGTCTGCAAAATGCCGCCTGGTCATAGCGCGAGGGCGGCCCTCCCCGACGTTGCCGCGCATCGAGTAGCAGCGAACGGTTAAGGTGCGGAGGCGCGACCCGGGAAAGAGTCGCCTGGCGGTACGCATTGTGGCAGTTTGTGCAACGCACCGCCGCGGGCGGTAGAAGATCGTCATGCCCGCGGATTCTGCCCGCCAGCTTCACCTTGCCTTGAAACAGCGCATTGCCCTGCCGCGCCATTTTACTGAGCGGTGCCAGCAGCAGCCCGATGCTGAAGCTGATCAACAAGAGCGTCTGCGGACACACTCAGCAGTGTATCAGCGGTTTTAAATGCTAACCTGATGAATAATGCCCACGTGGGCCGCTGCCTTCGCCGTTCTCACCCTGGCTGGATTCTTCACCCAGGAAATAACGGAGCTTCACAACCTCGTCAGCGGCGATGAACTAAACAACGCCGTGCGCGCCGGCAATGTTTCAGAAGTTCTTGATCTTATAAACAAAGGCGCTGATGTCAACGGACGTAACAGCCTGGGAAGTACGCCGCTTCTGGAAGCAACATGGTCCGGAAACCTTGAAATTGCCCAGGTTCTGCTGGCGCATGGTGCGGACCCGAACGCACGCCGCCTGCAAGTTGTCGGCGCTACCGGTGTCACTCCGCTTCAATACTCGGTCCTGGTGGGCCGCACTCCTTTCGTGCAGCTGCTGCTCCAGCACAACGCCCGCGTAGACCTTCCCGATCGCAATGGCCAAACTGTGCTGCATGTAGCCGCCGCGCGCGGCAACGTCCAAATCACCCATCTGCTGTTGGATGCCCATGCCAATCTAAATGCCGTTGACGGGGAACAGAACACGCCGCTCGACTATGCCGTCATGCACCGCCAACCTGCCACGTTAGCTGTTCTGCTTGCCCACGGCGCCGATCCCCGCCGAGTCAACCCGCGTGACGGCCGCCAGCCTCTGCACGAAGCCTGCATGGTCGGCGGCTTCCAACTGATCCAACCCTTAGTCGAAGCGGGCGCTGACATCACTGCGCGCGATCGGTCCGGTCAAACTCCTCTCGATATCGCCCTCGACTACAAGAGCGGACCGGCTGTAGCCGCTCTGCTCAAGCTCGGAATTAAGCTGAAAGAGTCGCAGGCGGCCGCCGATCACGCCATGGAATCGGCCACCTTCCGCGGTCAAACTGAAATCGTGCGCCTCCTGGTCGATAACGGCTTTGACGTGAATAGCCCCACGCCCTCCGGCTCAGCCTACCTGAACGACGCCGCTCTTAAAGGTCAGTTGAAAGTGGCCGAATTCCTGATCAGCCACGGAGCCGACGTCGGCAAGCCTGACGGAAACGGCAACCTGCCCATTCACGACGCAGCTGTAGGCGGCAATACCGATCTAATAATGCTCCTGCTCGATCACGGCGCCGCGATCAATGCACGCAACCGCGAATCCCTTGCAACGCCGCTGATGCTCGCCGCCTCGTTGGGCCGCGCGGACGCGGTGGCGCTCCTGCTGAAACGCGGTGCCGACACCAGGCTGCGCGACAAAAGCGATCACACTGCCCTGAACCGCGCGCTGCAAACCGACAGCAAAGAAACCGTTCGGTTATTGCAAACTGCGCCAGCCGCTAAGAAATGAACGAAGGAACACCTAGCCGCACTGCTCTTGGAGTGGCTTTACGACGAGCCGCTCACCAAATCCTCGACCGGCCGCCGATCTTCCTAGACCCCCTCGCCACCCGAATCGCGGGCGAAAAGCTCAGGAATCAAGCTGAACAGCACGATGCCGCGCGTGGGCTCCGAGCTTTCGTCGCGGCGCGCAGCCGCTATGCCGAGGACGAACTAGCCCACAGCGTCAGCCTCGGCATTCGCCAATACGTCGTGCTCGGCGCCGGCCTCGACACCTTTGCCTACAGAAATCCCTTCGCACCATCGCTGCAGGTCTTCGAAGTGGATCATCCCGACACCCAACTCTGGAAAAAGGAGCGTCTTCACAGCGCCGCCATCGATATTCCAGCTTCCGTCACCTTCGTTCCCGTCAACTTCGAGACCCAGAGCCTGCGCGCGGAACTGCACGCCGCGCCGCATTTCGACCCGTTTCAGCCCGCCTTCTTCTCTATGCTCGGCGTCGTGCCGTACCTGTCCCGCGACGCGTTGCTGACAACCTCGGCTTCGTCGCCTCCATGCCACCCGCCAGCACCGTCGTGTTCGACTACGCTGTTCCGCCATCAACGCTCGATCTGCCTGATCGCCTGCGTTTTCAGTTTCTGGCCTCGCGAGTGGCCCGGATTGGCGAATCCTTCCGCCTTTTCCTCGAGCCGCAAACATTAGCCGACCTGCTCACAAGCACCGGCTTTAAGCGCTATGAAGACCTGGGCGCGAACGAGATCAACTCTCGCTATTTTGCTAACCGGCAGGATGGCTTAGGCATCGCCCAGTTCTCTCGGCCGGCTATTGAGCGCCGTATCCTAGTAAAAGCCGCAACTTTATCCCTCGTATACAGATTTTTCTGGTAGCATCAATGTATCGGGGAAGGATTAAGCAGAGCAGCGTGCGGAAAAAAGCTCTTTCTTGCAGCCCTGTAAACGAATTCACAAGTTAACTCGTTTCGGTTGTTCATAGGTTTTTCTCTTCGAAGCTAAACTCACGTGATGCCACAGCTTGTCCAAGCTCTTCTGCAAGGTTCAGATCGTACGGCTTCGGTCCTAGCGCCGAAAGGCGGAGCTGTCCCGTCGAGGTTTCGCTTTTTGGTAGCGAAAAGCCCTTCGCAGCTTCAACAGCTGCAGTCCGGCATTGAGGATTTCCTCAGACGCCAGAACCTGTCGGACGAGGTCACCCTAACGCTGGCTTATTTTCTCGCCCGTGTCCGCGAAAAGAAAACGCTTCCGTTTCTAGTCGCCGTCTACGAAAACGAGGAACTGGTCGGCGTCGCTTATGGCATGCGACATTGCCTCTTGAACGTGCCGGTGGGCGTGTTCGAGTTCGGCGACTCCTGCGGCGACGCTTCCATTATTGCGCTCGATCACTGCTTTCGCGAGGTAGTTGATGCCGCGTTAGCGGCAATTTCGCAGCAACGGCGGCTTTGGCTCGCCCGCATTAGCTGGAATACAGGATCGTCGCCGCTGGGAGCGGCCGCCTGGGAGCATAAGAACCCAAGCGGCATGAGTACCCGCGCCTTCGGCCTGGATGTCTGGAACCTGCTTCGGCTCACTCCTGATTACGAAGTCTTTCTCTCAAAAATGGGCTCGCAGACAAGGCATAATCTGCGCTACTACCGGCGCCGCGTCGAGCGATTGGGTTGGGCGTTTGTAAAGGACCTGAACTTTGAGCAGGGCTCGGCTGCTTTCAAATCGCTTCACCCTTTTCAAAGTGCCGGTTTCTCCAAGCGAACCAGGTTAGATTCTTATTTGCAGACGATTCGCGACGTTCCAGGTTCCTTCTTCTCCGGATTGCGTACCCAAGAGGGCGAATGGATGAGCGTCGTTTGTGGCTGGGTGAAAGGCAGCCGTATGTTTATCCTTCTGCAGGTGAACAGCACCCGAGATGCCAAAGCGTCTGTCTCGACGGTTCTTCGGAGTTACATTATCGAGAATGCCATTAAATCGGGCATTCGCGATATTAAAGTCATCGATGGCTGCGGGGGCATCCTGCGAAAGTATACACAGGTGCCGAGCAGCCATTTGCTGATGCAGAAAGATGGCTACTTCGGCCGCCTTTTCGGCCGCGCCATCTGCCGGCTATTTCCGTCTTCCACCTTCAGCCGTTTGCTGTCCGAAGCGTCGGCTATTACCTCGACTCGCACCGATACTCCACCGGAGTCGGCCCTTACTACCGCAGCCAGCGGGTAAAATCCCGGGAACCTGCGAAATTCAGCAGAGAAAGCCGCCCGCTCAACGTAACTTAGTGATTATGGCTGAAAACTCCGCAACTGTATTTGACCGTGAAGCCTTGCTTGAGCGCGTTATGGGTGACGCCGACTTGGCTGAGTTGGTTGTAACCACCTTTCTCGATGACATGCCGCACCAACTCCTGGTTCTTGCCGAGGCGCTGGAATCAGGTAATATCGAGGCCACCGGCAACCAGGCTCATCGCATCAAGGGTGCCTCGGCTAGCGTTGGCGGTGAAGCGATGAGTGCGGTTGCGGCGGCTATCGAAACTGCCGCCAGAGCCTCCGATCTAGGCAAAGTGAAGACTTTGCGGCCGCAACTGGAAGTGCAGTTCCATCAGTTGAAAGCTGCGGTGGCTGCTAACTAGCGTCGCTTTGAGAGTATTCCCCCCGCACCCGTACTAAAAGGATGGTGTGCAACTGAACAATCCAGCCATCAGGTTATCGTGACTGAAACTCTATCCCCAGAAATAGTGGAAGCGCTGCTGGACGACTGCCGGCAGAACCTTACTGTCATCAATCAAGAGCTGTCGGGCGCTCAGAACGCGCAGACGGAGATCTCCGCGGACCTTGTCCATCTGATCTTCCGCGCATTCCACAGCATTAAAGGCGCCGCGGCCTACCTTCGGAGCCAACCCCTTACCACGCTTAGCGAAATTACCGAGAAGGTGGTCGCCGAGATTCGCGACCATGGCTTAGTCCCATCCACTCCTGTGATCGATGCTTTGCTGGCGTCGGCAGATCGCATGGATGAAGTGGTACGGGACTTTGAGCTCCGCTCCGATTTCCAGATAACAGCCGAACTTGAGAAGCTTGCCTGCGTCCTCCGGGCCAGCCCCACGGCCGAATCTAACGAAGCTGTCGCCGACTCTACTACCGCCGCCAAGGCGTCCGCCGCCAGTTCTGCGCCGGCCAACGGCAAGCTAAAGATTCTTGTGGTCGAGGATGATTTCTCCTGTCGTGTTTTACTCCAGGCGTTGTTGGCAAAGCACGGCGACTGTCACGTCGCCGTGAATGGCCGCGAGGCGGTTGTGGCTTTCTCCGCTGCGCTCGAAGCGGGTGAGCCGTACCGGCTTATTTGCATGGACATTAATATGCCCGGTATGGGCGGCCAAGAAGCTGTTAATCAGATACGAAACATTGAAAAGAGCCAAGGTGAGCCGAGTGTCAAGATCTTCATGACTACTTCCATGCGAGACATGGCCACGATTGTTGCTTCTTTCAAGGTTAAGTGTGACGCCTATCTTTTCAAGCCGATTAAAGGCGCCGAACTCTACGATCACCTTTTGGCGTTTGGTCTAATCAAACCTCCCGGCGAGGAGAAGGGTTTGCTGCCTGTCGCGAACTTGGAAAGAGGCTAGCCTGTGCCCCGAACGATCGCGAGCCGGCTGCCGTAGCGCCGCTCAACAAAATCCGGCGCTAGTGATGGGTCAATTGGGAGTTTAAAGGGGTTACAACGAATGACAAACTCGTCGAATCAGATCAACGAAGGCGAACTCCAGCTGAAGCTAAAGCCATTCCGCTCCTTGGTTGTGGAAGACGATTTCTCCTGCCGCGTTTTGTTGCAGGGATTGCTTTCCAAATATGGGGAATGTGACGCTGCAAGCACCGGCCGTGAAGGCATCAAAGCGTTTCGGGAAGCCTTATCCTCCGGGCGGCCCTACGAACTGATAACAATGGACATACAGATGCCGGGCCTGGACGGTCGCGAAGCACTGACCCAGATCCGCGCCATTGAACGCCATCACAACATTGACGCAACCGGAGCAAAAATCTTAATGACCACCACGTTGCATGATACGAAGACCGTCTTCTCCGCCTTTGGCGCCAAGTGCGACGAGTATTTGGTTAAGCCTGTCCACGGCAAGAACTTGGCAGAACAACTCGCTACCCTTGGTTTGCTGGTCGAAGACGTTCCGATGAAATAGCGGAGCAGGTTTTTCTGAGGCGTAGGTTCCGGTGTCCACCTAAATCCACTTTGCGTACACCTAACCCGCTCTTTTGCTCAACTTCCCGCCATCTTCCGCCGATAAGGCAAGTAAGCGGAAGGAATGTACCCTTTGATGCGCGGTAAAAAAATTTACAAGATTTTTCTGGCAGATTCACATAATCTATTTCGGCGCGGCCTGTCGACGCTGCTGTCGGCTGAGGCTGACATAGAGGTGGTTGGCGAAGCGGCCGACGCCGAAACCGCGCTGGCTAGCGCCCAGTTCCTCACGCCCGACGTGCTGACGATCGACCTCTGTCTTATTGCAGGCGATCCAAACCGGGCCCTCGCGTTGCGCCAGTTTGCACAAACTACTTCCATCCTGCTTCTGTCCACTGAGGAATCCACCGAATGCCTGGAGCTTACGGTGGCGACCGCCGCTCGCGGTTATATGCTGAAGTCCTATCCTCCGGCGCAGTTGATTGCAGGCATCAAACGCGCCGCCAATGCGGATGACCGAGACGCGCGCGGCCTGTCGAGAACACTGCCCGACTTGCAGGCGTTAGCCCGTAACGATCAAGCCTTCGCCCGTACGTCACCCCTGACCGTGCGCGAGCAGGAAGTGATGACCCTGCTCGCCGAAGGTCGAACGGTACGCGAAGTGGCGGCCGAACTTTCCCTCAGCATCAAAACCATTGAGGCGCATAAGCTCAATTTGATGCGCAAGCTCGATATCCATAATCGCGCCACCCTAGTCGAGTACGCCGTGCGCGCCGGTTTCATTCCCTCACGCCCCGTCTCGGTCGCATAGGCGCGTCCAAACCTGCAAGCCACTGACTCTTCTCTTTCCAAAACCCGAGCGGCCCCGGGTGTCGGTTTTAAGGACACGCCGCGTGCAGAGGAGGGAAGGTTAGCCCGACTTTCGCAGTAATC
>PLRJ01000120.1 GCA_003163855.1 Bryobacterales bacterium | reverse complement strand
ACTTCGCTGCGCTATGAAAATCTGCGCGACGTGCTGCCGCAAGTGGCTTGCGCTTTCCTGGGCGCGTTTTATGCGTTTGCGCCCTGGCGTTTCGCGCGTGAACTGCGCGGCCACAGCGTCCACTTGGTTCTGTTCGCCTTGGCGCTGACTTGGGCTGGCGATTCAACCGCGTACTACGTCGGACGCAAGTTCGGGAAGCACAAACTCGCGCCTATTGTGAGTCCTAAGAAAAGTTGGGAAGGCGCCGTTGCCTCGGCCGCCGGATCAGTTATCTTTGGGCTAATCTACCTGGGCCACTTCATGCCGGAAATTGCCTGGTGGAACGTGGTCGTCATCGCGCTTATCGCCAATACGGCCGGTCAGTTTGGTGATCTGGCGGAGTCGGCCATGAAGCGCGGCGCGGGTGTGAAAGATAGCGGGAACTTGCTGCCGGGACATGGCGGTGTACTCGATCGCGTGGATAGCGGGCTGTTCTCAGTACCGGTGGTGTACGTGCTTTACTCAGCGATTTATCTGAGTTAGAGGCGCGGCCCGTTGCACTCGACTATGACGCTTCTTCACCGTCGGACATGACAGAGAGGATATCGGTCTTCGAAAAATCGCTTCCTTTGAAAAAGAGGTTTACGCCCGCCGCTTTTGCCGTTCCGTATACCAGGCAATCACCGAAGTTGAGAGCAGCGGCGTGCCGGCCTTTGCCGAAGCGAAGAAATCCTGTTATAGCTGCCTCAGCGTCCGCCTTTGACAGTGCGACTACTTCGATTTCAGCCAATCTGATCAAAGTGTCAAGCCACGAGGCGTTCTTGGTTACGAGGACAAATTCAACGTAGCTTGAAACCGAGAGCCAGCGGCGCTTAGCGTTCGCGATCGTCTTAAGCAGATTCTCGTACCCTGGCTCTTTGTTGTGAATCGCCACTGGGATCGAAGTGTCAATCAACATCCAGGTACTCGTAAAGAGAATCAATGTCGGCTTGCAAAATCGGAGATCGTTCAGTTGGACTGCTCTCGACAAACGTGAGCAGGTTTTGGAAACGATCTTCCTCACTCCATTTGTGCCGGGTGAGGGAGTCTAGCTCGCGGCGCAACAGATCTCGCAGGGCGCCGGTCTTTGTCTTTCCCTGCGCTACTGCATAAGCGTCGATGAGTTTACTGGTCTCTTCGTCTTCTATGTAGGTTGCCACGATTCCATGATGACATATGGACCATATGGTGCCAGGGCAACCGGATGGAAGCGACGGCACGGCTCTCAAAACACCCATCGATTTTCCCGGATAATGGCAAATAATTAGATGACTCGAAACTTTAACACAGAAACAGTTTGATCACGCCGTCATCTGTTGATTTGTGTTCTATTTTCAGATACTTAGGGGAAATTTATTAGTTAGGTTTCCTCTAATAAATAGAAGATTGGAATACGTAAAACAGAACTGCTTTTGGTTGGGAGAAATAGAAATATTATGCGTTTAAAATCAGCTATTTTGGTCGTGGCGGCGTTCAGCGCCTCGTCCTTGTTCGCTCAGACTCCAGATAATGAAAGTCACATGCCGGTGACTCTCGGTGTCAAAGTGGGTATACCGGTTACCGACATGTTCGATGCTCGTAACACTACCCTGTTCAACGGCAACACCAACGTACCGGGTTCGCCGTACACGTCGGCCGTGCCGCGCTACGAATTCGGCGTCAGCGCGGAATTTCATCTGCCGTATCATCTCCGCTTTGAAGTGGACGGCCTCTACAAAAGAGCAGGCTTCGCAACTTCGTCCGCTTTGGGCGCTGGACCCGCCTACGGCTATTACACTTCGAAGCTGAATGTCTTTGAAGTTCCAGGTGTTTTCAAATACAACATTGCCATGGGCCACTTCCGGCCCTTCGTTGAGGCCGGCGCATCGCTCCGGCACATCGCCGGACTGCAAGAGGACACGGTCATAGAGGGTTTGCCCAACGGTTTCATCAATAACTCTGTACCGGGGTTGGTGAATCGCAACTCATTCGGTGGCGTTGCCGGCTTCGGAATCACCTTTAAAAAAGGCCCATTTGAACTGACGCCGGAAGCGCGCTACACACGTTGGGCCAACGAATCGTTCTCGGCCATGGGTCTGCGCACGAATCTAGATCAAGGAGACGTGTTGCTGGGAATCAGCTTCTAGACTTATCCAGCACAAGCGGCGGTACGCATTATGGGTGCCGCCGTGGGCCAATCTGTCTAATGAACGGTTCGCGTCTTGCGGTTCATGTAGTCCATCAGCAGATAGTTTCCCAGCGTGTACGGCGTAGTGAAGTAAGCTTTGCCGCGGCACATCTCGGTCACTTTCTGTACAAACTGAATTAAGCCGTAGTCGCTGGCCAGCATGAAGGTATTGATGAGTATGCCGCGCTTTTTGCAGCGTCCTACTTCTTCCAGCGTCTGGCTGATGACCAGCGGGTCGAGCCCGAACGCATTCTTATAGATGCGGCCGTCCTCAAGCGTTAGGGCAGAAGGCTTGCCATCAGTAATCATGATGATCTGCTTCATGTCCTTCTTCTCCTGCGTGAGCAATCGCTGCGCCAGAATCAGGCCGTCGCGGGTGTTGGTGTAATAAGGACCAACTTGGACGCGCGCCAAGTCGGATAGGCGCAGCTCTTCGGCCGTGTCATGAAACAGCACTACGCGCAGCGAATCGCCTGGATACTGCGTACGAATCAAGTGCGACAAGGCTAGCGCCACTTTCTTCGCAGGGGTAAAGCGATCTTCGCCATAGAGAATCATGCTGTGGCTGCAATCCAGCAGCAGCACGGTAGCGCACGAACTGTGATACTCCGACTGGTGCACATGCAAATCGGAATACTCAAGATTCAGCGGAACCTGCACGCCCTCGCGCTGCATGGCGGAAAACAGCGTCGCGCTGACATCCAGATTCAGCACATCGCCGAACTCATACTTTTTCGCGCCGCCGCTGGCGTCGATGCCGGTTGCCAAGTCCCGGGTATCATGCGCGCCGAAACTTGACTTGCCCAACGACCCCAGCAGGTCTTTCAACGTCTTGAATCCGAGAAAATCCACTGCCTTGTCGGTGACTTCAAACTGCAACTGGCTTTCGGGTCCGCCTTGCCCACCCGGTGCCGAGGGCGATTCTGGCGGCGGCCCATCCATGTTGATGTAGCCGGCTTCTTCCAACTTGTTCATCAGGCGTTCAATCAACTGGCTGCGTTGTTGGGACGACATTTCCTGCAGACGCTCACGCATCTGCTCCATCTGCTCGGGGCTGAACAGATCTCCGCTTTCCAGGGCCTGTTCAATGGCCTTCTTCAGATTCTCCAGTGTGTGCTGGTTCATCTCGGAAAACTGCATGTAGGGATCTTGATAACCGCTTTGCAGGAAGTAATCCGACAAGGCACGCAACAGATCGTCCATCTCGATTCCGAGATCTTCTTCGGAAAACTTCGAATAAGATACGCGCCTCATAGGATCTTCTTTCTAATTCAAGTTCCGCCGGCCCCCGCCGCCGCCTTGCCCGCGCTTGGAATCGAAGCCGCGCCGCTGTTCCCCGTCGTCGCGGCCGCGTTCTTCTCTTGACACGCGCTCGCCCGCGACAAACTCAAGTTCCTCATTGCGGCTGATGCGCTTATGCGCATAGAGCCCTTCCAAAATGAACTCGCCGGCTGAGGCTCGCAACGCGTCGCTTTCGCTCTCGCCCAGGCCCAGTTTGCCGGTGAAACTCATCAGATCACTAACGCGGCCCAATTGCTTGACGATGGCGGCAGACGAAAGATCTTCTTCGAGCTTTAACGAACCGCCTACTTCAAACCACTGCACCACCTGACGCAGATTGATGCCGTCGAAGTAGGAATTGAAAACTTTGCTGACTGCGCTGCGAATCAGTTCGCGGCCGATTGCGTCACCGCCTTTAAGCTCGCCTTCATACTCCAGTTCCAGCTTGCCGGTTATAGACGGTAGCGCGGCGTAGATGTCCATGATGCGTGGCACAGCCATGGTGTCGCGCGCCTTCAATGCACGCCGTTCGGCATTGGAAACCACATTCTCCATCGTCGAAATGGGCAGCCGCTGTGACACACCCGAACGCTTATCCACGCGCTTATCGTCACGCGCCAGGAAAGCAATCTGCTCAATCACCTCATGGACGTAGGGAGGAACTTCCATCTCCACCGGTGAACGGCGATTGGTCCAGGCCTCCTGCCGCGTTATGGAAATGCCTTGCTCAAGCGTCATCGGATAGTGCGTGCGAATTTCGCTGCCGATGCGATCCTTCAACGGAGTAATTATTTTGCCGCGCGCGGTGTAATCTTCGGGGTTCGCCGTAAACACCAGCATCACGTCCAAGGGCAGGCGCACCGGGTATCCCTTTATCTGCACATCACCTTCCTGCATGATGTTGAACAGACCAACCTGCACTTTGCCCGCTAAGTCAGGCAGTTCATTCAGCACGAACAAACCGCGGTTGGCGCGCGGCAGCAAACCATAGTGAATGGTCAGCTCGTTCGAAATATCCTGCCCGGCGCGCGCCGCTTTAATAGGGTCGATATCGCCAATCATGTCGGCGATAGTCACATCCGGCGTCGCCAGTTTCTCTACGTAACGTTCATCCGCTGTCAGCCAGGCGATGGGAGTGGCTTCGCCCATCTCGGCTACCAGGTCGCGGCAGCGTTTGCAGATGGGATGCAGCGGATTATCGCGAATTTCGCAGCCTGCAACATAAGGTGTGTTGGCATCCAGCAAACGCGTTAGCATTCTGGCTAAACGCGTCTTGGCCTGTCCGCGCAACCCCAGCAGAATGAAGTTGTGATGCGACAGAATGGCATTCACCACCTGCGGCACCACCGTGTCTTCATATCCCATCACGCCAGGAAACAAAGTCTCCCCGCGTTCTAACTTGCAGATCAGATTCGATCGCAGTTCTTCTTTCAGAGTGCGCCCGGCACTGATCTGAGCAGCAAATTGGCTGGTGCGAAGCTCGCCCAGTGTCCGCGGAAATTCGGTTTTAGGCATGAGGGGAAGACCTTCGGTCCATTTTCATGCTCAAGTCTAGCAGTGTGTTTTCGAGGGTAGGGAATTGGACATGTGATATGTTCTCGAATCGTAAGCCGTCCAGAAAGACGGACCCAAGTGGACTATCAACTTAATTGGCGCAAATTGCAGCAGGTGGGACTCAATGCATATGAAGCTCGTTCGTATCTTGTGCTGATGGGTCATCCGCGCTTTAAGGCGCTAGAACTTGCCGCCCGGGCGCACGTGCCCAGGCAGAAGATATATGAGGTTCTTGACAGCCTGGTCGAGAAAGGCTTCTCGCAAGTTGTGCAGGAGAAGACGAAGCTGTTCTCAGCCGTTGACCCGAGCCTCGCCATACCTGGTTACCTGGCACGCCGCAGCAAAGCGCTGCACAACGAAATTACCGAACAGGCGCGCCTGGCCAGCGGACTGATCGAAGATCTTCGCGCAGCGTTTATGGAGGGACAGGATGGGCGGGGTACGCTCGACTTCCTCAGCCTGGTGAACGATCCCACCCAAACCGCACTCCACTACCGGCGCATGTTGACGACGGTCACTGAAAGTTTCTGTGAGTTCTCGCGTGAGCCTTTTGTTGTCGATCCGTTGGACGAGCAATTCGTCAAGGATGCTTCGGCTCGCGGTGTGTGCTGCCGCTTATTGATTGAAGCGAGCGCGCTCAATCACCACAATCGCGAAAGCTTGTTGGAGTATCGCGCGAACCGGATCGAGATTCGCTTCTTCGACCGTTTGCCATTAAAGCTTGCGCTGTTCGACCGAAAGTGCGGCCTAATCGCCCTGCTTGATCCGGTGCTTACGCGCCCGTCTTGGACGTCAGTGGTTTTCGAACATGACGGATTCGGCGAGGCGATGGCTGGGCTGTTTGAAAGCTACTGGTGCCGTGGCAAACTGGAGGTCTAAGAGCGATGCGAACGTACGAACAGGATTATGCCGGTTGGGCTGAAGACACAGCCAGTGCCATTGAGGCCGGTAAATTCGACGAAATCGATCTTCTGGCGCTTGCCGATGAGGTGAGGGATTTGGGCAAGAGTGAACGATACCGGCTGGAAAGCGCGTTGCGGGTGCTGCTGCTTCACCTTTTGAAAACCAAGTATCAGCCTGAGAAGGCGACGCCCAGTTGGCAGGCGTCCATTAACATTCAGCGGAGACATACAAATCGGTATTTGAGAGAAAGTCCGAGTTTGCGTCCGTGCCTCCCCGCGCTTTTACTGGAAGCTTACAGTGATGCTCGCATCGAAGCGGCTGGCGAGACCGTTCTCGATTTAAAGACTTTCCCGGAACTTTGTGAGTG
Organism: Bryobacterales bacterium; assembly: GCA_003163855.1. Taxonomy (GTDB): domain Bacteria; phylum Acidobacteriota; class Terriglobia; order Bryobacterales; family Bryobacteraceae; genus Bog-105. Next base: position 1,359 of record PLRJ01000120.1, on the reverse strand, counting down.
GACGCTGCAGGAAGTGCTGGGCGATTAGATCTCTATGATTTTTTCCGATCAAGCTCAGCCCACATGTCGGCAAGCCTGATTTCAACTTCCATCCCGAACATGCTTAACACATCAGTCATTTCCTTCAATTCAAATGATGAAGGAAGCCCCGAATATTCCCACGCCTTTCGTTTTTCGGGCCAGATGACCCATACGCGAGGGGTTCCCAGTTTCAGAAGCCGTTCTGCCCGCATAAACATGTCGCCTATGGTCTGACCGGGTGAAAGGATCTCGACGGCCAAGATTGGCGGTTCTGCTAAATCGCCGTCCTCGTATCTGGCGTCGAGGTCTACAACCACTACATCAGGTACAACGTACTCACCGCGTCCATCCATCGTGCGGCCGCCAGTCAGCACGTTTAGTTCTGATCCCGCAGCGAGTTGCGGCGGCAGAAGGCGGGTCAATACAAGTACCAGATAACGCTGAATGAAGAAGTGGAGTTTTTTCGGCAACGGTTTCTCGATTTCTCGCCCGTCGATTAGTTCAACGTGGTATTCGTGACGGCTAATCAAGTCGCCTGTTGTCGCGCTCATAGGACTATTCTACGCGGCAAAACTCCGCTTTGCTCAACCCCTCATCTTCAGGAAAACCGCATTCCGGTCCAGAAACTGAATCGCGCTTAACCCTAGCAGTTCTGCCCCTTGCACGTTTGCAATGCGGTCGTCAAAAAACACCGTCTTTTGCAATTCCGTACCAATTCCCGCCAGGCACTCCTCATAGATAGCCGGCTCCGGTTTCACCGCTTTCACCTCATACGACAACGTCACATGATCAAAGTGACTAAACCGGTCTGTACGCGCTTTGATGGCAACGCCTAAATCCATGGGCATATTCGACAGAATGGCCACTTTCTTGCCCGCCACCTTCAATTGCGCCACCCACTCCCACATCGGCTCATCAAAGTGCATCCAACTCACGTTGTCCACTTCAATGATGTCTGCAATTTGCTGCAAACTCAGTGTCTTGCCGGCGCTTTTTCCGATCTGGTGCCAATACTCCTCACCCGTCATTACACCGCGGTCGTACTCAATCCGGTCGGCCCAGTAGAGCTCGAAAAACTCCTTCTCGGGAATGCCCGCAATCTGAGCCATTTGCGCCTGCTCTTCCTCCGTCTGATGATGGACTAGCACCCCACCGTAATCGAAAATAAACCCGTCAAAAGCGTTCACAAGAGCCATGGGCCTTCAGTGTATCGGAAATCGTATTTCGCGCGCCCTAACTGGTAGAATAGGATTACCGGACAAAACCACAGTAAGCTGTTGTCTTTCCAGTAACTTGCATTTCATTTCGTAAGACCTTCAGGAGTTCTTTTTGGCCGAC
>PLRJ01000092.1 GCA_003163855.1 Bryobacterales bacterium | reverse complement strand
CCAAACACCGCCGCCTGCTACACCGCCGAGGACGCTATCCGCACCGCGCGCCTGGCCCAGGAAGTGGGTCTTTCCAATTGGATAAAGCTGGAAGTCATCGGCGACGAGAAGACCCTCTTTCCCGATAACGCCGGTTTGCTGGAAGCAACCCGAGTACTGGTTAAGGAAGGTTTCGTGGTGCTTCCGTACACCACCGANNGCCGTCATGCCGCTGGCCGCGCCCATCGGGTCCGGTCTAGGCATTCAGAACGTGACCAACTTGAAAATTCTGCGCCAGATGATTACCGACGTGCCGCTGATTGTCGATGCCGGCGTCGGTACCGCGTCGGACGCCGCCGTGGCTATGGAACTGGGCTACGATGGCGTTCTGCTGAACACGGCCATCGCCGAAGCAGAAGATTCTGAGAGGATGGCGGTAGCGATGAAGCTTGCGGTCGCCGCGGGCCGTTCCGCTTTCCTTGCCGGGCGCATGCCACGGCGCGAATATGCGGTGGCCAGCAGTCCCATGGCCGGCATGATAGCCGAAGCTGGCGCCGGCGACTAGGCCGTCGTCCAGTCCAAAATCACTTTACCCGAACTGCCGGCGCGCATCGCTTCAAAGCCCTTTTCGAACTCGCGGAAGTCCAGCCGGTGCGTAATCACCGGCGTGATATCCAAGCCTGATTCAATCATCACCGTCATCTTGTACCAGGTCTCATACATCTCGCGCCCATAGATACCTTTGATGGTCAGCATGTTGAAAATAACCTGCCGCCAGTCGATGGGCATGTCTTTCGCCGGAATTCCCAGCATCGCAATCTTCGCGCCGTGGCTCATGTTCGCCAGCATGTCTCGAAACGCGGTCGGATTGCCAGACATCTCCAAACCGACGTCAAAGCCTTCCTGCATTCCCAGTTGCTTCTGGCTCTCCGCTATCGACAACTCACTCGGATTCACAGCCAGCGTAGCGCCCATACGGCGTGCCAGCTCAAGCCGGTAGGGATTCAAATCCGTGACCACAATGTGGCGGGCTCCCGCATGCCGGACCACGGCAATCGCCATTAGCCCTATCGGACCTGCGCCGGTAATCAGCACATCTTCGCCCAGCACCGGAAAGGAAAGCGCGGTATGCACCGCATTGCCGAACGGATCGAAAATCGCCGCCACTTCGCGGTTGACGCTCGGCTCATGCCGCCAGATATTGCTCATAGGTAGTGCAATGTACTGCGCAAACGCGCCGGGGCGATTCACCCCAACCCCGCGCGTGTGCGCGCACAAATGCCGGCGCCCAGCCAGGCAGTTGCGGCATCGTCCACACACCACGTGGCCTTCCCCGCTGACGATCTCGCCAGGGTGAAAATCGTTGACGTTACTGCCCACTTCGACGATCTCGCCCACAAACTCATGACCAATCGCCATGGGCACCGGAATGGTAGCCGCCGCCCACTCGTCCCATTCATAAATGTGAAGATCGGTCCCGCAAATGCCGGTATGGGAAACACGAATGAGAACATCATTGATACCGATTTCAGGCTCGGGAACGTCTTGCAACCACAGACCGCGTGTAGCTTGTGTCTTTACCAGAGCCTTCACGCGCCCTGCCTTGTTCCGATGTAGCGATGCATGCCACTCCTTAGTAATCGCGAGCAACGGCTGCGCGGCGGCTCGCTTGTTGCCATGGATGAGCCGAGCGCCGCTTGGCTGCCACGCTCTCATGGTAAATCGCGCGAAAAAAAAGGTCCGCGGCATCTTCCGCGGACCTGCTTTCAAAACGAAATAACAACCAAAGAAAACTGCGATTTGATCAGAACCACAGTCGATTGCAAATCACCAACTGGAGACCAGTATGGGTGGAAGAACCCAAAAGCGAAAGGATTAAGGGTCCTGAGGCTATTCCGGCAAGTACCGAAACGATAGCGGATGCAAGGCGCCCCCTCAACGGGCCACCTTCCCCACCGCCATCACCTCAACATCCACCGACTTATCTACCTTAAATAGAAAATTACTTGGATCCTTCATTCCCCATTCCACATACGGTATCGAGAATTTGCCGCCGGCCGTTACCGTGCTTTCAGAGAACGACACCTCCATGGGAATCGTCACCTCATGCGTGGCTCCATGTATCAGGAACGCGCCGCTAACGCGCACGGATGAATGCCCGCCGGCATTAACCGCCCCCTCCACCTTCTGCGGCGTGAAACGAATCTCGGGAAACCGGTCGCTCTCCAGAATATCCTTGTGCATCTTCTTATCGCGCGAGTTGTTTTCACTCTGTCCGCTCCTGGCGTCCACCACCAGATCGCCACTGATAGCGCCGGTTGCCCGATCAATCGCCACATGGCCCTGCTTCAACTGAAAGGTGCCGTGAACCGTGTGCACGTTGCCCGCCAGCGTCCAGTTGATCTGCGTCTTAGCCGGATCGAAATCAACCGCCACCTGCTGCGCCGCCAAGGGCCACACAAGCAGCAAGGCAGCCATCAGCTTACGCACGCAGAACACCCAAACCAAACGAGAGCAACCGCCACGAGAACACCTCGCCCAGCGGCTTATAACCTACATGCGCCGCTAATAGAGAACTAAAAATCTGGGGATGGGCAGCCAACGCGGCCATCGCCTTCCTGCGCAGCGTTTGATTTCTATCAAGCATAAGCATCAACGCAGCCATGCGTCTTGGCCGGGCGGCAATCTCGCGGTGACTTCGTTGATACAAGCGCAGGTCGCCCCCATCCAGCGCCCGCACTAGAGCTATCGATTGGCTAAAGGCCAGACACATTCCCTCGCCTGTGATGGCGTCTACTGACCCGCTGGCATCACCCAGCAAAACGTAACCATTCCCATAAACACGGCGCAGCTTTCTCGACAGCGAAAGCGAGCCCTTCTCCGGCGTAGTTGCTGGAAATCCCCGCAGCCGCTCCGCTAACTCCGGAATCATCTTCAAAGCTGCCTCCAGGCGCAGATGCGGATCAGTGGAAATTAACGCCACGCATACCTGGTCGTTTGCCACGGGTGTTACATAAATCTGAAAATGCGTGGCCCAATAGATTTCGACATAGCGCGACCACGGAGCGCAACCATAATGCATTCGGAAGCCATAACGCCGCCGCTCACTGCAAACTTCACCCAATTCAGCCTCTTCGCGCACGCAAGACTTCTGCCCATCGGCGCCCACAATCAACGGCGCATCAATGTGACCACCGTTGTAACTCACCCGGCCGCGCCGCGTGTCAACATTCTTCACGCCCCACAGCATGCGCACACCCACACGTTCCGCTTGCTCCACCAGAAGTTCGTGCAGCACCACGCGCCGCAAGGCCCGCCCGGCACCATGGGGAAAATCGGCCGAAACAGTGTGCGAGTCGTCAAAGAAACGAATCCCGCGTAACTCCGATCCCACCGTCGGCAGGCGCACGCCCAACGCCCCCAGCGCCGCCAGGCTATCGGGCATCAATCCTTCGCCGCAAGCTTTATCAATCGGTGGAACGGCACAGTCGATCACCGTCACCTCGCGACCCGATTGGGTCAAAGCGAGGGCGCACGCGAGACCCGCCGGCCCCCCACCCACAATGCAGATGTCAGTTTTCATCCCTTACGCCATACTGGACGGGCGAACCGCTATGAAAGCTTCACAAAGCTGGACACTGCCAGTGCGATGTTAGTGCCGCTCGAAGGGACGCAAAATTTTGTAGTCCGAGTTACATTCTCCGGCCAGAAGCAAGGCGTCGCTCGGGCGCGTCATCCCTCGTTCCTGCAGAATCCGGATCACTTCCTGTGGATACGTCATGCAATGCTCCAGCGTTCTCGAACAAGCCTGGATGGTTTCTATGGCAAGCTTGGTGGAGAACGCCGACTTGTGCCAGGCCGCTAAGCCAATCAGCACCGCTCGAATCACCGCATAATGCGCCACCATCAGCTGAAACTGCGCCGGTAGGGGGTTGACCGCTCCCGCCCGCCCAAGCAGGCGATGGATGAGGGGGGAACCCACCGGGAACATCGTTTTGTACGAGTAGCACGCCAGATAACGTCCCAGCAGATCCGGCTGCGCCGCCATGAACGGCGTATAGTAATCACGTTCAGCGGCAGCGTAGCGCGCGCCCATCGCCGCCCACGTCGAGCTCTTATCGATCCCCAGCCCGCGCGCGAAATCTTTATACAGATCCAAGTAGCGTTGCGGCGTATAGTCCAACCGTACGCGCTTCACAATCAATTCCAGCACGATCTTCAGTTGAAGCCCGGCGTCCACAGGTTGTAGGGCAGGTGCGGCTGCTCCCACCAGAGCCAACCGTTCAGCAATCGAATATCGCCGATCCTGCAGGGTCGAAAGAATCCGTTCTCTCAGTTTCAGTTCCTCATCCGCGTCGGCCCCTGGATGCAGGCTGATAGGTTCCGGATCGGTAAGAACCAGGCGCGCCGCTTCGGGACAGGATAAGTCCAGCGACCGCTCCTCCACCCCGCGCACGAAATTCGTCACGCGCGGATAACTGGCGCAAGTCCGGCTTAGATACTCCTCACCCATCCCCGTCTGAATGGAGCAAAGCTTCTCTGCAAGAAACGGACATTCAGAATCGACCATTTGGATGCTGGCGTAATCGTAATTAGTGGGCTCGGCGTTGATCGTAACCAACTGCCGCAACCGCGGCCCGAGTTCTGCATCCTGGCACTCGCGATATTTGCCGTAAGTGGCCTGATCAACGGCCACACGCCAGCCTGTACAGCAAGTGTCGCTGCACTCAGCCCCTAGACACCGGAACGAATCAAAATAGTCCTGCATCGCTTGCTGTCAATCAGTAGCAAGCGACGAGACCGATTCTCAGCGTCGCATTGGCCGGCCAACGCTTCGTGCAAAAAATTAAAACAAGCTAAGGACGCGATTCCATACCGCCCTGCATACGCCCGACGATCTCTATGAGGGCGCCCTGACAATACGGCTTCGCGAAATTTCCTGTCAGTCCGCCGAGTGATAGAGGCTGGTACTCCTGTTACTTCAGGTTTAGCCTTACAGGAGTAGAATCGAGGCGCGGCGGTGGTTCATGCGAGTTCGACTTCACTTGCGGGAACAGATGAGTGCGGAAACACAAAGGCACTGGCTGCTGAACGAAGTAAACAAAGATCTCAACCCGGGACGCAGAATTCTAAAGGTCACCTTCTGGCTTGTAGTCTTGTTTGTTCTTGCAGCCGTCGTGTTGGTCTCCTCAACGCGACTTAGCCTATGACGCATTGGTTCGCCCGTCCAGGGACCCACGAGTCCCAAGCAGCCGCGTTGGACGCTCTGCGCGCGGAACTTGAGGCCAAGAGCGTTCCCGTCAAGGAGGGTTCCTGGGGCTATCGTCTCCTGGTGGTAAATGATCCCGACGGCAACCAGCTCTTCTTCAACTATCCGAACGAGACGGCAACCAACAAGATCGCGTAATCGCCGGTTCTTGCCCGTACCTTTTTTTCTCGGCGTACGAGCGTCTTAGCGGGCGGCTTTCCTCGGCCAATTCTGGCAGTTCCGCAAGTTCCAATTTTAATTTTCTGAATCCCCTCAAGCACTTACAGCCTTTTCCGCCGCGCGCCCGAACGTCCCCTTCCGCATACTGATGACGAAGGAGACAACTATGTCTACTCAAGCACAAATCGATGCGAATCGCGCGAACTCGCAAAAATCTACCGGTCCTGTCACTCCCGAAGGCCGCGAAGCTTCCTCGCACAACCGGGGCACTCACTTCCTCTCCATGGACAGCAAGTTCTGCGTCCTGAAGTCCGAATCGCAGCAGGCCTACGATCAACTGGTCCGCTACATGTGCGCGCAGTTCCAACCGCAAGACCACCAGGAAATGTTCCTCGTCGAGCGCATGGCCGAATACGAATGGCTGCGCCGTCGCGCCGTCGCCCTCCAGGACGATATCCTTGCTGACAAAACATATATGCGTACCGCTCAGTTCGCTCTCTTCCTGCGCTACGGTTCGCAGCACCAACGGGCCTTCAACACCTGCCGCGATCAGCTTGTAAAGCTAAGAGCCGAAAAGAAAAAGGAAGAAATTGGCTTCGAACGGAAAACAGGCCGTCAGCAGCAGCTCGAATGGCAGAAACAACGCCACGAAACAGCCCAAAGAGCAAGTCAGGTAGACATAGAATGCAAAATTGTCCGTGCTCTGCGTACGGCAGCTAACAATCCGGAGGCATTAGAGGCCGCAAGGGAAGTCAAAACGCGGTTTCAAGCCGCCTGAAACCCCTCGAATGTTCCATGCACCACCAAGTCAGCGCCACAACTGTGCGTAGTGAGAACTACAACCACGTGTTCGCACTATCTTCCAGCTTTTCAACATCATCAATGAGCCAGCCCCAACTCCGCAACGCGAGAGCTTCCATCGCAAGAGTGCTTCGTCTGCTGCAACGCAGAAAATCCACCACCGCCTTTCTGCTCGCTCTGATCCTGTTGACCTCTGTGCTTGAAATCACCGTCCCTTTCCTCACCCAAAGGCTGATCGACGGCATCATTCGCTCTGTCAAGGGCGGCAATCACTTCGCTTTGCAAAGCCTGATCGCATCGCTGGCCGCCATCTTCGCGTCGGTCGCTACAACGCGTGTTTTGCGATCCATTTATAACTACCGCCTGTTTGTAACTGTCACCTCAACAGAAGACGAAATCAAGGGCAACGCCTTTGAAAACTTCCTGCGCTCCGACATGGAGGCGCTTACCAAAACCAATAGTGGCCAGGTAATGGGCTGTCTCGATCGCGGGGCCAGTGCGGTCTACATCATTCTCTATGAAATCATGGGCCAGAACCTGATTCCACCGCTGATCATCTTCACCGGCGTCTTCGGCGCGCTGCTGTTTAAAAGCTGGCTCATCGCGCTAACCGTATTTCTCCCGCTGCCTGTTTATCTGCTAATCGTCGGCCGCTTTTCAGCGCCCATGCACGACCTTGAGCAGAAGGTGAACGCGGGCTTCGAACGCGTTGGCAAAGAGTATTACGACATCGCCGGCAATGTAAGCACGGTGAAGAAATTCTCGCAGGAAGGTCGCGAAGCAGGTCTGCAGCGGAGGCTGTTGAGCGAAGCCCGCATCCCGCAGTTCTGCGCCGAACGGAAATGGGCGGTTATTGAGAATATTCAGACTCTCATCGCCACCGCAGGCCGCGTCATTGTCATCGGCCTTGGCGGCTGGTTCGTGCTGCATGGCCGCTGCACAGTGGGCGAATATGTCCTTTATATCGCTCTGCAGGACATGCTCTTCGGGCCCATGAGCCAGCTCTCGATCTTGCTGCCAAAGCTGCGCCGCAACCTGGCGCGCGCTGAAGGCTTGTTCGACATCCTCGACCGCAAACACAGGCTGGTGGACGCGCCCGGCGCTATCGCCCTGCCCCCGCTTAAAGGCTGCGTTGAAGTTCGCAATCTATCGTTCCGTTATCCGGAAGCGGGCGATTGGACACTGCAGAATGTAAGCCTCAAAGTTCCTGCTGGCAGCACTGTTGCACTGGTCGGCCGCAGCGGCACCGGCAAAACAACCTTTATGAACCTGCTGTTGCGCTGCTACGATCCGCAACACGGCTGCATTTTGATCGATGGCGTGGACATTCGCTACGGCACACAGGAAAGTCTCCGCCGTCAGATTGCCGTCGTTCCGCAGGAAGTGGATCTCTTCTCGCGCACAGTCGCCGAAAACATTCGCTACGGCTCGCCACACGCTACTCATCTCGATATTGAATCAGCCGCGCGCACGGCGCTGGCGCATGACTTCATCTGCCGGTCAAAAGACGGCTATGAAACGGAAGTGGGCGAGCGCGGTTTGCGTCTTTCCGGCGGCGAGCGACAGCGTATCGGCATCGCTCGCGCCATTGTGCGCAATCCTGAAATTCTGCTGCTGGATGAAGCCACCAGCCACCTCGACACCGAAAGCGAGCACCTCATCCGCGCCGCCATGCAGCGCGTCGCTCACGGCCGAACGTGCTTCATCATTGCTCACCGGCTGTCCACCATCCGGCACGCTGACATGGCAGTCGTCTTCGCTAACGGCGGCATCGAAGCCGTCGGCACGCATCATGATCTCCTGCATCGCAGCCCTACCTACGCGCGCCTCCACCAACTTCACGCCGATAAGAGCGACGACCACATAACCGAAGAGAGCTATAAACCGGAACTAGTAGAGCTGGCCAGCTAGCCCGATTTGCTATATTGCAGATGGGATTGGGTTTAAATCAGAAGGGCCGGGGAACCTTGAAGATTAAGACGATTCAGAGGTCCGATGGATTCAGGTCTGCTTGTAGTTTTATTCCTGGTTTTAGCCAGTCTCCCCTTCATCTACTACGCATTAGCTCTTTATAGTTCCTGGCGCTTCTTTTCACGCCGGTCGATTGCGCAGAACAGTTCTTTTACCCCACCCATCAGTAATCTAAAACCCGTCCGCGGCCTCGACCCCGACGCCTACGAGAATTTTGCCAGCTTCTGCCGCCAGGATTACCCGGAATACGAGGTGATCTTCTGCATTGGAGACATCGATGATCCCGCCGTACCAGTCATCGAGAAGCTCAAGGCTGACTTTCCAGATTCCAAAATTCGTGTCCTGTTTGGTTCCGGCCGCATCGCCGCCAACGACAAGGTCGCTAAGCTGGCGCGGCTGGCCAATGAAGCCGCTTACGAACATCTGGTCATCAGCGATAGTGATGTTCGCGTGCGTCCGGATTATCTGCGCCAGGTGATTGCCCCCATGGCCAATCCCAAGACCGGCGCAGTGACTTGTTTGTATGTCTCACTCGGTGAAAAGACATTTGTTGAGAATCTGCAAACCATCGGCATGATCTCCGATTTCTACGCCGGTCTGCTGGTGGCCCGCCAACTCGACGGCGTCAAGTTTGCACTGGGACCAACCATCGCTACCACCCGCTCGCGCCTGGCTGAATTCGGCGGTTACGAATCCATCGAAAACCGTCCTGGCGACGACCTGCTGGTAGGCCGCCTCATAGCCGAACAGGGCTATGAGATCGAAATCTCCACGTATACCGTGGAAACGGTTTCCGACTACCAATCAATGAACGAGCTTTTGCATAAACGCATGCGCTGGCTGGTGGTGATGCGCCACATGCGGCCCATGGGCCACTTTGGCTTGTTGTTTACGCAAGGTCTGCCGTGGTCGATTGCGGCGATTGCCGTTCATCCCACAATGCCCGTTGCTGCGTTCTTTTTAGGCCTTTATCTGACGTTGCGCGTGGCTATGACCTGGCAGATTGGGATCTCCGGTCTTCAGCAAAAAGATTTGTGGAAGAAGCTCCCTATCTTCATCATCTGGGATGCCTTTGCCTTCTCCATGTGGGCTGCCAGCTTCTTGCGCAACACCATCAGATGGCGTGGCGGAAACTACTACATCCGCAACGGTGAACTGGTCCCGGCACAACAATCGAGCGGGACCTGAACCCGCTCGATTTTAACTAACTTAACGTCCGGCGACAAAGATGGCTTCGGCCGCGGCACTAAGAGTTGTACGTCGTTCGTTGGTGGGCTTGCGCCAGTCAACCTGCGGCAGGAACAACGAGCTGTCTATTTGATCGCGGTACTTGACCGCCACGTTCATCAGCGAATCCAGCAGCGAATCCGACAGTAGATGTGGCTGTAAGCCAAGGTCGATAAGCTTCGAATGCTTAGCGTTGTAGTAATGCTGCTCAGCCTCTACTCGCGGCGTCGGCATGTGTTCAATGTCTACATGCAGCCCCATTTTCTTGCCAGCCGCTTTCACTAGCTCCGCCAGTTCCAGCACGGAAAACTGTTCGGTGAACTGGTTGTACACCCGGCACTCGCCCGGAGCCGCCGGATTCAGACAAGCCAGTTCAACACAGCGAACTGTATCGCGTATATCCAGGAAACCACGGGTCTGACCGCCCTTGCCGTAAACAGTAAGCGGGTGCCCAACCGCCGCTTGCACACAGAACCGGTTCAAGACCGTGCCGAAGACTTCGTCGTAATCGAAGCGGTTGATCAGCACTTCGTCCAGCGCCACTTCGTCGGTCATAGTTCCATAAACCACGCCTTGGTTCAAATCCGTTGCCCGCAGCTTCCAGATCTTGCAGGCGAACATCATGTTGTGGCTGTCGTGTACTTTCGACAAGTGGTAAAACGAACCCGGCTGCTTCGGAAACGGCAGCACATCTTTACGGCCATTGTGTTCAACCGTAATGTATCCCTCTTCAATGTCGATGTTGGGAGTTCCGTATTCACCCATGGTGCCAAGCTTCACCAGGTGACAATCGGGCTGCAGTTCGCGCAGCGCGAACAGAAGGTTCAGCGTGCCCACAACATTATTTACTTGAGTAAACACCGCATGCTTGCGGTCGATCATCGAATAAGGGGCAGCACGCTGCTCCGCGAAATGAATTACCGATTCGGGCTCGAACGACTTCACGAAGCCGGCCAGAAAGTCGTAGTCGCAAACGTCGCCGACGAACAACTCTATATTCTTGCCGCTAACTTCATTCCACTTCCGCAGACGCTCTGCCAGTGGACGCACCGGAGTCAGCGTCTGGACCCCCAATTCGTGGTCCCACTGCCGGCGTGCGAAGTTGTCGACGATTGCTACCGAATGGCCCTTCGCCGAGAGATATAAAGCTGTTGCCCAGCCGCAGTAGCCGTCGCCGCCTAATACGCCTATTTTCATCGAGACCAAATGCTCCTATTCCTGAGTTATCTGCTTAAAACTAAACGGCAGATCAAAAAAACCACACAAGCCCCAAACTTGTGCATCTTCTTGGACGCCGCCGCGCGGATTAATGTAACTATATAATTCTTACGTGTTCGTTTGATGAAACTGCGGTCTCTTTAGGCGCAGTTCTAAGCGACGTAGAACTCACTACCGCCACCCCTAAAAACACTAGAGCGGTTCCGGCCCAATGCAGCAGACTCACCTGCTCATTTAAGAAGATTTTGCCAAGGAACGTCGTAATGATATAACCCACCGCCGTCAGCGGCAAAACAAAACTAAGGTCTGCCACACTGAGCAGCGCCATTCTGGTTAGCAGCGACAAAACCAGCATTGTAATGCCTATGGCGACAAAGGGGTTGAGCAGCGCCGTGGCGTATACAAGCGGATTCAGGCCTAACAACTGGTCGAAGTGTTTCATTCCCCAAGCCAGCGACAAGTTGCCGAACGGCCGCAAAAGTACCGTCAGAACTAGAAGACGATACGCGTGCATATTCAATCTACTCGTAGGTTGATACGTTGGCGCCGTAACCGTCACTCTTCCAATTGTAAGTGTCGAACGTCCAGCTTTTGATAGACTCCCACCGGGGGATATACGTATATGGCAACCATCTCCATTACAGACTTAGTTCACCCGTCAGCCTCGGTAACGATAAACGACGCGGCGCCGCTGGCGCAAGCGAAGCTGACGCAGCTAAGTTTTGCCAGCATTCCAGTCGTCGGCGACCTGGTCAAACCGGTCGACCAGTGTTCATTTCGGGAAGCTGATGCCGGCGCAACAATCAATTCACCTTCCTTGCTGCTGGCGAGTCCAATCGGCTTGAGCATCGGCGTGGGCGAGAACGCGACGTTGCGTGTACGCGCCGGGAAGGACCGTCAACTCTTCGATCAGGAAGACATAACTCCGGACGTCATCTTGATCGGGCCCAACCAGTGCTGGCTGGGGCTGGAACTGGCAACTACGCTGGGTGCCACCCTGAGCGCCACCCTGGACGGAGTTGGCGTCTCGGCGACCGATTCGAAAGAAGTTGCATTCGGAACCGACGTACTCTTTACGGCGAACGGTGCGCCGCTACCTTCGCTACTGCAGGCGCTGAAAACGCTGCTGGAGGAATTCGCCGTCGGAGCGAGCGCGACGACCGTTCGAAACCAGCCGGTGAATACGGTTCGAACCATTGGCCGGACAGGCTCGGTTCAGGTTGCCGCCTCTTACACTTTGCCCATGTCGATCAATCCACTTGCCAGTGCGGCGCTGCCATTCCAATATCAGCTAACCGTTCAACCGGCGACCACTATTCAGGTAACCGGAAGCATCACGTTGACAGGCGAATTTTCAACGCGATCCTATCGCTCAGCCGAAAACACCCTGGTGTTCGGTCTCTATAAAAAGAAGCAAACAACCTTTGCCGCGTCCTTTACCGCAGGCGTTGGGGTTTCGACGGATGTTAACGGCGCAGATCTGCTGTCGCCGGTCTTGAACGCGGTCTTCGGTCCGCCCAACGTTGCGGTAATGCAGCTTGACGACGAGGATTCGGTTGAGCTCAAGAACGCCCTGAAATCGTCCGTCAGTCAAAGCTTCTCAGTGGCGATGAACGCGTGCTGCTCCGCTTCGGTTGCGGATGAAGCAGCGCTGGTGTATTCCATCGATTTAACGGAGGCTGTCGATGAAACGAACCAGGCGATTTCGTCCGCGCTTCGCGGCGATTGGTCGGCTTTCGCGGGTTTGTCGAACGCTAAGGAGATTCGCAACATTGTTCGCGAAGTTAAGGAGCGGAATCACCACATCACCTTCAACCTGCTGGGTGTTTTCAATGCAACCTCGATTCACGATTATCTGAGTTCCTCCACCATTCTGCATGACGGCAACGGTCAGATTGTTCTGGTAAATAAATCGGAAGCCGAAAGCATCTCGGCTACCGACACGCCTTATGCGGCCAAACCCGACAAACTGCGCGCAGCCCTGTCGCAGGATTTCATCGCTACCATTTCCTATGGAGCCGCCGCAGGTTCGGCCAACGGCAAGCTCGCTCTGAAGTCATTTACCGTCAGGCAGTCGTACCTGGACTTCAATTTGAAGCCCGCTCCGCAGGATCTGCGTAAGTACATATTGCTGGGTCGTGCCCTCGGCATCCCGGTTGAAAACAGTTGGGATGCGTTTCTGCAGAGTAATGCGAAGCTCGCCAGCGCCAAGTGCTACATCGATGTGCAGTACGGCATCGACCAAGTGCTGCAAATCTTCTACGCTGATCCGGTCAGGCGCGTAGCGCGCACGCAGGCGGAACTCGACCAGATTGGGCGGAACACAAAAATTGCGCTGCTGGACCGAACCTCCGGGACGGATTCGGCACGGGCAATGGCACTCTCATCGCCCACTATCTGGCAAGCGATGCTCGATAGCGGCAACCCCAATAATTTCGCCCTGATCGATGGTCTTGCAGGGCTGCCCAGTGCGACCGTGGGAGCCATTTCCGCCGATTACATAGACATTGCGTGGTGGAGCGATGCGATGCAGCGAATTCCGGCAAAGCTGACCGCCGTGTTGAACGCGCTGGACACTTCGACGACCGCGAACCCGCTGTTGGACTTGGCCTTCATGGCGCGCCAGAAAGAACTGCAAGCTGTGCTTTCCGGCATCACGGCTAAAACAAAATCAGCTTTCGGAGATGGCTGGGGCTTAGCCGTTATACAGGCCTGCGCAGCAGGAACCGGCTCTGCGCAAATGGATCTGTCCTGCGGCAGCCAGATTGCGCACTACGAAGAAGGTTCTCCGATTGCCGCGGTCGCTTCGGGCTGATGATGCAGCGACACGTATACTGAGATTTATCGAAACTTGGTTCCCGGTTTAACGCATGTCCTGCAATGGATTTCCAGCGGACACTTATGATCGTTATGTGCTCGGACTTTTGGACGAGCACGAGCGTGCGCAGATAGAAGATCAGATTGAACAGCAGTGTTCCGTTTGTCTTCGTGGCGTTCAGCGCAGCATGAACTTATGGCTGGTCTACGCAACAACGCTGGACAATGCTGAGCCATCGGCTGATTTTCGCGCGCGGTTGGTGCGCATTGCGGACTTAAGCAAACGCGTTCTTACCTTTCCTAAGCGTGCGCGTTCTTTGAATGAGCCGCGCATTCTTGTTTCCAGCCTGCTGGTAATTTGTGTGGCGCTCGGAATTCTGCTGGTGCTGACCTGGTTCGCAGGACGTTATTCGGGCCAAATGGAAGCTTCCCGCGCAACTGCGGAGTTTGAACTGATCGTGCGGGAAAACGGCAGGTACAAACTCGAACTGGACCAGGAGCGCGAGCGCAACAGGCTACTAAGCCAGAAGCCGACGCCCGCCAGCGGACTGGCGAATGACAAGCAACTTAACGACCTCCGTCAGGCTTTATCGGCAGCGGAAGCCGAACTTACGCAGTTGCATGCCGATAACGACAGAAGTTCCAAAATGCGCGACGACACTTCGCGCATTTTGCAAGCGTTGAGCCGAAACGGCGCCAGGTTATTGCAGTTAAAGGAGACTGAATCGGCAGCCGCTACAACGCCGCCTCCCGTGGCTTACGCGATTGTCGTTGAAAACTCGCAAATGATTTTTGTTGCCTCGAATTTGCAGCCCCCGCAACAGGGATTGCAATATCAGATTTGGATGCTGCGTAAAGAAGACCCGAAGGTAGTAAGCGCGGGATTGGTGACGGTGGATGACAAGAAGAAAGCAGTGGCCTATTACGACGCAGACGCCGCAAACATCTCCGGTATCGTCGCCATCGAGGTGACCGAGGAACCGGGCCAAGGCAGCGAGGCTCCAACGGGTCCGAAGATTCTTGAGAGCGCCGCTCCAGCCGCCGTCAACGCAGCAAATCTTCCAACTGAATTTTTGCTTCTGTGCCGGCGTCTCGATACTTCACAATGACGGGCGTGTACAGCGACAAGCCCCAATCCTTGCCTGGGCCGCTTTTGATCATCCGCGATCCGGCGACGACGACGGCTCGTTCAGGAATGATCAGCGGACTCTCGTCGCTGGCCGAGTAGACTCTTTCGCGAACCAGGTCGTAAACAGGTGTCGAGCGGTTCAATATGGTGCCTGACCCCAGCACCGCGCCCTTCTTGACGACTGCGCCTTCGTAAATGCCGCAGTTGCCGCCGACCAGTACATCGTCTTCAATAATGACGGGCATAGCGCCCACCGGTTCCAGCACTCCGCCGATTTGCGAAGCAGCTGAGATGTGGCAGCGCTTGCCGATTTGCGCACAGCTTCCAATCAGCGCGTGGGAATCCACCATGGTTCCTTCGTCCACATACGCGCCAACGTTGATATACATGGGCGGCATGCAGGTGACGCTCCGGGCCACGTAACAGCCGTCGCGAATGCTTGAACCACCGGGCACAACGCGCACGCCATCTTCAAGCGCAATGCGGCGCAGCGGGTAAGTGGATTTATCGAAAAACTGGGGAACGTTGCTGAGACCAGCCATCTCCACCAGACCGCCGATGCGGAAGCCGAGCAGAATGCCTTTTTTCACCCAGCTATTGACACGCCAGCCGGATGTTTGCCCCGCGTCCGGCTCAGCGGAGCGTACTTGGCCTTTGTTCAGCAGGTCGCGAAACGTAAGAAAAAGCGTTTTGTTTTCTTCGGTGTAAGTTTCGGGTTTGTCTTCGAAAAGCTTCTCAATGGACGAGATCAAACACGCACTCCTGCCAGCAAACCCAGCGGCTCAAGAACTTCTTCGACTCTTTTCTGGGAGGCGGCCGAAGGGGGCACCATGGGCAAGCGAAATGTTGGCTCCAACAAGCCCATTCTGGACATGGCGAACTTCACAGGTCCAGGGCTGGTCTCTACGAAGTTAACCTCCATCAATGCCTGGAATTTCCGCTGCAGCGTGCGTGCCAGTTCAAAATCGCCTTTAAGTGCCGCCTGGGTGAGTTGCGTGAACTCGGCGGGAATTTCATTGGAGACAACCGAGATAACGCCTTTACCTCCCAGCGCGATTAACGGTAGCGCAACCGCATCATCTCCCGACAGCACAATGAAATCTTCGGGCACACGGGCCAGTATCGTCGCCATCTGGCTCATGCTGCCGGAAGCTTCCTTCACGCCGACAATGTTCTTGATCTCAGACAGGCGGACCAGCGTGGCCGGGTCTACGTTGACGAAGGTACGCGGCTGGACACTGTAAACCAGAATGGGCAGATGCGTGGATTCGGCTATCGCTTTGTAGTGCTGATAGAGACCTTCCTGCGTCGGCTTGTTGTAGTAAGGCGTAACGGAAAGAATGCCGTCCACGCCCAACTTTGCCAAGTCGGCAATCATGTGGATGACGTGGCGGGTGTCATAGCCGCCCGCTCCGGCAAGCACGGGCACACGTCCGCGAGCCTGCTCCACCGTTATTTCGCAGATTCGCAGATGCTCGGCGTGCGTGAGCGTGGGGCTTTCGCCGGTGGTTCCGCAAGGGACAAGAAAGTCGATGCCGGCGTCTATCTGGCGGTCCACCAAGGCCCGCATCGTTTTCTCATTAAGCGACAGGTCGGACTGAAATGGCGTTACAAGCGCTGTGCCGCAACCGGTGAACATACTTCCTCCAAAAAATTAGTGCGCAGAATCTGCCGCGCCAAAAAGAACTTCGTCGAAGGTGTGCACGCCCTTGCGACCCACAATCCATTGTGCGGATTTCAGAGCGCCCCGCGCGAAGCCCTCACGGCTGCGTGCCGCGTGCCGTAGAGTAATGGTATCAGCGGCCGAATCGAAACCAATATCGTGTGTTCCGGGGTGCTTTCCAGCGCGATTCGACGCGACATCGATATGCCGCTTGAAACCGGCGTCCTGCATGGTCTTAACCAGTTGAAGAATGGTTCCGGACAGCGCGTCCTTCTTGGCGTCATGATGAATTTCCCACGCCCAGGCGCCATACTCGGGCTCGTCTTTCAGCAGCACAGCCGCCTGCGCCACCAGTTTCTGGAACACAGCTACGCCTACGGAAAAATTCGGACTCCAAACAAGGCCGGTGCCCGAGTCGTTAAAAGTTTTGCTAACGTCGTCCAGATGTTCCAGCCAGCCGGTGGTACCGGTGACCGTGGCTATCTTCAGGCCGGCCAACAGCTTCAAGTTCGCGGCCGCCGCCTCAGGCGTGGAGAATTCAATAGCGGCATCGATAGCGTCGAAGTTTTCGGCTGTAAAGGCATCGCCGCCGCTCTTGCTATCCAGGCGCAGCCGGACATTGAAACCATACTGCGGCGCAAGCTGTTCAATCAGCTTTCCCATCTTTCCGTAGCCGACGAGCGCGAGTGCTTGTGTTTTCTGCATCTGGATGTTTAGTCGAAAACGTTCGGATCGAGTTCAGCAAAAAATTCTTTATGTAAAGCCGCAACTACCGGCGCGAGTTCCGAACCCGTGATTACAAAGCCTAGATTCAGCACCGAGGCGCCCTGTGAAATCATGCGAATATTCGTCCCGGACAGAACCTGAAAAGCGCGTCCAGCGATACCTGGCGTGTGCCTGATATTTTCGCCGACCAAGCATACGATAGCCTGCCCTTGCTCCAGCGTCACCTCGGAAAATTCGCGCAACTCAGCGCAGATGGCATCCAGATTCTCGACATTATCCACAGTGAGCGACACACTCACCTCCGAGGTGGAAACCATGTCAACGCTTGTCCGATGGCGATTAAAAACTTCGAAGATCCGCACCATAAATCCGGATGCCATCAGCATGCGCGTGGACCGGATATTCAGAATGGTGATGTCGTTCTTGCAGGAGATGGACTTCACAGGATTTCGGCTTGGCACCGAGGTTAAACTGATGCGAGTGCCCGCCACTTCAGGCCGGCGCGAATTAAGAATCATTACCGGGATATTTTTATCTACGGCCGGCAGAACGGTTGCCGGGTGCAGCACTTTGGCTCCGAAGTAAGCCATCTCGGCGGCTTCAGCGAAGGAGAGGCTTTTGACGCGATGGCCGCCTGAGACGATTCTTGGATCGGCGGTCAGCATGCCATCGACGTCAGTCCAGATTTGGATCTCTTCCGCATTCACCCCGGCGCCCACAATGGCGGCCGAGTAATCGGACCCGCCACGCCCTAGCGTCGTTGTATGACCGTCTTTGGTAGAAGCGATGAAACCACCCATAACAACAACGGCATTCTCAGCCAGCGGCTGCACTTTCTCCTTCAACGCCGCATAGGTTTCCTCCAGCAGGGGCTGGGCATGGGTGAATTGAGCATCGGTGAGGATGACGCTGCGGGAATCGACGTGCTGGCTTTTAAATCCGCTGGCGCGAAACGCGAAGCTGACGACCAGGCTCGACAGCCGTTCGCCTACGCTGGCTATGGCATCCATAGACCGTGCGGAAAGTTCACCCACTACCGAGAGGCCTTTTACCAGTTCATCCAGCCATTCAAAATGCGCACGTATGTAACGGTCTAATTCAGCCGCATGAGCACCCGCCAGCGCCAGGCCATGCTGCAGATGGTAGCTGCGCAGTTCGTCAACCAACGCCAGAGCCTGATCGCGCCTTCCGGCGGCAGCCTCATGCGCAACCTGCAGCAGCTTATTAGTGGTTTTGCCCATAGCGGACACAACCACAATCGGCTTACGTTCAATATAGCTTTTTACAATGCCGGCGACGCGTTCAACCGCCTGCTGCGATTCGACGGACGAGCCGCCGAACTTCATAACAATCATGTCCCGCGCGTCCTAATCGAGATAGCCTTCCGAGGCCATCAACTCAGCGTTCAGAACGGCTGCCCCAGCTGCTCCGCGGATGGTGTTGTGGCCGCAGGCAACGAACTTCAAGTCGAGCACAGGGCACTTGCGCAAGCGGCCTACGAAGACGGCCATGCCATTCTCGCGGTTGGCATCGCGCCGCGGCTGTGGCCGGTCTGCCTCCCGCATGTAGATCACGGGCTTGGGCGGCGCACTCGGAAGATTGCGCTGCTGCGGGACGCTCTGGAAGCTTTCCATGGCAGCCTGAACTTCAGCTAGCGTGGGCTTGGAGGAAAGCGCGACTGACGCGGTTACCATGTGGCCATCCACTACGGCGACGCGGTTGCAATGCGCGCTGACAGTGGCGGGCAGCGGCTCAATTCTGGCGCCGTCCAAACTCCCGAGAATTTTTTGCGTCTCCGATTCCATCTTCTCTTCTTCGGAACCGATATAAGGCACAACGTTGGCGAGGATGTCCATAGAAGCGACGCCCGGGTAGCCGGCGCCCGAGACAGCTTGCATGGTTGCCGCCATCACTTTCTGAATGCCGAATTGTTTTAACGGCGCTAAAGCGAGGGTCAGAGTCACGGTTGAACAGTTGGGATTCGTAACGATCATGCCGCTCCAACCACGCAGCCGCTGCTGGGCGCGAACGAGTGCCAGATGTCCAGGATTCACTTCAGGAACCATAAGCGGGACGTCCGCTTCCATGCGATGATTGCGTGAGTTCGATACAACCAAATGGCCGGCTTTGGCAAAGGCCAGTTCAATCTCAGTGGCCACGGAGGCATCCATGGCGGAAAAAACCAGCTTGGGTGCGTTCTGAGGCTTGCATTCGGAGACGACGATCTCAGCCGCGCTTTTTGGCATCTCGCCATCCAGCCGCCATTGCGTTGCATCCTTCAACTTCTTGCCGGCAGAGCGGTCGCTGGCGCCAAGCCAAGTCAGCTTAAACCAGGGATGCCCCTGCAAAAAGCGAATAAAGTGCTGGCCTACCATGCCAGTGCCACCAAGTACTCCAACTTCAATCGTGTTCATAACTCCGCAGACGCCGCCTCAGCGCGCCAGCCTTTCTACCAATTCCTTATAAGCACCTACGGCGGCCTGCAACTCCGCTTTTGCGATGCGCTCCTCCGATGTGTGCGCCACATGAATGGTGCCGGGGCCGAACAAAAACGGCTTACCCCAGGCATCGCCAAGCGCTGGAATGTCAGTCGTGTAGGCAACCACCGTAGTTTCAAAGCCATCTAGCGAACCTAGATGCACGGCTGGAATAAACAACACTTCCTTGGCCTCGGCGTCAGGCTGCGCGGCGGCGAGCATGGCTTTCCGAAGTCCCGACGCATCGTCCACCACACGAACGAACACCTCAGCACGCGCCTCGTCGGCAATGACATTCGGTGCGCGGCCGCCTGAAATCACACCGATGTTCAACGTGCTTTTTCCCAATATAGGATCTTCAGGCATTTCAATTTTGCGAATACGTTCCAGGGCATTCAGCAATTTGTTGATGGCCGATTCGCCCAGTTCCGGATAAGCCGAGTGAGCCATGCGGCCACGAGCCACAATTTCATGCCGCAACGCGCCCTTTGAGCCTAGCGCCAGTTTATTTTCAGTGGGTTCGCCGTTGATGAGGAAGCGCGAGCCACAGCCGTGCTTGGCAGCCTCTAACGCACCCGCACTGTTGCGCTCTTCCCCTACAACAAATAACAGTCCAAAATTTCGTTTGCCTTCCAGCAACAGACTTTCGGCTGCCACGATCATGGCGGCAATGATTCCTTTAACATCGCAAGCGCCGCGCCCCCAGATGTGCGTCGCATCCTCGCTCGCCGGAATGAACGGCGGAACAGTGTCCATGTGAGTGGAGAGCACCGTCACAGGGTCGCCAAAGCGCACCAACAGGTTGTCCCGGCCTTCTTCCACCGGCATGCGCTCCACCTTGCCATCGAACTGCCGTGCCAGATGGCTCAGCTTCTCGAACAGGTAGTCGCCGACTTCGCGCTCGTTGGGCGTCACTGAATCAATGTCGATCAGCGCCCGGGTCAACTCAAGAACATTCATCACAGGCTTTGCTTAAGCCTTAAGCTCATGTTGCGGGCAAGGCGCTTGAAGGCGGGTGAAACTGCAAGCATAGCAAAACGGCCGTTCGGTAATGTTGCCAGTGTTTACGTTCCAGGACAGCGGCATCAAACTGACGTGATCCCGTTACGTCCCTTTGGCAAGACTGATGTAAAGATCTCCGCGCTTGGTTTAGGTGGACATCATCTTGGACAGGCCACCGATGAGCCTACCGCAAAGCGCATTGTGGATGCCGCAGTTGATGGCGGAGTGACATTTTTCGATAACTGCTGGGAATATCACCGCGGCAAGACCGAGGATTGGATGGGAGGTGCGCTGAAGGGTAAGCGCGACAAAGTCTTCCTGATGACCAAGGTCTGCACGCACGGCCGTGACAAGAATTTGGCGATGAGCATGTTGGAAGAATCGCTCACGCGGCTGCAGACGGATCACCTCGACCTGTGGCAGATTCATGGCGTCAGCTTCGACAACGACCCTGAACTTTTCATCCGGCCGAATGGCGCAGCCGAGGCGTTGGAACTGGCCAAAAAGCAGGGCAAGGTCCGGTTCACAGGCTTTACCGGCCACAAAGATCCTAAAATCCACCTGGCAATGATCCGGACTAATTTCCCATTTGATTCAGTGCAAATGCCGCTGAATCCGTTTGACTATCATTATCGAAGCTTCGAAACTCTAGTGCTGCCTGAGTTGAATGCTCGCAAGATTGCTCCGCTTGGAATGAAGCCGATGAACGGCGCAGGCGATGCGGTGACTAAGGGCGTTTTTTCGGCGGAGGAGATGCTTCGCTACGCCATGAGTCTCCCGGTTGCCACGACCATTACCGGGATGGACAAGCCCGAAGTGGTGCAGCAGAACTTAACGATTGCGCAAAACTTTGAGCCGCTAACAACCACCGAGATGCAGGCCCTACGCGCGCGCTGTCGCCCGCAGGCTTTGGACGGTCGGTTTGAGTTGTACAAGGTTTCGCTCAAGTATGACAATCCGGAAGCGCGGCTGGCGCATTACTTTCCTATCGATACGGAACAGATGGAAGTGAAAGAGATGCTGCGCGCCACCGATAACACGGGCCATCCTTTCCCGCCTTACAAGTAAAGCGAACAAATGTCAAAACAGGAAGGACTAAGCCGCCGCAATCTGTTGCAGAGTGCCGCGATCATGACTATGAGCACCGCCGCAAGTGGACAGACAAGTGCCGGTTCCTCCGTGCCGCGCCGGCCGTTCGGGAAAACCGGCCTGGAGGTTTCTATTATTGGTGTTGGAGGTTTTCACCTTGGCTCCACAAAGGACCAGGAAGAAGCCACCAAAATCGTTCAGCGCGCGCTGGATTCCGGGATAAACTTTTTCGACAACGCATGGGAATATCACGACGGAGAAAGTGAAGCCCGGCTGGGCAGGGCTTTGCAGGGTCGCCGCAAAGAAGCGATTCTGATGACTAAGGTCTGCACACACGGGCGCGATAAGCGCGTCGCCATGCAGATGCTGGAAGAGAGCCTGGGGCGGCTACAGACTGATCACCTGGACGTTTGGCAGATTCATGAAGTGATTTACGACAACGACCCGGAGATGATTTT
This sequence comes from Bryobacterales bacterium, assembly GCA_003163855.1. Taxonomy (GTDB): domain Bacteria; phylum Acidobacteriota; class Terriglobia; order Bryobacterales; family Bryobacteraceae; genus Bog-105. Next base: position 19,316 of record PLRJ01000092.1, on the reverse strand, counting down.
TGCTCCCGACGGCGTAGCGGAAGCTCTGGTGCAAGCGAAGAAAGACGGCAAAGTTCGATTTGTCGGATTCACAGGACATAAAGATCCGGCCATACACCTGAAGGTTTTGTCGCATAATTTCCCTTTCGATACGGTGCAGATGCCGCTGAATCCGTTCGATGCGACATTCCGCAGTTTTCACTCGCAGGTGCTGCCAGAGGCGCAACGGCGCGGCATGGCTGTTCTGGGCATGAAGAGCATGGGCGGCAGCGGCGAGATGGTAAAAAAGGGCGCCGTTACTGCGGAACAGGCGCTTCGCTACGCCATGAGCCTGCCGGTGGCAACCACCATCAGCGGTATGGATTCAATGGACGTTCTGGAGCAGAATCTGAAGATCGCCCTGAACTTTTCCCCGATGAGTGAGCCGGAAATGCGCTCACTGGCGGACAAGTGCGCCGGGTACGCAGGCGATGGACATCTGGAATTGTTCAAGACCAGCACCATGTACGACGGAAAAGTAGGACGCCAGCAGCATGGCTATCCTGCGGTTGACTCGCTACCTGCCTAGAACTTGCCGCCCTAGTGACTCCAGGTCGCGCTCCGCGTGGGACTGTGTGATGTATAAAGCTAATTCCTGACACCGCCTCGAAATATCAGCGTCATATGCCAATGGCCTCGGACCAAAAGCTCGAGGCAAGCGGTTTAGCACATCGTTACAGGCTTGAACCACTAAATGACGGACCCGGAGCGCGCGGATACAAGCTGCTTTGGCGTCGTTCGGATAATCGTCGATTTCCTCGCCGGCAGAGTCGAGGAAAGCTCGCAAAGCCCACTCATCGGCACTCATTCCACCGAGATGAGCGAGTCCGTGGGCATCGTCACGACCATGAGAGAGCGCATAATCTACCAGACCGATGGCCCCGCCGGCCCAGCAGGCAGCCGGACCGCAGGCGCCATGCCAGAATCCGGGCCGGGTAAGATACCAGTCTGGCTCGCAGATAAAGTCCTCTTCCGCAACAACGATGTTGTTGAAACTGACAGTTGCCGTCTGGGTTTCAGCAAAAGCGCTTGCTTTCCAATCGGTATAGTCGATGGTAATTGCGTCTTCTTTACCACTAAGGTTCACATCCAGCAGTCTCGACTCCGGAGTGCGCACAGTGACAAGCGCCCTGTCTATAAGACCGGCGCCGCTGCAGAACATCTTGCTGCCCGAGAGCAGCCACTTGCCATCGGAGCAACGCAAGGTCAGTTGGTGCTGTTTACTTTCGGAGGCCCAAACTCCATAGAGCACTCCTGGAACGCGATGGTGCCCTCCAGATTCCGACAAAATCGCAAGTGCATCGACATGAGCCTCTGCTAAGCGCGCCAGACTCAAGTCTTCCCGTCCGATTTCCAACAGACTTCGATGCCGTTCTGTTGTCCTTCCGCAGCCGGGCGTTGGAAGAGATAAGGCTCCGCGGGCTTCAAGTTCGCGAAGACGCTGGCGCAGCGTCATGGGCGTGCTTCGTTGTGCGCTGCCAGTGCGTCTGCAAAGCCGTGCGGAGCGCGACCCTGCCGGCGTCCGCTGGTAATAACTTCTACGCTGTTGGTGGAGCGCGTCACTGCATTCAAAGCTCTTAGGCGGCGCCACAAGTCGTGGTCTTCGGCTGTCGGCAAATGGCCCCATCCTCCCGCCCGAACATAGATATCCGCCCGCACTCCGAAATTTGCGCCATGCACGTGTCCATGCGAGCCGTCGCTCGCAATCTCGTAGGAATGCCTGAACCTTTGCGGCACATCAGGCCCATGCTCCGCGAAGTTGTCCACGTTTACAGTTCCAGCTATCACTTGAACGCCTTGATCGGCAAACTTCACTTGCCGGGTTAGCCAATCCAACGGCACCACGCTATCCGCGTCGGTATTTGCCAGCCAGCATCGGTTCAGCGCCCCGTTGTAACGCGCCAACGCCAACCTTGCGGCCAGGCAACGGGCCGTGCCCACACTTCCGGCGTTGGCTTGCAGCACTGTTCCGTGGCGCTTGATCAGAGCCCGGGCAAGCTCTAAAGTTCTGTCGGTGGAATTATCCACCACCATCACGATGTCCACTGTGGCTAAGCTCCCCAGTCCTCTCTTAGCTTCAAGCACTGAGAGTAAACATCGAGATACCAGGTCTTCCTCATCACGGGCAGGTATCAACACGCAAACGTGCCAGGGTTGCATCAAGTTTTGCTCCATCGGTCTATTCGATAGCCTGGTTGACGATCGGATGCTGTCAAAGTTAATCCAGGCAAACACCTAAGTACCTCATGGACGCGGTCGCCACTCAAAACATGATCAGGGGATTGTCCCAGCCAGTGAGCCGCCAGAAACACGCCGTCTACTTCAAGCCGCTTCACCAACTCGCTTCCGAGATCCTGCAAGACTGGCGCTTCGAAATAGTAACCAAGCTCGCTAAATACAATCAGGTTGAATGTTCCATAAGGCAGGTCTTGTGGAAGCGATCCCTGTTGTACCGTCACGTTCTTAAGATGGCTGCATCGTTTGCGGGCCAACGAAGCCGCAGTGGGCGAAATGTCGATGGCTTCCAGCCGATCACAGAAAGTGGCGAGTTTCTGGGTAAATATTCCGATAGAGCAGCCTGGCTCAAAGGCTCGCTTAAAGCGACGGCCCTCTAGGAAGCTGATTTCGGCGTCGTAGCGGCTCAGTTCATAATCGCTCGTGGCGAAATTCCAAGGGTCACTATCGGCACTATAGAGCTTGTCAAAAAACTCCTGGGACGAAGAAGATCTCATAGTTGCGCCTCGCCGGGCCGAGAAGTTCTTCGGGCAGAATAGGAGATTCCTTGTCGTACTTCAGTTGAGATTGGTGACAAGCGAGAGCCGCATTCTTGGCAACTTGTAGAGATTGGTCCAACTGCAGACGCCGCGGAAGCTGATCGGTCACTAAGGAGGTTGTGCCGTGGTGCCATGTCCAAAAAACATAAGACACAAGAGTGACATCATCAATTTCAACTAATCGTTCAGCGGCTCTACCGCAAGCCTCATGATCAGGGTGGAAGTCGCGTTTCCACGGGGCTACAACCAGACTTCCTGTTTTTACAAGAGAAATCAGTGTTTCCTCCAGCTCGCACTCGTGCTCCGAGACTCTGGAGTCGGGCAGATGTAAGCGGATGATTTTATCGGACTCCACATTGAGCTGTTTTAATGCTTGATTCTGCTCGCTCTGCCGAATGGATCCGAGGTTGTCGTAATCTTTATAAGCAGCCTCACCGTCGGTTACAGCTATGACCCAAACCGGTACACCTTGGAGGCGCTGATAAGCGATTAAGCCTCCCGCGCCCAGAGTTTCATCGTCAGGATGAGGGGAAACGACAATGGTCGGCCTCTTTGGAGGTACCCACAAAGGCACATTGGCGAGCGCCGCTAACCATTCTTGCTCGGCTACTAGAACTTTCATATCCATTAACAGCGCATTAAATACGTCTTAAAACCCACGCCCCCCTAGTAGACTTGCAATTGACTGATGAAACCACGTGGTTCTTTTATGCTTCGACTTCTGCTGCCGCTTGCGCTGACAATCTGCTGCTTAAGCGCAGCTGATCTCTCCGTTCCTATCCTTTGCTACCACCGTATACGTGAAGCTCCTATAGGCGCTACCACGGTAACCCCTGAGAATTTCCGCAATCAGTTGATGACTCTGACTGCGAATGGTTATCGCATTATTCCTCTTAGTGATCTTGTGGCTTGGAGACTAGGAACAGGAGCGGCTCCGGCGGAGCATTCCGTAGTGATCACTTTCGACGATGGACACGCGTCGTTCTATGACAACGCCAAGCCAATTTTAGATTCGCTGCATGTACCGGTGACCATGTTCCTTGTCACTTCCTGCATCTCGCACGGAACTTATTGTGTGGGATGGGACCAGGTGGCGAGTCTTGAAAGAGATCCGTTGGTTGATTTGGAATCTCATACCGTGGATCATCCTAATTTTTCCAGGCAGCAGCGCCGGCTGGCGTCGGCCAGCTACGACCACTATGTCGACGGTGAGTTGGCGCAATCGAAGTCTGCTTTGGAGGCAAAGTTGAGCCACCCGGTGGAAATGCTGGCCTGGCCCTATGGAATCTACACGCCGGGTCTGCTGGAAAGTGCCGCGAAAGATGGCTATGAAATCGGTTTTTCAGTCGAATGCCGTTCCGCCAAGCTAGCCGACCCCAAGATGGCCATGCCGCGCTGCATGGTTTTGAATACCGACACGGGTGACAACTTGCTGCATCTGCTGAAACTTGCCGATGCCGAGGCGGCGAAAAGTTCCACGGAACACAAGTGGCGTTTGATGCCGCGAGCCAATCAGGTTTTGGTCTCGAAGGCCGCTCACGAACTGCTACGCTAATGGCCGAGTGCTCGGAGAATGTTAAATGGGAATTCTCAGCCGCATCGGCGTAGCCATCGACTCAGACTTGTTGACTCGTTTTGATCAGTTCATCGCCAAACACGGCTATACAAACCGCTCGGAAGCGTTTCGCGACCTGATTCGCGACCGGCTGGTTAGCGCGATGGTGGAGTCTCCTGAAACCTTTGTGGTTGGTACAGTAACTTTGATTTACGATCACCATTCCCGGCTTCTTCCGGAGAGACTAACCGACCTGCAACACGCCAACCACGATCTGATTATTTCGACGACGCACGCCCATCTGGATCACGACACTTGTCTCGAAGCCATCGTGGTGAAGGGACCGTCCAAACGCGTCCAGAAGTTTGCCGATTTGCTGATCGGCACCAAGGGCGTGCAACACGGGCGCTTGGTGATGACGGCGCCGAAAAGCAGCGTTCTAAAAACCGCCTGACCTCCCTTAAAGTCCGCCCGTAAGAACATAGAGTAGTGGCGCTCTTACTAAACGTTCAATCCCTTACTAAAACTTATGGCGCTAATCCGCTGTTTCGAGATATCTCCTTCAACGTGTCGGAAGGCGATCGTCTCGGCATCGTCGGACCGAATGGTTCGGGCAAGTCAACCCTGCTGGAGTTGTTAGGCGGCCGGCGCACGCCCGATAGCGGCGAAGTGGCGCTGCGGAAAAACACGCGGCTTGGCTACGTGGCGCAGGATTCGCAATTTGCACCGGGCGATTCTATCCGCCAGATTCTGCAAAAAGCGTTGGCTGATGCCAAAGTTCCGGCAGGCGAATGGGGCGCGCGCGAAGGTGAAACGCTGGGCCGAGTGGGTTTTCCGGATTTCGACGCGGAGGCAGCGACGCTTTCCGGCGGTTGGCGCAAACGCGTTGCCATCGCGCAGGCTCTGGTTACCAATCCTGACATTCTGCTACTGGATGAGCCTACGAATCACCTCGATCTGGCTGGAATTGAGTGGCTGGAAAAACTTCTGCAAAACGGCCGCTTCGCCACGGTGGTTGTCAGCCACGACCGTTACTTTCTGGAAAATGTGGCTACATCAATGGCGGAACTCAATCGAGCCTACGCGGACGGATTGTTTCGCGCACAAGGCAACTACAGCACTTTTCTGGAGCGGAAAGGCGAGTTTCTGGCGGCACAGGCGAAGCACCAGGAAGCGCTGGAAAATCGCGTTCGTATTGAGATGGAATGGCTGCGCCGCGGACCAAAAGCGCGCGCCACCAAGGCGAAGGCACGCATTGATAATGCCTACGAACTGATAGGCGAGCTTAGCGACTTGAAAAACCGCAGCCGAACTTCAAGCGCCGGCATCGATTTCTCCGCTTCGGACAGAAAGACCAAGCGCCTGATTGAATTCGACAATGTCAGTTACGGCTACGAATCGAAGCAACTGCTGAACAAGCTGGATTTTGTGCTGACTGCCGGAACGCGTATTGGGCTGGTCGGTCCGAACGGTAGCGGGAAGACGACTTTGCTGCGGCTGATGCGCGGCGAAATTACGCCACAAGCGGGCGAGGTGAGACGTGCGGAGAATCTGCGCATGGTCTACTTCGACCAGAACCGCGAGCTAGACACAACCTTGACGTTGAAGGAAGCCTTGTCACCCTATGGAGATTCGGTGATCTATCAGGACCGCACGATTCACGTGGCGTCTTGGGCGTCGCGTTTTCTGTTTGCCAGCGACCAGCTTTTCCAGCCCGTTAGCCGATTGTCGGGAGGCGAGCGGGCGCGCGTACTGATCGCCAACCTGATGTTGGAACCGGCCGACGTGCTGTTGCTAGACGAACCGACGAACGACTTGGACATTCCTACGCTTGAAATTCTGGAAGAGAGCCTGGTGGAGTTTCCGGGCGCGCTGGTGCTGGTGACGCACGATCGTTACATGCTTGACCGGGTCTCGACGGTTGTCTTCGGCTTCGACGGCGAGGGCAATGCGGGGCGGTTCGCAGACTATTCGCAGTGGGAAGCGTGGCAAAGCGAACGTAGGAAGGCTAAAGCAAAGGCTGCGAATCCGAAAGCCGCGGCCGGTTCCGCACCGGCGAAGAAGAAGCTGTCCTACATGGATAATAGAGATCTGGAGACGATAGAAGAACGCGTCGAGAGCGCGGAAGAGGTTCTGGAGGCCAAGCGGCAGGCGATGATACATCCGGAGGTGGTTAGCAATCCTAAACGAATCGCAGAAGCGCACCAGGAACTGGAAGTAGCTCAGGCCGCCGTGGACGCACTCTACGAACGCTGGGCGGAACTGGAAGCTAAATCAAAATAGGGCGTTTGTTCGCCTCTGTTCACCGTGTTTATGCAGAGAGGTAGCGGCCTTTAGCCACTCTATCAATGCATGCGTTTTGTCCTGCTCGTTCTTTTGTTCATAGAAGCGTCGTCGCTGGGGGCGGCGCTTGATCCTGCAAAGAGCTTAAATGCTTATGTGAGAAGGACTTGGGATATCGACAGCGGGCTGCCGCAGAATACCATTACGGCCATGATTCAAACGCCCGACGGTTATATGTGGTTCGGGACGGAAAATGGCTTGGCGCGCTTCGATGGGCGTAATTTCACCGTGTTCGACAAGCAACATACTTCCGGATTGATGAGCAACCAGATCTCAAGCCTGGCCGTAGACAGCGAAAACGACTTATGGGTAGGTACGCGCGGCGGCGGTGTCTCGCGCTTCCGAAAGGGCGAGTTTGAACCGTTTCTGACGCAAAACGGTGTTCCAGGCAATTCTGTTCGATGCTTACACGCGGATGCGAAAGGCAACGTTTGGATTGGAACGGAGAATAGCGGCCTGGTGCGGTTTAGCGGCGGCGTCTTTCAGACGTACACCATGGCAGCTTCAGGTTTGCTGGATAATTCCATTGTCGCGATGGCGAGCGACGCGAGCGGGACTTTCTGGGTGGCCACCAGCAGCGGCCTTAATGTGATGGAACGCGGTAAGTTCCTGCCGCTGATGCAGAACAATCCAGCGACACCAAACTTCATTCGGAGCATGTACTTGGATCTTCATCACAACCTATGGCTGGGGACCAATGGGTACGGCGTGATGGCATGGCAACCAGGAAAAACGGGATACAGCACCACTTACTCATCGCGCCAGGGATTGACCGATAACACGGTTACGTCCATCTTTCAAGACTCAGCCGACGCGCTTTGGGTGGGCACACTGAACGGCGGCCTTAATCGCGTTGTCAACGGCAAGGTAACAGCCTTATCGACGCCCGGATCCAGCCGCGGCATCGCCGTCCTGAATATCATGGAAGACCGCGAAGGGGGGCTTTGGATAGGCACCAGCTCGCGCGGAGCAACCTGCCTGCGAAACAACGCCGTTTTAACTTTGGCCCAATCCTCCGGGCTTCCCTCCGATGTCATCCTGCCGGTCTTCGAGGATGCCGAACAGACCATGTGGATAGGGACGAACCAGGGCCTGGTGCACTTCAGGAAGGGCGGCAGCGACCGGTATGCCGTGCATGAAGGGCTGCCGGATGAACTGGTATCGTCCATCACGCAGGATGGCTCCGGCACTATCTGGGCCGGTACGCGCAGGGGTTTGGCGCGACTGGGGCCAAAAGCCAAGAAATTTGCTGCCGTTCCCGATCAGCCGGGGCTGCAGTCGAGCTTTGTTCACTGTCTCTTCACTGATAGAAACGGCGATGTATGGATTGGATCGCGCAGCGGATTAACGCATTACGACGGCAGCCGCTTCGTTACTTACACCGTGGACGACGGACTTCCCTCCAGCCATGTTCTCTCTATCCACCAGAGCCGCGATGGTGCGCTGTGGGCCGGCACGGACGGCGGCGGTCTCGCTGTCTTGAGGGAGGGACATTTCACTTCGTATAATTCGCATGACGGGCTTCCCGACGACGTTGTACTGGCGATAACGGAAGACACCGAAGGCGAGATTCTGCTGGGAACGAGTAGCGCGGGATTAGTGCGCTTCGCCAGCGGACGCTTTACGGCGTTCGGCACAGCACAAGGGCTGCCCGACGACACTATTTACCAGATACTTGACGACCGCTGCGGCCGCCTTTGGATGAGCTCTACCAGGGGCATCTTCAGCCTGGCCAAGAGCAGCCTGAACGAGACTGTTTCGGACGGTGCTCCCGGAATCGATTACACGCTTTATGGCACCGGCGACGGAATGCGCACGCGCGAGTGCAGCGGAGGCTTTCAACCGGCAGGCGCGCGCACTCAAGACGGACGGCTGTGGTTCCCTACTGAGGCCGGCCTGTCCGTCCTGAATCCAAAGGAACTGTCGTACGACATGACCCCACTGGCTGTAAACCTGGAACGTGTGTCGATAAATGGAAATTGGACCGTAGCGTTCGGCCAGTTGACTCTGCAGCCGGCTCAGAATTCTCTTACGCTTCAGTACGCCGCGCCCTCTTTCGCTTTTGGCAGTCACCCTATTTATCGCTACTGGATGTCCGGCCTGGAAGATGGCTGGAATGCTCCGACAATGGAGCAGAGTGCGCGTTATACCAACGTGCCGCCCGGAGAGTACAAATTTCGGGTGGCGGCCAGCCGCGACGGACGGCACTGGATGTCGGAAGCGCAACCCCTAGATGTTGTTTTGCCTCCGCATTACTATGCAACGGTTCCATTTTATGTAGGCTGCTGTTCGCTGATGCTCAGCATATTTTATGGATTGCATTTGCGGCGCGTTCGGAAAATGCGAAAGGCCTTACGTCTGAAGGCGGGCTCGGTCGATAAAATCGAAGCCCCAAAGGCCAGCACTGACATGGACCTGATTCGGTTGAATGCTTCGCTTGAAGAGGCCCCGGCACAACTGCTACTGCCGGAGCAGCCGGGCAGGCAGAGTGAACACCTTGACAAGGTGTCGTTTGTGCTGCCTTTGTTTGTAAGAGAGCTAGCGGAGATAGCCGGGCGGCAGGCGCAAGCACGCGGATTGACGCTGATCATTTCAGCCTTTCCCAAGTCCGTGCAGTCGATGGTGGGCGATCCCCGCAAGCTGAGGCACATTGTACTCAACCTGCTGGAAAACGCCATCGAATTGACACCGCGTGGCAGCGTTTACCTGCGTGTGGGAACCAGCATGAATTCCCAAGGGGAGTCGTATGTTCACTTCTCCATCACCGACACTGGCATGGGATTGCTATCGGCGGAATTCAAGAGAGCGTTTCAGGCCTCGGACGAGCCAGAAAAGATTGCCCCCGAACAGTTCGAACAAGGCGCACAACGCCTGTATGCGGCAATCCGAACGGCACGTCTGGTTGGCGGGGAAATTTGGGTTGAGAGCAAGCTTGGAGTGGGCAACACGTTCCACTTTAAGGCGCCGCTTTCGGTGTCTCTGCCATCGCGCTCCATGCTGTTAGAAGCTACCGCAATATAATTGCGCCATGGCCTCTCGTATCACGCGCCGTCAACTTGGTTTGGCGGTCGCCGGACTTTCCGCCTCACCCGCCCTGCTAGCTGCCGCAACACACGATAACGACGCAGTGACGCCGAGGGATTTTGATCCTATCTATTACACCCTGCAGCGGTATTCATCCGCTCCGCTGCGCATGACGTTTCAAGCTACGAGCAGAGCCGAGGCTGAACTTTGGCAGCGGCAACTGCGGGTAAAGATCACGGAACTTTTAGGCGGGTTGCCGGCCACGGGCGGTGCGCTGAACGCGGAAACTACGGAAGTCCGAGAGTTTCCCGATTACCGGCGGGAGCGCCTGGTGTTCGAAAGCAAGCCGGGCGTGGGCGTGCAGGCCTATTTACTTACACCCAAAGCAACCACGCCGCCATTCAAGACTGTCATCTGTGTAACGGGTCATGGGCGCGGAGCCGACGACATCGTCGCCATTGGAGAGGACGGCAAAGACCGCACCGGCAAGCCTTCCTACGCGAACGATTTCGCCGTCCAGGTTGTGAAGCAGGGCATGGCGGCGGTGGCTATCGAGCCCATGGCGTTCGGCTGCCGCCGCAGCGCGGCCACCAAATTGAAAGGCCAGACCGTTACGGACTGCCAGCCAAGCGCGGGTTCGGCGCTGCTGCTGGGCGAAAGCATGATTGGCTGGCGAGTTTTCGATGTGATGCGCACAATCGATTGGATAGGAGCGCGCCCGGAACTGGATTCCAAGCGCATCGCCTGCATGGGTATTTCAGGCGGCGGAACTTGCACACAATTCGCGGCCGCACTCGACCCGCGCATCAAGGCGGCGATGGTGAGCGGTTATCTGAACACGTTTCGGGACAGCATTATGAGCGTTCCTCACTGCATAGATAACTACGTTCCAGGCATACTGAACTGGGCCGAAAATTATGACGTCGCTGGCCTGATCGCGCCCAGGCATTTCTTTTCCGAAGGCGGCGACCAAGACCATATCTTTCCCGTACACGCTACGCGGGCTGCATTCCAGAAGGTGAAAAAGGTGTACGAAGTTTTCGGCGTGCCCGAGCGAGCGCAGCAGGAGATTTTCAGCGGCGGTCACCAGTTTCACGGCGTGCAGGGGATACCGTTCATTAAAGCGGCCTTGGCCTGAGAACCGCTAAACGGCTTCTTTATAGCCGGTCTGAAAGCGTAAAGTATCGGCGTCCGCGTTCCACTCGGTAAGAATGGCCCCAACGATATCAGCTCCATCCTGCGCAAGCGTATCGCGGGCTTTAATGGCTGCCTGTCTTTCCGTGACATTCGCACGGACGACGAGAATGACGCCGTCGGCTTGGCGTGCGAGGCTGCGTGCATCGGAATAGGGCAGAATCGGCGGCGAGTCCAACAACACCAAGTCGAAGCCCTTCATCAGGTCACTTAATAACAGCGACAACTGCGAAGATGCCAGTATTTCCGGAGCGTTGACGCCGGGGCGGCCGGCGGTGAGAACATAGAGACCGGGTATTTGCGTGGCGCGGATTAACTGGCGCGAATCGGCGGCAGAAGCGGGAAGCTGCTTGCCGAGAAACTCGACTAAGCCGTTTTCGTTTTCCATGCCGAAGATCTGGTGCAGCGTTGGATGACGCAAGTCGCCATCGACAAGTAAAACTCTGCGCTGCGCTCCGGCTAGTGCGGCGCCCAGGTTACAGATAACGCTGGTCTTGCCCTCGGTAGTTCCGGCGCTAATAAAAAGCAGGCGCCATGGATGGGTCCTTTGTTCAAGGGAGCGCAGAATGGAAGATCTGATAGAGCGGTAAGACTCCGCGGTTTGCAACCCTTTGTCGAACGCAAGATGCAGCATCGGGGCACGTTCTGTTCCCGGGGGCGTAACTGGAAGCTTGCGCGTGTAGCGATCAATGGGAATTGCGCCCAGCAGCGGAATGCCGAGATAGCGGCTGACATTGGCGGGACCGGCAAATGTGGATGACATTCGATGTTTTACCGACACATACACCAAGCCCGCAAACAGACCAATTAGGGCGCCAAAAAGACCGTACAGCCATTGGTTCGGTCTGCTTACGACTGGATTGGGGTAAGCCGGATCTACCACAAGAATATTGCTGGCTTGCATGGCGCTGGCGACGCTGGCCTCTTTAACGCGCGCGGTCATGGTGTCAAACAGGTGGCGGTTGGCTTCCACTTCGCGCTGCAACGTATTGTAGTGAGCCAGCTTCGCCGCATCCTCTGAGGCCGCGGGGCGCACAGGTTCTATATAAACATCTTCAAGCGCCTGCGGTCCACGCTCGCGGGCGGAGGCGGTTACCACCGACTTGCGCTTGTCATAGGCGGCACGGGTGGCATTGATCTGTTCTTGGACCTTAATCACTACTTGATTTTGAGGCGAGTAGATGGCGGAAAGATCGTCCAACTGCTTGTTCAAAACGGCGAGACGGCCTCGCAGAGCTTTAAGTTGCTGATCGGAGGCGACAAGCGCTGCCGCATTCGAAGTCGTTCGAGCGGCGGGTTGTGGACGTTGGTCGAAGTTGCGGGCACTGGCTGCGGCTACTCCAGAGGCGCGCGCATAATCTTCAGCTTCCCGCTCCGATTGCTCCAGTTTTTGCCGGAAGTCATCCAGTCCGCGCTCGAGCCAAGCTTGCGTGCGCTGGCTGGTTTTCCAACGGCGTTCCAAAGTATAGTCGGCTAGTTCCTGGACCAGTCCATTCACGAAGGCAGCACCAGCGACCGCATTCCTGCACTGAAATGTGACATCAATAATCCGCGCCTGGGCGGAAGGCCGAGCCTCAAGGCGCTTAAGAATGTTATCTACGGATTCATCGAAACTCAGCTTTTTCCAACCGAAGCGGGAAACGCTCAGAAGTTTCTCGCGATCCGCTTCCGGCAGTTTATTCAGCGCTCGCTCTACCAGGGCATGACTCGTCAGTATACGGATTTGAGTCTGCACATCGGACAAGGCGCGAATGCTGGTGTCGGAGCCTGAATCGCTGGAGTAATCGGAAAACTTGTCGTCCATGGCCTGCACTTCCAGTGAGGCATGCACGAGATGCAGCGGGGTTTGCAGCAACCCAATGAGGAACGCAAGCGCTGCGCCAGCGGCAGTCACCTTGAGCAGAGTCCATCGGGCAGACCAAAGCCGGCGCATAAATTCCGAAAAGCTATTTTCTATGAGAGCACCGTCTATGGAATCCATCTTAAGCCCTCCGGCACCGGTAGTCACTGGCACCGGGAGGGCGCGGTTTGTTTCCATTCAAATTTAAGCTTAAGAGATGCTGGAGCCGGAAGCCTCCATGTACTTGGCATTCGGCGCCGGAGTTTCGGGTGCATGGCTCTCAGGAGCAAGATGCTGACGGATTTTGCTGAGCGAAGCGATGAGCTTCGCCAACTCCATATGCAGTGACTTTAGTTCGGTTTGGAGGAGTGCGGGATCGTCCTCAACACCGTTTTCCGGCTTGTGCGGCATATAGGCGAGGAAGGCGGAGCGGGCCAGCATGGACATGCCACGATAGCCACTAGCCTTGCAGAATTCCTGCGCCAGTTCATATTCGCCGTCGGAGAGACGGAAGCTGACCACCTTGTTACGCGGATCGAATCCGTGGGGATCATCTAGTTTCATAAGCGTTTTAACAGACCTCGAAGCGTCGTATTCAAAAGCCAGGAACTTGGCAAGCGCACGTATGTTGGGTACGCAGAGTAGCTCACTATATTCCTTTGAAACAAGAATTACAACTATCGTTTACGCGTGTCAACAGTTCAGGACGCAGTAAAGATTTTCTTGTTTACCAACAGTTCTAGGACTATTTGTGAAAATCGACAAACGTAAAACGGAGTACACTCAGGCGACCCGGCGAAGTTGAGTTACGCGACCTACTTCTACCCACTCGACTATATAGATGTTGCCGGAGTGATCGAAGCAAGCACCGTGCGGGCAAACAAACTTGCCTGGCTGGAAATGATCGCGAGTCATTTTGCGCGTTTTCATGTATTCACTGTGCGAATCGTCACCGAGTTGGACGATCACTTTGTTGTCACGGTCGAACAGCGTCACGCGCGCAAAAAGATCGGGCATCACAACGTCGCCGTTCTTATAGATATTGAAGTGGCAGGGAGCGGGAACGTCTTCAATAAAGTCGATATGATGGCCATCGAGCGAGAATCTTTGCAGCCGTTTATTGCTGCGATCGGCGACCATCAGGATCGGGTCCTTGCCGCGCGTGTCAACAATTAAACCGTGCGGGCAGGAAAGTTGTCCCGGCTGGTTGCCAGGGCCCCCAAAGGTGCGAATGTATTTGCCGGCGCTGTCGTATTGATTGATGTAGCTGGAACCATAGCCATCGGCAACGTAGATGTCGCCGTTAGGCGCAATGGCTACGTTGGTTGGACTGTACTTGATGGGGGTCGCGTAAGGAGCGGCTTCCTTGGGGTAGTTGATCGTGAAGACTTCTTCGCCAGAGAGCGTGGTCTTAACGACAATGGCGCGTTTGGTATCGCAGAGGTATAGAAACTCCTGCGATCCTTCTTTTCTGATGTGTAGTCCGTGCGCTCCGCCTTTGAATTGCGCGCCCCAGCTTTTTACAAACTTGCCCTTATGGTCGAAGACAACCATCGTGTCGGACTTTTCGCTGGTTTCGTAAACGGTGTGGTGAATGTAAATGTGGCCGTGCGAGTCCTCGCACACGCCGTGAGTATTGCCGTACCGGATACCGGCGGGAAGCGCACCCCAATCATGCGTGACTTCGTAGGTGTGGGCACCTTCGCCGACAACTGGTTTCCTGGTGCCGGACTTGTTGGTAGCTCCCAGAACCAGGGGCGCGGTGAGACCTGTGCCGAAACGTCCGAGAAAGCTTCTTCGTGATGTGCTCATGCGAGTATCTTCTTGTTAACTTGTCCAGCCACGTCGGTAAGGCGGAAGTGGCGGCCCTGAAATTTGTAAGTAAGTCGAGTGTGGTCTATGCCCATACAGTGCAGCGCGGTGGCTTGCACGTCATGAATCGGTACCGGATCGCTGATGGCGTTGTAGGAATAGTCGTCAGTTTCGCCGACTACATTGCCGCGTTTCACGCCACCGCCGGCGAACCACATGCTGAAGCAGCGCGGATGATGATCGCGGCCATAATTTGTGCCGGTAAGTTGTCCCTGGCAGTAAACGGTGCGCCCGAATTCCCCGCCCCAAACGACGAGGGTGTCATCCAGAAGTCCGCGCTGCTTTAGATCGGTGACGAGCGCAGCGGAGGCCTGGTCAGTCCCTTTGCATTGCAGGGCAAGATCGCGCGGCAGATCGTTGTGTTGATCCCAGCCGCGATGGTAAAGCTGGACGAAACGAACGCCACGCTCGGCAAGGCGGCGCGCCATCAGGCAGTTGGCGGCATAGGTGCCGGGCTTGCGCGAATCCGGCCCATAAAGTTCGAAGGTGCTCTCCGGTTCCTTGGAAAGATCATTCAACTCGGGAACGGACGATTGCATGCGATAAGCCATTTCGTACTGGGCGATGCGCGCGCCGATTTCGGGATCGCCATAGGTCTGCTCGGTTATATGATTCAGTTCGCCGACAGAATCGAGCATGGCGCGCCGGGTTTCGGCATCCACGCCATCGGGATTGGCGAGAAACAGAACGGGATCGCCGGAGGCACGGAAGCGAACTCCCTGATATTTGGATGGAAGAAAGCCGCTGGACCACAAGCGGGTGAATAGAGGCTGGTCGCGATTCAACGCGTTGGCTTGAGACAACAGCACGACGAAGGACGGCAGGTTCTGATTCTCGCTGCCGAGTCCGTAAGTGACCCAGGCGCCCATGCTGGGGCGGCCGGGCTGGGTGAAACCGGTCTGAATAAAGGTGATGGCGGGATCGTGATTAATGGCGTCGGTGTTTACGGTTTTAACGAGTGTGATCTCATCGACAATTTTCGCGGTGTGAGGCAGCAGTTCGCTTATATAGGTGCCGTTTTGGCCGGCACGATCAAACTTGAAAATGGACGGGGCGACGGGCAGCGAGTTTTGGCCCGAGGTCATACCGGTGATGCGCTGTCCACCGCGAATGGACTCAGGCAGTTCCTTGCCGGCGAAGTCTTTCAGGCTGGGCTTGTAGTCGAACAGATCGATTTGCGAGGGCGCTCCCGATTGATGGAGATAGATGATGCGTTTCGCTGTGGGAGCGAAGTGAGGCAGATCAGGCAAGCCACCGAATTTGGCAGCCGAGGCGGGAGTGTCGCCGAAGAGTGCGGGGTCGAGCAAGCCGGCAAGCGCAGCAACGCCTATGCCTTTGCTGGTGCGGCCAAAAAGCTGGCGGCGTGTAAGTATGAGTTCCCGTTCGCGGATTGGGTCCATGGTGTTTCTCAGTTCCTGGTGATTGACTCGTCCATATTCAGAACAGCGCTGGCGACAAGCGTCCAGGCGGCGAGTTCGGCTGGATCGAAGCGGGGGTCGGGCTTGGTTTCGCCGACGGTCAGCAGTTTCTTTGCGGCTTCTTTGGCGTCGGCGTAGTGCGCATGTTCACGTTGATAGAGCTTATCGAGGATTGTTTCTTCGGCTGGCAAAGGATCGCGATCGGTAGCCAGACGAAAGATGTAGCGGATGCGTTCGGCTTCAGTAGGCTTGGCTTCGGCGAGATCGCGCTGGGCAAGCACGCGCGCGGCTTCGACATAGGTTGGATCGTTCAGCAATACTAGCGCCTGCAGCGGGGTATTGGTGGTGGTGCGGCGCGCCGTGCACTTTTCGCGATCGGGCGCATCGAAGGTGTTCAAGCCGGGATAAGGCACGGTGCGCTTGACGATGGTGTACATACCGCGCCGGTAGAGGTCTTCGCCGTGACTTTGTTCGTAGGTCTGGCCGGTGAATTCACCGCCGAAAGCCATTTCCTCCCACAAGCCTTTTGGCTGGTAAGGCGAAACGCTGCGGCCGCCGATCCTGGTTGTCAGAAGGCCGCTGATGGCGAGGGCCTGATCGTGAATCATCTCGGCGGGCAGGCGGAAACGCGGGCCACGGGCCAGGAGACGATTCTCCGGGTCGCGTTCGAGAAGCTGGGGTGAAACTTTGGAATCCTGACGGTAGACGGCGGACATAACGATGATCTTCTGCATGGCCTTGACATCCCAGCCCGTGCGAATGAATTCAGTGGCCATCCAATCGAGCAGTGCCTGATTGCTGGGCGGGTCACCCTGCGAACCAAAGTCTTCACTGGTTTTGACGATACCGAGACCGAAGTACATCTGCCAGAAGTGATTGACGGCGACGCGCGCGGTGAGGGGATTGGCAGGATCGACAATCCATTTGGCGAGCGTCAACCTATTTAAGGGCGCATCCTTCGGAAGCGGGGGCAGCACGGCGGGGACAGTGGGAGTGACTTCATCGCCGCGGAGCTGATAGTCGCCGCGCCGCAGTACATAGGTTGGGCGCGGCTTATCCATATCGGCCATCACCATGGTGGAGGGGATTTCTCGATTGAGTTGATCGAGCCCGCGCTGCAGAGTGGCGCGATCGCGATCTAGATTGGTTTCACGCGGACTGGCGACTTGCGCCAGGAAGTACTTGCGGAGCCATTTCTGCTGGGCCTCCGAACGCTTTTCAACGGGACGTTCGATGACCTGACGAAGCGGTGCGAGCAAGCCCAGTTGCAGGACCTCGCTCGCGTAAAGGCGGCGCTGGTAGAAGCGCAGATCGCTGAGTTGGCCTTTGAGCGGCGTGCCCCAGTCTTTGTCGCCTATCTGCAGCAGTCCTTTGTCGAATGCCGCCTGGAAGGACGTGTTGCTTATTGTGTCGATGGGCACGCTAACGCCATCGACATAAACCTGGATGCCTTTGGCGCTGCCGGAACCATCGTAGGTGACGGCTAGGTGATTCCATGCCTCGAGTTCGAGACCATGCTGGGTCTTGATCGAGAGCAGCGAGTCGGCTGTTGAGCCGGTCATTTTGACGATGACATTGCAGTTGTTTTTGGAACAGTAATCAAGGGCTATTTCGTAGCCTTGACCTTTCTTGGCCGGATCTTCGTACTTCTGAAGGATGGACATGCCGGATGGTCCGCCGGGCTTGAGGAAGAAGGTGATGGAGAAAGGCTGGGCGGTTGAGAGTTGGGCCACGGCTGGAATGGAAAGCTGAGGTTCGGCTTCGAGATCGGCGGCGCGACCGTTGCGGCCGTCCACGTAGGTCAGTTTGCCGGTCACCAATTTAGCCGCTGCGGACTCGTTCATGCGGTTGGTGAGTGAATCGTCGAAGAGATATTCGTCGGTGAGGCCGGAGGTGACGTCGGAGACCGGGACCTCGCGCTGCTGTTGTTCCCATTCGCGTTCGGCTGACCCAACAGCGGCATCCTGTTTATGAATGGCATCCAGCAACGCCTTCTTCATAGCAGCCTGCTGCTCATTGGGCAGTTGCAGGAAGGGCGCGGCATTGCCTTTCTGGCCGTCCAAACCCTTTTCAGGGACGGCGTTGAAGAAGGCGCCGAAGCTGTAGAACTCTTTCTGGGTGAAGGGATCGTACTTATGATCGTGACAGCGCGCGCAGCCTAGGGTGGAACCAAGCCAGGTTGTGGAAGTAGCTTCAATGCGATCGACGATGTACTCGTTCTGATACTCCTCTGGTATGGCCCCGCCTTCGAAGTTGATCATATGGTTGCGATTGAAACCGGTGGCTATGCGCTGGGACTGTGTTGCGTTGGGAAGGAGATCGCCTGCGAGTTGGTCGACGGTGAACTCGTTATACGGCATGTTGCTGTTGAAGGCTTGAATCACCCAGTCGCGCCAGGGCCACATTTCGCGCAGGCTGTCGATGTGATAGCCGTGCGTATCGGAGTAGCGGGCCAGATCGAGCCAGGGCACGGCCATGCGCTCGCCATAGTGTGGAGAGGCAAGGAGACGATCGACGACCTTTTCGTAAGCGTTGGGAGAATTATCGGAGAGAAATGAGTCGAGATCGGAGGAAGTGGGAGGAAGGCCAGTGAGATCGAATGTCACTCGACGAAGCAGGACGGACTTAGGCGCCTCGGCTTCCGGATGGAGACCTTCTTTATCAAGCTTGGCGAGGACGAAGCGGTCGATGGGGGTTTTGGGCCAGGCTTGGTTGCTGACGGCGGGCAGATCAGGGCGAACGGGAACGGCGTAGGCCCAGTGAGTTTCCCATTTAGCGCCGGAATCGATCCAGTTTTTAATCAGATCGATCTGCGCTTGGGTGAGTTTGCGACCGGTGGAGGCGGGTGGCATGCGCTGGGCAATGTCGGGATTGCTGATCTTGAGGTACATCTTGCTGGCGGCGGAGTTGCCCGGGACAATGATGCCGGCTTTGCCGAAGGCTCCGTCTTTGGTGTCGAAGTGGAGGCCCATCATGCGGCGTTTTTCGTCAGGCCCGTGGCAGGTGAAGCAGTTGTCCGAGAGGATAGGACGGATTTGGCGGTCGAAATCTACATTTGGTGTGGCGGCGGCTACGCGGGTGAAGGTAAATAGGATAAGGGCGAGGAAAGGGGCGAACTGCTGCCATGCGGGGGGGCGACGGGTGATCTGGGCTTGGGGACCGCTCATTTGGGTTGAGTATATCGAAAATGGACGGGGTGAATGGCTTGTAAAGCGCCTTTTGGACGCAGCTAGGGTGCGGCGTTGGCGCGTTGGGTTGTAGAGAACGCTATTCTTCTT